>JAGVAE010000002.1 GCA_020060565.1 Candidatus Woesebacteria bacterium | reverse complement strand
TTTCTTAAGAAATATATGAATGGCTTGGAAAGTAAATTAAAAAAGGGTATAAAACCAAACTTACTGGGAGGGTATTTAAAATAAAAGTTTCTCCCGCTCCATAAATAACGGGTTGGAGTAAGACAATAACAGAGGTGGAATGTTTTAGGATTTGTTTTAATTCCTTTTGCTGCCTCTGATGTAACTGAAATTACTAGATCAAACTTTGAAAAATCAAAAGATTCAAATGCCAAAGGCATTAGTGTCCCCAAAAATTCATGATTTGATCTAGCAAATGGTATGTTTTGCAAAAAAGAAGTTACAACTAACGGGAATGCTTTTGCCCAAGAAGCTTTCTTTTCATCATAGACCGATGTGTAAAGTGGTGCTTTGGGAAAAATCTGATGGAGTGCTAAAAGAACCCTTTCTGCCCCTCCCCACTTATTTACCCTGTCGTATACAATTGCTACTTTCATTTTTATAGATATCTAAGGTTTGTTTGGCCATTGTAGCCCAAGAATATTTCTTTGCAAACTGTTGACCCTCATTGATTCTTTTTTTGCGTTCGGTAGGATTCATATCCAAAACTTTTTCCATTGCTTTTTGGATTGAAGAAGACTCCTGTGGGTTAAAGTAAACCGCATTTGACCCATACACTTCTTTAAAAACTGGAATGTCTGATGCCAGTAGTATAGTTCCCGCCCCCATAGCTTCTAATCCAGGAAGACCAAATCCTTCCGAAAGTGAAGAAAGGGTAAACCCTAGTGATTTTTTGTATAACCCACCCAACTTACTATCTGGAACAAAACCCAAAAGTCTGACAAAACTTCCAGCTTTTAAGTCTTTAATTATCTTTTCGATGCGTTTTGTAAATACATTTCTAGAAGAAGCAATTAGTAGTTGAATTTTTTCATCTCGATTATTGTTTAGATGAACCATGGCTTGGATGAGTCTTTTTAAATTCTTATGTGGATAGGCATTACCCGTATAAACAAAGTAGGGAGTATCTATATTTATTCCTTTTTCATTTGAAATCTTATTATCTAATCCTTCATAAGTTACGTGGGTTTTATTTGAAACGTTGTTATATTCCATACTAAGCTCATCCTTAACTGCACGGCTTGGGACTATAATAGCTTTGGATTTTTTCACTGCACAATCAAATACAAATCTGTAAGCAAGTCTTTTAATAAAATAGACAGGAGCAGGTAGGGTGGTTGAAGCAAGGCCAATTTGCTTATGCATCAGAAGATCATGAATAGTAACAATATAATTACCAGAATATAAAACTGGAACATTAAAGTGTGGAAAATGAACTAGATCTGGTTTTTCATTTTCAACTAAACCAGGAAGAATTAACTGCTCACCAAAACCATAGTGTCCAAAACCTATTAAAACTTTTTTCCAATTTTTTGGAAGTTCTAATAAATCAAAATACTTCTTTCTAAGAAGCAAGACATAATCGTTTTTAGAATCAATTCTAACTAGCTCAGATACTAAATTTTTGATATATCTACCTAATCCAGCGTTCTCTAGACCATAAAGGCGACCATCAATAACTATTTTCATTTAATATGAGGATAAAATGGCAACTCTTATATATCTGACCACCTTGAAGACTTTAATACCAAAAAGTACAAAATAATTAAACCAGATTGGATAATTTTTCCAAAGATTTTTTTTGAAAAATCTTTCCATCGAGGCAACCCCTGCAAGTCTTAGTTTTTTTCTCTGTTGTGGTGTTACTTTATATTTCCATTTTGCCACTTTTCCTTTTGTTACACCTTTTAAGTGGGTCACATATGTATCAGGATAATAAACAAGTCTGTATCCTTCTTTATGTATCTGGAAACAAAGATCAACATCTTCCCCATCAAAGAAGTAATTGGGGTCATACCAATCAACTTTATCCAAAACCTTTTTCCAGGTTAAAAAGAAAGCTCCCTGAATAGCGTCCACTGTATGAGTTGCATCTTCAGGAATATCTTCATACCAATAGGCTTTGTTCATTCCTAATACCAAATGTTGGAATGAAATCCAAGGGGTTGGGAAACGGCGCCTTATGTCTTTATCAATCTTTCCACTAGGAAGAACCAACTTGCAAGTCACTGCCCCAACGTCTTTGTGTTCTTTAAGATAGCGAGTTGTCCAGGCAAAAACATTATCATGGACTACTGTATCGGGATTAAGGAAAAGAACCATTTCCCCCTCTACAAGTGGCCTGGCACGGTTATTTCCTTTTGAGAATCCCTCATTGGGTCCTTCTATATATTTTACCCAAGGAAACTTCTTCTTAATCATTTCTGGGCTTCCATCGGTTGAGGAATTATCTGAAACTATTACCTCCATAGAAACCTCATGCATATGAGCCTTTACAGAATTAAGACAATCTTCCAAAAGCTCTTTTGTATTGTAGTTAAGAATTATTACTGACAGTTCTGGTTTGTTCATATACATTATTTAGTTTAGCCACAATTGAATTCCAATCGTAGCCGCCCTGTACAAACTTCCTTCCATTTTCACCAATTCTGACAGCTAATTCTTCATTTTTCAAGACACCAATTGCCAAGTCAGTTAGACCCGATGTTGTCTCTGAAATTAAAGCTTCTTTCCCTGGTGTTATTCCAAGCCCTGCAACACCAACAGAAGTGGATACTACAGGAAGCCCAGAAGCCATCGCTTCCAAGACTTTGAGTCTTGTTCCTCCAGGACCCTTAATTGGTGCAACTAAAACCCAAGATGATTTATATGCTTCACGAATATCAGGAAGTCCCTCACTTACTTTAATATCAGGATTGTTTTTGGAATAATCTACGACTTGGGTGGGCATGTTAACTCCTACTATCCAAAACCTGCAGTGCTTTATTTCTGCCTTTATCTTTGGCCAGATATCATTGATTAGAATATTAACTGCCTCAATATTTTGCATCCATTTATAATTTCCTACATATAGAATGGTTGGAATTTTACTTTTATCAAACTTCTTCTCATTGAAGTATTCAGAATCAATACCGTTTGGAAGTACTCCAACTTTTATTCCTGGAATTTCTTTTTGCATTACTTTTTTATCATCTTCTGAAACCGCAAAAAGTTTATTGGCTTTTTTCCAATAATACTTCTCCCAAAAACGAAGTTTAATTACATCAAACATATAAATAGGTTTAAAAAACCAAGGAACTTCTTGATCTACATAATGCTTATAAACTGAAAATTCAATTGTGGGTTCGACAAGAACAATGGGTGTTTTTGTTTTTGGAATATGTGGCATAACATAAAAGGTTTCAGCATGAATTAGATCATATTTGTGTTCTGACATCTCTTTTCTTATGGCCTTCATTTCATCAAGAGACAAATTTCGGATAACAACAAGGGGGTTAAAAGTGATTAGGGTTAAGAAAAGGTTTCTTAATGTCCAAGGGGACTTGGGACGTTTAAAAACCATAACTTTCTCACAATATTTTTCAAGTTCAGGAATAAATTTTCTTTCCCAATCATCTTTAACCAAAGTCATGAGAGTTACTTTGTGTTTTTTTGAAAGTTGTTTAATTAAATTGTACCAACGAGTTTGACCACCACTCATTTGGTCATTAGGAATAAATGGAACAAGCATTAAGATCTTCATTCGTATTTGGTTAGTTCTTTACCGAGATCAACTATTATATATTTATCATTTTTTTCTACTGTTTTAAACCGAGATTCTATCATTTTAGTGTCAACGCTCCCCAAATCAACTGAAACATAATAATTAGCTCCTTTTTTGATTATGTTGTCTATTGAGTCATCAATTGCAGGCCAGCCCTTTCTTTTTGTTTGATACAAAAAAGCCGTATCTCCCACATATGGGGCAACTACCAATGCGTCTTTGGGGGCAATTTTATCAATTGCTTTCCCTGCCTCAATTATCTCCCAGTGGTTAACTACATAGTTTCCTTTCACTTGAAACCAACCTGTTATTAGCATGATAAATACAGAGAAAACTAAGATAGATCTAGCAATAATTTTATTAAATACATTCTGATTCCAAAGATATATGCTTCCCGAAGAAAGAGTCAAAGCAATCATGGGAATAACCAAAATTTGATAATAGTCGTGCATAACATTGGCGTTAGCTACAGCTATAAAATAGAAAAGGGCTCCGATCAGAAACCAATGGATAAAGTTGTTTTTATCGCGAAGCGTCTTCTTTTCTGTGTTTAGGATTCCAAAAATAAATGGGACTAAACCAAACGATCCTAAAATCAAATGCCCAATTCTTTCTCCAAAAATCCAATTCCAAAATGCAGGATGGAACCTTATTCCATTTCCATTAAATGCCCACCAAAAAAGTGGAATGCCTGCAGGAAACTTTGACTCCCACCATCTCCATACAATAAAGGGAATGAGTATAATAGCTAGAAAAATAATTACTTTGAGAACTAATTTTTTATCCTTAAGTATTGTTTTTAAACCGAACCTGTTAATAAAAAGGTAAATAACAGGGAAAAGATAAAATCCCAGATAGGGTTTAATAAGAAGCATTAATGCAAAAAATACCGCCGATAAATATAAATATAATTCTCCAGCATCATCGGAAAATTTTATAAAAAACCAAAGTGCTACTACTCCAAAGGTTACTCCCATTGGATCTGGTAAAATTACACGCGTAAAATAAATGTTAAATGGAATAAAAAGGTAGAAGAAAGCAGAAAGTATTCCTCCCCACTTTCCTATTATTCTTTTACCTATCAAATATAAAAAGAAAGAGGTAATAAGGGCACAAAAAATCGTAACAAGACGTGACCAAACCTCAACACTAAAAAAGCCCAAGTTAACTGATATAAATGCGCTCAGTGCGTTATAAAAAGGAAATTCTACCATTCTAAATCCTTCGGGATTGGAAATTCTGGATTGGATACTACTTATATCGTCAAATTTAGGAACGAGTAAATTAATTCCAAAATTAATGTAATTTCTGGTAACTGATGCAGTATCCGCTTGCCTCCAACTATGCCAATCAGCAACAGGATTGTCGATTTTGTACAGTCTGACCAAAAATCCACACAAGATTATGAACGATAACAATATATACTCGAATTTCTTGGTGGCTAGGAATTGGGCAATTTGCTTATTCATTCAAATGACTTCTAATCAAATACACGGAATAACCCACCAATAACCAGAAAATGGTAGCAAATTTCGACGCTTCAAAAATATCAATAAAAGTAGCACTGACAAACGTTCCAATAATTGCTCCAGCTATTCCAATAATAAAACCTAGTTCTAGCGTAGAAAAACTTTTACGAATAGATATTGATTTTATAAACACTATACCTATTCTTGCAAATATTAAAAAGAATGCCGCAAATCCCAAAATACCAGTCTCTCCCAGCATTCTTAAGAAATCGTTATCAGTTGCGAGCCCAATTGACGAATAACCAGTACCAAGAAGGGGATTTTTACTTAATGCCCGAATTGCTCGCGGCCATTCAACTTTTAATCTAATGGAAGTTGATCTATCCTCAAATATTGGAACTGGAGTAGGAGTTGGAACTGTTGTTTCTGGCCTGAGTGAAGGTAATACCTGATCTTCTGCATTAACAACAAAGCTTTGTCTAATATCTGAAATATTTGTTGCTGTAATTTTATGGTAATAAACATCTATAACTCTACTAAAGCGCGCATACAGGCTTGAGGAAAGACCAATCAATGTAATACTTATTATCATAACAATTACCAAGGCTTTAAATTTGCGTGCCAAAAGAAGTGCTACTCCCATTGCGACTAAGTATGATACCTGAGCTATTCTTGAAAGTGAGTTAACTAAAAGCCAAATTCCTCCTCCAGTTGCTACAAAAAGCCAAATTTTATTTCCCCAACTTTTAAGAGTTAAAAGAAGCGTAACAAAGATAGGCAAAACCATTACCATAAAGGCTGCTAGGTCGTAATGTCCCGCAAAGGTTGAACTTATATGGCTCCCAGAAGTCCAGCGAAGAGCTACCCCTTTTGAATAGGTATCATTCTGGGTAATTATTATTGGGAAACTTAAATATCTTTGTCCTATGCCATAAATAAAAGTTACAACAGTAACCAAAACTAGAATTTTTACAAAATAACTCAAATTGTTTTTGATTTGTTCTTTTGTAAATAATGTCAGAATTGCAAAGAAAGGAACCAGGTATTCAATACGTCTAACATAATTAAGAAGTCCAATATGAAACGTAACAGTTTTTGTAAGAAAAACTCCAGACATAAGTGAGATCAAATTTACCGCAAAAAATATTATAAAAGCTATAACAATTTTATCCTTAATAATTGTTTTAAAATTGAAAATTACTTTTATTAGTACCACAATCCCCAGGATTAATAGAATAATATCTTCAAATCTTATAGCTACATATGTACCAGGAATTGAAAGCAGGGGAAATTTTGGAAACAAAGGCACTATTATTAGTACTGCAGCTAGTAAATACTTAGGGATTGCTCCTTTAAACCACTGTGAAAGCTTTTGCATAGATTTTAGCCACGCTTGGATTAATTATTCCGTAAAGAATTATTCTTAGAGTTATTCCAAATTTTAATAAGAATGTTAAAATCGGCATTTGCCAAGTAGGAAAGTGTTTCTTATAAAAAAGTTTAAGATTCTGCATTTCAAATATTGTAGCCTTTTCACTTCCGTTTGTTGCCATTCCATAATGGAGTGTTTTCCATTTAGGTAGGTACCATGCTTCCCAACCCTTTTTGGCAAGACGATAGGCAAGTTCAACTTCTTCAACATATAAAAAGAAATCTTCATCAAATAAACCTGCTTGATCCATTGCTTCTTTTCTCATTAAATAGTATGCCCCAGTTAACCAATCCTGTTTGTGTGGTTTTTTAAAATAATCTTCATTTGTATGAAATGGTGACCAACCATGAAGTGGGTGATATGGCTTAATTAAATTATCAAGTCCCGGAATATCATCTATAAATGTCATCCAGGCAAAAACTTTTAGAAGAGTTGGGAAGGATCCACCCGACCCTTGGAATGTTTTAAGGTCTGGATTAACTAAGCCGCAAGTAGCCGATCCCGCCTTGGGGTGAGCATCCATCCAAGTAATCATGTCTTTAAAAATATTTTTATCTATTATTTTTGTATCGTCATTTAAAAGAAGTACATACCTCCCCTTTGCAATCTTCATTCCCATATTGTTATTCTGTCCAAACCCACCATTAACCTCACGGCGCAAAACTATCAGATCTGGATATTTCTTCTTGGACATTTCCCCAACTTTATCCTGAGAAACATTATCGATGAGTATTACTTCATTGGGAATGTTTTTCAAAGCGGCATATACGGACTTTAAACAGTCCAGAATGTAGTCTTTTTTGTTTGTGATTAGTATTATTGATATTTCAGGTCTTTCCATATTATTTGATTCTACGACTTTTTGTCATTTTTTTTAAGAAGCTAAACTCAGAAACAAAAGCAGAGTAAAGAACGGGAATTGCAGCTAAGCTTGCAAGGGTAATAATAAATCTCAAAATAAATGTACTAGGAATGTATTTGATAATAATCTTTTGTCTCCAGTGTGTTCCGTCTATTACAATCCTATTTTTATCATCTCCAGTAGCTGGTTCATAACCATTAATAAATACCGTCTCACGAAAGGGATGAACAACCTCTTGTAAAAAAGTACTTCTTGTTTGATCACGAATAATACTTTGTGATTCCTCAGGTGGATAATTTAGTAAATATGTTGGAAGTTTTATTTTTCCTACGGATGAATAATCAAATTGTGCTTTATACCAACTAAGAACTTCGTTTCTTGTGTAATTGGTAAAATAAGCTTTCCTTAAAGGTTCTTCCATATCAGCAGGTTCTTTTGATTGAACAGAATCGGGTGGGGGAGTTGGAAAATTATAATTGGGGAGTGATACGTAAGAAAGAATAATTAGAGAAAACAAAACATAAAAAACAATTAAGGTTTTTTTAAACATTATTGGAAAAGGCGTGCCCTCCCTAATTTGTAATCTGGATTTTTATTTTTCCTCTCCCCAATTACTTTTGCGGGTACTCCTCCAACAATGGTGAAGTCATCTACGTTTTTTGTAACAACTGCTCCTGCTGCAATCACTGCACCCTTCCCTATTTTTACTCCTGGTAAAATTATTGCTCTGGGACCTATAAACACATAGTCTCCTACTTCAACTGGTTCCGTTCTTGCTACAAAATCATTACTCTCTAAATCATGTTCTGAGTTATAGATCATGACACTTGATGCTATATCTACATGGTTCCCTATTGTTAAGTGTGCCCTACCATCTAAGAAAGCATGATCCCCCACAATTGTGTCATTCCCAATTACTATCTCACTTGGGTCAAAAAAGTTAGCCCACATATGAACCACTGATCCTTTACCGATCTTCATACCAGAAAGGCAGTAGAATAATTTTCTGAAAGAGTGCGATGGCACATGACTCACCCATCTTAGTATCATCAATTCAAAATCTAAGAAATAGTTATATATGCGATTCATTATCTTTGGAAATGCCTGTGATGTTGTTAGTTTTTTCCCCGTCTTGTCAGTGAACATTTTCAATAATTTCTAAAGTCTTTTTGGCTGTTTCTTCCCAGGTAAACTTTGATACCTGGGAAAATCCTTTTTCCACTATACTATTATATTCTAACTTAGTAGCAGAAAGTACGCTAGCTATACCTTCAGCTATACTATCTATACTATTGGGGTCAACCATTATTCCAGCTTCCCCCACCACCTCAGGAAGAGATCCAACATTACTGGCTACAACTGGCACTCCACTTGCCATGGTATTTAGTGCGTCCAGTCCAAACCCCTCCCAAAAAGAAGGAAGGACAAACACTTTAGCTCCTGCGATTAGCCCTGCCTTATCTTCTTCAGGAATAAAATCTGTGTATACAATCTTATCACTTAATCCCAAATCCTTGGCCTTTTTGTATATAGTATCAAACATCCAACCTTTCTTTCCTGCTATCACCAGTTTTAAATTGTTAACTGGTAACTGGTAATTGGTAATTACTGATTGAAAGGCTGCAATCAAACCCTCTATATTTTTACTTGGCTTGAGTGTTCCAAGGTATAGAACATAGTCATCAACTATGGAGTACTTATTTAACACACGTCGCACATCTTTTTCTGATATTTCTTTGTTAAATTGATTAACATCATATGCAAGGTGGGTAACGTAGGTTTTATGTTCAGCAAATGGATAGTGTCGTACAATATCCCGTTTTGTACTGTTTGATATTGCAATGACCGCTTTTGATACATATATACTGATAGCACTCCAGTAACGCAACTGCCAAAACACTTTTTTTGTAAATTGTTCCGAAAACTCGAGGTATCCAAGGTCCATAATTGAGCATATGCGTGGCATTGACGCTAGAGGTGGTAAATAATGGCTTGGAGAGAAGAAGACATCTAGTTTATCTGAGTTAAAAATTAAACGTGGCATAAGCTTTGTTAAAATCCACATTCCCCCACCAGGAATTATTTTATATTTAAAGTTCGCAGTTTGTTCGGGCATGTCGTTAAGGGGGTCGTTTTTAAGATAAACTATGAGTTTGTGATCATTTTTTCCACTATCCTGTAGTTTAGCCATATTTTTAAGAAGTTCGTAAGCATAGGTGTTCACACCTACTCGGTTTTTAATATTAGCCTCATTTCCATCAATTCCTATTATCATAAGTCAATTATATTCAATATATTAATAAATAAAACAAATTCCTATAAATGCCAAGATCCCAAACCCAACATTTTTAATTATAGATTGTTTTGACAACCCTTCTTTGAATATACTTGGAAAAACAAGTGAAAGAATAACACCATAAATTAAACCAAAAAATACCGATGTGCTTCCTAAGATACTCACCAATGCCAAAGGACCCATTGATATGGCCGCAAAATTTAATAATCTTGCTATTACAAAAATACCTTCATTTAAGAAAACAAAAAATACAGCCCGTTTTTCTAGTGTTTTGAAAGTATTTAAAAACGGATTACGGATATTTGGAAATGCAGCAAACAGTATTATTCCTCCCAAAGCTATTCCCCAACTCTCATACGATACAACTTTTATAAAGCTGTTTTGATCTACTACAAATTTAAAAATCACCGCCCCAACCGACCACAATATTTGATTCAACAAAATTAAATAGAACGACTTCGAGAGCTTCAATCTCATTTCTTTCTTTTCAACCGACACTCCAACAGATGCAGATAAGACCAATAAAAAGCCAATAAATTGACCTAAATTTATCCTTTCATTTAAAAAGAAATAGGATAGTATTAAAATCAACACGGGCCCCATTTGAAATAAAATTATTATTTTACTTGTATCCTCAAGTGAAAGAGCTTTGAAATACAAAACCATTGCCCAAAATGTAAAAACACCTGAGGTAATAATAAGTATTGAATCTCGAGATGAAAGTATTGGCTGCCCTCCAAAATACCAAAAAAATGATCCAAAAATAACAGCCATTACAGCTGAATACATAGAAATCCCTCTATAGTCTTTTATATGCCTCGAAAGAATATATTTATCAACAAAATTAACTATTGAGTAAACTGCTGGTGAAAGCAAGGCCACCCAGACCCAACTCATAGAATGACCTCCTTGTAGACATCCAGTGTCATCCTGGCTGTTTTGTCCCAAGAGAAATCCTGGACTCTTCTTAATCCTTTTTCTATATAACTCTTTGGACCTCGCAATACCCTATCAATACCTTCCACAATTGATTCTGTTTTGTAGGGATCAACCAAAGCTGCTGCGTCACCTGCAACTTCAGCCATTGAAGAAATGTCTGATGTAACCACTGGACATTCACAAGCAAAGGCTTCAAGAATAGGTAAACCAAATCCTTCATAAAGGGATGGGTAGATTAGTGCACTTGCACCTGAGTAGAGGGCTACTAAGTCATTTGTCTCTACTCTACCCAGGATTCTAATATTCCTTGCTTCTTTTATCTTTGTGTATTTGGGTGACCCAACCAAAACCATTTTAAGATCCCGTCCTGCAGAACTATGTTCAAACGCTTTTATTATTCTTTCAGTATTTTTTCTTGGATCAATTCCAACTGACAATACATAGTTTCCAAAGATTTTATATTTACGAAGAATTCTTTCAATTTCTTCCTTGGATGCTTTTTTGAATCCTTCGGGGATTGATTCAGGAATAACACGAATTAATTGTTCTTTATACCCAAGACTTATCAAATCTTTCTTTGTAGCGTTAGTTGGAACAATTATCCTTTTACTCTCTTCCCTAACCCAAGACAACTTATGTTTATGAACATCAACAATATTACGAATTATGTCTCTTGGAAAAAGGTTGGGATACAGAAACGGTGCTAAATCATGCACTGTGGTCACCTTAAAGGCACTTGAGGGTGGTTCTGACCAGTCGGAGGTATGAAATACATCTACATTCCCTATTAGCTTCTCAATTGGAAATACATGCAGTCTATTCCAAACCAAATCTGCTAGGGTTGGAGGGATAGGAAAAACTTTAGATGAAGGATATATTGAAAGAATTTCACCTTTTCTTCTTAAACTTCCCGCAAAAAGAATATATTCATTCTCACGATCAATCTTGAGTAGATTATCTACAAGATTCTTTGTATAAACAGATACCCCAGTTCCATAAACTATTTGGCTTATATCGATTGCTATTTTCATTTGTTATATTTCCAAAAAACCACTCCATTAAAGTTGTTTTCAAGTACCTTATTATAGCCTAAACTCTCTACTTTCTTCCTGGCCAAATCAGTTGAATCAAACACCCACCAAACATAGCGTGAGAGCCAAACCACCTTTTGACCTCCCTCAAAATTGTTAATGTTTATTATTTGGTCGCCCTTACCATAATACTCCAAAGCCTCAGTTTGTGAGTAAGCTGGTAAAATTATTACATCTTCCCCTATCTCACCCACTGCCTTCCTCCAGTCCTCTCTTTGAAATCTTGGGGTTAGAAGATAATACATTGAGCTTGATATATTTATTAAAAGAAAGATTGTTATAAGTAAGTATCTGTATTTTGTAAACTTATCTAATCCCGCCGCCACTAAAATATAAAGAGCTGGTAAACAAAAGATAAATCTGAAATAGGAAAGAGTGGGAATCTTAAAACTAATCAAGATTCCCAGTACTATTGGTATAACCAGCCAACCCCAAAGAAGCTTTGAACTTTTTCTGACTTTGAAAAGAACAAAACTAAATAAACATATAGCAATCCCAGCAATAATGCCGTAAAGTGTTTTGTCATCAAAACTTATTCTCCCAAAGATAAATTTAACAGGAATCAGAGCTGCATTTTTGAAAGTTGCAGGACCTAACAAATTCCACCAATTAGATCCTTCAAGTGATAGCCCACTTAATAATTGCTTTTGAAATATAGGAAACCAGATTACAAAGAATGAAAGAATTGGAACATGGGAAAACAAAAGTTTCTTCCAATTTTTAAAACCTAAGATCCAAAACACGGGAAGAACAAAAAGAGAAACGTAATCGGAAGCCCCAAGAAGAACTAATACAGTTGAAAACAATATCCACTTTTTTTCTAGAAATAAATAAAAAAGTGCAGTAACCAAAAAAGCAGCCAAACTATACATTCTAGCTTCTTGAGAATAATAAATTGAAAGCCCTGAAGTGGCCATTAGTACTCCAGACAAAAGAGCTATGCGACTATTAAAAATCTTTTTTGCAATTAAGTAAGTGATATAGATTGTCCCCAAACCAAATAAAATTGACGGAACCCTTAGTGCAATTTCTGAATAACCAAATATCGTAGACCAATATTTCTCTATTAAATAAAACAAAGGTGGGTGAAAATCTCCAGGCAAAAACTTAGTAAAAATATCTCCCAGGGACATCTTAGCAACTAGTGCAGTTGTAGCCTCATCAAGCCACAGTGATTGATTTGATGAAATCAGTCTTAATATAAGTCCCACAAAGATAATTAAGTAAATCATTTTGAAGATTTTCCACTTATCAAAAGTTCTATAATACCGACCAAAATTCCAAAATCATAGATAATTTTAAATATTAAAAAGGTTGGTGATAAATGTTTAATGGATTTATATATCCCTACAACTAAAGAGATTAGGACTGAGGCTCTAATAATTCCTACTATGTAGCCAAGAAAACCATATTTGTACTTTCTTTTTCCCACCCACTTTGCATGTTTATAAACTTCACCCAAAGATTCGGGATTTCTGTGATAGAAGATTGCATTTGGTGATGCTTTCGCCTGGTATCCAAGTTTTTTACTCAAGCTCCAATCGTCATCATATCCTCCTGGAGTAAAACCCCAAACTCTATCAAATTCACTTTTAAGAATTGCACGAAATACGGGCTGGTGGTCGGGATAGTTTTTAGGGTGGCGTTTTTTTTCTTCCCAACCTTCATTTATATTCCAGCATCTTGCCCAAATGTTATCCCAATTGCTTACATTTTCGTCTTTACTAAAAGTTCCCCTGGCTTCCCCTAATAATATCGGCTTAACAAGATTTCCAATAAAATTCTTGTCAAAAGTCATGTCAGCATCAACAAATACAAGGATTTGACCTAATGCTTGTTGGACTCCTAAATTTCTTGCTGCACCCGCCCCCTGGTGAGATCCGCTTTCTATTTTTAGATTGAGATCTCCTGTTTTTAATTTGGATATTTTCTTAATTGTGGAGTCGGTTGAACCATCATCAACTACTATTATCTCCATATCATCCATTGATTGCTTAGCCAAAGACATCAAGCAATTATCAATTACTTTTGCTTCATTATAAGTTGGAATTATTACTGATATTTTCATGGTATTCTAATAAGCATTGCTTATTTTGTTAGTTTGTAAACTGCGTATCCTTTTCCTACGTCTGATAATAAGCTTACATTATACTTTCCACCTGCATAAACCTCCCAGACATCTGATTTGTCAAAATTATAACCTTTTTGGCTGAGTACATATAGTTCTTTGATATTTTGATATTGGGTCTCCCCTAGTGGTTTTTTGCCATATTTATACTCAGTAAAATATCTCAAAACATATGCCCTTTTATCAAAATCTAAGACTTCTGCAACATTAAATTCACCTTTTACGTTTCTAGAGATAATATTTGAAGCTTTATCAATATCACTAGTATTAATTCCTTCTGGCATTCCTGTAGGTTTTATAAAAGACACTCTTTGCGAAGTCAGATTTAAATATATATAAATTGTAATTACAAAAGCAGCTACTAATCTGTCCCATTTGATAATTTTTACAACAAAGTAACCTAAAATTATTGCAAACAATGGCCAAAAAGGAAGAAGATAGTAATAGGAAAAACTAGCATTACTTTCCCCCCCCAAGGTATCAAGAAAGTATTGGAATAAAGTAGATAGATTATAAAAGTTGTGGCGTATGTCAAAAATCAACATTGGAAGATTAGCTAGTATCATTCCAAAACCAAATAAAAGAGTTGCAAGTATTTTATTTTTACTTTTTATAAAGTTAACAATAAAAACCAAAAGAGCAATTGGTGCAAAAAGGAATTGTAAACTAATTCCAATTCCAGATAGTAAACCTATGGTAAAAATATCTTTTTCTGAATTTTTATGTGTATACTTCCAAGAAAAATATAAAGTTAGAATTCCAACCAGAGGAAGAACATTATAAGCCCATATAAAAAGAGAGTGATAGATCATCAAATCGTTAAAAAGAAAAAGTGATGTAGATATTATTGCTGTTGATGAATTAAAAGATTTCTTTGCAACTAAATATATTACAAACCCAGTTAAGATATTAAGAAGTGTAAAAAATACAGTAATAATAACGGGGTCATAATTAGTTACCAAAAGAAGTGGAACAAGTGAATAATTAAAAAGCGCTCCACTATACAAGATGTGTGAGTTTGAATCTTCCCTAATAAAATACGGTTGTCCAAGAAGCGATGGTTTATGGTGAATATAGTCAGCCGAAACTACAAGACTTCTCGCTTGTTCACTCCAAAAAGTAACACGGTTGGGGAAATTGTAAAACCTGACTGCTGCAGCAATCAAAAAAATAGCCAAAAGAAGCAGATTTTTTCCCTTTAATAATTTCATTCTTCAATCTTAGTAACCCAATTTAAACAGAATTGGTTCAGAGATTGTTTCTCTACAGAAAAATCATTATATGCAGATAGAGGAATATAACTATTTAATTTAAAATTATTGCAAAGTTGGTCATTATAAATATGATAGTTTGCATGAACATCTTTTAATCGCGAGATTCGAACCATATCTGTAAGACTAGATAGGGTGTAACAACCCATAGATCCTTCAAAAATTGTTATTGTGTCTTTATTAGGATTTGCCTCAGGACATTTATCGGTAAAGGTTATGTTACCAATAGAATAATCCTTTATATCTAGTTGTTTATTAATTAGTTTAATATTATTTTTATCGTATGTGTTGGTATAAAAAAGATATTCCTCAAAAATTATCTTGGGTTCTACGGAATAGACCACTACTTTAGTTTCAGTATTAGCCATACTAACTTTTTTTATATAGCTTGTGAGTACTCTGTCTTGGAAAAACCAGCCATCAGATGCATAAATTGGGAAACGAATAAAATAGATATGCATCAAATTAGCTAAGGAGATTAAATATAAAAGAGTAATTGCAATTGATAATATTATTCTTAACTTTTTTTGTTTTACCTCTGTAATTATTGTCGCTATCCCAATTCCTGAAAGCATTATTAAGAAAGGATAAATAAGTCCCACTCTTTGACTATATGAACTTTCTACTACACTTAAACCCGACGTAACAGAACAACCAGCAATTATTGCCAAGAATAAAATCCAACCTTTTCTGTTTATGACAAATAGTGAGGATAATCCTATTACAATAAATATCAAATCAATTAAATAAAATGTACCGTGAGTTTGGTATGAAAAAATAGCACGAGCTTCCCCTTTTAAGAAAAGAAAATCTACAGAAAATGTATTAATGTATTTACTAATAAAACCATTGGCATATACCGTTGCCTTATTTATAAATAAGTTATTGAAAGGGGTTTGAATAGATAGCTTTCTACTCTCATTCACAGTATCTGCAATTTCAGGTTGGTTTGGTAAATAAAGTTCTGCACCACGGGATTTAAATGTTTGATTCTGTAAAGTTACAAAAACATATCCCGCAAAAATCAAGGAAACAATACCTATAAAAATAGCGTATATCTTAAGATTTTTTTTGTTTTTAGTTGAAATAAAATAATGATAAATGGGAGTGGTTATCATAAAAGCTAAAAATGAAATTTGACCTCCCGTATAACTAAAGAAGCCTAATAAATAAAATGGTAGAGCACGCATTATTCCCCACCCTTTCGATTTAAGTAATACCAAAAATCCTAAAAGAAAAAAGGCAACAAAGAAGTTAAGCTCAGCCATTGTTCTCCCAAGAAGAAAACTCCATGGGTTTATTGCCATTAGAAGAATGGTTATTTGTGCAAACAAACGCTTTTTGGTTATATGTAAAGCAATGTAATAGATTGCCCAAATAGAAAGTACACTGAATAGAGCACCAACGATTCTACTTGTGAATAATGACAATGGTAACCCTCCAATTAATGTAGCTAAAATTATTGATGAAACCTCAGGTATTGTAACCGTAGAATAGGACATGTTTGTTGGAAGTACCGCTGGTCCCGTACCTGGAACGAATGTGTGCTCAAAAAAAAGTGATTTGGCAGTAACAATATGATTCAGTTCATCATGAGTCATTCCAATTGGAAAACGATCTAAAAGAATTACACGCAGCAAAAATGCAAAAACTAAGACTGCAATTAAGAATAAATTGTCTTTGTTTTTAAAGTGTTTTGAAAAGATTTTCATATTGTTTAGCTATTATATCCCAAGAAAACTTTTCTGCTTGTCTTCTGGGCTTGTCTCCCCAATTTATATCTAATGCTTTTTGCAGAGCCTTAGCATATTCGTCAGTATCAGTAGGATCGACTAATATACCCGCGTTCCCAACGATTTCTTTTCTGATGGGGTCATCGCTGGCAACCACTGGTAAACCAGATGCCATGGCTTCAACCATAACAATCCCAAACGATTCAATTCTCCACGTTGGAAAAGAAAACAAATCACAACTTGCATATACTCTGGGCATTTCAGCATAGTCAAAAGATTTAACAAGGAAACGATTACCCAACATATCATGCCCCAACTTTTCAAGATATTCTTTTTCCTCACCACTTCCAGCCAAAATTAAAGAAACATCCTTTAATTTTGAAACCGCTCGTATTAATAAATGTTGACGTTTCATTATGTGCCAAAGTGCAGCCGCACAAAGGATAACTTTACCCTTCAAACCAAAATCAATTCTTTTAAACTTTCCTGAGAATTTTTCGAGCGATACGCCATTATGTATAACACTTGAAACTTTAATTAATGGATTTATTTTTTTTGCCCATTCTTTTTGATACTCAGAAAGGGGGACAAAAGCGTCTGGAAAACAATAAAGTGCAAATCTCTCGTCGAGTCCCGGACCACTTTGTCCAGGAATAACAAGCTTTGGTTTTTTGGATAAACACCACAACCTTGACAATAAAGCTTGAAGTCGATTATTTGTAGCAACTAAAATATCTGTATCTTTAGAAATTTGATTTAGTGCTTTTTGAGTAAACTTTCCAACAACAAATGCGTCGATTAGTTGATTTAATACTATTGCTACGGTGCCTTTTTTAAACATATGGGTTTTCTCTCCAATAACAACTGTATTGTATGAACCTCCATATACAGCTGAGCCGTTTTGATAGACAGTTACGTCATTACCCATCTTTGATAGTTTGTCAGCTAGTTCGTGGACATATGTCTCAACACCTCTATAAACGACACCGCTATAAAAACTTAAGAATGCAATTTTCATGATATTCTAACAAGCTATGCTTATATTCTTTTTATCTTATACAAAAAAAGATCTTTGTCCAATTCTACTTTAGTTATGACTTTAAACGGTTTAAGTGATGAAACTTCCCAAACTGTTTCTGTTTCTGGAGGTCTATCGGAAGATGATACCAAATAAAGCACAGGAGCCTCTTTATACTGATCCACTTCCATTACATTTACCCCCTCTTGCTTTAACCACCATCTAATATCCATAGCTTGGGTATCAGAGCTAATCGTTTCTGCAACTTCAAAATCTTCTTCATTATCCTTAATAATTATATTCACTACTTTCTTTTGGGTGGCAATGCTCCAGCCTGGATAATGCATTGCCTTTTGCCCTTGTGAACTAAACGATAAAAGCATGAAATAAAAGGAAAGGCCAGAAAGTACTAGAATGGGAACAATAAAAAATTTCCTTCTCTTTATACTGTATAAAAACTTTCCCATAAAAAGTACTGCAGGTGCCAAGAATGGAAGAACATAATAGTACCAGATGTTGAATGTGTAACCTACAGAGAAGTTGCCATATCTAAGATGAAAGAGGATGGTATTAATGTTATAAAAATTATGTCTAAGCTCAAAAACAATTAAAGGAAGTTCTGCAATAATTACACCCAAAATTAACATCAGCCAATTTTTTATATAAAACTTTTTCTGATAAATCTCAGATACTATAAAGGGAATAGCAATAAATATCCAAAGTAGTGTTGCGTAATGGACATTCAGTCCCAATCCCCAAAATATTCCTGCAAATAAATAGTGATATATCTTTTTTCTTTCAACCAAACATAATAAAAACATTGTTCCAAATAAGGGAATAAACTGGGGATTCCATATTTGCCTTGATACTTGAATAAAAAACGGATAAAAGGAAAGAAGAGTATACAAAAGAATGGCAATCGTTCCTCCAAATCTTTTATTTAACCAGAAAAAAAGAATGACAAAAGTAGTTATCCACAGTACTGTATAAAATCCACTTATGAATATCACGTTCCAATTGGATATGATTCCCAAGATCGCTAAAACATAATAATGAAATGGTCCTGTAAAGACCATTCTGCCAAATGTTTCTTTACTTGTTACACTTGGCCCTATTAAGTTTATTTTTCCAGAATCAACCATTTCTTTTGCTGCGGTCAAGTGAATTGGAGCGTCCAGGGTAAAGCCAACCAAGTCAGTATAGTTTCGGTAGTGAACAAAGACTGATGCAAGAGTAATTATTAAAAATAAAAATAATACTAGTTTCTTCATGTCAGTTTCTGGGGATAAGAATTTGAATTCCATCAATTTTTTCTTTTAATTTATAATTTTCTATTACGTATTCGTAAACTCTTTGGGGTACATATGCAGCTAACCCTGTTTGTTCATATTCTTTAAAAAGAATAAGTTTTGGTTTTGAAGATTTAAGATCTTCAATCTCTTTTTCTTGTATTCCAGAGGTGTTTTGATACCACGCCAGCTGAGGTACCCAAGGATCAGTGGCTGGTATAGTTTTTGTCAGAGGATAGATATTGTCCCACCAGTTCAATACAAATATTTTTTCATTCTCTTGAGTGTTGTTTTTAACATAAGAAACTATACTGGCAACATCTGCCTCTAAAAATCTAGTTCCTTCTCTCCAATTTCTCATAAAATAATTTGCAAAAAGATAGATTGAACCAACTAGATAAAATATCATAAAGAGTTTAACTAAACCTTTTCTTTTTATCTGAGTAATAACCAATCCTAAAACTATTGCTAAAAATGGTAGTGCTGGTTGGATATGAAAGTATTCAAACCGAGGATAAACCCCCATAGCACCCACCATTGCCCAGAGCAGTAAAATTACATTTCTTGTTTTTTTGTTTAATAAAAATGGCAAAAAAATTGTAAAAGGAAAGATAGCAATTATTAAATTTTTGATATCAGGTAATTGTATTTGACCTTGAGAACCTGGAAGGATAAAAACTCCAAACTTAATTGCCCAATTATAGAAATCGGGAAATATCCCAAAAACTATTAATATAAGAGTAAATAAACCAATAACTGACAGTGCTCCAAAAAATGTACTTTTTGATAAATTAAATTTTTCTGTTTTATTCTGAAGTATTGTGATACCCATAGGTATTAAAAACCAAACAGCAGTTTGTTTTGTTAAAAACATCAAAGCCCAAACAACCCCCGACCAAAAATATTTCTTTTGTATCATTAAGTAATAAGTAAAAAGAGAAAGTGGGGCCAGCATTAAATCAAACCAAAGACCATTGCCATCAAAAAATATCTGAGCAATGGAAAAAGAAAAAACTGAGGCAAGTGCAATCTTTCGGCTCCAAAGTTTATTTGTAACCCAAAAGACCAAGAGATCACAAGCTATAACTAAAAGCCAAGTATATATTTTTAGCTGAACTACTCCTGTTCCAAATATCTTGAAAAACACAGCCAAATCAACCAAAAGATGGGGAGTGTGAGCAATAGCCATATCTTTATATGGCAAAAACCCTTGCGCCATCATATACGGCCAAAGAAGCATTTCTGGCCAGGCAGTAAATTTTAACTGAGTCAAAAGAAATAAATGAAATCCTAAAATTGCCAGTAATACCAATTTCCAATGTTTTAACATAGTTTTTTAATAACCCACTCTCTTTACTCCTATCCTTCTTTTAATTTTTCTTAATGGTGTTTCAAAGAATGCCCGTATCTTAAATGTTTTAGGCATTGTTGTCCATGGACTGGGAATATTATTAGGTCTACTACTAAAAAGGGCTTCTGGATAGTAGAAATCCTTTGGAAAGCTCTCCCCTATCTCAAATCTAAATTTGTTTTTTCTTTTAATAACGGATAAGTCTGAGAAAGATCTGTGTAAGTTGGTAGCATGTAGATAAGGAGCGTCTATGTACTTATAACTGTCTCTATCTTGAATCATTTTGCCTTCGTCATCTGCCCAACCCCAAACGCCATGTACTCCTTGTGAGTGAAGTCCTGGAACACTTCGTTTAATTGCTCTTAAGTTATAATGACCTTCAAGATTACCAAATTTATACTTTCCTGCCGTTTTTTCTTGGTAGTGAAATATGTCTCCAACTAAGTTTATTGTTGGAACAACTATTGATTCAAAACCGTTTACTCCTTTTTTTATTGAACATATAACTTTTTTGATAGAATTTTCATACCATATTTCATCTCCATCAACCATTAAAAACCAGTCGGAAGTGGTCTCATCCAACATTTCCTGACGGACTTTGGTAAAATCCTCTATTGTTTCTTGCTTTCTGTTTTTTAAAATAATTTTGTCTGGATATTTTCTTAATAGTTCTTTTTCAATCTCCAAACTTTCATCAGAGCTTCCCGTATCCCAAAGAAGGAGTTTATCTACATGATCAATTACTGATGAGGCAGAGTACCAAAGCCACCTGGCTTCATTCTTAACCAAAGTGTGTGCCCAAATTTTCATTTTTTAATCCAATAGTATCTTATAACTTGAAACCAAACATAAATTGCTAGTAAGGTATTAGTTATTCCAAACGTAATTGTTGGACCAAACACTCCATACTTTGGAATTAAATAATAATTCAAAGCAAAGATCGCAGCCAATTGGAAAAATGAAAGAACTCCTATATAAACAGTCTTTTTCATAGCATAGATAATTGCAGAAACTGCGGGAGATGTAAAAAGAAAAGGTATTTGCGCAGCAGCCAGCGCTTGAAATACTGGTACTGCAGGAAGATATTTTTCTCCAAAGAGAATTAGCATAAATGGTTTAGCGATTATTATCCAAAGTACTATTCCTGCAGTAATGGGAAGTAGTGCCAGAGTTGACTTAAGAATATATTTCTTTTCTTTTTCTCTGTCTCCAAATGAAGCTAAACGTGTAGCCAAAACAGATGAAAAACTTCCAGAAAGAACAATTATAAAAGATGCAAGGCGTGACGGAATGGAATAGAGTCCCGTTGCCATAGCCCCAGCCATTGCTGCCAACATTTGAATATCAATTCTTCCAGAAACAGAGGATATCAAACGATTTACCCCAATCCATCCTGAGAACTTAAGAAGATTTACATATGTTTCTTTTGTTGGCTTTGATTTCATAAAATCCGTCTTTATGTAAATAAATGTAAAAATTATTGTTACAACAAATCCTGCTCCAAAAGCCCAAAATGCTTTTTCAATAGTCAGCATCCCTACTAGATAAAAAATGAAGGCAAAAAGAAGACGCCCTACATAATAAGCATTATCGTAAATTACAGAATGTAGAAATTTCTTTCTTGCTTGAAGAATATAAGGAAAGAACAAATCAAGAAACCAAAATATAACAACTATAGAAACCCAAACCCCCATTCCTGGGTCATTTGATGCTAAAAGGCGCGGAGAAAGAATTGGAGAAAAAAGTAAGTAAACAAGAGATATCGAAAATGTTACAACAAGACGTATAAGAAAGGATGCTTTAACATATTCATTAGCTTTCAAGCGATCTCCTTTCGTCCAATGCTCAGAAACAAAGTTAATAGCACCAGATGATATTCCCAAATCTGCCAGAGAGGAAATAATAATAACCATATTTAATACCGCCGAAAATACTCCAAACTCAGAAATTGATAACGATCTTGCAACAATTAAGGTAAACAAAAATCCCCAGAATGCTGCACCAACATTACCAGTAAAAAGAGTAAAAGTATCCTTTGCTGTTGCAGAGAATACTAAACCTTTAATACCGTCTACATATTTTTTCATTAGATTTCTTTTCTATATTTGTATCCCGAACCACGCCTTAAAAATCTTTTTAGAAGTGCTTTTAGTATATTTATTGGATTATCAACAAAATAGACCACACTGCCTATTTCAATTTTTTCACTATTCTTTTCAACAAATCGTTTATATTCATCTATTAGCCTGTGGATGTTTAATCCCGAGAATTCATTATATTTAATTATACCGTTCCAATAGTATTCAATTTCTACCTCACCTTTCCAATCTGTTACCTGGAACTCCTCTGTATATAAAATTGGGTATATTTTAGGAATTACTTTTAGAGAATTCCCCTCTTTTACAAAAAACCATTTGTGGTGTGCCTCTCCAGGAACGCGCCTGGCACCCGTAAGCCAATTTGTATAGTCAATGGGGGTAAATTTCATATCATATCCCATACTTGGTGTTACAATTAACCCGCGCTTTCCTACCCTGGCCATTTCCTCCATAACCAAGAAAGGGCTAGGAAGATCCTCCAAAACATGTGTGCAAAGAACCACATCAAACTCTTTATCTTTGAATGGCAGTTTTTCGCGTGTGATATCTACTTTTACAAAATGTTTAGCAAGTAATTTTGAGGAACTGTATGGAGCATCTTCGGGTCTAATTATATCTGCTAAAGTGTCAATTTTTAACTCTTTATGTTGCATCATGCTACCGCCAATATCCAAAACCTTATCACTAGGCTTTATTTTGAGCTTTTCAATAATCTCACCGTCTGTTAGAAGCATTACTCATTTTAGCTCAACAGAAACAAATCACAATAATTACTTGCTTTCTTGCGTATCATTATGATACGCTGTAGGCATATGAATGATACGCAGCTAAATGCCAGGCAAGTGAATTTACTTAATTATTTAATGCTCAACCCCAATTCCTCCAGAGCTGAGCTTGAAAAATCTCTGGCAAATACAGATATCTCCCGTATTACCAATATACGAGACTTGAACCATCTTATTAAGCTTGGTTGGATAGAGTTGGTGGGCGGAGGAAAATATGTAAGATATATCCTCAAAAAAGATCGTGAGATGTTGATTCCCGTTAATGTAGATCAATACTTTTCGAAAACAACAGATTCTAGAAACGTCAAATATCAAAATTATAATTTTGATTTAATAAATAATTTGAAAGGATTGTTTTCGAATGAAGAACGTAATCTTTTTGAGCAGGGAAGAGAAAAGCTGAAGTCGCAATTTAACACTTTAGACAAAACAATTTTAAAACGTGAACTTGAAAGGTTTACCATTGAACTTTCTTGGAAATCTTCTCAAATAGAGGGTAATACCTATTCCCTTCTCGAAACAGAAGAATTAATAAAAAATAAAAAGCAGGCTAAAGGGCATGACAGAGACGAGGCTGTAATGATTCTTAATCACAAGAGTGCCTTTGATATCATTCTTGAAAAAAAAGAGAGTTTCAAAGACATTAATATTTTAGATATACGATCTATCCATTCTGAACTCACAAAAGATCTTGGAATAAAATCGAATATACGTCAATCGGCGGTTGGAATTACAGGTACAAAATATACACCTCTAGATAATAAAATACAGATAGAGGAAGCTTTAACTAAATTAATAGCATCAACAAATAAATTAGATAATGTACCAGAAAAGGCCTTAATTTTTCTAGCCATGATCTCATATCTGCAACCATTTATGGATGGTAATAAAAGGACTGCAAGAATGGTAAGTAATGCAGTATTATTATCCAACAACTATTTTCCACTTTCATATAGAAGTGTTGACGAAATTGAATTTAAGAAAGCATTAATCCTTTTCTACGAACAAAACAATATATTTTACTTGAAGAAACTTTTTCTAGAACAACAGCAATTCGCAATAAAGAACTATTTTTTGTAATTATTTTAACTTAATTTCCTCTAAATTGTAGTATTCTTTGATACATCCCAACACCCAACCATTATTTTCTACAAAGCCGTCAAGACTACCAACTGGCCTTATATTCTTGATTAGACCAATTTTGTCCTCTCTTTCACCAGCTTTAACCAGTGTAATTTCTTCCAAATCCCAATCCTGAGCATAAACCGTAAGTTCCTGTCTTATATTTCCCCAACTGGAAACAGTTGATTTAATAAGGAATATTGAGGAAACAAAGCTAACAACAAGAGCAACCCAAACCAAATACTTTTTCAGTTTATCTGAAACTTTTTTCATAGCAATAACGCTACCAGCAAAACAAAAGATAAAAAACGATACAAAGATCATATAAATCGCTACAAACATTGCACGTTCAGGAGGTGTATATGCCATTGCATAATATCCTGAAAATATTACAGCGGCCGTGGAAAAAATTGCGGAAAGAGCCGAAAGAAGCATTATTAAGAGCATCTTTCTTGTTCCAAAAAATAACTTTTTAAACATTTTCCATTTCCGCTCAACAGTTATGAAAATTGCCATTGCAGCCAAAATCAGAGAAACAACAAATGTGGGTATCATGAACATTCTTTGCAGATACCATTTCGTTCCATAAAATGTAGATTTAATTACAAAGGCAAAACTTTCAGGATGGTCTACCAAAGAAGCTCTAGCCGCATTTCCTGGTGAAAGAGACATTATGCCAACCGAAGCAATTGCTCCAATCAATCCGACCATTGCAAGTCTAATTCTTAATTTTTTGTCAGAAATGTCACTATCGGCAAAGTCGCCAATAATTATTATTAGAAGTACTGCGGCAATTAGTACTATTTGGGCTAAGGCGATTGTTTCCGAAAATCCCCCTACAATCAAAGGCAATAAAAATGCACCAATATAAGCTAATTTCTTTTTAGGCCAAACTAAAAGTGAAATGAAAAGATTAAAGAAAATAAATTCAAAAGCATAATTAAGTGAACCAACCTGCCAATAAAAAGATTGAATTATATTTGGAGCATTGATCAATACCAGAATTACAAAAAGTGGAGCAAGTATCGCTTCAAAGAAAAACGCAGAGATTAGAGCCAAAGTTGCACCGAGAGCAATTAGTATAGGAAGAATTTTAGCAGCCCAGGGACCAAGCAGTTCAAAGATATCCAAAAAAGCTATATATGAATAGCGTCCTGTCCAGCTCATCCACCAATTAACCTGAGCACCCCAATATCCCGCGTTTCTTAAAGGAATAGCGGAACAAAAATCATCAGCCCAATAGCGGACTAGCGGGCTTGTGGTCAAAATGAAATAAATACAAACCGCAATTAGAGCTAAGAGGGGCAATAAAAAAAGTAAGCGTTTCATGGTTTTTTATAAATTTTCGCTAGGATTATTCCTCTAAATTCTATTTGTTTAATTTCGATGTATCCGGCTTTATTGATATCATCAAAAACGTTTAGAGATTTTTGCGCATTGTGAACTTCTTCAATTATGAAATCTGGTTTTTCTGCAACTGCATTTACTCTATTAATTGTAAAACCTGTGTAGTAATTGATTGCAGCATCGCATCCCGCCAACATTATTTTAACACCATGGAAAAGATTTGGTTCCAGATATTCAATTGCAGGTCTAACACTGTCGCAGTACCCAACTGACTCCAGATTCTGGTATTTCGCGGGTGTAATTAGATTATTGTGATAAAGATAATAGATAGGATAAAACTTTACAATTCCCCAGATGGGAAACAAAAAAACAATTAACCAATAAACTTTCTTAAATGGTCTGCCTATATATCTTTCCATAAAAAGGAGTCCATAGGAAACCAATATATATATGTATGGCCAAATGCCAAACACATATCTTATTCCCAGTTTTTTATTTGAAGTACATATAAGAAGAATAAATAGGATTGAGTATATTAGTCCAACTGTAAATAATTTGTTTTTAAAAAATTCTTTCTTAAATAGTCCTTTTTTAATATTGATAACAAACAATGTAATTCCTGCAATAAATCCAACCAGAACACTTTCAGGAACACGGAATGGGAAAATTACAAAAAAGTAATACCAGGGAGGGTTAGAAGTAATTTGACCATTAAAAAACGTTAAGTTGCCGAGGCTTACATTTGAAACTTGAAGACGCATATAAGTAAGCATATTGCCAATTGGATTTCCCCAAAGATATGGAAAAAATAAAACTGTAAATCCTGCAGCAAGACCTATCCAGATTAACAGTTCTTTTAGATAATATTTTTCTTTTCTTAAAGCCAAAATCGCAGTGAATATAATTAACGTCGCAGGTATTAAAAATCCTTGCGGCTTAGTTAAAATTGCCATGGCTGCAAAGAATGAAGATCCAAGAATTGTCCATTTGTTTTTACTTAAAAGATAAAGTGTAAGGCTTATGGTAGTGCATGCTACCAACGTCATATCATGCTGAAGCCAACGGCTTAAGGCAATTGCAATTGGGTCAACTGCAAAAAGAAGAGAAGTAAGGAAAGCTACTTTATCATTGACAAATTTTCTTAAAAGCAAATAAAGAATTGGGACAAAGAATGTACCAATCAATGAAACAGGTAAACGCGTGGCAACAAAATCACGCATAATATTCATTGAGTGAATACTATAACCAGGAGAAAGGTAGGTCATCGTCATTCCTCCAAAGAATGTAACTGGTAATCCTATTGCCTCAGCAATGTTGGGTGTAAGCCACCAATCTTTATTGTATGGACTCCAAGAAAGTGTACGAACCGCCCCGTAAACATCTTTACATCTACTCATCCAGGTTATCTCATCAACAAAGATATTGTGCTCCCCAAGATTAATTATTCTTGGCAAAAAGGCGAGAATGAAAAGGAGAAAGACCTTAAATTTTAGAGCCATGTTTTATTTTCTCACAAGAAGTATTGCCTTTGCATCCCGTCTTTCATAATTATCACTAGCAGGAACTTTGTAGACATCTTTTAATTTAAATTCCTTGGCAATCTCAGTACAGCCGTCACACGTCCATTTTTTAGGGTCATTAGGATTGTCAAAAATCATTCTCCAATCCTTACCCATGTAATAGTTTTCATCATCGATCCTATAACTTGTTAAATAAATTGCATTAAAGGGAATTTCTCCTGTTTTGGTATCAATAAGCTGTTTTGGCTCAACAGGAAACCACATAGTTCTTCTCTCACCATACCAACTTCCCCAGGTATCAAGATTTGTAACCACAAAGTCAGAAGGTTGAGTTGTTTCCTTTAGGATTTTTGAAAGTACAACATAAACAGGAGGTTTATCTATATTGTGAGTATTCCTTACAAATCTTGAGTCCAAAAATATGACGCCTAGAGTTTGTCCCACAGAAAAAATTAAAATTAGAGATGTGGAGACAAAAATAATAAATTTACGATTTATAAATTTAAGATTTAAAATTTCTACTATGGTTGCAACACTAATAATATATATAAACGGAATTACGGGATGAATATAGCGAAAGAAAGGAATAGATACTGCACATACCAATAGTGTAGTCGCGATCATAAATATTGAAGATGTTTTAAATGAATTAATAAGATTACTTTTACTCCAACGAAACAAACCAAACACGAAAAATGCAAATAAATATGGATTGGATATTTGGGGAATTAATTTGTAAAAATTATATAAGTTATAAAATATTTTCTTAGCAATTTGCAACAAGCCTATAGATGCTTCAGGAACAGAATATCCCCTCAAAGAATCTGAAGCTGACCCTCCAGCTGTAACTTGAGTCGCCGTTAGTATTCCTCTACCAGATACAGAATATAAAAAGTATTTTCCAGCAAAATTTGGGAGAATAAAATAATCAATCAAAAAACCCCCAACCAATACCAAACCAAATAAAATAAGTGCTTTTTTGATTTTAAAATTTATTAAAAGCCAATAAAGTATTAATCCTGCAATATAAATAAAGGCCTGAGGGCGAGTAAAATACATTAGTATAGCGAAAATAATTGCTAATCCGTTTGCCCATTTTTTCTTTATAGTTAACAAATAAGATGTGGTAATAATCTCAAAAGTGAAAAGAGCCTCAGCCGAACCGTTTCTCGCATAATTCAAGAAATCTACACTCATCGCCATGACTATTGCTGAAAGTATTCCAACAAGATTCCCAAATATTTTTTTACCTAAAAGAAATGTAGAAACAACCAATAAAATAAAATAAAAAGAAGATACCCCTACTACTGCCAAATCTGATACTCCAAATATCTTAAATGCCAGAGCTATTGATAAAGGCATGAGTGGTGGTAACCATGGAGAAGGAAAAGCTACCCCTTGCAAAAGGGCAAAAGCACCATCTCTCCAAAAAGAAAAATTGCCATTATAACCTAATCCAGAAATAACATTTCTTGCAATATCTGCAAATTTGGCTGCATCTGAAAATGTTAAAAATATATTCATATTAGTGCCTTAATATTTTAGACTTTACCAAAAACACTCCATAAACAGTCTATACTATTTCAACCTTCTCTTAAATATAACCGTTCTTCCTGTCTTATTAATCATTGAATAACCCTTTTTAATCAAAAATGAATAGGATTTATCATTCTCCATTTGGCACAACTTAGTGTTTAATATCTCCACTAAAAGATAGGTTGGTTTATATTTTTCCCAATTATTCGAGATAAGAACTTCATATTCGTAACCTTCTACATCTACCGACATAAAATCAATCTTCGTATTCTTCGTTATATAATCATCTAAAATTTCTGACAGTTTCCGCGGTTTTAGTTTAACTATTTCTTTGATCTTATATTTAGTATTAGCATTCCTTTCCTTTGAAAGCTTTGAGGAAAAACTATTTAGGGCAGGTTCATCGAATATAAAATAATCAATTCTTTTATTGTTGTTTGATATGGGAACCTCAATATTTATATCTCTATATCGATATTTATAAAACATATTCATACTTCCAGGAGTGGCATCTATATTAATACCCCTCCATCCCTTTTTATAAAAAAGATATGTATTAGAAAATCTAAATGGATGGTGGGCTCCAATATCGATATAAAATCCTCTTTTTTTCTTTTTGAAGTATTCTAATAAAATTAGATCTTCACCTTCTTGAGAAAAGGATTTCTTAAAGTAACCAAGTATAATGTATAAAAAATCTTTCATTTTTTTGTAAAAACATTTCTTAAATTATCCTGTAAACCACCTTTTTTAATAGGCATTTTTCTAGAATACATACCATACATTGATTCAAATATTCTTTTTACTTCTTTGCGAATATTGCAATCCTCTTCTTTCACCATTGTCTGTTTAGTCAATGTCTTTTTTACTTCAACCAAAGTGTCATCTGAATTGAGAAGCATTTTTTCTACATTTGAAATATCAACTTTTTCCATAAGTTGTCTCCTACATTCATCCCTCTGTCTTCTGTTAATCCATATTCCAGGCATTGCCATTGCCAACTTTACAACATATGATCTTACTTTAGGTGAAAGGCTATTATAAAAATTGCTCAAAAATGGGGGGGTTGTTCCGTTGATTGTTAATTGACCGATTTCAGTCTGTTTTTTTCTAAACCTAACAACCGCTCGGCCATTATGCAATGCTAGCCAGCGATATACTTTCTTAATTTTTTTATAACTCCAACCATCTTTTAGAGCTAGTTCAATTTTTGCGAAATAATCTTTTCGATTTCTGGCTAAATAATTGATGTCTGAAGGATATAGGACAAATTCTTTAGAATAAATTACCACAGGAACACCCAACAAGCTCATCTCTAAACCTACCGACGACCACGCATTTAAAAAAACACTAGTTTCTTCCGCTAAATCATATATTGATATCTTATCCGTAGGCCAGTTCACTTTAACATTGTCCGGTAAATTTCTTAAAACCTTTCCCAATACTTTGGCGTGTTCCGATTTTAGACTATCTCTTTTGTTTGGAAATTCCCTCGGGTGAACCCGAATCAAAAGAAATAAGTCTTGTCTTTGCCTCATATATTTAACTAGAGTTTTAATCCAATCGATTTGAGTCTGAAAAATAGGTTTATTGGACATTTTCCAAACTCCAACATATTTAGCGGCAACCATTTCATCATAACTACTCATTGTTGCTGTCAGAATTTTTTGATTTTCATTAATATTGAAAATTTTTCTAATATTAATTGTTTCTTTACTTTTTGGTGATGAATAAACCAGATAATGTTTCCCTTTCAGTAGTTCTAAAAAATGATCGGTCACCTCACTTAGTAATTCTTGATTTACTGGAATGTCCTTCAATTTTGACCAGTAATTTTTAAGTTTATCTAAATAAAAAAAGGCATTATTTTTAGCAATTATTAAAGTATTGTCTATGTCTGAAAGGTTTGACCCATGATGCATAAAATATACCGGTATACTTTTTTGTTTGGCATTTAACTCCCAAACATGGTTTACTGAATAAAGCGTACTGTACATTAATATTCTGTCCGGATTTTCTTTTTTCAATATATTTCTGCAGGCATAAAATGAAACTAGTGTATTTTCTATTTCTGAAATACATTCTTTCCATTCATCTATGGAAAATTCAATTTTTATTTTTTTGTTACGCAAAAGAAATTCATATAACGCAATTTTACCTATTTGAATATTTCCAATTACTAATTTACCGAAATTTTTTCTATTTAATTTTTTAATTATTAAGGCAATTTCTTTAAGGTCTTTTTTGGATAATACGGTTCCAATTTCATATCCATGTAGACTAAACTCTTCTCTTAATATTTTTTCTTGCCTTAAACTAGTTATTCCAGAAAACTGGTTACCTGGAGTTATAAAAAGAACTTCGTGACCTTTCTTCTGCAGAGCACAGGCAATAACTGCCTCAGCAAAAGCGAAATACCATGTTGCAGTGTGGGACGAAAAACAAATGATTTTCATTATGTTCCTAGAATTGTACGGCAATTATTGTCTTAATAGAATACTTATCTACCTTTGTGGGAAGACTCTAAAGATTAAACTATTTTTTCGGTAAATTTGTTTGTTTTTAGTATTGAAATAATTACTAGACTTGCCAAAAAGGTAATGATGGCAAGTATGGGTATCTTAAAAAGATAATCGTACCAATTTGACATTGGCGGAAAAAAGAAAAACGGAAATTTTTTTACTATTAATTCAAGTAATATTAAATGCACCAGATAAATCCCGAAACAGCTAGAACTGATGAATGAAACAATTTTAACAAACAAAATTGAGGATATTTTTGGCCAATTAATTTGTCTTATCAGAATAAAAAATAGTATTGCCGCAACACAATTTTGGATACTTGAATAACTATACGGATAAAGAGATAGTGATTTATTAACAATAGTAATAATTGCTGTGAAAGATGCAGTAATACCCAATGACAACACCAAAAACAAGACTGCTATCCTAGGTTTAAGGGTAAATTTTAGAGATGACAAATAATAACCTAAAAGAAAATATCCCAATCCAAATACAAAATTGGAAGTAACCATTGATTTTCCCAATATATAAGAAGATGCGTCATTCAAAATAATTATTGTTCCCCAAATAAACAGTCCCTGAAAAACTTGAGATTTTTTTACCGATAATATCCACCGTCTTAATATCGGTGTAATTAAATATATTTGTATGATAATTGGAATAAACCATAGATGGGTATAATTATAACCAAAAAGTAAGTCGTAATACGTATTTCTTGTTTTTAGTGCGCTAATAAATGGTTCGATTTGAAAAGATAGTGAGTAAAAAAGATAAAACAGTTGCCAAAAATAGAATGGAATTAATATTTTTACAAACCTTTTCTTGTAAAACACACCTAAAGGTTCATTTTTCGGTAAAAGCAATGCTCCACTGACCATAAACAATATTGCAACCGAAGGTCTTGTGATACTATCGAATAGATTGGCAACCAACCAAGAATCTGTCCCAATTTGACCATATTTAACCACAACAATTGCTGAAGCATGTAGTAACACTACTAAAAAAATTGCAAGTATTCTGAGGAGAAATAAATAAATTGACTTATGTGTGCTGAAATTATTTTTTTTCATTAATTTTATGGGAAATATGGCTATTGTTCTTTCCATATGCAATTTTACCAATATATATTTTTACAATCTCAATTAGCAAACCGTAGAAACGCATCCATCCCTGAATAATAAAATATGGCACCACTTTGAGTTTCCCTTGTAATGCCGCCCTAACGGGATATATGACAGGGTAACGGATACATAAATGAAAAAGCATCGAACCTGCCCGATTTTTATTTTTAATACAAAATTGGCCGTCGCCTCTTCCATACCAAATAAATTTTTTAATATATGATTTAAAGGAAGTGGAATGGAGTTGCTTAATTCTAGTATCTCCAGTTCCAAATTTTATTTTTTTATACTTCGATAAACGATAAATAAAATCTGTGTCATCAATCAAATTTGTAATATGATCGTCAAATCTTACATAATCAAAGATAAATTTTTTATAAACAGCAGGTGCAGTTCCAATCATCTTCTTTCCACCTGGAATATTAAGGTTGATTTCCCACATTTGCTCTTCGGCAGCATTCCAGAAACTTTCGTTTTTGTATGAAATCAATTGAGATTGAACCAAATCAAGACGATATTTTTCCAAATCATTGAGTAATGAAGAGATGTCTCCAGATTCTAAACGATGATCGGCATCTATCATTGCTATTACAGACTTTTTAGAACTATCGATACCCAACTGCCTATCTCTACTAAGATGGGAGTGAGTTGATTTAATAATTTTATCTGCGTATTTTCTTGCGATTTTGACAGTATTATCTTTCGATCCACCATCTACGATGATTATTTCTCCAGGATGATTATTTTTAATCGCTTCAAGACATTCTTTAATCCTTTTTTCCTCATTCCTTGTACAAACCACCACAGACACATCCTCCAATCCAAATTTTTTCTGTCCATTTTTACTCATAGTTTAGAATCAACATGGCCACTTTTAATTTAATCTTTTAAACCCTGAGTGACAAACAGGGCCATTTAACAGCCTATCTGGATTACCATTTTTAATGGCATCGGAGATCAATCCAAAAACTTTATCACAAGCTTCCAGATATTTTTTAATATGCTGAGGTTTGTGTGCATATGAAGCATAATAAGCAGTTGTTGCTAGAAAACCAAGTTCCAACATCTCTTGAGTAAATAATGTTTTTAGCACTAATGGGTTTTTGTATTCGAAAGTAAAATGGCTTAAAGGAATTAAACCTCCAACTTCTATTTTAAGATTGTGTTTTTCTGCCAATTCTTTCCAGCCCCTACGTATGCTTTCTCCAGCAGAAATTAAATGCTTGTGAACATTATTTTGTTTGAAATATTTTATAGTAGCTATAGCAGTAGTTGGTCCAATTCTATCTGTCCAATACGTGCTGCTTATAAATGTATCTTGTGCTTTTTGCATAACACTTCTTTTACCAATCACCACACCCATTGGGAAACCATTGCTTATAGCTTTCCCAAAGACAGCAATGTCAGGCTCAATACCTAAAACCAAATGTGCTCCTCCATTATTAATTCTCCATGCAGCAGTAATTTCATCAACCACAAATACTATACCCTGCTCTTTTGTTACTTTAGCTATGGTATTAATAAATTTTTTTTCTGGTTTAAGATTTCTTATAGACTCCAAAACAACCACCCCAACTTGGCCTTCATATTTTTTTATCAATTTTAAAAACTCTTCGGTATTGTTGTAATTAAAAGGAACAGAGCTACCTCTCAAACCTCTTGGAACCCCCAAAGGATCAAGTCCTGGTAATAAATGCCCATCCAAATTTTTAGACTTTGCTAAGTTGGCTGCCAAATACCAATCATGCCAACCATGATACCCACAAAATAATATTTTATCTTTACCTGATTTTGCTCTAGCAATTCTAATCGCAACGGACATCGCCTCACCACCACCCCTGGTATAACGAACCATTTGAGCCCACGGATGAAGTTTACACATCAATTCAGCCAGCTCAACTTCTTCTGGCGCGTTTAATGTACACATACTTCCAAGCCTAACTGCTTTAATAGCTGCTTCATCTATTTCAGAATTCGCATACCCCAAAACACACGCACCAATTCCCATATAACTCATGTCTATAAATTTTTTGCCATCCATATCCCAAACATAACATCCTTTTGCTTTGCTATAGTAGGCTGGCCAATGGTTAGGTAGAAACATTTCCGGACGCTTCGACAACAACTGTGTACCCCCTGGAATAAGTGTTTTTGCTTTTCTGTATAAATTTTGTCCTGTATTCATTTTTTTCACGAACATTTTATCTTCTTCTAGTGATTTTTTGTAGCCCTCATTCCTCTCATATTTAGAGTTTATATTCATCAACTTTGGGTTTTTGTCTAGATAATTTACATAATCCAACCATCCTTTATCTATTCCCAAGCGAGAAATGAGATTTCTAATCAAATCAAAATCCTCCTGCGTATCAACTGTAAGACGATAAATTGAAAAATCATTATGGTATTTTACATTAAATGAATTAAATATCTTTCCTCCTCTTACCAATGAATTTCTCCAAATATAAGGTGTAACATGCTCACGATCAGATTTAAGAGTGGCCTTATTGTAAGCTTTTTTGAGCGCAGAAAATTTAAACACTTCAGTGTCTAGCCCATCTGGAAAAGTAGGTTCAATATTATTCGAAGTATAATCATATTTACCCTGAATACATTTGTTTATAACTTTATCTATCTCGACGGCATCGATAAGTGGACAATCAGAGGTCAAACGTACAATATAATCAGGGTTCTCTGGCAACGCAGCAAGGTAAAAGCGTTCCAAGACATCATTTACTGAACCCCTATATGATTCCACTCCAAGTTTTTTAGCGATAGCTACAATTTTTTCAGCCCCAGGCTCTATAGTTGTGGCCACTATTAATTTGGATATTTTTTTTGACTGCAAAATCCTTGTTAAGTGTATCTCTAATAAAGTTTTGTTTTTTATAGTTTTTAGGACTTTCCCTGGCAGACGAGTTGACCCAACTCTTGCTTGTGTAATTGCTAATATCTTCATATTATTTCCAGTTATTTGGATTCAATAGCTGAGTCTCTTTAACATCTAATGTATTTACAAAATTAGTAATAATTTTGACATGTTCAGATTTCAGACAGTTTAAATCTCCAGTTAACTGTTCTACATTGCGCACTCCGATTAATACACCGCTCACATTCGGATTAGAAACCACATAAGTTAAAGCAATTTCATTTATAGGTATATTATTCTCCTTACTAAAATCTTTAATTTTTTTCAAATATGGTATCAGTGGTTTTATTTTGTTGGGTATCCTATTCTCATCTGTAAAAAAGAGGCCTTGTAAAAATATAGATCTTGCATGGATTTCTTTTCCCTTTCTTACAGCTCTATCCATTAAAGCGCCTCGTATATTAGTATTATCAAGAATATTCAACGGTATTTGAATAACGTCAATAACATCTGTATCGATAGCCTGTCTAAATTCTAGATTTGAGTAAATTGATATACCTATTTTTTTAATTAATCTTTGATCCTTTAACTGCAACATTTTTTTTCGAGTCTCAGGACTATTAATAAAATCTTTAAAGCGATGATACGAATATACTTCAAAATGGTCAATATCTAATATCCTTAATGTGTGCTCTACTTTTCGATCAATATCCCCACCATCAGTTAAAATAAATTTATTAAAAATTTGAAAATTATGGTTTCTTCTGAGATAGTTACCAATAGTTGTAATCGCACTACCGTAGTTATCGGCAGTGTCAAGCCACCTAATCCCAGCTTTGTGTGCTTCATCTAAGATTGTATGGGATTGCTCCTCAGAAGGCTTTAATTTATCATTGATACCGTAATTCTGGCCTAATTGGACTGTTCCCAAGATCATTTTATATTTCTCAGCCTGGTTATCCATTCGTTTATTATAATTATATATTCATACTCAATTCATTTCCTAGTACACGGGTTGATCCGATCCTGGCTTGAGTGATGGCTAGTATTTTCATATTTGTTTCCAACTTACAGGATTTAACAACTCAACTTCCTTAACGTCAAGAGTTTCTACAAATTTTATTATAGATCCAATATGGTCTGGCTTTAAATAACTTATATTCTCCTTCAATTGTTCTACGCTATCTACACCCACCAATACTCCATCAATATTGGGATTTGAAATTGCATACATTAAGGAAAGTTTATTAATTGACATTCCCTGAATCTCACAAAAGCTTTTAACTTTGTTTATATACGGCACCAATGGTCTTAATTTTGAAATAATGTTTCCTTCATCCATAAAAAACAAACCCTGTAAAAAAACGGATCGTGTATGGATTTCTTTCCCATTTTGCTTTGCTTTAGTGATAAGTGACCCTTTTTTGTTATTGTTATCTAAAATGTTAAATGGTATTTGAATTACGTCAATCATTTCAGAGTTTATTCCCGTTTCAAACTCCTGATTTGTATAAATGGAAATACCTATTTTTTTTATCAATTTTTCTTTCTTTAATTTCATTAGTATTTTTGAAATTTTATTATTGGCAATAAAATCATTGAAGGAATGATACGAATAGACTTCAAATTCATTTATTCTTAGTATTCTTAAAGCACGTTCAACTTTTCTGATGATGTCTGTATTGCCATCAGACAAACTAAACTTATTAAGAATGTTGAATTTATTGTGACCTGCGTGATACCTTCCTACAATATCAATTGCGTCGCCATATGTGTCTGCCGTATCAAGCTTTCTAATACCTCTTCTATAGGCCTCATTTAAAACTGCAATAGAATCATTTTCAGAGGGCTTACCTGTTTGATTATTGATGCCATACGACATTCCAATCTGAGCCGTACCCAAAATTATCTTATTCATACAAATATAATTGCCATTATTCTGATATAATCTTTTTAAGTCCTTCTTCCAGACTATATTTAGGTTTGTAACCTAATAGCTTTTTTGCCAGATACAAATTTACCTCTGATATTCTCATATCCTTTACATAATTGGGAAACTTCACAAATTCTATTTTTACTTTCTTATTCAGGATTCGAGAAATTATATCCACAACCTTTAAAATGCTGTAGCTTTTCCCACAACCAATGTCTATTGGTTTTTTGCTCCCTGGTACTTTCAAAGATTTTATAATCGCATCAACAACGTCATCAATATAAACAAGATCTCTTGTTTGAAGACCATCCCCAGTCACTTGTACTTCCCCTTTTTTAAAACCATCCAATAGAAAGGCTATAAGTTTATCTTTTTGATCTTTTCCATAGAGATTAGACAATCTTAAAACGGTTGTCTCGAGACTTTTATCCCGAACAATCTTCTCAGCTATAAATTTTGAATCGTCATAAGCATTATAGAATCTTTCCCCTGCCCCAACCGACGAAGCGAATATTATTTTCTTGATTCCATTTTCATGCATCGCTTGGACAACATTGGCTGTTCCTACAAGATTTACCTTATAAATAAGATTGGAATCGGGACCATTAAATATACCAGCTAGATGAATTACTGCATCACACCCTCTCATTTGCTTTGTAAGCTTTTTTTTATCCAAAACATCACTGTTGTACCCTACCCAATTCTTAAGTTCAGATGTAAGATTTCTTCCAATGAATCCTTTGTATCCGGTTATAAATACTTTCATTGATTTTGAATCATTATAAAAGACCTAATTTTTTAAAAATCTTGGAGATTTCTTTTTGAGAGATTGTCGAATCCTTAGAACTATATTCCGTCATAATCTTTTCATTTAACAATTTACCTCTTTTAATATACAAAGGTCTAATGTGACTCTGAAACTCTTGAATCGATGAACCTATCACATAGAGATTTTTAAAATTATATGTTCTAGGAATTTCTGAGTCATTTATCATTAATTCATGAATTTTCTCCCCAGGTCTAAGACCAATAATTTTTACTTTATTTTTAGATTGATATTTATTTTTTAGGATTTCAATCAAATCCGTAATCCTGAAAGAAGGAAGTTTGGGTACAAAGATCTCTCCGCCCACTCCATATTTGATTGCACTAAAAACAAGATAAACTGCCTCTTTAGGACTAATGATAAATCTTGTCATACGAGGATCGGTTAAGGGAATGACGTCACCATTATTTATTTTTTCGCTGAAAAACGGGATAACGGAGCCTGTACTTTCCAAAACATTTCCATATCTAACGGTAGTAAAAACAGTTTTTAAATCTCCTTTGCTGTAGTTACTTTCGCTAAATATTCTTTCGCTGACAAATTTACATGCGCCATAAGTGTTAACAGGTGAACATGCTTTATCTGTAGAAATCATTACCGCTTTTTCAACTTTATTTTCCAAACATGCATTAACAACATTTAAAGTTCCTAAAATATTAGTTTTAATGGATTCATCCACGTTGTACTCTAAAAGGTCCAACCTCTTAAGTGCGGCTGCGTGAATAACAATATCTACCTGCCTTGTGGCTTTAAGAAGTCTTTGGTAATCCCGTACATCTCCCAAAAAATTTCTGATTTTAATATTGTGGGAAAACTTTTCCTGAAATTTATAATGCTTTACCTCATCTCTACCAAAAATTCTTATACTTTTGGGTTTTTGTTTTAAAATTTCTTTTGTCAAGGCTTGGCCCAGATAACCAGTTCCCCCAGTTATTAATACTGTTTTATTGGTTAATAACATATGCTGTATTCTATCACGATATTTTAAAAAAAATACGATCTTTGAAGTTTGTTTTTTTACTGGTTGTTTTGAGCTTTATTTTTAATCAATGCCACCACTCTTTCAGTTGCTTTACCATCAACTTTCCATTTTTTCATTTTTTCATTCAAACCATTTTTGAATTTTTCATCATTAAAAACTTTTTTTAAAGTCTTTACCATTTCAGATTTTTCTCGAACCACTGCCGTTGAACCATCTTCAGCGATTAAAAAGGTAAAATTTGGCTCACCTGTCTGTTTTAAAATTTCTGGTATTATCACCAATAAAGTAAGAGTCCCTTCACAAACTGCTTTTACACTCTCTGTTGAATTTATAGTCACAATTAAATCGGCTGATTGTCTTACTACATCAATGCTTTCGCTAGATGTATCAAGTAAGTGATCATAAAAATCGGTAGTTATGTTATCAAAAAATTCTTTACTCCTTTCGTCACTTGGATGCCGCCTTATAACCAGACGGTAATTTTCTAGCGCACTATTTTTTAAACCCTCTAGAAATATTTTTAATGATTCACTATCTACTTCACCATAACCACCTACCCAGACAATAATATTTTCATTTTCTTTAACTTCATATTTTTCTCTAAATTCATTTCTTGTATTTTCTTTCTCATAAACATTGATTTTATCAAAATTTGGCAACCCAGTAATAACAATTCTTTTGGGATCAAGATTGGGCCTTGCTTTTATGACTGCTTTTTTTGATTCTTCATTCATCACACATTGCCAATCTGGAATAAGCAAATTGTTCTTACTTGAAAGAACATTATTAAGAGCGCTTCCACCACCAGGGAAATCTTCTATAGCTACTGTAACCGCTTTAATCCCTGCCTCTGTTGCTGCTGTCGACACTAAAGAGTTATCTATACCTGAATTGACTGACTGGGAAACCAAAACCATATTTGCACTCTCAACTTCATTTGCAATATTTACGAGAATGTTTTTCTCAACTTTTATTTTTTTAAACCTCGATTTATTTTTTAAAATTTTTTCTCCAGGGCCATCCGCAAAAATTGAGACACCATAATTCTTATCCTTCAGCAACTCCTCAATAACAGGAAGCAGCACATTAACCTCACCATAGTCTCTCATGGATGCAACAATCTTTATAGATGCTTCAGGATTTCCCGTCTGATAAAGACCCGTCGATTCCGAATCTTCTTTAGTGAATGTCTTTTCAATATTATTAAGTAATATTTCTGATTTCAATTCTTTATCGATTGGCATATTGTTTTAGTTTACCTTTTTCATCATTTTAATAATATAGTCTTTCTCCTTTTTAATTGTTTCTGGTGTTAATAATGATTCAACAATCACAGGTAACCGAAAATTTTTTATGGCCTTTATTATCTTTATTTGTTTTGTTTTGTACAGTGGATCATGAATTGTAGAAAAACCACTAAGGTGGTATTCCGCTATTCTTTCGCTTAATATTCTGTGAAATGAAGACCCTAGCTCCATTGATTTATCATTAGTATAAACATGATTAACATCAAGAACTATTTTCCATCTATTATTTAGATTGACAAGTTTTTCTAGTTCGTATGGTTGTTTGTAAGAATACTTATGACAATCCATATTTTCAAACCCAACATTAAAATCAATCTTATCAAATACTTTGAAATCTGATATACAATCAGGGTGAAAAACAACCAGATCCAGTGTGCGTTTATTATTAAATCTATGTATCTGTCCAAATATTGTCTCTGTTTCTCTATTTTTTCCATAATTTATAGTGGGAGCGTGAAGACTAACCCAATCAAATTTTTTAAGATCTTCCGCTTCTATCTCATCTAAATCAAAATTATCTACCCCTTTGTTTTTTTCAAAAATAATTTCAATTGTCCGACAACCAACATTTTCAATGTTTTTAACCGCTTCCTTCGTGCTGCAGCAATTAGAAAATATTTGAGTAGAAAATCCTAGTCTTAAATTCATATTAAGTAAAAGTGAAACTACTCCTTAATTCATCCAGGTTATATTGAATGTTATATTCTTTTCTGTATTCCTTCATATTGTTTCTTAAGGTCTTTAATTCGCCTTTATATTGTGAATGTCTTTCGACAATATCCTGCATCTTATCGACAAATTTTTCTAGATCATCACACCGATAACCTATTGGCATAGCTGATTTATTAAAATAATTATATCCAGGATTACTCAAATGTAATACTGGTTTTAAATATGACAGAGCCTCAAATATTGACAAGCTACAACCAAAACGGTGCCGTGATTTTCCATATAAATTCATAAATATGTCTATATCACGAGCAGAATCTTTCATTTCTTTCCTTGATAAAATGCTACCATTACCTACATGAGTAACATTTTGAAAACCTTCAGTTCCTCTATCGTCCATACTAATAATTCTTATCTCATAAGGTTTAGTGATGTTCCTTTTAGAAAGAATGGTTAGCATCTTATTCATCTGGCCAGAATCCCCATAACCAAAAATGGCAAATTTTATATATTTATTAACAGGTTCTGGTAATGGTTTGTCATAAATAATCGGCATGATAATTGTATGAAAATTTAAGTAATCTGTATCCAAATATTTCTTTGCGTTTATAACTATGTGTGGTGATAAAACAATGTATTTATATTGATCAGAATGATGCCACAGAAGCATTTTTTTAGTACGAAATTTCTTTTTATAAGTTAATGAATAATGCAAATATGCAAATACAAATGGAAAAAAGAGTTTTTTAATTACAAATATAAAAACTCTATCCGGGTGATTTAATAAATTGAAAACAATTCTTTTTATACTGATTTTTACACTCGATATTGTTGGCGTATATGGATCCTTATATTTTTTGTTTGCTATATCCTCTAATTCACCATGAAGAACAAAGGTGCAACACATATCTCTATACCTACTTTCAAGCTTTAGTTTTTTAATTGTATATAGAATAATTGGACTGGTCGACAAAAAAAATACTTTAGTTTGCCCCAACGATAGTGTTTTATCAAATATTCTTTTAAACAAAAAATAATATCTTAGTATCCCAAATAGACTAAATGCATTATTTGCATCAAAACTAATCGGCTGACACGATAAACTAGGGATTTTCACTTTATTACTTCTAAATAATTCCTTTATTTCCTTAAAATGAGATTTATCAGAAAAAAATAATAACTTATCTTTCGGATAAGCCGAATGAAGACCGTAGATAAATCCACCATTAACTTTTTCGTGACTGACTCCCCTACATTGAGGTTCGCATACTACTATCATAGTTAGTTCATCATCATGTCCGCCAATTCAAAAAAGCCAACTTTCGGTTTCCAGCCTAAGCTTTTTATTATTTTCGGATTACTTACCAAAACTTTGTATTCTGCTTTATAGTTCTTTTTAGGTACAACATGATCTTTCCAATTTTTACCTACTTTCTTAAAGCAATAATCTACCCATTCTCTTAGACTATATGCTTTCCCCGTACCAATCACAGCTTCGTATATTTTATTTTGATTTACCAAAATCCAAATTGCCTCAACAACATCTTCTGCATATCCAAACTCCTTTTTTACATTTATATCCCCAATTTTCATTTCCCCCCCATCTTTAGAAATTTTTTTGATTGATTCCACAATATACTGGCTTACATGTTGTTTGGGTCTAATTGGACTATCATGATTAAAGAAATATCCTATATACACTCCTATACCAAAGGTTTCTCGGTAATAACGACCCATATATACCGATTGAATTCTCTCAACCGCATATGCACTTTTTGCCTCAAATGGTGTTTTTTCATTTATTGGCTTTCCCGTATTTCTAAACTGCAAGGCACTACCCGACAAAAAGACCTTACATTTTGGGCAATGTAATCTCACGCTTTCTAACATATTTAATGTACCGGTGCTTATTGTGTCATGATTTTCAAGTACTACACCATGATCTGTTGATGAAATGGCGGCAAAATGAAATATATAATCTGGCCTATTCTTCTTAATTAATGATTCGACAAAGGAAAAATTGCCAACGTCACCCATCAGCCATTCATCAGATAATTTATCTACCCCAACAACTTTAATTTTTTTCTTTTTCAAAAGCTGAGTCAAATAATACCCATCTTGACCACCAGCTCCAAATATTAATGCTTTCATTATCAAATAATTTCTATATAAGGAAGAGGGAAAATGAACTTTCCCCCGTTTTCCAAGAATTCTTTTTCTCGTTCCAATATGTTGTATTTAAAATGCCATGGCAATACGAAGAAATAATCTGGTTTTTTGGATTTAGCTTCTTTTTCAGAAATTATAGGAATTTTAGTTCCTGGGGTGAATGATCCAAATTTTTCTTCATTCACTTCGGCTATGCAAGAAATATGTTTTGTATCAAAACCACAAAACTGTAGAAGAACATTACCTTTTGTGCTAGCTCCATAACCAATTATTTTCTTTCCATCTGCAACAAGACTTTTTATCAATTCTCTTAGATTCTCTCTATGTTTATAAACTTTCTCCTCAAAATCTCTATATGGTTTTGGGGTGTTAAGACCCATATCTTTTTCTTGTTTTAACATCCAATTTATTATTGGCATATTCGACTTATATTTGGCCGACTTCTTACAAGCAGTGACAGCAAAACTTCCACCATTAATTGCATTCACTTCAACGTCCACTACTTTCATTCCACATTTTTCAAGCAAGTTTTTAACTACTTTAAAAGAATAAAATTCAAGATGCTCATGACATATCGTGTCATAAGAATTGGTGCGAAGCATACTTGGCATATAACTTTGTTCAAAATGCCAAATACCATCGTCAGCAAGACATTTCCTTACATCTAATACAAAATCCCTGGGGCTTTCCAAATCATAAAACATCGCAATTGATGTAATAATCTTTGCCTTTTTATTGGGGAATATTTTTTTAAAAGAAGCCGTTGAAAAAAAATCTGAAATCAGAGTCATATCTTTTGAATAGTATTTTTTAAATTTTTTCCCTGTAGGGTCTATTCCCACTTTTTTATATTTACCTGTACAGGCTTTTAATAAAGTAGCATCATTACTACCTATATCTATTAATAGTTCAGATGCTTTCGGTTTAGCCAATATTTCCAACATTCTCATTTTTTGTTGTAAATGTTTAACCATTGAAACATTTAGTCCAGAGCGATATCCATAATTATCACCATACATTTCTTCAGAGCTATATGATTGTTTCATTTGAAGAAGGCCACATTTTGTACACCAAACCATATCAAGAGGACCCTTTGTAATTTTCTCTCCAGAAGACTTAGGAAAAACACCAGTAAGATATTGTTTTCCAAGTGACAATACAACAATCAGGTGTGAGCTTCCACAGATTCGACATTTATTTATTTCCGTATACATACTTCATTTTGGCAAGATTAGATAATTACATCCATTAATTACTTTTACAAATCTGTAATTTATACTTCCAACAAAATCTACATAATCTTGAAAACACATTTTATACTTATCTTCATAAGTATACTGATATTCAAAAATGATCGGCATTTTGTTTTTAAGGATTGTCTTTCGAGCACCTTGCATGGCTTTGAGGTCTCCCCCTTCGATATCTATTTTCATAAAACTAATTTCTTCTTTGATTTTCAAACTATCAATTGTAAGCGATTTTACCCTTCTGCCATGTTTTGCGGTATAGTCAATTCCATAAGATCCATATGACTGATACTTCTTAAAATTTTGGATAGGAAACCGAAGTATTTTGTTAACGGTATTGTGCACAGCGCCAAAGTGGGGAATAACAACTTCTTCTTTTTTATTCGCTTTAATGTTTTTTAATAATATTTTGTATACCCAACTATCAGCCTCAAACGCATGTACTTTTCCAGTATTTTTGACTAGACCTGAAAATAGAATACTCATCTGCCCAAAATTACAACCCAAATCAAGTACTACGGTTCCGGGCTTGATATACTTTGCTGCACAATCAACAACCTCCTTATCAAAAACTGTATCATTTTTAATTGCGTATGCAATTTCATCATTGACTGCATCAGTTGGTAAAAAATAATCTCCTGTTTTAGTTTTATAAAGCGATAACTTTTTTGTCCTCACTGATTTTACGAAATTTCCATATCTGACAATATCGAACCCGAATTTTCGTATAATTGATATTAGAAATTTCTTCATTTTATTTGTGCATATCTTCCCATCTGTTATTTTTTAAGTTAAAAATCTTGTTATCAACATATCTCTTTTGAATCCAAAAAGAGTCTGCCTGAGTTCCTCCTTCGTGTAATCTATAATCAATCAATTGAAATCCTTTAATTGACAATAATTTGTAAACATCACTCCAAGTCTTTTGACCTTTCCAGATGGGTAGGAATTCGGTCTCTACCTGAACAGCTTTAACCATTTGTATACTTTTACCGAAACCGGACAAAACTTCATATGTTAGGCCCTCGACATCGATTTTCAGAAAATCAATTGATTTTATATTATTTTTAGAAATAAAGTAGTCCATTCTTCTTGTTTGAACTGTTATATCACTATACATTTTCTTGTCATTATATTTGTGTACCATTAAAGAAGATGCTCCATTATTTTTATTTAGATTCATTGTATGAAATATACATTTCCCATTTCTGTTAGACACCGCATAGTTATTACAATTAAAACCGTATCGTTCTTTTATCATTTTAAATAATTCTGGGTGGGGTTCAAAAACGTATACATTTTTATTGCTCAAATTAAATTCTCTTTTTAAAAAATCGGCGTCTTGACCATAATTTGCTCCAATTTCAAATACATTTTTTGGGATAAAGCAAGAAATCTGATTAATATAGCGAGTGGTTTCAGCTAAATACCTCGTACTTGATTTTGATTTATTTGCATTTCTCTTATGAACCAATATCTCGTATCCGGTAAGTTTTTCTATTGTTCGAATCGCCATATTAACAAATTTGCTCATATGTGTTGTTGTCATAACAAATCTCATAACTGTTTAAATAAGTTAAAAACTCTTTTTAATGATTTGCTGAATTTTATGTAAAAATACCTGACTATACTAAAGGTTGCAGATTTTATATCTTCTAGCGAAGGTGTGTATCGATTTCCTTCACTGTAGTCCAAAACACCATACCCTCTAGAATAGTTAGAGTTTATAACATATCCAATGTACCCTCTTGAAATATCTTTCACTGTGATTCCTCTATTCAAATATTCAAGATGTTGAGATTTTTGGTAAAACAGCTTTATCAATGGATCTTTAAACTCAATAGGAATTGTTTTATCTTTCTGTAGCCACATGTTATACCACGAAAATTCATACGGTGCAATTTTCAAAATGTCAGTATATCTAAGTTTGTTTGGCAAGAGATATTTTTTATAAAAAGATTCAAGCACTTTACATGAAAGTATTGCAAATCCATGAGAAGTTAACATTCGCCTATCGGTTAATCCAATTTTTTTCTGTATTCGTTTAATTAACCTTTCTCTTTCACACCAATAGTCTTTATAGTATTGAGGGTCTACTATCAACTCGTGATCCTCAGATAGTATTGTATAAGGTGTATTTTCATCATACATAAAATCAGATACATAAAAATTACGAATAAACACACCGTCTGAGTCCATGCAGAAATAATTTTTACATAATCCTTTTTTCCAAAAAGATAGTTTGATTATTTCTTGATTAATATACCCTGGGCGTATACCCCAAATACTATTATCATAAACTAAATCGGTCGTTATAGACTCATCACTTAATAGTTTAATATTCTTATCTACAAATTTTTTAAATAGTGATAAATCAATTGATGGAACTACAATATAAAGAGGTATTTTGTCATGATTATATTTTTTAAAGCTTTCAATCAATCTTTTTATATAATCAATATCTCCTTTATATGTTTTAAGTAAAATAACAATTTTTTGCATACTTTTAGATCAAGTTTTAATAAGCCATTTATGATCAAGGTATACATGACCATACATTGGAAGTGTTGGTAGTTGGGAATTACTAAAGGTGGTTTCTAGAACATCAAAATAAAATAGATCCGTATTAAGATAATAAGATTTAATAAAGGGAATTTGTATACTAAAACCAAATCTGTATTTACCTGAACACAAATTAAAACTGTCGATAAAACATGTAAAATGATTATTACCCTTTTTAATAACAATTTCTAAGCCGTCAGAAGATTTTGTATTGGTTGAAAATAGGCGACCATCCATATCGTCATGAGAGAATATAATTTCGATTCCAATATCTTTAACTTCATGCTCAGCAAAAATATCTATATCCACCTGTACGGGTTTTCCAGGAACTATTTTCCCGTTGTTTTTTTGATTAATCGAAATTTTATTAATTACTAGATCGATTTCAGGTACTTTTATTGGTTCAAAAACTTTTTTTACATCGAATGAAGTCATGTATTGATCTACCACATTGTCTATTTTTCCTTCATATATCTTTTTACCGGAATCTAACAAAAGGCCCTTACCACACAATCTTTTTATAGCCCCCATATTGTGGCTAACAAATAAAATTGTTCTTCCCTCTTTCTTTGTAATTTCATCCATTTTCCCAAGACACTTTTTTTGAAACTCAGTATCTCCCACTGCCAAAACTTCATCAACTATAAGTATTTCGGAATCTAGATTGGCCGCAACAGCAAAAGCCAATCTCATATACATACCAGATGAATAATGTTTTACAGGCGTGTCTAAAAATTTTTCTACCCCAGAAAAATTTACTATTTCGTCAAATTTCTTATCTATCTCACGCCTTTTCATCCCCAAAATGGCCCCGTTAAGGTAAATGTTTTCTCGCCCAGTTAGTTCGAAATGAAAACCCGTTCCCACTTCCAACAAACTTCCTACTCTTCCCCGAAGAGTAATTTTTCCTTTGGTAGGTGGGGTAATTCTACTTAATATTTTAAGAATAGTACTTTTTCCTGCTCCATTATGTCCAACAATCCCCATTGCCTCGCCACGATTAACCTTAAATGAAATATTATTTAATGCCCAAAATTCATTTTTATTCAGATTAATTTGTTTTTGTTTTTTATTTAGCAAATGAAATGGAGCTCTAACAAGACCTGTAAGGGTATCTCGTAAAGTGTAATATGGTTGAGATTCACCATATTTGTATTTCTTTGATAAGTTAGTTACTTCGATTATTGGTTTCATTCTTTAAACAAGATCCGCAAAAAACCTTTCAGTCGATTTAAAATAATATAATCCAACAATAAACAATAATAATGATGATCCTCCAGAAATTGCCAATATTGGCCAATTTATATTTGATCCTCCGGAAAACACTATCCTTGCAGCATCAATTACTCCCGTCATTGGATTTAAAGCGATGAGATAACGAAACGATGATCTCATTATGCTAGTCGGATAAATCACAGGAGTTAGAAAAATCATCATCTGAATAAAAAATGGTAACGCGTAACGAACATCACGATATTTTACATTGAAAGAAGATAACAAAAGGCCAAGTCCTCCCGCCCCAAATGTTCCAATTAGTAAACCCAAAGGAACAACAAACAGAACACGTGGATTGGGAACAAAATTAAAATAAAAAGAAACTAGAAATAAAAGTACCAGGGAAATTCCAAAATCAATTAAGTTTGCGCCTACAGTAGAAAGGGGTAGAATCTCTCGAGGAAAATACACTTTTTTGACAATTCCTTCATTTTCAATAAGAGAATTACTAGCACGGGAAAGAATTCCTGAAAAGTAATTCCAGAAAATTAACCCAGTTAATACAAATAAAGGATATGGCAAATCGCCAGATGGAATTTTTGCAAAATTTCCAAAAAAAATTGTAAATATAAACATTGAGGTTAATGGTTGGAAGACTGCCCAGGTTGCACCTAATATTGTTTGTTTGTACCTGACCTTTATATCTCTCCAGGCAAAAACAATAAAAAGCTCACGGAATTCCCAAATCTCAGTAAAATCTAATAACAACCATCTTGGTTTAGGTCTAATCACGGTAACTTTATGACTATCTACTTTCATAAAGTGTATTTTACCTCAAATCGTGATGAAGTAGTACGATATTCTAAAATCCAATTATTGTTTAGGTTTCCTTTTAATAATTAGGTTTAGTTTATTGATATTTAACCGAATTGATGATTCATTCATGTTCCACCACTTGCTTTCCAACAAATATTTAATAATTTTTTTGTTATATCTGTATTTAATTATTTTTGCTGGTACCCCGCCAACAATTGCATAAGGAGGAATGTCGTGAGTAACAACTGCTCCTGCGCCAACTATAGCTCCATCTGAGACCTTAACACCATCAAGTATAATAGCCTTTGCTCCGATCATTACATCATTGCCAATCGTTGTCTTTCCAAACTCATCGAACAGTTTTTGTTTTACGTAAGTTTTACCTGACTGTTTTCTGATCGAGAAAAAAGCTGGGTGAGTCGAAAAGAAACTGTTTATTGGATGTTTTCCTGGTCCAATCACAACTTCTTGCGATATCGAGCAAAATTTACCTATTGTTGAATGGGCAATTCTACTTCCTTGTCCAACATATGTCATATTACCAAACGATGATGTTAAAATTCTGCATCCACCATAGATAGTAACCGATTTTTCAAAAGTGGAGTCTGGAGATATTATTGTTCCATATCCTCTAATTCTTATTTTTTTCCAATTCTTAACGAGAGTAAATATTGTCGAGATAATCGCTACAAAATTTTCTGGAATTATATAGTACATATTATTTATTCCATTTACGATAAATATATTTAACAAGATAGGGAAAATATTTTCTCAAAATTAACCCACAAAAGGAAATTGGAGTAAGATATAAATTGTAAGCAATAAAATTGTCATATTTTTTCATTTTTCGATAAGTCGCGTTTTTGTTAATTATTTTTTTTACTTTCTTGTCAATTTCAAAATTTGAACCAACTGTCTTAACAAGAGTGTTAGATGAACGTCCGCCGAATCCAATATTGCTTACTGTATTATACGATGGGTAAAGACTTAGCTTTTCATTCACTATTTGCATAATCACCATTCTATAGCTCCAAGCCTTTACCTTTTCTTCTTTGCTGAGATTGTATACCTGCATAAGATACCAAGCAAGAATCTTATTGTTTTTTTTGCTAAGTATAGCTTTTAAATCTTCTTCTCTTACATTCTTATATTCGAGCCAACTGCGTTTCCATAGTGCCCATCCCCAGGGTAGAAAATATTTAGAGACAATCAAATTTTTATTCTTTTTATTTCCAACTCCTACGTTGGTGCCGCAAACCGTGTTTATTTCAGTGCTGTTGTAATACTTATTTAAAGCAAAATTACAAAAATCAAAAAAATTAAGAGATGGGAAACAGTCATCTTCCAAAATAATCGCTGCATTTTCATGAATAAAAACTTCATTTAGTCCACCTAGAATACTTTTCTTTAGTCCATAATTCTTTTTTCTATATATTTTAATTATATTTATTTTAGATTTTGACAGTAAATCGTCAATACATTTCCTTGTTCTATTTACCATAAAAAAATCACTTTCATCTCTCGGTCCATCAGCAAATATGTACAATTTGTACGGTTTTGACTTTATAATTTCTTTCAAAACCCGTAAAGTTGTATCCGGTCTTCGAAACACAAAAAAAACAACAGGATATTTGTTTCTTATGTTTTTGCTGCTTTTTTTCATTTTATCTTTCTAGTTTTTTTAAAATTCGTACTAGAGGAAAAAGTATCAAAAACCATTCCAGCATAAAAAATCATTAATGGCATAAAAAACATTGACATGCGTCTCGCCGAATCGGGTATCTCATTCCAGGAAACGTTGCTAAAAGTAAATAAGTAAGTTCCAAATACCAAAAGACAAAAATAAAGAATGATTATTAAAACAAAAAATGAACCATATCTATGAAAAAAATTTTTGACACTAAGTAACAAACAAAGCAAAAACAAAAACAAAAACGGATACCACGAGACTACTATATATTTATAAATGTATACCCCAATTTCAACTATCCTATTCCATTCTGGTATTCTTGAAATTATAGAGATATAGGAACTTGTCACAGGTTCAATATTAGAAGCAATTAATGCTTTTCTATCTGTAAGAATATAATTATTTACAATATTCCACGGTTCCCTTATCAACAAAAATGTAGATAGATATACTACTAAAGGTAGAAGGTACTTTTTAATTTTATAAAGCAATAGAATTGCTAATACTATTAAATTAATTATCCAAAATGGTTCAGTACTCCTTGTCCACGTCGAAAGTCCTGTCATTACTGCTGCAAGAATTAAATAACCAAATGGTTTATTCTTCACTAACCATACATATATATAAATGCTTCCCATTGAAAGAAATATTGAATAAGGAAGGTTTGTATAGGCAAACGTTGAATGATCAAAAAAAACAGGAGTTGTAGCCAAAAGTAAAGTTGAAATTAACGAGACTTTTCTGTTAACAATCTGACGAAGAGCTCCATAAAATACAAAAATATAAGAAACATACATTGAAGAATACAAAAATTGGGGATTATTCCCCCCAAAGATATAAACCAACGTATGGCTTAAAGATGTAAAAAGAGGATAACCCCCAAACCAAACATAATTATTTGCAATTTGTGTATAAAAACCAATCTGAGCAATTATTTTTGCGCGAAAATCGTATAAAGCCAAAGCATCCCAAATATATACAGGGAAATATATCGAGATGGTAAAACTTGCAACCACAAGTCCCGCTATTACTGAGACAATAATCTTTTCTAAACGAGACAAATAGAACAATGACTTAATAAATCCTGACAGGTTTATAGAAATTTTTCGTTTAAATACCTTGAAAAATGCCAAGGTCGCTGTGATACAAATTCCCAGTGCCGTCAGCGTACTTATTAATGTAATTTTTATACCTAATGTTGAATAACAAAACATCAAAAGCGTAAAAATTCCAAAACCTAAAAGATATGATATTCCCAATCTCTCCATTGGGTGCATTTCCTCAACCAAAATTACACTTAACAGAAAGCCAAAAATTAAAACCAGTAGCATTCCAAATATTAATAACATTTAATGTTTGATTATAATAAGCCCCCAGACTTTTTTATCAATATAGTCTTTGTAATAATAATTTCCCTTAATCTCTCCCCCAAATGTTCCATCAGCATTCATAAATATAATTCCTTCTGCGGGTACATCAAACTTCGGCCAGCTATGAGTATATGGGGGCTCTGTACTATCTGTCTCTCCCCAATTTAAGACGATAAAGTCATAATCACTTAATTTTGTTTGAGGGTTATATTCCTTGCCATTTCCCATTTTTCTAGGATGAATAAAATACCTCATAAAAGCTTCGTTCCCTGATTGGGGCCAAGGAAAAGCCTGTGGAGGAATCAAAATTGATGAATCCTCAGGTGTGTTTGTATTAATAAATTGAGTAAAGTTATAGAATACTGGTCCCACCGCTCGTCTCATTTTATCGTCGTATGAAGCTTGTGGATGGGTAATAATGAATTGGAATGCCCACCACTCCATTTTATAAATTCTATATATATTAAATACAATGATGGAAGTTACAAACAAAAATAAAACCGATCGAGAAGTAAGTAGTTTTTTAAAATTTATCCTCGGGAACCATACAAAAACTATAGACAAAAATGAAATTAATACAGGCCAAAGAAGATTATTGGGTTGGATATGCAGATTACTAAAAACAAAATTAGCATAAGTTAAACGATCCACTATTTTAAGTACAATATATAGTATTAACAGAAAAACTGAAAAAAACACCAATGCTTTATCGTTCTTTTGAGATTTCTTATTTTTCTTTACAAAATTTAAAACAAGAAGCGTTAAACTAAGAAATATGGCAGGAGTAATGGTTAAAAGCGGATTCAAACCTGTATGTTTTATTATAAATCCTGAATAAGTAACAGCCTCCACCAAACTTACCAGCATTGATAGTCCCCAAAAAAACCAAAAGGATAAGTTAATTTTTCTTTCCATTCAGGTATTCTAATACAAGATAACCACTAATTGGTATCATAAATGTTGACCCCCTTACAAGTGAGTCCCCCAATTTATCCCACCATACAGATTGGAAGGAAACAAAATATAATCCGGAAAAATATATCAGCATTGTAAAAATCATAAACATCTGTAAAAAGTTAAGTTTCTTTTTATTTAATATAGCCAAATATATTGCAAAAATGTGCACAGGTAATATTAACCCCCATGATTTTACAAAAAAAGCAAAAATTGAAGTCAGAGATCCTGTGAATATTCCAACAATAGGTTCAAGAAATCTAATAGCTGAAAAGCTCACCATCTTAGTAGTATCCACCGATCCTGAAACAAAAGACTGCCATGCAATATATTCAATTACCCCACACACCAACATTAATACAGGGTATAACAGTTCTTTTGAAAATTTCTTTTTAGTAAAAGTTGAAATAAATAGTGCTAGCACGGCTCCAACCCATATAGGCTCAAGGAATCTAATCCACATCGTTGTTATTACTAAACCGATCCCATAAAATATTTTCCACTTCGATCCATCTTTTAAATACTCATATATCAGGAAAACTCCCAGAAACATCTGCAAAGTAAAGGGTAAGTTTGTATACTCAGATAGCGATAGAGAAAAAATTACTCCATTTGAAACAACAATGAATGTTAATAATGCAGCCACAATCAAACTTTGATGTTTCCGCGTTACATAATAAATAACAACCGCCAAAAGAAGCAGAGATATGGAATAAAAGACACCAACAGGAATTGATATTCCCAACTCATACCACAAATAGTGAACCATACTTGTGTATGGAGGATATAAAACATAATAGTAGCTGTTATTGGAGTCATATTTCGAAATTTCGACCATCTCACTGAAATCAATCCCCTTTACCAGAAACCTTGCCCGTGCGTCATAGAGTGCTACCGCATCCCAAAGAACAGCTTTTTTATTAAAATTGATAAATAATGAGGTAGAAATAAATAGAATACTAAGAATTACGAGAAACTTAGCAAGACCAGCTTTCTCAACTACAAGTTTTTCAGGTTTCTGTTTTCCCCTGCCATTAATGTAGTTGAATGTTCCCACTATTATTAATACAGCAAGAACAAGGATAGACATGTATTCAAAAAAACCGGGGCTTCCACCCCTTCCGATGGCTACAAATAATATTTTGGTTGTCAAAACCGAAGACAATAACAATGTCGAAATAAGATATATCATTTTTGAAAAATTATTTTATAAATTACCATACCGTTTTCTTTATTTACCACAATCAGATCTGAATAACCTAAAGGGTTGTTGGGTGCAAAATAGACCACTTCTTTTTCCCTGTCAATTATTGGCCAAAATAACTTATTACCCTTGTTTAGTGAAATGAAATAAGCTTCTTTAAGTTTTGCAGCTTTTTCTTGACTGGTAAGATCGGAGGAACTTACGATCATTCTTGGAAATAAAAAATATCTTACAATTGGGGCATTACTTATATCCGGCCAATCAATGCCTTGAACAGGTATAATTATTGCACTGTTTTCCGGAACTATTTCACACAATCTAGCTATACTTTTATAATTTTCAAATGCATCTTCATATGTAAATTTTGCATATGAAAGATAATCGTCAGCTTTGATTAAAGTCTGGAGAGAATACCAAGCCAATATTCCTAAGAATGGAATTGTCATGAGCATTTTATTTGAAATACCGAACTTATTATTGACCTTCTTTTTATTCTTTAAACTGTCGAATTCATTAAATAAAAATGCACCATAAAGAAATGTTGTGATTAAACTGATATTAGATAGGAGCTCAAAACTTTGTTTTGTTATACCATATAGAGAATATAAATAATTACCGAAATTTACATTCTCTTGATTAACAAAGCCATTAGAAACAAAAAAAGTAAATACAGAAGTAAGGCCAACAATAAAAAATGAAATTTTGTTTTTAATCGTAGATTCACCACGAATATAAATGTAAACCCAAGCAACTAACACAAATAAAAATATTATTCCTAACAAACTTGAAGTTTTCCATCCGATCGAGAAAAAAATGCTTAGGAGGTGGTTATCTCCAAAATTGCCTGATAGATACTTGAATCTTCCAAGACTCATAAGTAAGGTCGCAAGGTATGAAAACCATATAATAGGTAATAAAAGAGAGTGTCCTATTATTTTTATCGCCTTTTTTTTTCATTATTTTTTATATCTTATTTCCCAAGAGTAGCTTAGACTTTCCTTTTTAAATGGTGGATTAAAAATAGTTTGTATAGGTCTCATGCCAAATTCATTTCTAAATTTTTGAGGGTCAATCTGATCAATATAATATGATTTGCCCTCAACTTTTTTATATCCCAATTTTTCTAATTTTTCTATGTCAAAAACCATATCGAGTGATGATCTGGAAAATACAATTCCAGACTTTGGAAGTGCAGATCCCAACATTTTAGTATTGGGATCTATTCCATATAGAAGCTTGAGATGAATTGGAATCTCATAAAGAAACTCCCAACTGTCTAGATTATTAACCATGTTGAGATAAACTCCATTTTTATTATATTTTGCAATCTCTATAACTTGATCTTTTTCAAAATTAGTAAAAACCTCAAACCAATTTCTGTAATTTAATGTTTTTATTATATTTATCGGAAGCCCTCTAAAAAATATGTTTGACATAACCAAAAAGACAACAATATTAAAAACTACAACTTTAGTCGTAGTATCACAAAATTTTGGATTTAATCTATTTCTCACTAGCGTGATTAACTGACTAACAATGTAGGCCATCACAATATTTAATCCAAAAATACCAACAAGATAATACCGATCAAGTACATATTTCCATGGAGTAAGGATTACTATTGAAAATACAGAAAATAATACCCAATAAATAAATTCTTTATTCTTTAAAGCACTCCTAATATCTTTAAATAATAATAAAAACGGAAAAATAAGAACCAAAAGCAGTGAAGTATCACTAAAAAGAATAGCAGATATAGCTTGTGAGTTATTCAAAATCTCTTTAACTCCGACAACATAATTGCTGGTATATACAGGCATATCAATGGTAGTGCTTGGCATTATAAATTTGCCAATAACCGAGCCCGCAACAAAAACCAATAATGGAATTCCAAGCACCAACCAGAATGGTTTATTTAAATAAAATTTTTTATTTGTCAGAAACTCCGTAAATAATATTGCAGGAAGAATTGCAATATTATTCTCCTTAATTAAAAGTGACCAAACTAGCAGTACGATCAGTAAAACTCTATTTTTTGTTTGGTATAGATACATAATTGAAAAAAGAGCTAAAAATATTACTTGATAAGGTTCATTGGTACCCAAGCGTATAATGTTTTCTGAAAAAGAAAACGACGTCATAAAAATAAGGGTTGTAAATACAACAACCAAATTGTTAACCTTGAGCCTTAAAAGAATCAAGGCCAAAAGTATTACAGACAAATAACCAACTACATATACACGGTAAATATGATGTAAATCCGCTCTATTTCCAAAAACAATTTGATTAACACCATTAATAATCCAATATGCAGGTCTAAATCTATATGTTCCAAGTTCAAATGTTTGATCAAAATATTGAGAGCAATCTAAATATTTGATACAGCTACTTAGGTATTGACCATTTTGGGTAAGAACTTGTCCATCGTCTACCAATGAAAAGTTATCAAATGTCCAAGGCTTTGTTACGAAAGATATATAAAAAAAGTAGAAGATTGAAATTATAAATAAAATGAAAAATTTATTTGTTTTCATTTTTTGGTCATAAAAATGTAAACCGAACCGCCAAAATACTTTATAAACGGAATGTGTTTAAGATAATCCGTTATTGTGTCTACAACAATCATAATTTTAAGAGGAATTATTTTTAAAGGTAAAATGTATTCACTTGTGGCCACTTTTATCATTTTAAAACTGGTCAGATTCTTTTCTATAGTTAGGGGGTTAACTGCCCATTCATATATAGAGTCTCCAGCTTTCTTTTTTAAATATTTATTGGATTTAATCAAATAAACTGCAGGGTTTATAAGATTTGGTTCATAAAAAAATGCAAATCCTCCGGATTTTAATACTCTAAACATTTCTTTTCTAAATTTCGGAATATTTAAGTGGTGTAGTACATAATAGCCAAAAATAACATCAAAGGATTCCTTTGGAAAACCTGTGTGATACGCACTTTTAACAACAAAGGAAACATTTTTATTTCTTTTACATTTTATTTTTGCAACTGAAACCACATGTTCAGATATATCAAGTCCTGTAATTTTTGACTTTGGAAAGAATTTGGCGATCCGTTTTGTATATTCTCCAGTTCCACAACCCACCTCAAGCATATGCAGTCCATCCGACTTAGTATAACCATTTATTAACCTCGCAAACTCTAATACCTTTTTGTTAATCTTATATTTGGTAAAAGGCTCCAGATAATGATAATTTTTATCATATTTATTCGCAATTTTATTAAAATACTCTTTTTCGTTAATTTCTACTTTTGTTAATTTGTTCATTGTTTCTTTAAGACTGCAGAAACCGATATACCAATAGGATACTTTATAAATCTTAGCGCTTTTATCTCAAGAACAAAGAGGTATTTTAATATTGAATTAATAGCTGTCACTTTAGCAATATTGTAATTAATTTCTTTATCATAGTTAGCGAAGGATCTAAAAACCATTAATCTGCTTAAAAGCCTGATAATGATTATCGGCAAACTGAAGATGAAATTAAAATAACTAATAAAAGACATTTCGAGTTGGTTATCAATAGCTAATTTCCTAATTTCGCGTCTCGTATATCTCTTTTTATGTCCTTGTTTTATGTCGTGTTCCGACCAAATAAAACTTAGGGCAGGTGCTGTAATAATAATAATTCCCCCTTTTTTTAACACTCGTCTTGCTTCCCCTATCGCCTTATTATCATCCTTTATATGTTCCAAAACATCCAAAAACAAAACTGTGTCAAAAAAATTATTTTTAAATGGAAGATTAGTTGCCGATGCATTCTTGATATTTTTATGCCCCCTTACCTTTGAATAAGATATCGCTCGTGATGAAGTATCCACTCCATAAAGTTTAGTTTTAGGATAATACCCTCTTAAAAAAGAAAGGGTTTCTCCTGTCCCACAACCTATATCTAATATATATTTTGGTTTTCTTCTCTTAAAAAAATATCTAAGAAGCTCACGCCTTCCTTCCCACCACCAATGTTTTTTTTCAATATCGTTAAACTTATCCAGTAGTTCACTGCTCATTCTAATCATAATGGTCATTTTACCATCATTTCTGTTATTATTGTTGTAATTTCTACATGAAAAAGTGGCTAACAATTCTAATGCTTCTGACCATTTCGATATTGATTTTTATTAGCAAGGTAAGGATTTTTATTGATAAAGAAAATTTTTTTTATAATTCCCAAATAAACAATCTGGCTCAAAATGTCAGATTTTTAGAAGATTCCAATTTTGAAAGACTTCTCTCAAAAGAAACTGCAAAATTTGAATTTATGGCAGAGGATAATAATTTAGGCACTATCAGCTTTCTTTTTAATAACCATAAAAAAATCAACAGTGATGTAATTAAGTTTAGAATAAGAGAAAAGGGTAATAATACTTGGTACTACGAAGGTAGCCACGATTCCTCAAAATTTGATATCGGTCAGTTTTACCCATTTGGATTTGACCCAATATCCGACTCAAAGGGTCATATTTATCAAATTGAAATAGAATCCCAAAAAGGAAATATTAATGACTCTATATCTATAAGCAATAAGTCAAACTTCTTTCAAGTAAAATATATTTATACAAAAGGCTATTTATCTAAAAACAAATCACTTATACCGCACTTTTTAGCAAAAAAAGCATTAAACTATCTGTCATATTTTGAACTTTCGGATTATGTGAATCTTATAATCGCCTTTGCTTCCCCTTTTTTGACATACCTACTTCTGAAGACGTCATTAATACTGGCCAGTTTTTGGTTTCCTGAAAAAATAAATATGAAAATTGATTTTTTTGATCTAACCAAAAAATTTATTAAATCAAACCCTGAAATTTTATCAATCTCAACAATTTATATTGCCACCAGGATTCAATTTTTAAAATATTCTCAATACTGGGATGCCAACTGGTATAAACAACTATTACTTGATGCAATCAGCAAAACTTCACAAGCACCTTCGGATATTGGTAGTAAAATTGCAGCATTTCTGACTAACTTTAACTTTTTGGGACATCCATCTATGGGCTATATGGGCGTTATGTCTCTGAGTCAGGGGTTTGGCTTTGGGAATATTGTTGCATTAAATATTTTAAATATGCTGTTTGCTGTAAGTGCAATATGGGGTTTTTACAATATTGCAAAATTTTTCTTCCCGGATAGAAAGATTGAAAACATTATAATTACACTCATTTTTGCATTTAACCCACTTTTTTATGGTTCTTCGATATTTTTTAATCTGGATTTCCCCATACTTATATTTACTGTTCTTGTATTTGAATCGTTTATATATAAACGAAGTATTCTTTTTTTCTTTTGGTCCTTAATGCTTGTTTTTACAAAGGAAACAGGTATTTATATATACCTGGCGTTAATCTCTGCATATTTTATTGTTAGAATAATTAACAAAAGAACTTTACTTGGTTGGGGGAAAACAATCTCACAAAAAGTTGTTGTTTTCCTACCTGTTATTATATTCGGTCTTTACCTCATCTATACACGCGGCCGTTTATGGAATGATAATGACTATGTAAAATTTAATTTTATCTGGAGTGATAGTTGCACATTTTGTTTTGGACTCAACCCTCTGAATATTAAAACTAGAATCTTTCAAATGTTCATCATGAACTTTTCATGGTTAATGTCTTTAGGTATCTTAATAACTATTCTAAAAATATTTGTTTTTCTATTAAAACCTTTAAAACATATAACCAAAGTAAAATTAGACATGATCATTACATTAGTGATCGTCTTCTTTGCTTTCATTGCATTGAATTTGGTTATGGTTGTTATGAATTTTTCTCGTTATGTAGTTCCCTCTGTTTTCTTTTTAACTATATTGTTTTATATATCAACCCATATACTTTTCAACCGACACTTTTTTGCAAGACTTACGGTTCTACTGACCCTTTTAATATTGATAACTATCCAAGTATTTAATGCTATCGATCCTTCCGCACAAATTCTTTTCGGAACAAACTATATTGGAAAACATAAAAGTTCTCCAATTTTTGCCTTTAATGATGCGCAAATTTACAATTCACAGTTTACTTTCCTTGACGGCTATACAGATATGATTAACGACAAAGTTCCTAATGGGTCATGTATTATTAATGACCTGGCCACTAGTTATTACTTTACACATCTTAAAAGCGTTGGATATATAGAGAACTTGAACAAGACAAAAAACAGTAACTGCACAAAATATACATATGTTTTCGTACCTTGGATGTCAAATGAAAAAACAGTTCATATCAATGAGGGTAAAATCTATAATATTATGGGCACTGAGAGTTTAGATTATAAAGGATACCCTGTAATTTTCTACCATCTCCAACCAATTTAAAAGCCTGCTATAATAGCCGTGAAAGAACATGGCATTAAACATATTTCAGAAGATTTACTACAGCGATCTCAAAAGGGTCTATAAAAAGTTCTCGGGCGTGGTACTGAGCAATGTTGTAAGTGATACTCCAGATTTGGTTGGTTATTTTGAAAAAATATCAAAGAAAATATCGCCAGAAACTAGAATTCTCATTACCTACCACAGTCATCTCTGGGAACCCATTCTTTCTTTAGCTTCTATATTAGGACTAAGAAAAAAAGTAGGTATCCAAAATTGGTTAGATGAAAACGACATTGAAAACATCTTAAATATCAGTGGTTTTGAAGTAATATCTACACAAACCCGTCTTATGGGTCTAATCATGCTTACCACTGCTAGAAAAAGGCCTGAAGGTGTGAAACTAAAAAAAGAGTATAGTGTATCGATAATTGTTCCTGCTAGAAACGAGGAAGGGAACATTCCTAAAATTGCTTTAAGTATCCCCAAGTTTGGTAAATGGCAAGAAATTGTATTTGTTGAAGGAAATTCTAAAGACAAAACTTGGGACAAAATTCAAATAGAACTTTCCAAAAAACACAAAGCTTATTTAACCCTTAAAGCTTTTAAACAAAGCGGTAAAGGAAAGGCTGACGCAGTATGGCTTGGATTTGAGAAAGCAAAGGGTGAGATACTCATGATTTACGATGCAGACCGAACTGTGTCCCCTACCGATTTACCAAAGTTTTATAAAGTCCTGGCAACAAGCCTTGGTGAATTTGCTAACGGAAGCCGAATGGTTTATCCAATGGAGAATGATTCAATGAGATTTTTAAACCAGATTGGTAATAAATTGTTTGGTTTTATATTCACCAAAATTTTAGGACAAAATTTTAAAGATACACTATGTGGAACAAAAGCACTTTTTAGAAAAGATTATGTATACATCAGAAAACATAATAAAAGATATTTTAAAATGGATCCATTTGGAGATTTTGCTTTAATATTTGGAGCAATAAAAAATAATCTTAAAGTAGTTGAGATTCCAATTAGATACAGAGAAAGAGTTTATGGAACAACAAATATTAACAGATTTAGACATGGACTAATGCTTCTTAAAATGACCCTCTTGGCATACAAAGAATTTAGAAGTTAGTAGAATCCGATGCCTCAAACTGTTCTTTAAAGATGTCAGACGCCCAAAAAGGAGTCCAAGATTTAATTGTTGGATAAATTGATACATTTGAATATTTTCCTAATTGGTTTGAGGTAATATTTGTAAAACTTATCAAATTCATAACAGCCATAATAATTAGTATCCCAATAATGTACTTCAAAAATTTAAAATTTATTTTTGTCAGAAAATATGTTGTACAAAAAACTATCAATATACTGTTAACAAAAAAATAGTGAATAATGGGATACTTTGCGAAAATGAGTATTCCCAAAAATGTTATTAAAAAAACATACAAAATTGGATCAGTAAAACGTATTTTCTTTTTCACCAAGAGCCAAATAACCAGAACAATACTTAAGCCTATATAAATAAATACAAAGGGATGGCTGGTTAACAATGATATTACAGAACCAGAATAACTTGGCCAATCAAAAACAGCTGCTACTCCAGTTGCATGTGTCCCAGCATGTTCAAAAAGTGATCTTATCCAACTTTTAATATAAGTTAAATGTCTAACAGCGGGCAAAATTCCAAGGTAAAAGGATCCAAGAAATAATACAATATTAGTTTCAAGTTTAAAAAACTTCTGATCTAGCTTAAGTTTTTTCCCAAATAAAGGTAAAGTTACAGAACAAACTGCTAAAAAGATTCCAGTAAGTTTATTGGCAACTGCAAAACCAGAAAGAATAACCAAAATAATATTCAGGATATAACTTCTTGATTTGATAAATTTTGTAAAAATTAATAGCCAAATAGCTGTTAAGAAGAATGAAAAATTTTCAGGTACCACCCTGACTCCCCAATCAAATCCCAAAAGAACAAATATTGAAACCCAGGCAAAAATAATTAGTAGATTTGATTTAATAAATGTTGAAATCGATTTTAAAAAAATAAATAGTGAAGAGCAAAAAACTAATAATTCAAAAAAACGACATAAATATGTAAGAAGTCCAAAATTATCAAACGACCACTCAATAAACCCTGTATGTAAAAAATATTTTGCATATATTCTTAATGGAAAGAACAAATAATACAAAAGCATAATAGATGGAGTTCCTGGATGGTCCACATAAGAAATAATTGCATATTTTGTATAAAGAAGTGCGTTGGTTATATAAACAATATCTGGATCAATACTTAAAAAGAAAGTGTTTTTAATTCCATATATGAGTAGTGGAAAACCGCAAACAACAAAAGTTATTAGAGCAAGGATTAATATGAATTTACTATTTTTCATATTTTGCAACAAAATATTCTACGAACGCAAATTTTTTAAACATCTTTTCAAAATACTTATTTATAAATTCTGTAACAAATGGAATATACAAAGGAATTAGTAATTTATAATCATGTTTAATAATTTTAAGTCCAGATTTCTTCATAATAACCTTTAATTTTTTAATATTAATTCTGTCATGTGGTCCCTCCTTCATTTTCCACCCCATCTTTTCCCAAAACATAAGTATTGGTTCCCAAGCAGGATTTGCCATTGTATTTACTAAAACAGAATTTTTATCCATTAGTCTTGCAATTTTTTGAAAAGTTTCTTGCGGATTATCTAAGTGCTCAATAACATCGCTCATGAAAATGTAGTCAAACTTATTGATTGGCCAAGAGGTAGAAAACTTTAAATTTTTCTCTAATTTGTGTTTATTTTTGGCTCTTTTAATCATTTCACTACTTACATCCATTCCATACCCAAATTTTGGCTTAAGGCTTGAGAGTAAATCCCCTGTTCCACATCCAATTTCGCAGACTTTTGAATTCTTTGGTATAAGAGAACCTAATAATTTTTTTAAATTTTCATAATAAAAAGAATATTTTTGTTTCCCTGAATCGTAGTCCTTGGCAACTCTATCAAAATGCTTCTGAACGGATGAAGATTTCATTGTTTAAAATTTAGTATTTGATCTAACAACACTGCCTGCAGGTACTATAGCATTATCTGGAATTTTTGATCCTTTGAGTATAATGCAACTTGCTCCAATGAATACATTTTTACCAATTACAATTCCCTTAGACCTTACATTATTGGTTTCATAACGCCTCTTAAGCGATTCTAAGGGGTGGAAATCGGTATCAATGATAATTGTATTGGCTCCAATCAAAGTTTCATCTCCTATTTCAATATTTTTTGCCGCAACCATTGATCCACCACTTATCCCAACATCATTGCCAATTTTAATAATTGCATTACTACTCCATGTACAAATGATTGTAGGGTGATTAATACCTATTGGATTACTGTCCCATCTATTCATATTTTCAAAACACTCCCCAATTACAATTCTACTTTTTCTATATCTAAAAACTCGAGGTAGACCATAAAATTTATAACCTTTTCCAATTTTGACTCCACAGAACATTTTTAAATATATCCATGCAAGGGGTTTAACTGCATACATCAAAAGTTCACTAACAGCTTTCCATGGAGTCTCTATGGTACTTGCAAGATTACTCTTAATATCCCAAAAACTGCCTCGATTTGATTTTGATTTCACCCTGTCCATTATAGTCAATTTTATCAGCTAAATTTGGAAAGAAAACATCGAAAAAGTTTTTGTCGGAAAGAACCGTTCTTATGGTACTTGTTGGAGACCAAAAAACATTAGAATCATCTTCTGTATCGACAAAAGCTATGGTTTTTCCTTCTAATTTTGATCCCTCAGAATTAAAAAATTCAAACACTCTTTGCGAAATTATTTGGCTTTGACTTATCCAATTAGTTACATATGTAAATTTTAACGTTAAAACTGAAGTTATCGTCCAAACCAATAAAAATATTCCAATAACAATCCTATTCACTTTTGTAGTTATTAATAAATATGCGATTCTAAATGTTACTGCAATCAAAGGAAGAGTTAAATAAAAAGTAAATTTATGGAGTGGCAAAAATATTACTGGCAGTAAACTAACAAAAAACCAAGCAATACAAAGTGCCGAAACAAAACTATTGGCATTTTTATTCTTCCCATCATTTTTTACAATTGATCTAAACAAAACATATATAAGTATTAAGGCTTGAACAATAAATAATATAAGTATTGGCTTGATCTGATCTCCCCAAAAGACAAACAGATTAGGGTTAATTGTTAACCCTGATCCAATAAAATCAACCAAGGATTCCGGAATGTTAAATGACCAGAGAAGATACCAAAATGAAGTATTAATAAGTTTTCTTAAGGAGAAGTCCCAAATATAACTATCTCCAGTTGCAAAACCGTAACTCGCGAAACGGAAAACAAAATATGTAGCAAGCAGTATGAGGTATGGAGACAAAAGAACAATAAACCTTTTAAAACTAATAATTTTTTCTCCATTAAATTTCTGGAAAAAGTAGATTAAAGCCAAAAGAATTGGTGTAACCACCGCAGTTTCCTTTGACATAAGAGCCAGGACAAAGAAAATAAAACTAAGTAAATTCTTCCTTTTTATAAACATTAAACAACTTAGGATGACAAATAGTGTCATCCCCAATTCTTGAAAAGCCGCCAGGTAATATAGTTGACCAAAATGGGTAGCAGAAACCGCATATAAAAATGCCGAAAGGATGGCTACTTTCTCGTTCTTTACCAATTCAACTACTAATCTATATACCAAGTAAATTACTCCAAAGAAAAATATTAAAGAAATTATATGAAGTGGGAGAGGAGATAGATTAAATAAACTACGCGATAAAAAATAAAATACCTGAGTTGTTAATGGTCTATACATTCCAAATCCCTCAGGACCTTTTGATAGAGAGAAAAAATTAAAAAATTCACCAAGACTATTTGCTTTTGCAATATTTAAAAAGAAAAAGTCATCATTTGTAAAAAACGTAAAAAGTGAAGGATAAAAAAGAATAAATGCTATTAAAAAAGTTAAAAGTATGTATTTATATTTACCTAAAAATTTGATCATACAAATTTAGCAATCAGAACTCTTCCTAAATTGTGAAGTTCGTGAAGAAATAAAATCAAAGGACTGTTAGTATATTTTTTAACTATTTTTACATCTTCAAATAAAAGACTCTTGAACATTCTTTTTGTTTTTGTATTGGGTTCAATTCTAAATTTTGAAATACACTTATTTAAAACCATAGGCATTGAAACATGCGCAAGTTTAAGCCAAAAGTCATATTCGCAAATAAAATCACTGGTTCCAATAAATGGTCCATATTTTTTGTATGCTTCTTTTGTAAAGAAAACTGATGGCTGCATTAGATAATTAGTAATTAGAAGATAGAATTTAGAATTTAGAAACAAGAGTAAATTCTTGTATCGTGTAACTAGTTTTGCTTTCTCTTTTCCATTCTCATCAATTACCATACTTTGTCCAACAAACCAAAGAGCTTTGGGATATTTAATATATGTATTTGCCACCAATGAAAGCGTATTGTGTTTATAGCAATCATCAGCATTAATAAAAGTCAGTATTTGCCCAGTAGCTTTTTTTAAACCAGTATTCACTGCATCTGTCTGTCCTTTATCTTTCTTTGATACCCAAATGATTGGATATTTTTTTGCGTATTTTTTAATTATTTGAACGGATCCATCAGTTGAACCACCATCCTGAATAATAACCTCAAGATTTTTATAATTTTGAGAAAAGATAGATTTTAAAGTTAGCTCAATAAATTTAACTTTGTTGTATGAAGGAACAACAATTGATATTTTGGGCTTCATTTATGTTTATTCTTAAGTGCATCACGCCTCACCAAATCCTCTAACTTCTTTTCAAGCCTTTTAGTTCGAATGTAGGCACTTCCAACAAGTGTTATAACTACTACAAATCCCCCAATAACCATAAGATCAAATACTCTGGCAACTGAAAATGTCTTTGCAAAGTCTTGAAGAAGCTCTGGAAAGACTACTATGATAATTGTAGCTATCCACATAATCACCCAAGACGCAACCTCGGCACTACTTAACTCTCCCCTTTTGTAATTCAATACAGCAAAATAAACCATAGTAAAAGCAAAAAGAAGGGCAATTATTTGAAGTCCAATGATCATTTTATTTTAATGTCAGCTTCCATTTTACAACGTTACCTAGTACTTCGAAAGCATCAAGAAGAGTAACCCCTTTAACAACGTCATGGTAAATAGTCTGAACTGGGATTTCACTAAACTTAGTTTTATTTTTCCCAATCCTGGCAACCATCTCAGTTTCAACTCCATATCCATCTGAATCCCATTTAACTTTTTTATATCCATCCTTTGTAATAGCTCTAAAACCACATATTACGTCAGATACGTAGACCTTGAAGAGTAAAACCATTAAAACTGAAGCAAATTTATTGCCCAAAAACCTAACCAATGGAACTCCGTAATTTAGATTCCTTGATCCCAAAATAACATCATACCTATCGTCTTTTAGGGCATCGATAAACTTTAGAAGATCTGAGGCTTCATGTTGTCCATCAGAATCCATAAAAATAACTGCATCTGCCCCCCTACTGAATGCATAATCTGCTCCTGTTTTCATTGCTGCACCTTTTCCTAGATTAATTCTATGAGTCAAGACAGTTACATTTTTATTTCTTAACTCTTTATCACGAAGTGCAATTATTTTTAGACCCGAGCCATCCGTGGATCCATCATCAACCACAACAATGGGTAGCTTATATTTACTTACATTTTTTATAACAGAGGCTATATGCTTCTTTTCATTGAAAAGAGGAATTACAACAAAGATTTTCATTTAAAATTTGCTAAATACCAGTCAATGGTGCCTTTGAGACCTTTTTCAAATGAAGTCTTAGCTCTAAAATTAAACTCTTTATAGGCTCTTTCCACATTAAGTTTGCGTCTTGGTTGTCCATCAGGTTTTGTTTTGTCCCAAACAATACTTCCTTTAAATCCTGATAGCTTCTTAATAAGACTTGCAAGTTCTTTTATTGTTATTTCAAATCCGGCCCCTAAATTGACAGGATCACTCTTGTTATATTTCTCAGCTGCTTTTAAGATTCCTTCTGCTGCATCTTCTACATATAGAAACTCCCTGGAAGGCTTTCCTGTTCCCCAAACAACAACCTCTTTTTTATTTTTTCTCTTGGCTTCAACAAACTTCATAATAAGAGCAGGTATAACATGTGAAGATTTTGGATCAAAATTATCTCCTGGACCGTAAAGATTTACAGGTAAAAGGAAAATTGCATTAAACCCATATTGCTGTCTATATGCTTCGGCTTGTACAAGCTGCATTTTTTTAGCAAGTCCGTATGGAGCATTGGTTTCTTCAGGATATCCCATCCACAAATCTTTTTCGGCAAAAGGAATTGGGGTAAATTTTGGATAAGCACATATAGTTCCTAAGGCTACATACTTTTTAACTTTATTTATTCTTGCAGCCTTCATCATATTAACTCCCATTAAAATATTGTCATCAAAAAGATCAGCAGGAAACTCCCTATTAAATCCAATTCCACCAACCTTGGCTGCTAAATGAATCACTACATCAATCCCACGACTAGCCCTGAGACAATCTTTGTACTCTCTAAGGTCGTATTTATCAATATCGGCAATCCTAATTGATTTGGGATTTTTCTCCTTGAGTTTTGCTATTAAGTGTTTTCCCAAAAAACCACTGCCCCCAGTAATTAAAACTCTTTTACCGATCCAGAAGTTTGTGGCCATATTTTAGCTATTATATACTTTCAGGGTCGATTTTCCAGTCTTTTCCCAGGAATATGCCCTCGGAAGTTTTACATTCTTATTTGGATTTGATATTCCCCTTGCCATATCTTTTGGATCCTTGGCATCAACATAATCAAAACTATTTCCCAATACTTCTACCAAGCATTGAATTTTCGTTGCAACAACAGGAGTACCGCATTCTATGGCCTCCAAAACAGGAAGACCAAAACCTTCATAAAAAGAAGGTTGAACATAAACTGACGCAAGATTATAGATTTTAACCAGATCACTATCATCAACATACCCCAATCTAATAACTCCCTTCCAATTAATATTTTTAAGATGTGACAATTCAGAATGATTCAAGTCCATATCTTCTATTTGTGTAGCTTGTTTTCCTGCGATAACTAATGGAATACCCACCAACTCACACGCGTTAACTAAATTGGGTATGTTTTTATTGTAATTAACATCACCAACATACAGGGCAAAACGCTTTGGAAGACCTGGGTATTTAGGGTTTTCAAGTTTTTTAAATATTTCTCTGGGAGCCAAGTAGGTAACAAATACTTTATCTGGAGCCACATCCAAGAATCTACAAATATCCTTCTTAGAAGTCTCTGAAATTGTAATAATCGCGTCAACATTTTTCTTAATCAAAAACTTATTTATCAAAAACTTAATTTTTCCTTTCAACCCAGGTGGGTAATGTTTGGGATAAATAAGAGGAATCAGGTCATAGATTGTCAAAATAAATCTTGTCCTATTTGGTTTAACAAATGGAAGACAAATAAAAAACGGGTTAAAGCGTGTGAAGTGAACAATATCGTACTTTTCCAGGTCTTCCTTTGAGACATCCACCCCTTTCATATTTAGAGACTTTAGAAGCTCTCTTGTATAAGTTCCTATCCCCCTAATCGAATCCCCACTCGTGAGTGGTCCTGAATCAATTGCAATTTTGAGCATATCTAAATTATACAGCCAAGGCAGACTATTTTAATACTCCACTCTGACATCGTGAAGCCAAATCTTAGAGGGTCGAGAAAGCATAAAAAGGATAACATCAGCTAAATCTTCTGGGTTGATAAATTTACTCTGATCGAAATGTTCACCACTTTTATTAAACATTTCAGTATTAGTTCCTCCCTGATAAAGACCTGCTACACGAACCGTGGTATTCTTTAGATCTTCTTTAAGTACGTCAGTAAAACCTCTCACTCCCCACTTTGCAGCTGTATAAATGCTTTGTCCTGGTTGAGCCGTGACCCCGGACTTTGAAGAATCGTTAATTATTAGAGCTTCCTTTTGACGTTTGAGAATGGGGAGGACGAAATGGGTCATATACATCATTGCTTTTAGATCAATATCAACAACTTGGTCTATCTCTTCTATAGATATGTCTTCTAATAAATTTAATTTCTGCCAGATACCAGCAATGTTTAAAAGAATTTGAACTTCATTAAAATCAACTTCAATCTGACGCACAACATCTTCAACCTTTTTACTGTCGGAAATATCACATGGATAAACTTCAACTTTCGGAGAACCAAGTTTCTCTGCTTCCAGCTTAACTTCATTTAATCTACCTTCGTCCCTTGCTATAAGTGCCAGACTTACTCCTTCTTTCGCCAATTTAAAAGTCACTTGTTTTCCAAGTCCATCACTTGCTCCAGTAACAATAGCAGCTTTGTTTTTTAAATTCATATTAAAACTTTGTTAGCTTTAAACCATTTGCAAAAAATCTTCTCAATCTTTTATTTGCTTTACGTCTGAGCCACTTACCAACATGTTCATTCCAACCGGCACCTCCAGCCTGTTGTGCCCAGCGTAGGTATTTTGTTGTTAGATTGTTCATTTCCACATTATAACAAAAATTAGAACGTCAAATATTTATATCACTTCGCTAAGGCTTCGAGGCACAAGTACTATTACTGCTTATTCGTAATATACTTGAAATATGCAACTGGAAAATGGGAAGCTGAAAAGAAAGACCACAAAAATCCATTTGCCCCATCTAAAAATCCCTTGTGTCTAAAGAACAGACTTAAGAAAACTACGGTTGGTTTAATTAAAGTGTAATTTAAAAATCCCAAACAGCTTTTGGTAACTTGCTTTTCTTCTAACTCCTTTGCATGCAGATCTGTATATCTATTAAGTCGTTTCAAATAACGCCTTAGGGTGGGGGAATCATAGTGAAGAAGATCCCCTGAAAGCCAACCCACTTCCCCATCAAGTCCAATCTGTTCATGAACAGATTTTTGTGGAAAGTGTGATTTACCATTCTTAACTAGTCTAATTACTCCATCAGGATACACACCTGCATGAATCAAAGGTTTACCTAAAAACATGTTACGTCTTGGAATGAAATAACCAACAATCTCCCCCGTCTTTTTCCCAACTACCCCATCTCTTTTTTCAATCAGATTTTGGTGCCTTGCAAATAGTTTTTTCCTTTTTTCTGGAACTGTTATTTTTTCTTCATTAATTATCATTTGAATTTCCTGAGCCAACTCAGGTGTAACCACCTCATCTGCATCAAGTTGTAAAATCCACTCCCCTTTGGCTTTATCCAATGCTTTCTGTTTGGTTATATGGAATATTGCATGGTGAGGTTCCAGAGATACCTTAGCCCCCAAGCTTTCTGCAATTTCTCTGGTTTTATCTGTTGAATACTCATCTACCACTATTACTTCATCGGCAATAGATTTAACCGATTCCAAACATCTTTTAATATTTTCTTCCTCATTTCTTGTAGCCAATACAACGCTTAGTTTCATATTCTTTCTAATCTTGTACTATATCAAAATATTCAAATCCATTTGTTCCGTAAATCCGCTTAATAATATTTGCTGAATTTGGTATCTCGCTAGGTGCACCTATTATGAGGCTTTCTGGGTAATTATTCTTGAATGAATCAAAATCAATTGATCCAAAGTGATATTTATCAAAATTGGCAACAGTTGAAAAACCATAACCATCACGGGAAGTTAAGCTATGATTTTCTTGAAACATTTGAGGTGAATATTTTAAGTAGAATAAAAATAAAATATATGGCTGATCATATCTGTTTGTTATATATATATCTTTATGCTTCGATTGATTCTCAGAAACATATGTAACAAGCTCCTTAACCCCATACTGAGAAGAATAAGGATAAACTTTGCTCATATGTAAGTAGTACATATTTAGGTATCGTGTGAAATTCCAAATAATAAAAGTGGCAAGTAGTATGTAGAATGTAGTACGCAAGATATTACTAACCATTTGACTATTTAACCATTCAACTATCTTTGTTAGTCCAAAGGCACTTATTACAACAAGTGGAATCACCATATTTTGCGATCTTAAAGCATTGGGGGACTGGAAAGTCAGGGCTGAGGCAATGGGCGCAATCACTAACCACAAAATTATAAATTTCCAACTATTATTAAAACCTTTTGAAAGATATATAAATCCAATTACCAAAAAGAGAATATCAATCAAGTACATCTCCCCTGTTTCCGGAACTTTATTTCTTTCAATAGAGTCACCTGACATAAACAAATACTCACCATTAAAATGAGATGTCCAATTATCAGCAAATGCCAATCCATAATTTATAACTTTATTATGAAGTAGCCTGCCTGTAATACTTGTTACACTTCCATGTTCCCCTCTTTGCTCGTTTGTGCGATTGATGGGACCAAGGTCTGCAAAAAGCCCCACCCCTGCAACTCTTGATAGTGTTCCAGAAGAAAGAAGATTCTGAACAAGGGGAAGAAGTAATACTATGATAATTATCAAAAATATCAAATATGGCTTAAAATTTATTAGTATCTTTTTCCAATAAATAACTAGAATGGAAAGACCTAAAAGTGGAACAATAACTCTTGCTGCGTGGTAAGTGTAAAGAGACGCAACAAAAAATATTGAACTTGCCGCAAGCTTAATAATTTTTGAACGAAACAATTCTTCATTTAATGCTTTAAAGAAAAACAAAAGTCCACTTAATATAAAAAATGTTGCAGTGTTTACTTCCCACCCACCCCTACTAAATTGCAGGTGCCAGGGGGATATGGCAAGGAACAATGAAGATACTAAAGCAAGTTTTTTGTTTTTGAATAATTCGTTAACTAAAAGATAGAGAACAAAAACAGACAATACCCCCAAGAGTGCCCCTGGGATCCTAACCGCCCATTCTGTCAATCCCAATACTTTAACGAAAGGTAAAACTAAATAGAAATATAGACCTGGTTTATAGTCATTAAATGATTGGAAATGAATTGGAAATGAATGACCATGTTCATCCAACCCAGTTTGAATTAATGAATAAGCATTGTAGCCAATAGCTGCTTCATCGGCATTTAAAGCTGGATACACATCCAGTTTCCAAAACCTTAAAATAAAAGCTAAAAGGATTATCAATACTAATAATATTTTTTTCATTACTTTATTTCGATAATATTAAAGGCAACATCGCGACCATTTAAATAATTTATCTCTTTAATAACAGGGTACTTTTCAGGATTCGTTGAACTCACAACCAAAACATTATGGTCATTCTTTAATGCACTCCAATCTATCTGTTCAAATCTAATATTGTCCAATCGAGTTTGAAATCCTACGTCTCCTTTGTATTGGCTACTTACTAGATTTGCCTGGTCTTGAAACTTAGTTGGACTGTACTTTTGATGAAAAAGGAAGTAAATATACGGTTGGTCAAATGATTGTTCAAAGATTATATGTGTATATTTTGATTCAACTTCGGTGATATAGCTTACAGCTTCTTTATAACCATATTTCCAGTAACTAGAGTTATGAGCAGGTAAATGAACAAAAATAGCATCAAGGAAGTAAACAAAACTAAAGAAGTAGAATGTAGAAAGTAGTATGTAGTAAGGAAACTTAATTCTCTGAATGGATATCCAACTTACCACTTGGTTAAAACCAAATGAAATAATAACAATCAAAGGTATTGCGGCATTTAAAGATCTTACTGCATTTGTCTGATCTCTAGAAAGAGCGGCCGAAAAGGGTGCCAGAATTAACCATAAGAATATAAACAAGCTTGGCTTGGACATTTTGTTTTTAAAAAGCGTAAAAAGCCCCAACAGTAACATAAATAAATCTGCCATAAGTAAAACCCCTTGGTACGGGACACCATAGCGAGGATTAGCAACATCCCCTTCAAACACAAGAAATTGTCCTGAATAGAAATTAAACCAACGACTCGCAACCATTCTGGCATGATTGAGAGCATTTGAGTGAAATAACCAAAAATATCCATCTGAGTAAGTTTGTATTTCCGTCTCAGGACGAACAAAAGAAAAAATACTATATATAGTAAGTCTTTGTGTTTGCCCATTGAACAGACTTAATATTATTGGAATCGAAATGACAATTCCCAACCCTAACGAAATAAGTAAATATTTCAATTTTATATTCCAAAAATCTTTCCAATATATAGCAATCAGAAGGAATAGAACAATTGCTGTTGATAACTTGGCTCCCTGATAAGTGACTAGCGTCAGTGCAAAGTACAAAGTACTAAGTAGTAAGTACCTGCTGTCTTTAACGGCTTTTAAGAAAAAATAAATTCCAAATAGAGTTAATGTAAGGGAGACATTTGCTTCCCAAGCGCCCCTGGAAAAATAAATGAGAAAGGGATTAATAGCAGCGACAAATGCCGCGATAATTCCCAATTTCCAATTTCCAATTTCCAATTTCCTAATTATTAAATAAACCAAAAACACAGAAATAACTCCAGCTAAAGCGGATGGAAGTCTTGTGGCAAACTCATTTAAACCAAATATAGCAATTGATGGAATTGTTAAGTAAACATAAAGCCCAGGTTTAAAGTCTCCAAACGATTTAAAAATGATAGGCAACACTGTTCCGTGTTCATCTTTACCAGTTTTAAGAATCGAATATGCATTATATCCAAGCGCTGCTTCATCAGGAGTAAGGCTTGGAGGATTACTCCCCAAATTCCACAGTCTAAGTATTGCTGCAAGAGCAATTGCAGTGAACAGTAGACCGTGAACAGTGAACAGTTTTTTAATTATTTTCATACATTTCAAATGCCACACTTCCATCTAAAAATTTGGTTGTTTTTACTTTTTTCCATCCTGGTGGAAAATTGTCAGGCGAAGTTACAAGTAAACATTTTACATTAGAACAATCGACCATATTTTTTGATTCTGTTATAAAAGACTGCTGAATACTACTCATATAATCAGGGTTAAGTTTAATCTGCCAATCGTTTACAAAATAAAATTTATCAAATCTATCTACCCACCACCAACCACTTTGATAAAAGGTTATCTTTTCCGAATCGTTATGGTATTTGATGGGATCATACTTTAGATAATACAAAAAGTATTCATGGGGTTCACCATACTTTTTTGTTACAATAATTTTATCGTAGTTATTGTAATTGTCTCTTACATAACCAACAACTTCTTTGTAACCATATTGCCAACTCCATGAATAATCTCTCCTATAATTAGTAAAGTAATTTATCATGTAGTTTTCCAAAAAAACAAAAATAACTATTATGTATAAAGTTATAGTTATACTTCTTGAAACATGAATTTTGTTTTTCAACCACTCTGCCATTTTGTAAATACCAATTGCCGTAATAATCATTGGCACGGGAAGCATGGTTATTACCCTTAAGACATGAGGTGCTTCATTTGTTATGGATGACGGAATTGGCGATATTAACAACCAAGCAATAAGTAGAATTGCACTCTTTGACCTCTTAATAATCAGCCAAACAAAACCTACAATCATCGGTATCACATTGATAATGTAGATTATGCCGTGCTTTGGAATGTTAAACTGATAATTGCTCCCACCATTAAAAAACAGGAAATCGAAAGAAAAGTGTGAGACCCAATTAACCGTAAAATGTTTAGCAAAATATGTAACTTTATTATTAACTGCTCGGTTAAGAAAAGGTGACAGTTTTGAAATCCTTCTTGACTCATTTATTTGAGTAATTGCTCCATTATCTATAAGTGAAACTTTGCCATACCGCGCCTGACCAGATGGCTGCATAAGTTGGACAAACATGGGAATTAAAAAAACCATCAAAACTAAGGCGCTAAATATAATGGTTTTTATGTTTCTTGAAAAAATGTCTTTTAGACCTTTTTTATACAGCATTGCCATAACTATCAATAGGATTGGAACAAATCCGCGTGCCGAATTGTAAGTCCATACAGAAAGACCTAAAAAGAATGATGAAAATATTAGATATTTAGAATTCTTAATAATCTTTACAAAGAAATAAACACCAAGAACAACAAAAAACAAGGCTAAATTAGCTTCAAATGCCCCTCGGGAAGTAAAAAGACTCCAGGGTTCAACAGCAACTAAGAAAGCTGATAAATAACCGAGTTTCCTTTTCCTAAACAACTCATACGTCAAATAGTATGTTGCGATTATAGTTCCCACTCCTGCCAACACAGAGGGAAATCTCACTGCAAAATCAGTTAAACCAAATGCTTTTATTGATATTGTAGTTATGTATATATAGACAGGAAGTTTATAATCTCCATACGCCCTGAAGATCGAAGGTAAGTTTTCTCCCCATTCATCTTTTCCCGTCTTCAAAATAGAATATGAATTGTAACCATGTGATACCTCATCCCAATTTAGTGAAGGTGGAAAAGAAGTAAGAGAATAACATCTTAAAAAAAACCCCAAAACAACAATTACAATTAAGGTCCCAATTTCTTTCCATTTTGATTTATATGTTGTTTGCATAAGCTTTTTGGTTCATATCTAAAACATAAATATTTGGTGTTCCATCTGGATAATAAAATACTTTTGTCGGAATTTGTTCTCCTACGAACTCATGAGCCCTCAAAACAATTAATCTATCCCCCATAAAATCTTTTATTGGATCGATGGATTTAAATGTATAATTTCCAACTGAATAATTTGGTAATTGATCTACCCAAGATAAGTTTGACTCATCAAACCCCCAGGTTTTTGTATTTTTCTGAAAATTAATTGGATCCCAAGCATTTGCAAATGCTACAAAGATTTGAGTTTCAGTTAAGCTTCTACTAACCAATACTTCACGTCCTTTGCTGTTTTCTGACAACCAAGCAGCAACCTCTAAACTCCCATATATTTGCTGACTTAATACTAGATTTGAAGGAATCTTAAAGTATGATCTGACAAATCCATATACTCCAAAAATTAATAGTATACCTAAACAAACCAATACAATTTTAAAATAGATCCTTTTAAATCTTTTTAAAAGAAGTGCCCATCCAACAAATCCAAAGGCTCCAATGATTTGTAAAACAGGAATCATCCCTTCTGCTCTATTGCCCGAGTAACCTATACCTGTTGCCAATGCAGCAGGAACTGGAGTTATAGCCAACCAAGCTAAAACCACCAAAAGTACGTTTTTATACTTTTTCTCAATAAACAATAGTGGAATAATTCCAAAGAACAAAACAATTTCAACCATGTTAACAACTCCAACACCAGGTATCATTCCATAGCTTCCGTCCCCAGCCCCATCATTAATTAAAAATTTAGGCGAATAATATTGAAAATAATTAAAAATAAACCTACTTACCATTACTTGATATTTATTGTGAAGTATTTTGGCAACTATTGGGTTTGACCCGTGAGAAAGTGCTTCCATTCTCTCATCAAAACCCTGGATAAGTGCGCCTTGAGTAATACTTCTTTCTACCATTCTAGTTGCGCCCCCAATTGTCAAAGAGTAAACAAGAGCACCAAAGAATACTAAAAACATTACCAGTGACGGTAAAATTTTATTGAATTTGATATTTGCAATAGACTTTCTAAAAATAAGTATTAGCCCAACAAGTACTATTGGGGTAATAAATTTTGCTGAATGATACGTAAAAAGATTAATTCCAAAAAAAACAGAGGACCAAACATAATACTTACTGTTTTCCTGTGCTCTTAAAAAGAAATAAATTCCAAGAGGTAAAAAAAGAGTAATCAAGTTCGCTTCAAATGCACCTCTACTCATCATTACACTCCAAGGATTGACGGCAAGCAAAAAACTTGCCGCAATTGCCAATTTCCAATTGCCAATTTTCAATGAATGACTAATTTTCAATTTACCAATTTCAAGAACTAATAAATAAACTGCAAAAACAGCTAGAGTGCCAATTATTACATTGGGAAGGCGGGTTGCAAAGACACTAAGACCAAAGACGGCGATCGATGGAATCGTCAGATAGCTAAAGATTGGTGATTTATAATCCCCAAACGACTTAAGGACTAAAGGAAATGTGTTCCCCCACTGGTCCTTGCCAGTTTTTAAGATTGAATAGGCATCATAACCAAAAGAGGCTTCATCGGCATTAAATCCCATTGGATATTTATCTATTAATATAAAACGAAGCAAAAATGCAAAAATCAGAATAACCCAAATTGCGATCCTTTTCATCTACAATAATTGTACCATCAAGAAGGCTAAGAGACATTACTTAGCAAAGCTTGTCATTTTGCAGTTCCTTCAAAAAGATAAAATGCGGGTTCACCTGAAGGATAAGTAATACTTTTTATAAGCTTCAACCCATCTGGTGTTTTATCTGGATATTTAACCAGGTTTTCTCCGTCTTCGTTGGCATTAGCTAAATACAAGGTTTTTGCATCTATATACTTGCCCAACCCGTATATTTTGACTTCCTCATTGGGAGAGCCAAAATAATATTTTCCTATATGGGAGATCTTTCCAAATCCAGAGACTTCAACATCCTTTCCAATTGGAAATTCTGTCTGCCAAAGATGTGGATCATATTGATAGTAACCAGCAAAAAATATCCAAGCTGGCTCCCCCTTCATTGAAATGATTACACGGTCATAATTTGAATCAATCGATTTTATCTCAGATATTGCGCCTTTCCATCCATAATGCCACCAATTGACACTAATTGTTGGGTAAATTGCATAATATCTATGAAAATAGAAGAGCATGCATAATGCATACAAAACGGAAATAGCAACAACAAAAGATGTTTTATATTTTTGTGCAACTATTTTATAAATTGCTACCCAACCAAAAGAAATAAAAAATATTAATGCGGGTAAAATTAAAATTAGACGAGTTGCATGAGCTCCTCCACCAATTGTTAAGGCTGAGGGAACACTTCCCAAAAGAATCCAAAAACCCATTAGATATTTTACTTTAATGCTAATCTCCCTTCCAAAGAAGAAAAAACCTAAACCAGACATGAGAGCAATTATTTCAATCAAATACAATCCACCAATCCCTGTAGATTGACGAAGATTAATATCTCCCTTTAAAAAAAGAAATTCTGGAGAAAATGATTGAAGATAATTATCAACAATTTTTCCTCCCCAGTAAGTATATTTATTATAAATGAATCTATTGTTGCTAATGTTCCTTCCGTTTCCAACTACCTGTTCCATATTTGGATCAGAGAAAACACTAATATCGCCAATTCTTTGAGTTCCGCCACCAAAAAGGGTGCTATAAATAACTGGTATACCAATAATCAACCCAGAAACAAGTGCAACAATTAAATCTTTTCTTTTAAATTTTACGACTTCTTTTCTATATAGAATAAATAGAAAAACCAAAAGAAGTGGAATAAACAGTTTGGCAGTAGAGTAAATCAAAGGAGTTATAACCAAACAAATAACAGAAAGCCATAAGTATCTTGATTGAAAAAGAGATTTTAAGAAGAAATAGAGGCCAAGAATTAGGAAAAATAACATTTCCGTTACTTCAAAACCTGCTCTTGAATATTGCAATGCCCAGGGAGACACTGCCATTAAAAAAGCCGAAAGAACTCCTAAACGTTTGTTTTTTGTCAATTCGGTAACAAATAAATACATTGCTACCACACTCAAAATACCAAATATAGCTGCGGGAAGCCGTACTCCAAGTGGAGTTATACCAAACACAGCAACCGTAGGAACTGCGGAGTATAAATAAAGCGGGGTTCTCCATTCAGCCAAAGAGTGGAAATGAATTGGCATAAAATTACCTTGATAGTCGCGTCCTGTTTTAAGTATTGAATAAGCTTGGTAACCCAAATCCAATTCATCACCAAAAAGCGATGGAGGATTTATCGAAATTTTATAAAGCCGTAAGAAAGATGCCAATAAGACAATTGTTATTAATAATATCTTAACTTTAAGCAATTTTTTAAAAAAAATTATGAAATTATTTTTTGCCATTTTTGACCCAACCAAAGTACTGTATTGATAATATAGTGCTTAAGAGTTCCATGATAAACCTTGCTTGAAGGAATTAATTTTTTCCACCTCTCTTTTTCATTTGCTAATTTTTTAAATGTTGCTCCATGATAGTGTGTAATAACCGAGTCAGGTAGATAGTAAACCTTAAGTCCTTTTTTCCAGGTTTGTCTACAATAGTCAATATCTTCAAAATAAGCGAAGTAGCGTTCATCTAATATTCCAACACGTTTTTTCGCTTCCGGTGTAATTAAGAATGCTGCCCCAACTACCGAGTCCACTGTTATAGGATTTTTTCCTTTTGGTGCAAACTTTTCAAATAACCCCTTCTGACCCAGCCAATATTCCTTTATGGCATTTGTTATTGTTGGAAAATGATAACAAGACATCTGAAGTGTTCCATCAATATTAAGAAGCCGAGAACCAACTACACCAACATCTGAACTTTTATCGGCAAAGCTAACCAAACACTGTAAAGCGTTTTGATGAACTACCGTATCATTATTTAGTAGAAGTATATATTTTCCTTTAGCTTTTCTTATCCCCTGATTATTTGCCTTAGCATATCCAGTGTTACTATCATTAAGAATCAGTGTAAATTTATCTTTCCAATAATCTTCTTTTTTAATCTCCCTAAAAGCTTCAACAGAACCATCATTACTTCCATTATCGGTTAAGAGTAGTTCAAACGATAAATCCTTAGCTTCTTTTTTAACAGAACGGATGCAACCAATTGTTAGATCTTTTGTGTTTAGATTAACTACAACAATCGAAAGGACAATGTCTTTCTTATGCATATCTAGAAAATATTACTTCATCAGAAACCTTGCTTTCTTTTATCTCCTTCTTTCTTTTTTGCATCACTGTCCCAAATCTACCAAGAGCCATCATTATTATTCTAATATACCCAGGATGTTTAATAAGCCGTGCCAAAAGACCAATTATGTGTTTTCTGGTTAGGTTTGGACTAGTCACATTCTTCCAAAGCATTAAAAGCTGATTTCTTTCCCTAATTCTTGCTACATAATCTTTGGGAAATTTACTAATGGTGGACTCATGGTGGTGTTCAACAATTGCGTCTGGTTCCCAAAGTAGTTTATATCCACGTTTTGCTGCCCTATAGCAAAGATCTATATCTTCCCAATAAAAAGGTGAAAGAAGTTTTTCATCCATTCCACCAAGTTCGACCCATATACTTCTTCTAAAAACCCCGCTTCCTCCGCTGACATAAAAACTGGGGTGCTTTTTATTTCCCTCTTCCCCCATTGCAAGTTGAATATAACCATCCACAAATGTTCCTTTTGCAGATCCAAATCCTTTTTCGTGGGTTGAAACAGCAAATACAGTTTTATCTTTAAAACTGGGCAACACATTTACAAGAAAATCTCGATTTGGAAGAACATCGGTATTAATAAGGAGTATCAAATCTCCCTTAGCCGCCCTCGCCCCAGTATTAACCGCTGCTGAAAAACCTCTATTTATTTTGTGCTTAAAAAGTCTGATATCTGGATAGTTTTTCTTTAAAAAAGAAACACTACCATCCCAAGACCCATCATCAACTATAATAATTTCCATTATTCCGTTGGGGGTATAATTTTTAGCCGCAATAAGATTTGGAAGGTTCTTTTCCAAAAGTTTTTCTCCATTGAGATTTGGCATTACTACCGAAACTTTAAATTTGTTTTCGTTTTTCATATATTAAAACTCCTACTAAAAATACAAGTGTTGTCAAAGACAATATCTTTCCGACTTTCAAAGACATTGGATCATAAATGAATTCTACCTTATGATTACCTTTTAATACAGGGACAGCTTTAAAGGCATAATTGGCTCGAAATATCTCCACACCCTTCCCATCAACATACGCTTTCCAACCAGGATACCAAGAATCAGAAACAAACAGAAAACCTTCTTTATTGGTTTCAACATTTATTAAAATTTTTTCAGGTGAATAGGATTTATAGGAAACTTTACTTACCACATTTTCACTTTTTGTAAGGTTTGTATCTTTATTAATTGTTATTTTTTCTCTAAAAGAAAAATTTTTATCGATAAGAATTGAAAGCGTCTCTTTATCTGATAAAACTTCCCAGTCGGAAACGAAAAATGCCCTGGGAAAGACTTTGTTGTTTTTAAATATAGCAACTGATTTATCCTGAAAAACTTTTTCAAACTTTTTGATGTTGTTTATTTGATTGAGCAACAGCTTCTCTGAAGACTCATTTGAAACTGACCGTGGATTATAAACGAGTAAATATTTATTGTTAAGTACATCAAACCATGGACTATCATATTTTTCAAAAGGTGCATAATAACTGAAGCTTTTATTATCCGCATCTTGACTGGTTATTACACCAAATAGAGTTGCCCACCAGATAGGATAAGCAGCATCATACCCAGAAGTAGATTCAATACCATAAGGAACCCACATGTTCATAGGTATCGTATTTCCTGGCGATACTCTGAATAGTTCGTTATCTTTTTTCAAATATGAAAGTATTGGAGTTTCTGGAAAAATTAAGTATTGGGGAGAAAATGGTGTATATTTGAAACCATATCTAAAAAGTTCAATTATGGCAACCGCCCCAATGAATATTACAAGTAAATATCTTAACAATCTTTTATCGTAAAAGTGTTGCCTTAATAGAATTAATACTATAGCTATAACAGAAAAGCCAATTGGTAAAATTAGATTTCTTAGTGAGATACTTTTATCAATTCCAAAGAAGTGGGTATAGAAAAAAGCTCCAATAAGGGTAATTAATGGTATAAAAATAATTTTAAGGTTTGATATTTTTTCCTTCTTTAAAAGACTCAACATTCCAAAACCAGCAAGTACGGCAAATGATAAGTTCGCCAAAACTAATATTCTAGTATTGGATGATGCTGAAAGACCTGGAATATGAAAATCAAAAAGCAACTTTGCAAAAGGAGTTGGAAGAGCAAACAGTAAACTTAGAAGAATCAAGCAAACAAAGTATTTTATTTCACGACGATTCCAATATTTAAAAATTCCAACTAATGCCAAAATAAATACAATTACTCCTGAGTAAATTGTGTTAATAGCGTAATTACCAACACCAAAATAATTTCCAGTTGCGGGATTGCCAAAATAATCTGGTGCAAATATTGTAATTAAATTTTGCCAAGGAAGATAAATGAGATCATGCGCCAAAATCTCGAACCTTCTTTGAGAATTTAATATTAGTTCAGATGCTGGAATTGTAATTACTGCTGAAAGTAATAGTCCCGAAAAAAGAAATAATAAAATATAAAAGATTTTCTTTATATTAAATTCTTTCAAATGGAAGAAAATAAAAACAAAAAGAGCCACTACTGTAAAAATAACCAGTTGTGGATAGCCTGAGAATATTTGTAAACATATACTCACAGATAACAAGATCCCCCAATATGTCTTTCCAGTTTTTATGAGTTTATCCAATAATAAAATGATTAAGGGTATAAATGCTGCAACGAGTGAATTTGTATTCCATTCCATCCAAACTATGTTAAATGACGCGAATGCATAAAAGATTCCTCCAAAAAAAGATGCCTTCTTTTCAAGTCCAAAGTTCCTGAGTAATAAATATGTAAAAAGTGCTGCAAGAAAAGGCTGTGCCATTACTTGAAATGTCCAAGCCCAGATCTTAGGGAGAAAAAAATATAACAACATAGTTGGAGAAAGCAGTCCAACTTGAAAATCTGCAAGAAGTGGAAACCCATTAAACATAAAAGGATTCCATAAAGGCAGACGTCCTTGTCTTAAAATATCAACTGCATAACTTCTAAGTGGGTATACTATTGAAACCACATCACTAGTTACTGGATTTTTAACAGGAACTCCAACTGAATAACCCCATTTGTAATCCAGCCATGGATAGTAAGTACCTACAATAAAATCGGCTGGGATGGGAACTTGTCCTAACAAGAAAACTTTCCAAAAAAAGACAAAAACAACTACAAAAATAGCGAAAATCGGCCAGTTTTTAAGAAAACGGAGCTTCATATCAACTTAAATATTTCCTCTTCAAATTTTTCTTTTGAATAAAATTCTGAATCACTTTTTGCATTTGCAGAAATCCTTCTTAATAGAGACTTATCTTTAATGATTTTGGAGGTAATTTTTATAAGGTCGTTTTCTTTTGTCCATAAAAATCCATTTTTACTATCTCTAATAATTTCTTTATGTCCACCCGCATTGTATACAACAGGTACTACACCCGCAGTCATTGCCTCAACAACGGTCATACCAAAATGCTCGACTTTTTGAGGATTTTTGGCTTCGTCCTCTCCAAACCCCGAAGCAGACCAAAATAGTTTTGCTCTTCCATATAATTCTTTTAGTGTCTTAAAATCAGGGCTTGTGATTATCTCAATTGGAAGCTCAGATGATATTTTTTTGATTTCTTCAAAATAACTATCTACCCCAACCTCGATTCCTCCTACTAAAATTAATTTCCAATCAGATAAACCCCCTGCAGAAATAAGTTTCTTGAATGCATGAACTAAAACATCTTGCCTTTTACTTTGTGTTAGTTTGGAAAATCTTCCAACATACAAAATTATATTTTCTTTTCTTTTTGGTTTTATCGATTTTGTATCAATAGGAGGATAAATAACAACACTGTTTACCCCATACTCCCTATCGATAATTTTTTTTGTAAAAAAGGAGTTACATATTACTTTACTTACTCTAAAAAGTTTCATTTTATTCATCAAGGACTTTCCGTTTACATCATGGAGTGGAATTTGAAAATGGAGAAGGTTTTTTCTAGCACGAAGAGCTGGAATACTTCCATCACTGACCCAAAAACAAAGATCATATCCGTCTCCCCTGTTTACATTCTCAACTACATTGACCCCCACAAGGTTCATTCCAAAACGGTCTTCAAGAAGTTTAACGATTCCTTTGGATTTCCACTCAATATCTACCTGATACCTTTTATCAATTAATGCCTTGACAAAGGAAAGTGTATAGCGTTCCCCTCCTCCTAATGTATCTAAATATGGATTATATATTGCCGCCTTCATTTTTTTGTATCTGCATCTCCCAAAGTTTTGAGTATGAGATTAGTCTACTATAAACTTGATAAAGCCCATAAATGGTTCCTTCCGTTCCGTCTAAAAAAGCCGTTTGGAGAATCATTCTTTGCCAAAACTCACGAAGTCCAGCAGAAACAAATCTAAAAAAATTCATTGGAGGATGATGAGCTTCGAACATAAGCCTTCCTTCAACCTCTGACCATTTATTCGTCTTTTCTACCATCCCAGCAATATCATCATGTTTCTTATGAATCAATGGTTCCTTTAAATATCCCGTCTTGCCATTAATTTTGGGTTGTTCATGCAACTTACCCTCCCAGCTAACTAAACAGTCTTTCTTAATGAGTCTTAAAACATAATCTGGCCATAGTCCACAGTGTTTCATTTCCCGTCCCAAAACAATATTGCGTCTTGGAATTGCATAAGCGCAAAAATCATTGTTCTGAATCGTTTTTTCTACTTCCTTTTTGAGTTCAGATGTAACAATCTCATCAGTATCTACATACAATAGCCATTCGCCTTTTGCCATCTTTGCTCCACTATTTCTGAAGTCTGAGAAAGAACCTTTTAAATTGTCAGTTTCTACTTTTATAATTTCATCTGCAAAAGAAACAGAATCCAGGCAATTAACAAACAACTCTTTGTCATAATTGCCACCTTGAAGAATTATTACTGATAGTGTCACCTTTTGGCCCATTGACCCATCCCCTTTCTTCCTAAAAGTGCATCGATAGCACCCCATCTTTGCCAAGTACGTCCCATAAATATAAGTCTAATAGTATCTCTTAAAACTGCAAATTTTGTTCTCAAAGAAGAGTATCGCAAGGAGTAATAGAATCTATTTCTGGTTAAAAAGTAATCATTCGTGGGGCTTCCAGACCCGCCCGTTGAAGCAGAAACTTTGTGCCACATACAAGTTCCTGGGAAATACATAATTTTATAACCTGCGCGTTTGGCTCGTTCTGAAAAATCAGCATCTTCCCAATACAAAAAAAATGAATGATCAAGTAGTCCAATCTTTTTAAAAACTTCCCGTCTAATTATTACACACGCCCCATTGGCAACATCTGTTTCTTCAGTTTTGTCATATTGACCTCGGTCAACTTCATCTACACCACGATGGGAAGTATAGACATTAACACGGTCTATGATTCCCCCAGCATACCAAAACACTTTTCCTTTATCACTCTCTTTATACCTGTCTTTGTGGAATTCATAACCTTTGGCAAAATACATTTTAGGTGAAGCTATTCCCACTTCTGGACCTTCTTCCATGTATCCAACCAATTTAGTAACAATATCCCTGGGCAACACAAGGTCGTTATTCATAAGAAGGATGTAGTCAAAGCCGCGTTTTAGCGCATCTTTTATTCCAACATTATTTCCACCCGCAAACCCCAAATTGGCTCCACTTTGAATAAACTTATATTCCATATTGGGAAGTTTGTAGTTCTTTATTGCATCTTCTGTTCCATCTCCACTTCCATTATCGACAACCAAACATTCAGCCTTTATTCCATCAACATCAAGTTTGGCAACATCCAAAAGCTGTTCTTTGGTCATGGCAAGCGCGTTAGTGGTTAAAATTATTATTGAGACACTCGGAGTTTTTTTGGTCATATTAAATACGGAGCTTACGTCTAACGCGGTCTCTGATGTCACCCGATTCTTTATACATTGAATCTCCCTGCCAGTAATGTAAATCACGTTCTTTTTCTCTCATTTCATTAATTATTTCAGTTAAACTAACTTTCTCGTCTTTAAACTTATCTGCTTGCCAAATTTTTAAATACAATACAAGTTCAGAAAAACCCTGCAAAAGTGATAGAGCTAAACCGTATATACCATCTTTATAGCCTTTATCTCCAAAATATCTACTTAAAAATTCATTTGTTGGTTTTGTTAAGATGTCACGCCAACTAAATTTATATCCACTTTTTACTTTTCTGTCAGCTTGAATTGAAGTATATCTATTCATACGTTCCACATAACCCTCAAGCGAATCGTAGTGATGGTGTATTATTGCCAAGTCTTCCTTTGCATCAAAATCAATACCCTTGCCTTGAGTGAAAGGTACTGCATGAATTACCTCACTCCACGAAACCGCTCCTTTCCTAAAAAGCCTGATGTTATAGTCAGGCCACCAGTGAGCATGCTCAATCCAGTGGTTAAAAATAATATTTTTTCTGGGGATTCTACAATAATCAGCTTCGTTATTTTTAATTATTTCTTTAATTTTTGTGGCAAGTGTGTCCGAAACTTCCTCATCAGGATCTAAAACCAATACCCAATCCCCCGTAGCTTTACTTGTTCCAAAATTTCTTGCAGGTTCAACATATTCAAGGTGTTTATGGGAAAAAACTTTAGCATCAAACTTTTTAGCGATTTCATGAATATTATCAGAGGACTCCATATCAATTATAACTATCTCATCCACCAAATCGCGGACAGAGGTTAAAGCCTGCGGCAAAATCTTAGCTTCATTATAAGTGTTGACAACAACTGAGAGTTTTGATGCCATGGCTAAATTGTATCACCAATTGATCAATTATTCGACTCTATAAACAATAACCAAATTGTTCTCAAAAATATTAGTAAGTGATAATTTATTCAAATAAAACATGGTATCATCTTCTTTCAACCAATAAATATATTTTATGTCATTGTCGATAAGAAAATTAGATCTCATTGATACATCTTTACTTTCATACCATTCCAAAACTTGATCCTTTCGGGTTTTCCAACTATATCCAGTAATATCTATGTTAATCTCGTCCTCTAAGAATGTTTGTTGTTTCGAAAACGCAGATACATAAGCGGTTGAAGTATATAAATATAGTGGCCTGGGGGGGTTATTTTCAGCAGCTTTTGCGCGATTGAAATCAAAAGGTTTAGTCAAAACGACTCCGTCAGGTTGTTTTGATAAAAATGAAAGTGCGGCAAGCTCATCTAGTGGAAGCATTGCGGGAGGACGAGATGGGACGAAAACATCTTTTAAAGTAATAAAAGTTGTGGGGATTGTTGCCAAAACAACAACCAATATAATTATTTTACTTTTTACTTTGGATAAAACAATTCCTGCTAAAATTGAAGAAAAGAACAAGGAATAGTAAAAAAATTGTATTGTATTCCAAGGAGTTCCTTTTTGAAGAAAAAGCATTGGAATTGCTACCCCGGCTCCAATTATTGAATAAATAAAAATGTTTATTTTATCAATTTTAATTTTTCTAAAAAGAAATATAATTCTTGTTCCAAAATTTCCCAGAATAAAAACAACAAAAGCTACTCCGTAAGCAAGTATCCCTTTTACAAAAACTCCTCCTGATTTGTACGTCATCATTGCTGAATAAAACTTTTGCCAGTCAACTCTATCGTTCGTCCCCATCATTGTTTCTAAAAACCAAAAGGGAGATAAAACCAAAAGACCCGTCGAATTCTTATTTAATGGCAGATATAACACTAAAGATAGAAGAAATGCGCCTACAAAAACTTTCAATAAATTTATATTCTTTCTAATAAACAAAGAGTAGACAGATGAAACAAAAAGTGCCCCAAGACCCATTATTCCTGCATACGCTTTAATCTCAATTAGGGTTCCAAAGACCAATATGCTCAAAATAAAGTTAACTGTAGTAAATTTCTCATCAAGTTTTTTAATAAGAATTAAACCTAATAGTAAAAATATTAAAGAAAGAGCAAGGGGGGGATTTACAAGAGTTGAAATGGCTTGTTGCGACCAAAATACTGATTCCCCTTTTCCAATCACCCAACCAAAACTGCCACCAAAATAAACAAAAAAGGTAGACCACCATGCACTTCGACTGGACTTCGTCCAACTCAGTGTAAACACATAAGTTAATAGACCTATTAACAATGCAAATATGGGAGGTAAAATCTGAAAATACAAAACAGAGGTGGGGATAAAAGCAATTTTATGAAGTAGAGCTAAAATCAAATCAAAGCCAATATGGTAATTTTGTAAAGATGCTCCAGCAAAAACAGGCATATTTAGTAGCCCCCTACTTAAGCTTTCAGATAGCGCAATATGCCAAACTCCATCGTGTCCATTTGCTCCCCAAAAACCAAGACCGTAAGAATATTGCCAACCACTCTTAACCATCGTCCAAGACCATGAGATAGACCCCAGAAGAATCAGAATTATTAGATTAATTCTTTGAGAAAATAGTTTTAAAGCTTTTTTTAGCATCTTCTATTAGACTTAGACCAACCATTGAAACCATTGAAACAATATAAATAACCAACCCTGAAACTGCTAATATTTCCATTGATACAATACTAACTGGCAAATATCTCCTCATTATAAGAAGCACCGCTCCCATAACCACAGATCCTATTAATGGTTTCATTATCGAATCTGTTATTGAAAAATCAACGTATCTTTTGGCAATAATAATGGCGATAACAGACGACGTTCCAACTAAGGAATATCCGATTGATGCTCCAACCACACCAAACTTAAGGGCTAAGAAAGGAACAAAAGCCCATGTTAGAGCTGTCCACATAATCATTAAGTAAAAGGTTATTTTAATTTTTCCAATAGCATTTAATAGATTGGTAAGTTGAGTTGTGGCTGCTGCAAAAACAAAATTAATTGAAATAAATACTATTGGAACCAGGGCTGGAACCCATTGATTGTACCTTGGAACCACATTAACCAAAATCGGAGCTAAAATACATATCCCTACCAAGCTAGGAAAAACCAGTAAACAAATAAAGAATATTGATCTGGTTACACTACGCCTGAGATCCTCTTTTGCATCCTGCATACGGGAAAATGCAGGAAAAGTTACACGTGTAACCGTATCCATAAAAAATGTTAAAGGAAGTCTGGCTATTTTTTGAGCAAAGGAAAGAATACCGACTCCACTAGGACCCAGAATACTACCCAATATCAATGTTATTCCATCATCCTTAAAAGTAGCCAAAAAAGTATTTATCTGATAGGGAATTCCAAATTTAAATAAACCCGAGAGAGTTTTTCTTGAGAATGCGAATCCAGGAATCCAAGGCTGAAGAGTATAAATTGCCACTACTCCAATTACTCCCCTTGCAATAACCGCAAAGGTAAAACTTGCAAGACCAAAACCTTTCATAGCCAAGATAACCAAAATAACGTTATATACAACCTGCTCCAAAATCTGTGGAAAGACAAGTTTTATAAACTCCAGTTTTCTTTCAAGAAGAACGGATGGAATGCTTTTTAGAGAAGAAAGAAAAAGAGATCCTGCAAGTGCATACAAGAGTATCTGTCCATCAGTATTAAGTGAATACCTTTGACTAAAAAAGGGAGTTAGCGCAATAACTACTCCAATAATGGTCATTACTAAAAACTGTTGAACTAAAAAGGTTGTTTTTAAATCTGCATCTGTTGGCTTTTCTTTTTTTTGAATTAACGCTGCAGCCAACCCAATATCTGAAAAATAAACAAGGAAATTAATAATAGCACTAACTATGGCAAAAACCCCAAATTCGTATTTACCTAAGTAGGCAAACAAAAAAAGTTGAGCAACCAAACTAATTATTTGAAGTAGGAAAGTCCTCCCAGTAAGAAACACTACACCACGTACAGAACGTTCCTTTACATTCTCTATGGATATCTCAGTGGTCGGATCCAAGTGCTCTTCAGTTACGTCTTTCACCCTTAAATTGTAGCACGGAAGCTATATAATTTTTACAGGTTCAACATTAGACTGCTGAACAGACGCATATTCTACCAAAATCTGATCTTTATTAGATATATTTTTAATAACATGTGATTCGTAAGGCTCGACTACGAAAAGTTTATATTTATTCTTCATGGGAGCCATAGATTGACTTATTTTTTTACCTTTTTTATCTATCCAATAAACCCTTAGATCTCCCAATGAATAAAAAGCCTCTCTTCTTAAATGTTTATGATTGCCACCAACCGAATCTGGAGGTAAAACAATAACACCACTTTCGTCTAAAGTAAAATCTAGGTTTTTGCCCGACAAAACCGATTTATTATAAATCGCAACAAGCCCATTGTCTTTTAAATAAGTCGGGTCGAACTCAATTATTTTCATTTACTTTTTTTAGGTCAATCTACCATTCATTATTTTCTTTCCCCAAAAAAAATAAGATATAAGAACCAACCAAGCAACTACCGATATTCCATTAGCTACATTACGAAGAGATGTATTATTAAGTTTTAAATAGACTTCACGATTTCCACTGGAAACATCAATATATATCCTGCCCCATTCCTCATTGTCATCCACATATATTTTAGTTTCTACCCCATCAACATACGCTTTCCATATTGGATAATTAAAGATGTTTACTCTGATTTTTGCCTCTGTGCTTTGAATCTCTAAATCAAACTTTGCCCAATCTGTTCCATATGACTCATTTGAAACTTCGACCTTCCCATCAACAACATCCACCAGACTATTTCTTGCCGATGGAGGGTCGTCTTTAGCCTGAATTGGTAAATAATCCAAAATACCTGCCTGAGTTTGAATTCTCCAAGCCTCACCACTGAATTTTTCCTCATCGCTCATGGGTCCTGAGTGAATAGGTTTAAAGAAATTCCAATTAATTATTATTACCAAAAGCGATATAGCCGCCACCAAAAGATATTGCCAAATGGATTTTTTCAGCCACCCAATTTCCTTAACCAAATAAACCAAGGCTCCTCCTGCAATCGAATATCCCAATACATTCAAGGTCAAAAATCTCCATGGAAACTGAACAAATTCTAAAACAGGTAAATTCTCCCATATAAAAAATGATCTTTGATGACTCATAAATGCACCCATTGTCCCTACTAAAATTGCAAACAAAGCTATTAGATCAAAATTAATAATTTTTTTTGTTTTGATGATTTTTACTACTAAAAGAATGGTAACTATAATTGCAAGTATCCAATGCACGTGTCCTACAGGAAACGCCAAACCATCATTTACCCCAAAGGCTGAAGGTCCGTCTCCCCAAAATCTGGAAATAAAAAGTTGATAAATAGTTGCAAAATGAGCATGATATTGGAAATAACCCGTTACAAGCGTATCTATATGAACATATTTTTGTTCAAAAATTGCAGGTAAGGTGAAAAATGCAGAAAGGCCTAAGCTTAAGATCCCAGATAGTCCAAGTTTTATAATAATTTTCCAATTCTTTTCTGCCACCAACCATCCAATTGTCCAAAGAGCTGCAACGGGAACAAAAATCATAACCATAATGTTGTGAGTCAAAAGAAGAGCGGAGATGGCAAGAGAAAGAATGATAAAGTATTTATTTTTTCCCTCTTTAACAAGCTTATATATCCCCCAAAGAATTATTGGAAACCAAACAAAAGCCCAGGATTCATTCATTGCACCTCGTACATAGATATCAAGAGAATGATATGGTGCCCAAATATATAAAATCGCAGACAAAATTCCACCAAGTTTTCCAAAAAACTCCTTAGACATTAAATACATGCCAACTCCCGACGCAATTATCCCCAAAGCAAAAGTCAACTTAGCCACATCATTAAAAACAAAGCCAAAAAGCCTGAACACTTGACCGAAAAGATAGGGCAATTGCGGATAGTAATTAAAAAGAGGAAAACCATGACCGTACCCCATATCAGGTACCCAGCGACACGGTATTTGTCCGTCGGCAAAACATTTCTCCAGCTGCAGCTGACGCATCATTTGAAGATCGTCATGCATATTAAAATAAAAATTGTGTTTGAAAAGAGTTAATGACGCAAGGACTCCAACTACAACTACCAACAAAGGTATTATTATTTTTTTTATATTTTTTTTCATCTGATCTTTTTCTTAACAAGAAACATCGTCAAAGCTATTAAGGTTAGTAGGGAAATTCCATCTAGAAATAAATTAAGAGTTGTTTCTTTATAATCAAATTCAACGATACTCTCCCCTTTTGGAATATTTATTGATATTTGTCCAAAAGGTTTTCCAATATTAATTTCTACCTCTTTTCCATCAACATACGCTTTCCATCCAGGAAAGTAATACTTATTATACGAAACTTGACTACCACTACCAACACTCACATTAGCTTTCAGATAAATTCCATTCGTTTCAATAACTGAGTAATTAAAATTCGCTTCGGAAGTAAGTGGGGGGTAGTTTTTATCTGGTCTTACCAATGTATTTTTGGGAAGTCTTAGATATTCTTCTTGTGTTTCTAAATATGAGTCACTAGCTGTAGGAATTGGAATATATCTATTTAAGTAATACTCGTCTTGCCTTTCCAGAAAATCGTGAGGCTTAAAAATATTCAGATTAAAAATAATTAATGAAACAGAGCCAACTGTAACCAGGGCTCCTATCAGATATTTTTTATTGATAATACTGATTGGTATAACAAAAAGAGAGCTCACCAGTGTTGTTAAGGTTAAGAATCTCCAAGGAAATTGGAAATATGGCAAAAAGGGCAAAATGTTCCAAAGAAAAGTTGATCGATAATTCATCATGAAAAATGCCAAAAGAAAAGATATCACCGCCCAAATAATTACAATTTTTTGAAAGATCTCTATTTTTTTCCAAGTGAAAAGAGCGACTATTGAGCCAATAACCATCGCAGCAATATTACCCACCCCCAAGAAAAACGACATACCATCATGCGGCCCCGCGACTGAAGCTCCATAACCAAAGAAGGGTGTAATTAATTGCTTAATGGTTGGATAGTGATCTTTGAAATCAAAAACAGTACTAAATGCCATAAGACCGCTTTGAGTGATTGCAGGAAACCAGAAATAAATACTTAGAAGAAGCCCCCCCACAATACCAATTCCACTACTAATTACAAAGCTAATGCGAGACGAACTGTTTGTAATGATAAAAAACATAAGTATAAGAAGTAAGAAAAAAGGGAAAAACATATATGAAACTATGTCGTGAGTAAGTATCAAAATCCCCAGTCCAAAAGCAGAGATGGCAGCATTTCTCCAATCAACTCTATTTGTTTTGTTAACATTCTTGAAAATCTTAATTATTCCATATAAAAGAAGGGGTAAAAAAACAAAAGACAAAGCTTCGCCAAATGCTCCTCTTATATAAACATCTGTTGATCTATAAGGAGCATAAACATAGATTAAAGATCCTAAAAGACTTAAGGGTAAAGATGAGATTATATTCTTGAGAAACAAAAACATTATCAAACCCGAGAAAACCAAAGAAATTCCAAAGACCACCTTCACACTATCTACTAAACTTAGGCCAATGGTATGGAATAATTCCCCAAGATAGAAAGGGAAAGGAAATACAAAATTAAAAAGAGGGTAGCCAAAACCAAAACTCAGATCTGGCACAAACCTTGGTGGAATCTGTCCAATTTTAAAGAGTTTATCCATCTCAAAAAGCCAAGCTATATGCAAATCATCTGATGCCCCATAAAAACCATTATGAAAAAGTGCAAAAACGGCAGGAATAGTCAAAAGAATCACAAGTATGTAGTAAATATTATTTTTTAGAAATTTCAGCATTTTTTTTGATAGAAACATAAACTATTCCCATTATTGCAAAAAGGCTTAGCGTATTACCAATCACTCTTACTGGTGTGTTATTAAGTTTAACTTTAAAATAATATTCCCCAACAGGAACATCGATAGTGATAAGTCCTAAACAATGTGGTTCATTTGTGCAATCGTTGTTTATATGAGAAATGATCTTATTGTCCAAAGTTACAACCATACCGGGAAAATCAAACAAGGGAATCCTTATTCTGGCATTCTCTTTAACATCGAGTTTGCCAGTTTGAAAATTACTACCCTTAACATAATTTTCAAAAGTAGCACTTCCACTCAAAATCTCAGGTACATCAGGCGCCTTTGTGTTTGGGGGTAGTTTTGCATAAATTGGAAGATAGTCAAAAATACTTGCAGTTAGTTGTTTTGTCCATACTTCACCACTTAACTCATCGCTATCTTTTATATCAAGCCAAGCCTTGGGTGCAAAAAAGTTTAGGTGGAGCACAAAAACTGCAACAATAGTTAAAATTCCGAAAATATACCTTACTTTTCCCAAATACATAAATATAAAACCTGACAAAAAAGAAAGAATAAAAGCACTTAACGACAAAAATCTCCAAGGAAATTGCAGCCAAGAAAGAGGAGGAATGGCCGACCAAATAAATGACGATCTTTCATGCATCAAAAAAAGGACCACCACCTCAATCACACCCATTCCCAAAACAAGCAACGATAATTTTTTATTTTTCTTAAATATAATAAGGGCAAGAATTAGCGATATTGCCCCAACTATCCAATGAACAATTCCAACAGAAAGAGCCAAATCATCAACGGGCCCCAACATTGAAGACCCGTAACCCCAATGATTTGAGAAAAACAATTGTTTTAAGTTTACAAAATGCTGTCTATAGTCAAAGTAACCACCTAAAAGAGTTTCAACGTGAACATATCCTCGTTCAAAAAACATTGGTAAAACAAAAAAGGCAGAAAGCCCAATACCTAGTCCAAGCGACAGAGACAGTCTTTTTACATTAATACCTTTTTCTATAAATGCCCAAAACAGAATCCAAAAAAGAATAATGGGGATAAATAAATACGCTAAGATATTGTGAGTTAAAAATAAGCCAGCTATAGATAAAGCGGTCCAAACAATGTACTTTTTATCTCCATTCTTTATTAGTTTGTATATTGCCCACAAAATAAGTGGGAAAAATACACTAGCCCAAAATTCACTTAGTGCCCCCCTTACATAAACCTGTTGAGCACGATATGGAACATATATATAAAGTACCGAGGCTACAAAAGCAGAAAAACCACCAAATAGTTCTTTTATAAGAATAAACATTGTTACTGCAGAAAGGATAAAACCTAAAGCGAACAATACCTTTATAGAATCTATAAATTGAAGTCCACCCAAATGAATGATCTCACCCAGGTAGTAAACAAGCGGAGCATAGAAGTTAAACTGTGGATATCCATAGCCATATCCCCCATCGGGAATCCAACGACAAGGAAGTTGTAAATCATTAACACATTTATCCAATTCAAAAAGTCTAAAAACCTGCATACTATCTTGCATTGGAAAAAATCCCGGCCTAACTATTTTTAAAAATGAGGGCACACTCAGAAGTACAGCAAAAAACAAAAACACCCACCATTTTCTATTCAATGATTTCATTTCTTCATGATAGCACACTAAATTATCTCAACAATTTTAAAAGCATCTGATCCGTCAGGATATGAAATTTTTTTAAGTAGTCTTACCTTTGGATCATTTTCATACTCACTATCGGGAAGGGTGTCTCCCCACATTACAAATACAGTTTTCGTATTTCCTCTTTCTGTTGGCCAATCCACCTTTCTAAATTCAAGAGAGTCAATTTTAGTTGGACGAATTTCGCTTGGGTCTGAATAATAGTAATCCGAAACATTACCCAAAGAAGCTACTTCTTTTTGATAAATGGTGGGTTCTACTTTATTAAAGAAAAGATAATGAATATAGCTTTCTGTTGAAAGGTCATTTATTACAATTTTTTGATCTTTCGGAAGAGTATTAATAAAGCTACTCATTTCTTTGTATCCCCAATCCCAATCATGAGCTCGTGTTACCTGGGTAACAAAAAAATAATTAAAAACAAATATTGAAAGTGAAATAAGCGAAACTCCTAAAAAGATTTTCTGATAACTGAGACGGCTAAAACCATAGCCTATTAATATTGAAAAAGGAATAAAAACAAGTAGAGCTCTATAAGTATGGAATGGATCTCCAGTTAAAGCTGCTGGAACGGGAGCAAAGACTAACCACAACATTAGTAGTTTTGTATTAACAGTTCCTTTTTTAATAATCTTCCATATTCCAAAGACTAGTCCAATAATCATAAAGGAGTAAAAAACACTAGAATTCTCAACAGACCTCTGACGATTGTAATCCCCAAAATTAAAAAGATTGCGAGGTGAAAAGTAAGAAAGATAGAGCGATGAGACCTCACGAACCCTTAAGTAAGTTTTATTATTTATCAAAACCCCAGGGGAAATATCACTTATCCAGCCCGGTGGGTTTGTTATTTGAGAAAAAATACTTACTCCAACCGCTCTATGATACCCACCAGGTTTAAACGTCAAGGAGAGAAGTGGAATCATAAGAATGAATAAAATAATAATTGGCAAGATTAATTTTGTTTTTATTTTCCAAAAATTATTAAAACTAACAATAAGGGCAGAGATTATAAACAAAGGGACAACTACTCTTTCTGCTTGATATGAATACATTGAAAGAGCAAACAAAATACCAGAAAAAAGGAAATGTTTAGTATTTAGTTTTTGCAAAAACCGTATCCAAAAGTAAAATCCTGCAGTAAAAAGAGTCAATCCCAAGTTCCCTTCAAAAGTTCCCCTGCTATAAAAAATGTGCCAGGGAGATATAGCAAGAACAAAAGCGGCAAAGATTCCTGCTTTTTTGTCCCAAATATTTTTAGCAATTAAATAAACTATATAAATTGCAGCTATCCCAGAAAGAGTAGATATTAACCTCGTAGAAAATTCAGATAGTCCTAAAAGTCCCACAATTGGGGCAGAAATATAAAGATAGGCAGGTAGAAAGAAAACTTCAAAGGATCTAAAAACTAGAGGAAGTCTCATTCCAAACTCATCTGCTCCTGTTTTAAAGATTGAATATGCATTATATCCAATAGCTGCTTCATCTCTGAAAAAACCTGATGGGATAGTCCCAAGCCAGGAGAGTCTCAAAATGGCTCCTAATATTAAAACTGTGATTAATAGTTTCTTTGTCATTTAGTTCTATATATAACTACTTTCTGTCGCTTACCAACATCATATAAAACACTAAGAATAGTTAAGTTGTCAGGCCAAGCTCCATCTTTTGTATACAACGGCTCATTAGAAATTGGATCATCAGGAAAAACATCAACAAATAATTTTCCCGTTTCACTCTCCTTGTGATAATCAAAAATCCTAAAGTCAAACTCTTCGATATTTTTCTTCAAATAAAAACTAAGAAATTCTTTGGAGTTTCCAATTCTGTCATTAACCAAAACATGTTCACCCTCTCTTTTTATATCTTTAATTTTTGCTGACAGTTCAATATATACTGGTCTTCTTGGAGAAAACTGACTTTCAGTTAATCCCGAAAAATACAAATTATAAAAATATAAACTTTCAAAAATCCCAAAAATCAACACTAAAATCACAAGTATCCGCTGTGCATTAACTATTCCAATCGCAGCTAACACAACAAAAGGGAATATTAGTATTAATGTTTGGGATCCCTGAAGATTAAAGAATGTTAAAACAAAAAGAGAAATAATAATCCAGGAAAATAAAAATTGACTTTTATCTTTTCCAAGTTTAAATAGCCCCAAAACTATAAATGGCAGAGTAAATAATAAAAGTTTTTGAGTTTCTTCAATTCCACCCCTTTCTCTTGGATGCCCAGCAAAAAAATAGTTACCAAAATCTAAATTAGTAAAAAGTGTTTCTTCTCGGAGTCTGAAGTTTTCTGTTAATTTATTTATAAATATTCTTGAAAGAACCTTAGGAGAATTGTTTACTACAACCAAACGTTCATCGTTTACTTTTATTGCCAAGCCTGAGACAGGGACAATTACACAAACAAGTAATAGTATAATTCCAAGATAAATATTATTTTTTTTGTTGACAAATCTAAATAAAAAAAGTGCTAGTATTTCCCCAATCAATAATAGAATAATTCCCCACGACATAATTCTACTTTCTGTTACATGCCACGGAATAACCCCCAAAATTAATGTCGAAATCAAGGCAATTTTATCGTCATTAAATACTTTTCTTACAAGCCTATAAAAAAGATAAATAGAAAGTATTCCCATTAAAGCAAATGGAAGTCTAATCAAAAAGGGCGTGGGAAGAAGTAAACTCAACTCAATTTCGTCAAGCGACAACCCCAAAGGGATATTTCCTAAATTCCAAAATCTCATGATTGAAGAAATAATCAAAATTGCTAAAATAGGAAAGTATTTGCGCACAATCTAAATTATATGAAACTTTCGGTAATTATCCCAGTACTTAATGAAGAAACGACCGTAAAAACAATTTTGGATAAAGTTATTGGTTTAAAAGATATTTATGAAGTAATTGTTATTAATGATGGTTCAACTGATAAAACACTGCAAATTCTTCAAAAACTTAAAAAGTCAGCAAGGTTTGCCAAAAAACTAAAAATCATTTCTCATAATACAAATTTAGGTAAAGGAGGTGCCGTAAGATCCGGAATAAAAATGGTAAAGGGTGACTACACCATTATTCAAGATGCAGACCTTGAGTATGATCCTACAGAATTTCCAAAGTTGACCAATCTAATCACAAAAAGTGGCGTAGTATATGGATCAAGAATAATGGGTAAAAGTAAACATGCATATCTTAGAACCTATTTGGGAAATATTGCCATAACAACCTTTTGTAACGTCTTATTTGGAAGTAAATTAACAGACAGCTATACATGCTACAAACTTATCCCCACCAATATTTTTAAATCTTTAAACCTTAAATCCAGCGGTTTTGAAATAGAAGCAGAGATAACCGCAAAACTACTTAAGAAAAAAATCCAAATAAAAGAAGTTGCTATAAAATATAAACCCAGGAGCTATGAGAAAGGCAAAAAAATAAAAGCTAAAGATGCTATTATCGGAGCACTTGTATTATTGGGAATACGTTTTAGTTAAAATTAACGAGTTTGATTCAGATTCCGTCTTCGGATCCAAGTATACTTTTTTAATCCTAACTACCCCATTGTCTTTCATTATTTCGTCTCTCTCGACTTCTGAAACATCTTTACTTAAGTATCCAACAAACTTTTCAAAGCCGTTGGGGACTACCGATGTTAATTTTTGATTAATTACAAGACTAGATACCCCTGTTAATCTGGATAAATTGTCTAAATTTTTAGTCCAATCAAACATTAGTCTGGGTATTATATAAACTTCGTAAATTTCGGATGGTTGTAATGGTTTTTTGGTAAATTCCACATTCAATCCAGGTAGGAAATCTTTATAAAGATAATCCCAATTCCAATTCAATTTCCACTGATTTTGCACATTCTCATATTCAAAAGGTATATTGTTCTCTACCACACCAAACCTTGTGGCATATTTAACATTAAGGTCATAATAATACTTGTTATTAAGCTTATTACCTTCTCCAATTGTTACCTGTATTTTTCGTGTACCCAAAGTATTATTAAAGCTTTCAAGTGTATTGATAAAATCGTTTTCCGAAATCTCTTTACGTTTACTTGGATTAATTGCTCTATAAAGCTCTCTGTCCGCTCTCGTTTCAATAAATCTAGCAGTCGCCCCCACATCCCCTCCAGGATCAGACGGGATAAAGGCTTTGTAAAAGAATGGAAAAGATAAAACACATATAAAAAGGGGAATTATAAGCTTATCCTTAAACATAAAAAGAATTAAATAAATAAAGGTAAAACTGAGAGGCAATAGATATCTTGGATAAAATGGTATAAAAGAGTTAACTACCAAAAAAACCGTTGAAAACAAAATAGCTGTCAAAAGCTTAAGATCTTTTTTGTTTTTGAAATATCTAGTCCAGGAAACACAATAGCTAATTAGTCCTGCCACATAAACAAATCCCCAAGTACCAAAATTAAACAGTTCTTTTATGGCAGCTGTGTAGTTCACTCCCAATTTTGAACCTGAATAAAAATCATAAATCTTTTCATGAAGTCTTAACCAAGGAATAGGGTTCGGATGTCTGACAAAATAAATAAAATACCCTAAAACATAACCAGCAAAAACAAAAATAGGAAGCATCAAAACTCTTCTTAACTTTTTCTCATTCAAATAAACTATCAGAAGTTCGAATAACAAAATAAATGGCACATATATTGGTGGTTTTATAGCACTTGCAATTCCCAGCAGCGAACCAGCTACAACTAAATTCATAATCTTTTTCTTGTCAATATAATTAAAAAAGAAAAACATATGAGCCAAATATGCAAGGGTAAGTGGTAAATCCAGCATAGTATCGGAAATCTGATTGGAAAAATGTGGAATCAGAATCAAAAACACCACACCAATAAATGGAATTAAATAATTTTTAAAATTCTTTGAAAGAATAAGGAAAAAAACTACCAAAGCTGTAAAAAAACAGGCTAAAGAAAACCAAAAGGGACTACCCAGAAATCTTGAAGAATACCCATATAAAACTTTCCCAAAAGGAGGAATTTCCCAGTTAATATTGAATGGATTTTCACCTTGAGTTAGTCTATAACCGACGAATTTATATAAAGTACCATCAGATATTCCCCTAGCACTTGATGGATATGAGTATTGGCTTTCATAAAAAAAGTTTTCATAATATTCAGGTTCGTATTTGAAAGATAGTATCCAACGTGATTGATAAATAATGAAAATGATTAAAGCTGCAATAATGATCTTTAATAATAATTTCATTTTATTTCAATTGAAATAATAGTAGTGATTGATAAGAACTATCAGGTCGCTTGGTCTTTGGAAAACTTGAAATTAGTTTTAGTTCTTCTCCTTCAATTTTTCCATTAAATCTATTGTCATTAATTACTAAAAATGTAGTGTTCCCCGCTTTAAAAGATTCTTTAAGGGAAATGGGAATTTCAGTAAAATTAAGACCAACCCCAATGACAGTAATCTCTCTATCTCTATTCAAATAAGCTTGAAGTGCATCAGGTAGTGTCCCAAAAAAACCTTCAGTTCCCACTATTATTTTTTTACCAGGATTTGCTCGTTGATATTCTTGGATATAAATTGAAACTTCTTTAATACCATGTCCTGCGGTCCACTCTTCCAAATAGCCAGATCTTTCACTCCTGGGCAGATTTGCTTTTGAAGGATTGGTTAGAAGATAATAATCAAAAATAAAAGCCTGTACAACAAATATAATTAAAACTACATAACTTGTAATTCGTAACCATCTAATTGATAAACTATTAAACGCAGATGAAGCAATTATAATCAAAAACGGAATTGTAAAAAGAATATAGCGGGCAGTTAGTACTTTTGCAAATTCTGATTCAATAACAATAGGAGCAATAAACCAAATTAGAAGAACTGTGTTTTGTTTCCAATTCTTCTTAAAATTAACAACCAAACCAATAACCCCTAATACTATTAACGGCCAAGGTCCCATCATAACTAACCACTGCCATACTTGAAGCAAAAATGGCTTTAAAGGATCAAAGGGGCTAGAAAGTAGATGGCTAACAGGATAGACATAGTCCAAATTTCGGAGTGCAATCATATGAAAGTTAGTTCCAAGACGCAGGATATTGTACATTCCATAACCAATTACAACTGTTACAAAAGTTAACGGAATAACTTTAATAAGACTTCTTTTGGACTTAGCAAACAACCAAAGTGTAGGAAGCATTAAAGCAAAAAACAATGCTGGAGACTTTGTAAGCCAGGCCGCTCCCAATGAAAAACCAGCTATCATCGCACAGTCCAATCGTTCACGAGTTATAGAAAGATATGCAAAGATAAATGTCCAGACTCCAAACATTGCAAGCATTGAATCAACCAATGCCATCCTGTCAAAAAAGAAAGTAATTGGTGATAGTGAATAGACAATAGCAGCAAATAAGGCAGCTTTCTTAGATTTAAATAATAAAAAACTAAGAAAAGAAACTCCAGCTAAAGTTCCTAGACCTGATAGTACTGATACGATACGCCCTGCAAGTAAGGGATCGTTAATAAACTTTAAAAAAGCAATTGTAACCCACATATAAAAAGGTTGTTTGCCATCAGACATTGGAAGAAAACGAAGAGTTTCCTCAGCTTTCATTATCTGTGCCCAACGAACATATATAGCTTCATCAGCAAAAACAGGAAGAAGAGTTAGATTACAAAAACGCAAAGAAAAAAGAATCAAAACCCCAATTCCCCCAATAACATAAATCCAGTTTTGTTTAAAGAATTTTTTCATATATCAACCTATTATCTAAAACATCTGGTTTCTCTTCAAAACCCACCAAATAGTAATCCAATTTATCCAAGGCGATCCGCATTTGTACTCGTCTATTCCATGTCTTCACTTTTATTGACTTGTAACCGTTTTGGTTTGACCATTTCTCCTGATATAAGATAAGTGAAGAAAATATACCCTGCTTTCTGTACTCGGGAATTACTCCACAAAGCCAAATATAAAATGATCTATCAGAAAATTTGTCATATCCAATGCTGTATCCCGCCATTTTTCCATCACAGTACGCTGTAAGAACAAGATACTTTTTATCTTTAATCTCATCTTCAAATTCTTTCAATGTTTTTGGAGGATTTGGAGTAAATTCAGGAATCTTTTTATGAATTGCAAAAACTTCTTTTAAATCAGTTTTTTTAATTGTGATTTTCACCCTTAAATTCTAGCACAAACTATTTATGAAAACCTTCTGAAGTCTGCCCGTTTTTAATTACAAAAACTTTTCCAGTTACATCTCTATCAGCAAGTTCTACAAAAAACTTTGCAACCTGTTCTGGAGACTGAGCTTCTGCAGCATCATTGGGAAAAAATCTTTTATATTCTTCAGTTGCAGTATCAGATGGAGAAATACAATTAACTCTAACTCCTTTTTCTTCCAATTCTTGAGACATTCCAACAGATAAGTCTTCAATGGCTCTCTTGCTCACATAATATGGGAGCCACCCCTTTCCTCCATTTTCGAAAGTTCCTGAAAGATTAATTATTGAACTTCCCTTGGGCATTATAGAAATAAGGCCATGCGATAAAAGTAATGGAGCAATAGTACCAACATTCAAAGTATTCAAAATCACTTTTTCTTCGAATTCTTCATAATTTTTCCCAGCATATACTTCATTCTCCCCATGCCAAATCCCTGCAATATTACAAAGAATGTTTATTTCAGAATGTTTGGTTTTAATATCACTAATTAATTTTTTAGTTCCTTCAGAAGAGTTTAAATCAGCAACAAAAACTTCTGCCGTTCCATCCAACTTTTCAATTTCTTCTTTAACTTTATTTAGTTTTTGTTCATTTCTGGCAATCAATAAAATGGTACCCCCCCCATTTTTTGCAAATTCTAAAGCTGTAGCTTTCCCAATCCCTGTTGAAGCACCTGTGACTATTACAGTTTTCATTCACCAATTCTAACACAAAAGTATCACGAGTTGTCTGAAGTTAAAACAACATTATTTATCTCTCCCTTCTTTTCAAACTTTATATTTTCCCTGAAGTGAATTTAGGCGAACCATAAAAAGACCACGAAGCCCTTCTATTGAATCTTTAATCGGATTTACTTTTGTTCCTTCCTTGTGGTGCCAATCCACTGGAACTTCCGCCACTTTATATCCCAACTTTCTGGCAACATAAAGTATTTCCAAATCAAATCCTGCTGTTACTGATGCTCCAACGCTTTTGTTTTTTGAACTAAATATTTCAAGCCTTTTAAATATCTCTTCTGCAGCAGAATTTGAAAAAGCTTTAAAACCACACTGTGTATCTTTATATGGAAGTCTAAGAATCAAAAGTCTCAGTAACGAAAAACCATAGGCCATTACTTTTCTTATAATAGGAGCTCCTTCACGACCTTTACGAGAACCAATTACAACATCATACCCCGCCTTGAATTTTGGCAATACTTTTTCTATTTGATCAATTGGAGTCGCTTGGTCAGTATCTGTAAAAAGGATTATCTCCCCTTTAGATTTTAATATACCCGCCGTTACTGTTCCTGCCTTTCCCCTATGGGGTTCTTTAAGAACAGTAAAATTCTCATGTTTACTTGCAAAGTTTTCCGCCAGTTTGGCTGTGTTGTCAGTTGAAGCATCGTCAACAAAAATAATCTCCCAAGTGTGTTTTTGCCCTGAAAGATAATCATATACCGAGTCCAATACCCCAGTTCTTAAGTTGTACTCTTCATTATATGCTGGTATGACAACACTTAAATATGGTTTCATTTAATTATTCTTTCCCTCTCTTGTACTGTTATACCTCCAAAAGTTTCTTCCTTTATTACTTTGCCTATTCCCCTTTGTCTATCCATCCAGGCTTTAAGCCTTTCAGGATGTGGAGGATCCACCTCATATAAAGTGTATAGAAGAGGAACTTGAGAGTCCACTGAGAGTTTATGATACTTTGTAGTTCCTAACCATTTAAACAGGTAATCATATGAGTATGAAATTACAGGGGGAACATAGACATCTACGTTAAATTCCTTTTCACCCACATTTTTATACACCCAATCAATCGCTTGCTTTTGATTAGTTAAAACTATCAAATCCGGTTCACTACCTTTTGCCATCAAATAGGGCTTGGTCCAAGTCCAATTTTGAAACATAAAGAAAAGCATTAAGTAAATCATTAACACTTTTCCCACAAAAGAGGATTCAAATAAAGAATTTAAAACTGTTGCAAATAGAAGTAGGAATATTAAATAAAATCCAGTTAGGTAATACTGATAAAAATTGCCATTATTACCTTGAAAAAACACGGCTCCAAAAGCTACTGATCCTAAAAGTATGAGGATTACTTTTATTTTGTCATTCTTAATAAGTTTTGGAAGAAAAATCAAAGACGCAGCAATAATGGCAAATATATGAGTCAACTCACTGACTGACGGGCTGTGAAATACAAGCGAAGAAAAATAAACTCCAATATCTTTTAATTTATCAATAACAAATTGCCAAGAAGGTAGATTAAAACTAGTACCAGATAACAAAAGTCCTGCAATATTATTTCCCAAAATTCCTCCATGTTTTAAATTAAAAAGAAAAAGAGGTGAAAAGGTTAGAAGAAAAACTCCAATTGAAATAAGAAAAGTTTTAATATCTGGAAACTTTTTAAAAACTATTGCGAATATAAGTAGTGCTGGGAAGTAAAACAATTCTCCAGATGAACCAAAATGGAAAAATGATAAACCCAAAACAAATGAAAGAACTATCCATGCCCACCCCACGCCGCCAAGGCTCTGTGGGGCAGGTCTTTTTTTCTGATCTAAAATCTTAAATAGACACCATACAACTATCATTGAAAGAATAAGCATTGGGGTGGGATTACTCAACCAACGACTTGCATATATTATTTCAAAAGAGAAAGTTCCAAGAATCAGTGCAATAAAACCAGTTCTTTTGCCACCAATCTTTTTTGCAAGAAGATACATTAAACCCAAAGCAACAACCGAAAGAATCGCAAGGAAAACTGCAGGATAAACAGGATTCCCATTACCCAACCAATAAAAAGGTGCAATTAAATAATAATAGAACGGTCCTCTAAAAACCCCGGCAAGACCAGTTGTGGGCCCTATTAAAAATAATTTATGTGAATATATTAGATCCCAAATTACCAGTGCATCCCTTCCCTGGTCATAATGAAATGCAAGAATCTGATCAATCCTGAAAACACGTAGGATAAAAGAAATTATTAGGATGATAGAAACCGAAAGTGATTCGAGGCTTAAGAACTTTTTAATTTTTTTTAGCATACTTCCTGGCTGCTGCCAAAACTTTTTCTACTGCATCACTAAAACACAATCCCTCTATTCTTGCTCCCGCAGCTGCTTTGTGTCCACCTCCACCAACTTCTTTTGCGATTTTTGAGACATCAAAGCCAGATCTTGATCTAAAACTTGCTGATAATTCCCCATTCTCTCTTTCCTCCATAATTATTCCAAAATCAGTATCTTTAACAATCGGGAAAAACAAGTTGGCCGCGTCTTCTTTGATGTTTTCAATTCCAATAAAGTCTTTGTAAATCGCTATAGGGATTATCGACCAAACAAAACGATTTTCCTTGTCAATCTGCATATTTTCAATTATCTTTCCCCAAATTTTTAATTCTGAGAAATTAATATTGCGATAAATGTTATATACAATATTGTCTTTGTCTGCGCCTAAACTAATAAGCTTTGCTGCAATCTTCAATGTGTCTTCACCCACATTTTGATACATAAAACACCCCGTGTCTCCAATTACACCAGTTAACAAACAATTAGCAGTATCCGCATCAATAACAACATTCCAATCTTCAAAAACATTGAATAACAGTTCTCCTGTAGAAGTAGCTTTACTATCGATTAAATTTATTTTTCCAAAACCCTCATTCGAAAAATGGTGATCTATTACAATGATATCAATACCTCCTGGCTGTCTTGATTCTCTTGAACCAGTAACCATTGAGAAACTAGAAGAGTCAATTGCCAAAAAAAGATCATACTCTTTAAAATTGAAGTTTGCATAATCTATTCTTCTGATTTTTTGAGAGCCTGGTAAAAATCTTAGATCGTTTGGTATCTCACTTGGGCAAATTACAACGATCTCTTTGCCCATTGTTTCTAATATATTCGAGAGTCCCAAAGCACTTCCAACTGAATCAGAATCTGGCCCTCTGTGGCAATTGATTAAAATTTTATTTGCTTTTTTTATCTCTTCTAATATTTTTTGTGATTCTTCGTAATTCATAATTATTTTGTGTGAACAAGTTTGTATACTATCACCCCATCCACTTCCCAACTACTATCTATTTTACTCCAACCAAAGTTGGCCACAGAAGCGTTAGCATTATGTGTGGGATTACATTTTGTTTTTTCAAGCTCGCAAACAACAAACAACTGATCAGTAATACTGTCTTCAATTTGAGCATCAATACTAACTACGGGTTGATTATCTTTTAGAAGAAAATATTTGTATCCATCTTCATAATTTCTTTCCGCAATTACTGCCAAATTAAAACGTTCCCCTTTTGACTCAACTTCAATTATTTTAGCAACATTGATAGCTCTTGGTAGTTGATTGTTTGGATGAAATCTTAAAGGATTTTGTACTAAGTTAACTCCAACTAGATAAATTAATATCACACCTCCTAAGATTTTCCCAAGCTTTCCGTCTTTTAGGACGGAGGCAATAAGTGCCCCCATTAAAAGATATGGCACCACAAATAGAAACCCAAAGTAGTGATCATAAATATTTTGTTTATAAATCCCAAAACCAACAAGTCCAAATCCAAACCATAAAAATAAAATGGCTAAACTACTGAATGGATAAGGGGTTTTCTTTTTTCTGAAGTATATCCATACCAAAAATACAACCATTCCTACCATTGCTATAGAGGTTAATTGACCCGCCATTTCATTCTTGCCTCCAATTAGGCTGGTATTGATTGTTTCAAGTATTTCCGGAGTTTTTGGTATTGCCGTCCATGGTCTAACAGAAACTGTAGTTTGACGAACAGTGAAAAATGTATAGATTGCTTTTGAAACTGTCCAATTGTGACGAATATCAAAGAAGAACAAAGGAGACATAAGAATAGTAAATAGCGAAATAGCGAATAGCGAATAGCGCATGAACTTTTTTATTTCTTCTTTTTTATTTTTTAATTTCCACCACGTTAATAACCAATAAATTCCAATAGTTGGAAGAAGTAAAAGACCTATGTAATGGGATTGAAGAACTGCAGCAAAAGAAAATCCTAAAACCAATAACCAACCGATTTTCTTCTGTTTCCATACTTTCCAAATAGAAAAGACAGAAAGAAGTGCAAAGAATGGCATAATGTTTGGATTCCAAGAAGAACGAGAATAGATAATTACAGTTGGACTAATTGCATAAAGACCAGCAGCAATAAGTCCCACCACCGAAGGTCCTGAGCTTGTCGAAGGAAACCAAGTCTTCCCCACATACCAGATAAGCCAGATTGTTATTATCCCAAGTATCGCGATTTCAACCGCAGGTCCAATTGGAGAAAACCCAGCCAAGGCAAGAGCTGGAGCCATCATGTAATAGTACATCGGACCCAAATACATATTTCCAATTGATGTCCCTGGCCCAATTAATGGAGGGTGAACTTCAGTTAAAAGCCTTCTAACGATAATTACGTCACGCCCCTCATCTCCCAAAAAGGTCATGTATCCTTCAATGTTATAAAGACGAAGAACTGCACCAACAACAAGAATTGCAATAAGAATCCAAAATTCAGTAGTGATATTCTTAATCCATTTTTTATTACGAAGTGTAATCATTTTTAATATAATTTTTTCCATAATCTAAGTAAATCAATAAAGCTTTTTATTATGACATTCAACCTTCTTCCAGTCCCCGTACCAGTTAATCTTGGATAATGGGTCACTGGGATCTCAACAATTTTAAATCCCGCTCGTTTTGCCTTAATTAAAAATTCACTACTAATAAATGCACCCCGTTCACTTTCGAGTTGTGGTATTTTTTGAACAACACGCTTAGAAATTAGTTTAAAACCACAATCAATATCACGAACCTTAAGACCAAATAGAATTATTATTGAAAACTCCCAAATTTTGCTAGTTATAATTTTAAATTTGGATACTCTACGTTTCTTATAATACCCAATTACAATATCTGCCCTAGTTTCTTTTTGTTTAGCAATGAAGTTTGTAATCTCACTAAAATCAAATTGGCCATCAGAATCTGTAAATGCAATCCATTCATGTTTTGATCCATAAAGACCAGATCTAAATGAAGCTCCATAACCCCTATTTTCTTCATGATTAATAAGTCTGATCCTTGAATCTTCTTTATGTAGTGCCGTTATAATTTCTTTTGTAAAATCAACCGAACCGTCATTGACTACGATTATTTCCCATCTAGTTGTTATTTTTTGAAGAACATTTTTGGTTTTGACAACAACTTCTTTTATAGTCTCTCCTTCATTGAAAGCAGGTAAGAATACAGAAAGTTCAGGTATTTTAGTATCCATGCCTAAAGTCTAGCATAATTTAACCCCCGCATGTTAATATACAGATGTGAAAGCGACAATTAAAAAACTTTTTTGGGCAGGGGTTTTCTCACTTATCCCAACTATTCTTATTTGGCTTCCTTTTTTCCTTAGAATTCCAGTGTTTTGGAGTATTCCACTTCCTACAAACGGACTGGCCACAATAGTCTCAAACTACGACGGTCCACTTTATCTGGTTGCAGCAAAAACAATGTACAACAAAAGTTTAATTGAAACGAGCTTTCAATTTCCCCTTCCCACAGAATATTACACAGCCCATTTTCCATTATTTCCAGTTCTTATTAGACTTTTTGGCATAATCACCAATTACCCCTACGCAATGTTAATAGTCACACTTATCTCAAGTATCATCGCAATTTATTTTTTCAATAGATTAATTGGTAAATTCGTAGGAAGAAGGGATGCTTTATTTTTAACTTTTCTTTTTGCGGTTTTTCCTGCCCGTTGGCTGATAGTAAGGTCCACTGGGTCCGCTGATCCACTTTTTGTTGGTTCCATTATCGCATCACTTTATTACTTTAGAAGTAAGAAATATTGGCTTGCTGGAATTTGGGGGATGATTGCGCAATTGACCAAATCCCCTGGAATTCTGTTATTTATTTCGTACTCACTGTATCTACTAATTCCAATCCTAAAAGAAAAAATAGTTTCAGCTTCTAAATGGATTAGAAATCTTAATCTTAGACATACTTTTCCCATCCTTTTAATTCCTTTAGGACTTTTGATTGTATTTACGCTTTATTATTTTACTCAAGGTAATTTCTGGGCATATTTTAATTCGGGGGATAATATTCACCTCTTTTTTCCTCCATTTCAGATATTTAATTACTCAGCCCCATGGGTAGGAACGTTCTGGCTGGAAGAAGTTATATTTATTTATCTTATTGGTGCAATCGGAGTTTACAGACTTTTTGCAAAGAAAGAGTATGAAATAGCGGTTTTTTCAATGGTATTTTTTGTGCTTTCCCTTTTTATTTCCCATAGAGACCTTATGCGCTACTGTCTCCCCCTTGTTCCATTCCTTTATGTGGCTTTCTCGGACATCTTAGTTAAAAAGGAGTTTAAGATCGCGATAGGTGTAATCATAATCCCTATCTATCTTTTTTCCCTTGCCTTCATCTCCCAAAATGTAATGCCCATAGCCAATTGGGCTCCATTCCTCTAAAGCTTGTGGTGAGCGAAGTCGAACCATGGGTTTTTCTTCTGAATCCAGACTAACTATATACAATGGAAGTTCCCAGACATTGGAGAGAAAAAGAAAGAAGACTAAATCCAAACAAAAATGGTTATAAATCGGAACGTCCTATACAACCTATAAATATTGTAAATAGTACTCCTAAAACCATATTTGAAGCAACGGAAATTCCTATTTCTTCCCCCATGGAAGCTTCCATGTCTTCCAAATAAGTCTACTTTGGCAAGCCAAAGATCTTATCTATCTCTCTTGAAAAATTTGGGGATTTTCCAAGTTCGCCAGATAAAAAGATTGTAAACAACGTAGTTATAGGGAACGATAACAAAAATTAAGGCAAATATGAGAGCCCCAAAACGAATCAGTGATGTATCTCCAAATAGTTTAGCTACACCTGCAACAATTAATGGCTGTACAATTACAGCAAAAAGAGATGAAAAATTAAACTTCAAAAACTGAACTATTAAATCTTTAAAAGAAGTTATTATTTTGTCTTTAAATGTCCAAATATTGTTTAGTATAAAATTTGAAACGATTGCGGCCTCAGTTGCAAAAAGTGTTGCAAAATAAGTAGAAAGTCCCAAGCGTTTTAAAAGCTCCAATCCCAAATAATTAACTGCAAAACCAACAAAGCCAACAACACCAAATTTAATAAATCTAATCTTATCTTTAATCCCCAGAATAATTGCAACCTTGAAAGTTGAGGTCATTTCTTTGGGATTAAACTTTGAAACTTCTTTTGTTCTTGCAGCAAACTCCAATGGAACCTCAACTGTTTTTTTAGAGTTTTTAATACACTGATAAAGTAAATCTACTTTGTAGGCAAACCTTGTAGGCTCCATTAAATTATTTAAATCAATCTTATCTAAAATCCCCTTAACTCTAGCCAACCTAAATCCTGTTGTTAAATCATGAATGGAAGGCTTAAGAAGAACAAGCCTAATAAACAAATTTCCAAAATAACTGATGGCTTTCCTGGATAGTGCCCACTGCCTTGGAACAGATCCTCCTTTTATATATCTACTTCCTATACAATAATCGGCACCATTCAAATAGGCTTCAACCATTGGTTTCACGAAGCGCGGAGGGTGTTGAAAATCGGCATCCATTTCCATCACTGCATCTGCATTTAATTTATCAATTGCATACTGGAAACCCCTGATGTATGCCCAACCCAATCCTTCTTTTTGCTTTTGGAGCATATGCAAATTCTTGTATTTATCCTGAAAGCTTTTAACTATATCCCCAGTTCCGTCTGGAGAATAATCATCAACCACCAATAGGTGCATTTCGACGTTCTCAACCTTGGGAAAAACCTCATTAAAAAGCTCGGTAATCATGAGCTTAATATTTTCTGCCTCATTATAAGCAGGCATAACAATGACTATTTTGTCCATACTTAATGATACAATACACATATGGAAATTGACATAATCACTCTCTTCCCAGACATGTTTGATGGACCCTTTGATGCTTCCATTATTAAGCGTGCCGAGAGCAGGGATCTCATTAAAGTTAGAGTGCATGATTTAAGGAAATGGGGGGAAGGAGAACGCCGCAGTGTTGATGATAAACCGTATGGAGGAGGTCCTGGGATGCTACTTCGTGTTGATATTGTTGATAATGCCTTAAAAGACCTACGAACTAAATCGTCAAGGGTAATCCTCCTTGACGCTACAGGAAAAAGATTTGTACAGCAAAAAGCGGTTGAGCTTTCAAAGTATAACCATCTAATTTTAATTGCAGGACATTATGAAGGTGTTGATCATCGAGTTCATGAAAACCTAGTTGATGAGATTATTTCTATTGGAGATTATGTTCTTACGGGAGGAGAAATTCCTGCAATGGTACTGGTTGACTCGGTAATACGCCTTATTCCAGGAGTTTTGGGAAAAGATGAGTCCTCGGCAGTGGAATCCCACAAGGAACCTGGATACCTAGAGTATCCTCAATACACCAGACCCGAAAATTACAAAGGGCATAAAGTTCCAAGTGTACTTTTAGGTGGAAATCACAAAGAGATTAGAGATTGGAGACAAAAGAATCAACCATCTGTCGCCAAGTCCTGAACTTCATTCCCAACACCTCTTGTGTCCTTTCTGTTTTCAAACCTCCAAATTGTGGATAGCGTACAACAGACGATGCTGTTTTTAAAAACTCCTCTATTAATCCAGTCTTTAATTCAATACCTTTTCCTTCGATTTTTTCTAAGACATATAAAACATGATCGTAAGGAGAAGCTAGGTCAGTACAGCTCGCATGTAAAATCCCCGTTTGACCTTTCTCAAGAATTCTTTCTAAAATTCTACAAGCATCATCTACAAATATTGTGGTAAGTTTTTGATCAGTAAACAGAGGGTACAATTTATCTTCTTTGTACAATTGGATGGGTTTCCTCAGGTAATCAAGTTTTCCTTCAAAATGTGACCTGAATGGATAAATCAATCTAAGAATACAGGCTTTTTCTCCAAGAATATTTTTCACAGCTTTTTCCCCTAACCCTTTTGTATATCCATACCAGGTCACAACAGAACTGTCTTCTGGAATTAGATGATCTTCAGAGTACGGTCCTGGATCACTTTTGCCTCCAGAGAACACCATATCTGTAGAGATATGCACTAGGAAAATATTATTTTTTAAACAAGCTTCAGCTAAATAACCTGGGGCCAAGACGTTTAATTTCCAAGCTAAACCTTCTTCGTTTCCTCTATCGTTTTCACCCTCACTGACATTAGTATATGCTGAGAAATTTACAACTGAATCAAATTTATTTTCTCCAAAGTATTTTTCAACTGCATTTCTGTCTGTAATGTCCAATGTTTTCTCATCGATGGAAACTATATCAAACTTAGAAGAAGCTAGTTCACAAAACCTTGAACCAACCATTCCACTGCCGCCAATTGCCAATACTTTTTTCATCATTTAGAAGTAAATTTCTCTGGAAAAACCTCTCTTAAGGTTGGATTATTTTGATCGCGTTCTGAAAGAATTGGACTTTCGATAGGCCATTTTATATTTAAGTCTGGATCATTCCAGGCAATCCCTCTAGCCTTTGCATCGTCCCAATATTCATCAATTAAATAAAAATAATGCATCATTTCAGTTCCCAACGTACAAATGGAGTTTCCTATTCCTCCTGAAGGTAGAAACAACGCCTGGCGGAGGGAATCTTCTTTAGTATTGTCTATTTTTATATACTCCACTTTTCCAAATGTGGGACTATCAGGCCTTAAATCACAAATTGGGGCATACAAAATTCCAGTTATGGGATAGATTAATTTATTCCAATCTTCAGAATGAACTGCTTTTATTACCCCAGGTTTTATATACGCATGTGTCCATTGAACTGGGTTAAACTCTACCCCCGTTGCAACTTTTAGTTCTTCCTTGTTGTACGGTTCGTGAAGAAAACCACGAGCATCTCCCAAAATTGGTCGTTCAATTAAAACAACTCCGTCAATTCCAGTTTTTTTAACGTGTTTGAAGGGATCAAATCTCATCATACTTATTAGTCCTTTCTATCCTCAGTCAAATTTATAGTATATATCCCAGATAAATCAAGTCTTGCCATTGCCGCTAAGAAGTAGGCGTCATCACATTTACTAACAATCTCAGATGTTTCACTTATTGGCCAGAGAACTATTCCCTCATTCTCTTCAAACTTGACCCCCTCGGTAACATCGGGATAAACATCATCCTCAAAATCAACTATTACGGCATACAAATTTGGGTGATTGTTTGTCATTCCTGAGTCAGGTGCTACACGACCAAGACTTACAATTTCATTTAGAGTGATGTTTTCTTTTTGTACATCCAATCCCAAATCTTTCTTTAATGATCTTAAAATAAAATTTAAAACACTTTCATTTAACTTTGGGAACCCTCCTGCTAGGTTATATTCAATAGATCCTGTTGGGAACTTTCCTTCTCTTTGAAATGCAAAATGGGTAATTTCTCCATTTCTTCTGACTAGAACCAAAAGCTTAGCACCGCTCTTTGGACCCCATCCCCATGAATAATAACCTTCAGACCTTTTGTCTCCTTTTTCATTCTCTACTACAAACCATGTACCTATTCCATATATTCCATATTCATTGGGAGCATGCTCAATTTTGATTAGTTTAAGTAATGTATCTTTTCCAATTTTTTCCTCATGAGACGATAGATCCTCAGCATAACCAAAAGTTGAAGGATTCATGGCAAGTGCTTTAATCTCGTCTTTTATTTCATCTGAACTGTCTTGATACCACTTTTTGGATTCCAAATTTTTGATAACCATCTCATGCCTTACTATATTTGCTTCTACAAAATGTTCCTTAAGGTCATTTTTGGGAAGGGTTATTTTTTCCTTGGCCTCAAGTTTTCCAAAAATAAATTTAGTTTTGCCAGTCTCGCGGTTCAATGTGATAAAAGCACTTACCGATTTATTTTCATCTGAAATTACTGCGCGTCTCTTTAGAAGCGGTCTCCACCAATCCTGATTATCTCTATACCAATCAATTGTTTCTTTCAATCCGTCATCAAAATTATCCCTATCAACCTCTGGCTTCCAACCTAATTCCTGAATAATTTTTGTGGCATCAATTGCGTATCTTCTGTCATTGCTGTGTCTATCTGGTACGTGGCGAATGGTATTTGGATCCTCGCCGTAAAGTGAAACCATTTTTTCTGCTATGTAGTTATTATCCCTGTCATTATTTGACCCAACAAGATACGTTTCTCCCTTTTTACCTTTTTGAAGAATTAGATCAATTGCGTTTGCATGATCTTTGGTATGAATCCAATCACGAACATTTCTACCATCCCCATGAATCGGAATTTGAATACCATCAATCAAATTAGTGACAACGATAGGAATAAACTTCTCAGGAAATTGATATGGCCCGTAATTATTCGAGCAATTTGAAATTGTAATATACATATCAGTCTTTTTATAAAACTCTAAAACCAATTTGTCAGCTTCAGCTTTACTTAATGCATATAAGTTGTCGGGTCTGGGAGCATACGGAGTTTTTTCACTAAATTTTTCATCTGAAAGGAGTGGAAGCTCACCGTAAACTTCATCTGTTGAAATGTGATGGAAGCGGTTTATTCCTAGTTTATGTGCTTCTTCAAGAAGGGTAACAGTTCCATGAACATTAGTCTGCCAGTACCTTGAGGGATCAAAGACACTTCTGTCTACATGGCTTTCTGCAGCAAAATGAATTACAGCGTCCACCCCTTTCATTGCACCCGCAACTTTTGATCTATCATTAATATCTGCTTCAATAAAATCTATTTTTTTAATAACAGGTGCAAGATTTTCGATATTGCCCGCATAAGTTAATGCATCAATTACCCTTATCTCATCCTTTGGGTATTTATCAACCCAATAGTGTACAAAGTTTGCCCCTATAAATCCCGCGGCGCCGGTTACAAGTAGTTTCATATTTGAAGGCTTTTAAGATACTCTCTAAATTTACCATTAAGCTCTTTATGGTTAAGGGCAAATTCTACAACGGTTTTAAGATATTCGATTTTATTTCCTGTGTCATAATATTTCCCATCGGCAATTTCGACTCCCAAAACACGCTTACCATCCTCAAGCATAAGCTTTAGAGCATCATTGTAATAAAACTCTTTTCCAGACTCCAGATTGTCAAGGACTTTATCCAAATAATTAAAAATGTCTGGAGTAAATAAAAACCCTGAAACAGTTGCTAGATCTGACGGAGCATTCTCACGGCCTGGTTTTTCAACAAGAACCTTTGCATCAATTATCCCAGGTTCAAGCTTGTCTCCTCCAACAAAACCATATCTTATATAATCTTCATCTTTATTAGCTTTTACTCCAGATAAACAGCTACAACCATACTTTTCATACGCTGACAATAGTTGTTTAAATCTTGAAGGTTTTGCCACTATAAAATCATCACTCCATGTATAAATAAAGGGTTCGTTTCCAATCATACTTTTTACATTTAGAAGTGGTGTACCATTTCCGTATGGACCTTTTTGTCTAACGTATACAAAATTTGCCATATTGGCAATTTTTTCAACTTCTTCAAGCATTGGGCGTTTCTTTTCCCCTCCCATTTTTAAATTCTCAACTAAATCAAGGTTAGGGTAATCAAAGTGATCTTCAATGGTGCGTTTGTGATAGCCTGTAACAATAATGATATCTTTGATACCAACGTCCACCAATTCCTCCACAATGTATTGAATAATAGGTTTATCAACAATAGGAAGCATTTCTTTTGGCATAGCTTTGGTTTGAGGAAGAAATCTTGTACCAAAACCGGCTGCTGGGATTACTGCTTTTGTAATTTTTTGCATGATGTAAATCGTATTATATCATGACCTAATAATCAACGAAAAAACAATTGTGAGACCTAAAATAGCAACCGCCAGGTATTCGAGAAGAATCTCAAAATAAAAATCTTTATGAAGGATATGGTGGACCACCCCCCAAGCTACGTAGGCAGAAGCTGCGGCTACACCAATACTTAGCTGAAAATATTTGTCATAAGAAAATAAAATAAGGCCGGCAAATCCAGCAAATATGATGCCAAAAAGAGTTAGGTAGTGAGGTAGATGTTTTACAAATGTTTTCATTGTCAAATAATTTGTCCTGCTTTTAATATTAGTATAACGGCCAAAATCATTCCAAGATAGCTGATATGCGCTAAAGTACGCCCCCCAATCCTAGCAATTCTTTTACGTCTAACTACTGCCAAGTCAATAGATAAAACCAAAAGAAGAATACCAACAACCGCTAATGACAAATTTTTAGTAAAAGAGAAGGGAGAACTTGTAAACTTAGTTACTCCAGTTACAGCTTCTACTCCAGAAGTTTGTAAAGGTAACGGAACCGGAGTCGAAACTTGCGCAATCGGTTTTGGTGACTCATTTGAAACAATCATTGTTTCTTTTGCTTTGGCAACTGGGACTGAAGGGGAACCTGAAAGAGAAGTTCCAAAAAACTGTACTATTATTGTGGTATTTGCTCCAGCCAAAGAACCTTCAACTACCCCTATACCAATTTCTTTATAATGTGGATTTAATATATTTTCCTTATGTGTCGGTGAGCTCATCCAGGCATTTATTGCACTTGAAACATCCGAAAAATCCCGAGCCAAATTTTCTCCAGCATACTGATACTTGTATCCAAATTGGGTAAAGAATGTCCAGGGACTTGTTCCATCTGGGGCAAAATGTGCCCAATACCCTTTTGCCAACATATCATTTCCTTTGGCTATGGCAGCTGAACTAAGATCAGAGTTTTCAGTAAGGGGTGAAAGTCCGACCGCTGACCTTTGGGCATTGGTTTGACGAACAACCTCACTTGGTACAATATTAGCTGCATATCCCAATACTTGAGGAAAAGAAGTATTTCCCAAACTAACAACAAATTGAAAAGCAATAAGAAAAATAGCAATTAAACCTAAGCTTTTGGGATGTAAAACTTTTGCCTTCTGATTATTGCTCTCGTGAGGTATGAAATAATGGACAAGTAATTTAAGAACGAACATTTCTAACCATTATAGCCACTTGGATGGGTCTTGTGCCAGAGGTATGCAGTTTTGACTATGTCAACTATCGAATTCTTCGGTTGCCACCCAAGTTCATTCTTAATTTTTTCAATATCTGCATATAAAATATTAGCGTCTCCTTCTCTTTTAGGTAAAACCCTTACCTTGACTCCAGTTTTCACCACTTCTTCTACAGTTTTTATTATCTCCATATTTGAATGTCCCTCCCCCATTCCTGCATTATAAAAAGCACTAGCTGAACCTGCTAGCAATTTTTCCATTGCTATTGAATGGGCGTTAACTAAATCTAAAACATGAATATAATCTCGAACACAAGTTCCATCAGGAGTATCATAATTGTTACCAAATAAGGTAAATTCTGTACCAGATAAAACTGATTTTATTATATTTGGAATAAGATGGCTTTCTTCTGGATGGTCCTCTCCGATTGAACCGTCAACTGCTGCTCCCGCCGCATTAAAATACCTGATAGAAATAAACTTAATACCGTAGGCGGTATCATAGTCTTCAAGCATTCTTTCCATAATGTATTTTGTTTCACCATATGGGTTTAGTGGGTTTTTAACATCACCTTCTTTAATTGGAACCTTTTCTGGATTCCCATACACACCCGCCGATGAGGATAAAATTATTTTCCCAACACCATGTTCTTTCATTGAATCCATTAGATTCATGAATCCAAAAACATTATTCATATAATACTTAGCTGGATCTTTATACGATTCCCCCATTTGAATAAAGCTTGCCATGTGTATTACTCCGTCAAATTTTTCGTTAGATAAAAGATTATCAAGCTTTTCTTTCTCAGTAACCAAATCTATTACCTCTAAACGGAAATTTGAAACAGACTCCTTATGTCCCTGTGAAAGATTGTCAAGAATAACTGGATCAAATCCTTTATCTTTAAGTTCACGAACCATAAAGCTCCCAATGTAACCTGCTCCACCTGTAACAAGTATTTTATTCATAATTATAATTGGTCGCTTTCGTCTTCGTCGTAAAGCTCCCAATGTATCCTGCACCTCCAGTTACTAATATTTTTTGCATTTTTTTTTAATCCAAATTAAATTTATGAAAAACCGAATGCATTTTCACCGACAATTTTGGTGGTAAATAATACAATGCCAAGATTATCAGAGTCGCCCCCCCGCCGTCAATAAAAACGTCTCTCATATGCGATTCTCTTCCTTGTGTGTACATTTGGTGATACTCATCAGTAGCACCGTACAAAATAGCTGAAATAACAGCATAGATTGCCGATCTTTTTCTACTAACTCCTTCCATTCTCAGTCCTCTATAAATCAAAACCGCAAGAGCTCCAAAGAGTAAAATATGCCCAGTCTTTTTAACTAAAAAGTCCTGCCAATGAACTGCAGATGCTAAAGGAATTGTTCCAGAAGAAAAACGAAATATAAGAGCCGCCCACAGAATCACTGGAAGCCAAGCATTTATTTGTTTTGCAATTTTGCTTTTTACAATTTTAGTGAGCACGATAAAACATTATATATCATTCTGGGGTTTGGCTGACTTGGAAGTTCTAATGACCCAATAAATAGATCCTCCAATCAGTATTGTTCCCAATCCTACAAAAACAATAGCAATAACTATATTTTTATTTTCAGAGACAGGTGAAGGACTATCTATGACAGCTTCAGATCCTAAAACGTCTCCTGAAGCAGTAGATGATTCCCCGGTAGGGCTTATGGTTGGAGTTGGTGTCATTGTTGGTGCTTTGGTTGGAGTTGGGATGGGAGTTTTTGTTGGAATTGGGGTAGAAATTGGAGTTGAGGTTGGAGTTGGAGTATTAGTGGGCTGAGAAGTGGAAGTGGGAACAGGGGTAGAGGGCGCAGAATTTCCATCAGCTTTTGTCGAATATGCCAAAACTGAAAATGTTCCTGCATTATCAGGGTACCTTCCAATTGATATATCTTTTCCTGGGTCAGATGTATATTGATATTGATCTAAAATATTTCCACTTTGGTCAAATAATACAACCCAATCCCCAGGATTGTTGAAAAAAGACGAAGTTTCAATAAATGGATATGTAGGATTTGAAACATTCAGTAACGATAATGATTTTCTTGTTCCGGTTCCGGAATCATCCATAAAACTAATGTCATCGTCTATATAATAATTCTTTATATAATCAGCAGAAGAACTCGCATTATAAAATTCTACCCATTCAGGGCTTCCGTTTATTACAAATTCATTAATAACTACTTGTGCAAAAACTCTTGAAACCGACAAAGGGTTAAATAATCCAATTAATATTAAACTCAACAGGACTTTAATTATTCGAATCATTGAAACTAATAGTTATCTTACATTACTACTTTTGGAGAGAAATGTTAATTAAAACTTACCAAACGAAGACTTGTAATATCTGAGACGCTATATTTATCAGTTAGAGATTTCTCATCCCCATTTTCCATAAATGGATCGTTCATTATATATTTATCTCCATCTTTCCTAAGTATTACTATGAAGTGATCTGGACCTGAATACAATCCCGCGATAACAGGTCTTCCTGCTGAAAGTTCACTATCTAATAGTGACCTAGAGGCGCTGTTAATTGTTACTTTGACACCATTTACATTAAAATCGTGATACAAGTAGCCAGTGCTTGGTACAAAAGCTTCTGAGTTGACTGCAATATCTCCAGGTTTAATATTTTTGTTATAGTGGCTGGCTATCATAGATACCGAGGTGACTAAACATCCATAACTAGCCATTGAATACGATGAACCACCCATTCCAATATTCCCCCATTGAGAATCTCTTTGATTGTAATAACAACCCCAAGAACTACATTTTGTTTGATTACTTAAAATTGACGCTCCACCCTGACCAGCAACGAATCTATTAAATGCAGAAAGCTGTGCTTTTGCTTGAGAAAGAAGTGACTGATATTTAGACTCATCATTCTTAGTTGCAGCCAGCAGGCTATTCTTTGCGGTTTTTTGAGCATTTAGTTTTGCTTGTTGATCCTTAAGTTTTTTTTGTAGTTCCTCCTGATCAGTTTTTTCTCCCTTATATGTAGTTTGTGCTATCTCAAGTTTATTTAATAAATTTCTATCTTCTTCTTCTATTTTTTTCAAATAATGAAATCTTTGAGTTGCATCGTTTATATCATCTGCGCCAAGGAAGAAAAAAAGGCTATTCTCAAACTTTGAAAGTTTATATGTTTCTACTACGCGCGAAGAAAAAGCTTTGGTTAAGTCATTTAAAGAAATTTCAAGTTGATCTATACGTCCGCCTAAAAGGTTAATCTGAGCCTGAGTTTGATTAATCTTTAATGTCGTCAACTTAATTTGAGCATCAAATTGAGCAATTTGATTTTTCAAAGTTTTTGCCTGCCCTTGAAGTATTGTTATCTGGTCTGAATATTCATCAATAAGTTTCTGACATTCTTCTGCGTTATTACAAGCTTGCGCCTTAACAATAGAAAATGTCCCAAAAAGAAGTATTAGGACAAATAGGAGAAATAATAATTTTTTTCCATATTCTTTCATCTTGATTTTCTGACTCTTGAAATTGCAAGTAAACTTCCTGAAATTGCCAAAATAAGACCGCCCAAAAGCTCTACTCCCAAAATAATTCCAAAGATTGTAAGAATCCCAAGCGTATCTTTTGGAAGAACTGGAATTTCACCAAAATAAGAAACCAAGCCAGGAGCCGAATATAAAACAGTAATAAAGCACAGTATCCAACCAACAAAAACACCAACTACGGCATATATAAGAGCCTCAAGCATGATAGGACTTCTTATAAATGCTTTGGTTGCCCCAATAAGATTTAGTATCTCAATTTCTTCTTTGCGTGTTGCCATTCTCATTGTTATTGTTATAAGAAGAACAACAAATGAAGCCAGAGCCAAAACTCCTGTAAATATTCCACCTCCCAATCTAACATATGTAGTTATGGTTTTAAGTCTATTGACAACATCGTTTAAATTAGCCTCCCCACCAACTGCAGCGGTAAAACCAACAGAATCAACTATATCCTCGCTCTTTATTTGATCAATAATATCTTGGGCAAAGGATAAGTCGTTTACAGAAAATTCTAGGGAAGCAGGAAAAATTGATGGACTTACAAGCTGTCCCAAAAGTGGATTATCGCTAGTAGCTTTTTTATAAATAGAGAGAGCTTCCTCTTTACTTACATACTTAACATTTTCAATTTTTTCCTCGCTTTCCAGCTTATGTTGTAAATCAGCAACTTGGGTATCGGTAGTCCCATCTTTAATAAAAGCAATCACCTGAGGACGAGACTCAAAATAATTTAGAAGCTGAGATGAAGAATAAACAAGAACAGATACTAAAGTGGCGACAAAAAAGGTAAGGCTCAAAACAAATGTAGCAGCCATAGCCTGAAACGGAGACCTTCTCATACATCCCAGTGCAGTTTTAAGATGAATACTTTTCATAATTTTAAATTATAAATTTTTATTTTTTAATTAATTTATTTTACCACCTACTATATGTATCTCACGCTTTTTATATTTCTTAACAATTTCCAAGTTATGTGTCGCCATCACTATGGTTTTACCTTCTTTGTTAATTTTTTCAAATAATTGCATTATTGAATCAGATGTTTCCCAATCTAAGTTTCCCATCGGCTCATCTGCCAAAAGAAGCTTGGGATTAACACTCAAAGCACGTGCTAAAGAAACTCTTTGCAGTTCTCCTCCTGAAAGTTGAGATGGAAAAAGATCCTCCTGACGAGAAAGTCCCACCAGTTTAAGAACGTGTTTTATTCTTTCCTGCCATTGGGCTTCATCAACTCCTGTTACAGCTAGAGCAACTTCTATATTTTCAGAAACTGAACGCTGTGGTAGTACCTTAAAATCTTGAAATACTATACCTATTTTTTGGCGAAAGTAGGGTAATTCTTTTTCTTTTAAATTTTCAACATTCACACCATCAACTATCACTTCCCCGCTGCTTGAGGATATTTCTCCCAGAATTAACTTAAGAAGTGTAGTTTTTCCTGCCCCTGAAGGACCTGTGATAAAAACAAATTCACCATCTTCTACATCAAATGAAACATTATCAACCGCAGCCATACCACCAAATTTCTTTGTTACCTTCTCAAAATGAATAATATTTTTCTTTTCGTGAGACATATATAGTCTCTTAATATTACCAGATGAAGACAATAATTACTGAATGACTTGTACTTTAGCAACATCCATCAGCCATCCAGCTTTCTTTGAAGCTAATGTTTGACCCCAAACCTGAACCTTTTTACCATTAAAACTAGATAGGTCAATCACACTTGAAGTCAAATAAACTGTCTGATCAACTCCACCTTCACGATCAAGGTGGTGTGTTCCCTCATTCCCCGTTCCTCCTTCTTTCATAACTCCTGTTGCATTATCATATTTGGTATTGGCATCAAGTACCCCAGCTTCAGTTGAAGTCACTTTTGTACCAGGTGCTGCAACAGGACCTTTGTTAATTACTTTTGAAGAAATTAGCCAGCCACCCCCCACACCCAAAACAACAACAAGAAAAGCACCAACAATATACATCCAGGTTTTATTTGTATTTAAATTCTGCACAGGCCCTACTACTGGCTGGGGGTTTATTGGTTCCATAACCAAATATAACACTATAAAAGCCAAAAACGCAAATCGAAAATTACATTTTCAACTCAGCATCAATAAATTCGTCGATCCCCCCATCTAATACTACATCTGTATTTCCTGTTTCGACTTCAGTCCGCAAATCCTTTACCATTTTATATGGATGGAGGACATAACTTCTGATCTGATTTCCCCAAGAAGCAGGACGATAATCCCCTTTTATATCCTTTTTAAGTCCTTTGGCAATCTCTTGTTCACGCAGCCAAAGTTTTCCTCGAAGTAAACTTAAGGCAATTTTCCTATTTTGTTCTTGGAATCTTTCAGTTGAGGCGGTAATAACTATTCCTGATGGAATATGTGTTAAGCGTACTGCAGTTGCTACTTTATTTACATTTTGCCCCCCGTGACCTCCAGCGTGAATAAATTGCCAATCCAAATCACTATCTTTAATATCAATGTCTGAAGCATCAGTTTCTTCAAGCTCAGGCATGACTTCCACAAGCGCAAATGAGGTCTGTCTTAATTTGTCCGCATTAAATGGAGATTGCCTGACAAGCCTATGGGTTCCTGCTTCACCTTTTAGATAACCATAAGCATGTCTTCCCGAAACATTAAAGATAACACTTTTAATCCCAGCTTCCTCCCCTGGAGTATATTCAAAAGTTTCCGTCTTCCATTCTCTCCTTTCACAAAAACGCATATACATACGAAGTAGCATTGAGACCCAATCCATAGCCTCCGTTCCTCCCTGACCTGCGTGAATTGAAACTATTGCATTTTTAACATCATACTTACCAGAAAGATAAGTCGTCATTTCCAATCTTTCTAGGGCTTTTTCAGCTTTTCTTAATTCGCTTTCATCATTGACTTGTGTTAAGATTTCCAAAGTCTCCGAAAGTTCTTGAATTTCTTCTACTTCTTTATTTAAATCACTCAACTCCTGGGTTACCCGTCTTGCATAATTGGGATCATCCCAAAGATTAGCTTTGGTTGATTCTCCCTCAAGAATTTTGATCCTTTCTTTCTTTCCTTCAATATCAGCAGATATCTTAAGCTTATTCAGTCTATCTATTAATTCTTCCATTCCTTGAAGTATACCAAACTAAGGAGAACAAAGGATGTTTTTGACTTTGGTAATATCACTTGGATTCAAACTCTGGATAACTTCCATTGCATCCTGAACTGAAACATTTTCCTTCGCATATGAAGTTGGTATTTCAGTTTTAATACCCAATACATTAATAAGTTCAGACCTTCCTGCGTCCAGTAAGTGCGCAATTGGTGTTGGTGGATTTTTCCAACCCAAAGCTTCAGTTAGTACAGTCTTACCTCCAATTAGAAGAAATCCTTCCAAAATCAAGGCCAACAGAAATCCAAAAAATATTCCAAATACTCCACCTTTTAACGACCAGTGAATAGAATGCTCACGAAATTTTGCTAAAAGCAGTATCAGAAAAAAAATTAGAGCAACTATGGCTGCTGCTTGCCAATATGGAACAGGGATAGAAATCTTACCCAAACTTAAATTGAAAGTTTCAAACAATGTCTGACTTAAATCGGGCATATATTAATATTATAGCATCTTGTTAAGTTGAGGTTGGTGATGGAGTCGGAGAAGCAGATGGCGACGCAGAAGCGCTTGCTGTTGGGCTAACAGATGGTTTAGGGGTTGCTCCCTTTTTAAGACCTGTTACAACTACAACATCATAAGTGGAAGAGGTTAAAGTATTGGTTGTAACTGTTTGATAAACCGAATTTAATTTTTGAGTGATTTCACTCACAACACTTGGGTCTAATTTATTTGAAAAGCTAACTGTAGTTGTTGAAACTGTAGATTCACTATTGCCAACTTTAACATCTATATACCCCAAATCTTTAAGCTGGGTTTGAAGGTAAGCCGCTTCCCCCGTTATTCCTGTTCCGTTTTGAACTTGAACTTTAATCTTGGTTTTATCAACGGAAGCTGCAGGAGAAGGAGCCGGTGTAACTGGCTCAACTATTAGTTCTGAAGATGGTGTGGTTAAACCATCGTAAGAGATTGGCTCAGAAGATGTACCATCCGTTTTTTTGCTTGCACTTTTATAAATTACAAATCCAAGGATGGCTACCAAAATTAAAATACCTACTATTAAAATTGTTTTTGCTCCTCCAGATTTTTTTTGTTCGCCTACTGTTGGGAAAGAAACACCACTGGACTGTTCAGGTTCTTGATAAGAAGACTGTTGCACAGATTGTTCCTGTTCTACTGACTGATTTTCCTCGGGTTCCATAGTAGTGCGCAAGTATAAACGCACTTTTTATGTTTTGTCAATAGTAGTTCTGATCTTCTCCATCAATAACGAGTAAAAACGTAAATTGTGGATTGTTGCAAGGCGTCCTGCAGTAAAATCTCCAATGCGAAAAAGATGTGCCAAGTATGCTTTTGAATATTTTTTACATAACAAACAATCACATGCGGTGCTTATAGGAGTTTCATCTTTATAGTACTTCTCTCTTGTTGGTGTGTAGAAAGAATAAAAATTGGGAATATTTAAATTTATTTCGTCAATTGAATCAAAATTATAAATATATAGTCTTCCATGCCGTGCGTCTCTAGTAGGAAGAACGCAATCAAAAATATTAAATCCCAATTTTGCACAACCTAAAATTTCATCGGGTTTACCTACCCCTAGTCCATATAAGAAATATTCTGAGGGGGTGTTGTCAGCAATCGACTTGGCAGAGTCGTAATCAAAATTTCCCCCTTCATCTATTGGCCAACCACCATATCCCAATCCATCAAAACCAATACTCACAAGCTCCTTTGTACAGTATTCTCTTAAGTCTTGATATTTTCCACCCTGAACCACGCCAAGAAGATAAGGTCTATCATCTCCCAATTTCTTTTCTTTACAAATCTTTTCAAATTCAACTTTTGATCTTTTTGCCCAAGAAAGCGTTCTTTCCACTGATATTTTTGCATCATCATAGGTTGAGGCTGGATCTGTAAAGTCATCTAAAACAACCACCATATCTGTCTTTAAATTCATCTGAAATTCAATTGATTTTTCCGGAGTTAATATCTTCTTTTTATTCTTAGAAGGATAAAAAACAGCTCCTTCATCGGTAATTTTACCTTTAATATTTTTTGACTTAATAACAGACATTACCTGAAATCCCCCAGAGTCTGAAATTACAGCTCCATGGTAGTTCATAAACTCCCGTATTCCCCCAAACTTCTTTAAAACATCCACTCCCAATTCCTGCCAAAGATGAAATGTGTTAACCAAAATTCCGGGTGTATTGGTTTCTTCAAGATCTGATGTGTCAATAGATTTAACTACTGCACGAGTAGCATCAGGGAAAAATACTGGCAGAGGAACATTACCCACTTTTGATTTAAAAAATTTATTTAGCACCCTTATTAATCAACTTTCAGAAGCTCTATCTCAAAAACAAGTGTTGAGTTTGGAGGAATCACCCCTAAATCAGCTGATCCATAACCCAAAGATGGGGGAATAACTAATTTTCTCTTTCCTCCAACTTTCATACCAACTACTCCCTGATCCCATCCCACAATAACTTCACCCGCACCTAGATTAAAAACGAATGGTTCATTTCTATCATAAGAACTATCAAATTTTGTTCCATCTGTAAGAGTTCCTGAATAATTAACTGTTACACTTTTTCCGGCAACAGCTTCTATCCCAGTTCCTAATACTTCATCTACAATTTCTAATTGATCATTCATAGTTGTCTCAACTCCCAAAGTACTTGTATCGACACTCTCTATATTATCAGAAAGAGTCTCTTCTTGTAATTGTTGATTAATAACTGGTGAAGGAATCTTAAAAACAAAATATCCACCAACGGCAACAAGTACTACTAGAAAGATTGTTATATATAAACTTTTATTTTTCATTTAATAAGTGGAAGTATTCTAACAAATTTTTACTAGATAGAACAGACTCTTTTGGATTATATAGAAAAGTTTTCCAGCCAAACTTTTGTGCTGTATCAATATTCTCTTGAACATTGTCGACAAACAATATTTCTCCGCCATTAACACCGCTTTTATTTTGAGCAAGTTTATAGATATCAGAATCTGGCTTTTGAAGAGCCACAATACTTGAATCGATTATTTCATCCCAATTAATATCGGGAATCAATTTCCTTTTTTTGATAGCTTCAAACATTCCTGGATACATATTGGTTAATAGTCCAACTTTGGAGGTTTTTTGTATTTCCTTAACTACTGACCAAATGGATTTATTTGTTTCAAAACGATTTACAAAACCATTTATAAGCAAGGAGTAATTTTTGCCAAATTTAACACCGAATTCTTTTTCTATTAATGGTTTTAGGGTATCTACCTCCCGTGTAGTGTTAATCTCTAGATGTTTATCAAAAAGAAGATCAAATCTTTCATATTGATCATCTTTTATACCAATTTCTTTTTTAAGATTATCCCAATTATTGGTTCCGCTAAAATCTTTGATCACAGTTCCACCAACATCAAAATAAACAAATTTAACCATGGCTAAAGTATATCAAACTACTGAGATATTTGGGGATAATGACAATGTTTGAAATGACATAAGAAATGTAGACCATTCAGCCTTGTCATTCCCATTCTATCCTTTCTTCAATACTATAATACTTTAAAAGAGTATACTTTTAAATAACAGTATGGTTAAAAAAGTTAAATTCAAAAAACCTTTAATCTCTTTAATAATATTGTTCGGAGTTGCAAGTATATTTGGAATATTGCTGTTTAAAAATTGGCAATCAAAGTTTGAGGCTCCAAGGAATGATACTCCCGACATCCAGTTTACGATAAGCAAGAATAAAACCTTAGATGCTATTGTTGGTGATTTAAAGTATTACGATTTCATCAAAGATGAAAGAGCTTTCACTTTTGCACTGGAACATACGCAAGATAACACCAAAGGAGGAGAAAATTTCATTAAAGTAGGCAAAGGCAGTAAAACAATTGAAAGAGGAGCAGTTTATACAATCTCGCAAAGTATGAATGCTTGGGAATTAGCTTCGGTTCTTCTTAACAGTGGTACTCGCCAAGATTGTGACCACGGTTGTCCAGAAAGTAATTTCACTCCAGAACTTCTTCCTGGAGGAGATTTAGCTCCAACCATAAAAGAAAAATACTCTTGGGTTAAAACATATGAAGATTGTGTTAAAGCAATCGGTCATGATGGCGGACAGCTTTCAAGCGAGCAATATTACGAAAGAACGGGTATAAGAAGGTGTATCTCACCAGATGGTAGAGAATTTACCCAAGGCAAAGAAGGCTGGTCAGACAAACCTTCGCCTTAGTTCTTCCCAAGAATATTTTTTAACGAATTAAGCCAAGCCTCACAAGGTTCGTCTATTGGAGCAATTTCTCTTCTTTTCTGGGCCAAAGATTCTGTATATGCAGTTAGCCATCGCCCTGCCACATCAACCTCATTTGCACCCACCTCTTTATCCGCCCTGTCAAACTGTTCATTAACCCAATCACTATATCTTTCAATTACAATCCTTAAACCATGGAGTTCTTCAATTTCCGATATACGTTTCTTCATTTCATCTAACCTCTGAGGGTCTGTATCTGTGACAAATCCAGCAACTTTTACTGATTCATGACGCTTTAACTTTTCCGAAAGTTCCTCCACCTCGTCCCGAAGATAAGACTTTCCAAATTTTGCATCCCAAGATTCCACAATTTCAGAGTCCTCAACTAATTCTACATCCCCTATGTTTCCATGCTTTTTATTGGCTGATCTCATTTGAGACAAGGGTTTAAGTTCTTCCCCTGGAAATACTTTCAATTCCTGTAATGCTTGCATTAAAGAGTGCATTGAAATCTCCATTAATCTTGCTGCGTAATCAGATTTTGAAATATGTTCTTCAATAATACTTAAAACACCACTCTTTCCAGAAATATGTTTAACAACCTCTTCGGATAGTTTTAATGATTCGCTAGCTAATTTTTTGAAATCATCCGCCCTGTTAATAAGTAAAGAAATTAAATACTTCATAGCACCTAACGGTTCTAGATTTCCATCCTCAACTGCTTCAACCAAATCAAGCCATTGATTCCTAGCACCTCTTAGTTGAGCTTTATACACTTTGGAGTAAGGGTAATTTTCAGCAAGACTTCTGGTCATCATAAAACCATCCGCATTAAGATGTAAAAGGTCATGCCTTCGTAAAATAGGAGTGATATATCTCTTGTCTAATGAACGCATTGAAACACCTTCTTTCCATGAAAAATTTCTTGTTCCGCCCCCACCTTTATGTAGACGAATGCTTTGTTCTGGCACAATACTTTTTACTGCCAACTGAAGGATACTGAGTCCAATAATCGCCCTTCCTATTTCACTTGTCACCGAATCAACCATCCGTTTTATTAAATCTTTGTGTTGAACATCCAGCTCATATACGCTTCCACTTTCGGGGTTTTCTCTAAGTGAAGTTATTAAATCTTCCAAGTAACCTGATTCTAGTTTCTCTTCTATAGTTCTATATCTGGCCTTTGCTTCCTCTGACATATCCCCTTCATAAAAAGTAGATAAGTCACCATTTCTTACAAGCTCGCTCTTATCAACAAATACTTTCAAGTAATAATCATTATTGTTTGGCATATATTTTTATATTAATCCCTTTGACAACTGAACACTTCTATGACTTAGGGTTGGATAACCATAAGGTATTAAGAAATGACCATCCTCAATTTGAGGGTTGGTTGAATTATTTCTTATTTCATATCCCAATTCCTTAGCTTTTACAAGATAGTCAAAAACTTCATTTTTATCAACTCTTAAAATATCTGCCAAATCCTCCAGCTGTATTGCATCTTTTGGAATACCAGAATTAAGTACAAAATCAACCAACTTCCAGAAACCATTCACTTCAATGTTCTTTGGTTCAAACTTTGTCCTCAAGTTAGATTCATATTGATAGTAACCAAATAATTGCACTAAATCTGCATAACCATACAATTCAGCCACCTTTTCTTCAAAAGACTTCCATAAAGCAGTGAACACAACCTCATCAGGTGAGAGAGCTACAAGCTCTACGTGTTCATATGGTAATTTCCAGCCAATTTTTGGTTTAACCAATATAGAGTAAGTAATCTTTTTATTTTCAATATTTTTATTGCTTGCAGTAATCTCCCAGACATCACCTTCTTTTTCTGCATGTTTGACTATAATCTCAGTAGCATCATCAACTTTTTTCTTAAGCCACTTCATTTTATTTAACAACAAGTACCTTATGTCTTTTGTCTGCGGTATCCTTCTAGACTTCGGTCCATCACTTTTTACCATGAGTTTTATAGCTTCTCTGGCTTTTTGCTCATATTCTTTCGTCAACTCTCGTGTCCTTGTGCGAAATCCAAGCTGGATACTATCCTCCATATATGGAATATTAAGTGGAAGTTTTACATCAAAGATTTGATCCAATACTGATAAAGCAAGTATTCTTGCAAATTGCGGGGGTACTGAATTTCCTATTTGCTCTACAACAACATTCCTTGACCCAACAATTTCATAGTTGTCAGGAAATGTTTGCAATCTTTTAAGTTCAGATAAATGAAAAAAACGGTTTTCCCAACTAAAAGGACCAGTATATTGTCCCCCTTGAGCTTTAATCGCTCTTACGGGTTTATTTGGATCAGCTTTATAAAGAAAATCAGAAAACTTACTTCTCCAACCAAATACAGGGTTGGGGTGTCCCATCTTGTCTGTGTAGAAACTATAATTTAATCCTGGTGGAATACCGTCTAATAAGTGGCCATACTTACCATTAACGGGCTTAATCTTTTCGTCTAATCTCACACCACCTATCGCTTCTTTTGCAGAGTAATGGGGTTCTTCTTCTGTAGAGTCTGGTCCACAAAGCGGATATGGAAACTTAAACGACTTATTTAAATCTTTCCTTATTCCTACAATAATAATTCTTTCCCGATGCTGGGGTACTCCGTAGTCAGCTGCATCCAAAACTTTATAATGTACTTTATATCCTACGGAATCAAATCCTTCTAATATAAGCTTCCAGGGCTTCCCTTTTTGTGCCCCAATTAATGCATATACGTTTTCAAACAAAAATCCCTTTGGCTTTAAAGTTTGTAAAAGTCGTACATACTCCTTAAAAAGATTACCTCTTGGATCGTCTATTCCCATTACCCCCTTTGCTCTTCTACCAGCAGCAGAGAAGGTTTGACATGGAGGCCCTCCAATTATGAAATCTACCTTGAGGTTTTCTGGTTTATACTCTCTAATATCTACACAATTAATCTTTGAGTCATCAAACCAATTTTTGTTATTGTGCAAAAGAGTTTTTACATATTTCTCTTCTATCTCAACCATCTCTTTTATCTTGAATCCTGCATCATGGAATCCAATATCTAGCCCTCCACCTCCAGAGAACAGGCTTAAGGTGTTAATAGCTATCTTATTGTCCTTAGACCATTTCCTTAGCTGTTGAGAAAAAACATCTGGCCATCCTGAAGTTCTTGAAAAATTAAATGCTTTCCTTAAAGAAGATGACCAAGGTTTCTTTTTATCTTGAGTATTAAGTAGGTCTAATTGCTTTGTCATCATTTTAATTCTAAGACTTGTGAGTCTTTTTATAAAGCTCTCACTTTATTAATAACTTTAAAGTTGCTGCGTTACTTCATTTTTCCCAGGATAAGTTGGCTGTGCAAATAGTTCGGTGATTCCATTGTTCGCTACCAAATGGATATCCTTTTTGATTGAGTGTAGTTCATCTTGGATATCCTTAAGGGAGTCGGCAATTGATTCAATATTGTCTTTACCAAGTTTTCTATCAATCAAGCCCTTGAAATCCAAAATAAATAAATCAGACTTCTTCTTTCCATTTGATGTTGAGTAGGTAACTTGTACCTTGGTGTTTGCATTTTTATATTCTTTAAAGGCATCTCCCAGCATTACACCTAGGGGTTGCACAACTTCTTGACCTCCTGACAATAAGGCTATTCCATTTTTAAGCAAACTTATATCACGAATCTTCCTGTCGCTTAATGAAGTTATGTTTTTACCTATCACCTTAAATTTGATATTTCTAGCACTTTTTATTCCCTCATTTCTAATGACCAAATCTATGATATTAAGACTATTGTTGGACTGTTTTACAAATATGACCACCTCAGGCTCTTCACTTTCTCTTTGCTCAATCAAACTATTGTGCGAAAGCTTCACAGTCTTAGCTGCAAAATATGTTGCTCCGAGAACACCAAGCACTTCAAGTGTCTGTAAAATAATAGTGATTATTTGGTCAGTACTCATATTTGTTACTCAACTTTCAATTCAAATTCAGGTGTTAATCTAACTGTTTTACCTGTCGACTCATACTCCAGTTGTTCTGACTTTCCTCTATAAGAATGGATGAAGCTGTGTTGCTCTTTAGTTGATAGAACCTCATCATAGTCCAGGTCTATAGCTAAAGTATTCGGGTATATTTGGGTGATCCTCCAAGTTTTAGAATCTGGTGTCACATCCCCCAGATACCAGATATCTTTCACCTTAGGAGAGATTTCCTTAAGTTTCTTATTCAAATCTACAGCTGGAGGTATTACTGAATTTCTTCTGATATAACATAATATTGTTATTTGGGGATCAATAACTTTATTAAGCTTAATTTTCTTTAAAGCCTCTATAAAATTAGCCTCATCTTCTTCTTTTCTCCATTCAAAAACTTCAAGTTTAATTTGAGGTTTTATATTTCCTCCCTTACTTTTGTCTTCAATAAATGTGTAGCAATAGAAATCAGGCGAGCCATCCTTAGTTTCTGGCTTAAAATACCAATCCTGAGTTGTGTGTTTTTTAAGAGCCAAAAGAAACATGGATGCTATCCAAGCCTCTCTAGTTATTTTAAATTTCCTATCTTTAAAAAGAGATTCTTCACCCAAAGCTAGGTATGTTCTGGCAAACAACCTAACAGCGGTAAGTGGGTTAACTAAAATCTCATCATCCATTTTGTTTTTCTCCGAGAATTTCATCTATCTGTTTTACCCAGGATTTATGATGAATCACCCTAGCTTTGGCTAAATCCCCTTGTATAACCTGAGCCTTTGTCAGTTTAGATAGTTCTTTCCAATCCTGGTTAAAAACATAGGTGGCATTACCATACTTTATGCATTCAAAAACATAGAGATTTTTACTCGTAAAACCAAAAACAACATATCCCCAAAACCCTCCTGTTCCTATAGCATGAAAGTCTGGTTTATATTCCTTAACTTTCTCCACCCTGTACTTGGCCCATGGTCTGTTTCCTTTTGGCAATGAATCAATAAGTGGCTTTAGCTTCTCTTCAACCTTCTCCCACGGATATTCACCAGGAGGCAAAATTTGCCAATTTAGTCTTTCCTCTTTAGTGGTGTAATAACTGCTTAAATTGTGGCTGGCAATCTCAAACTGACCAAAGATTTCCAAAAATAAGTTTGCTACATGCAATATGTTTTCCTTGTCACCAGGAGTAAACGTCAATATCTCGGAAGAAAAGAATAAATCATTGTCCTTTTGAATAATTTCAACCTCATTAGATGGTGGAGGAACAAAGTCTCTTGGGTATCTCTTATATGGAACATCAACTAACTTGGACATGGGAATTGTATTGTACGGTCCATCCCACTGTTCCCAGTGCCACTCAACAGTTCTGTAGGCGGTTTCCATTGGTAAATCTTTCCTAACAATTTCTTTACCCAACGCATTAAAACTAGAAACAGATCCAAACAAAGGAGATGGTAATACTTTTTGACCATTGGCTAAACTAGTAGGAAAACCTATCTTTACAATCTTATCTTGAGGAACATCAGAAGATTTAACAACAAGTCGGATTTGCTCTCCTTCTTTTAAGAAACCAAAATATCTGTCTAAGTTTCTGATCTTATTCTTTTTGACCTGAATCATAATTAAAAACTATTGTACTACAAAAACTAGAACAGTCAATAATGTTCTTGATTTTTGTCAACTTATACTGCATAATACACCCATGCCCGATCTGCATCCCAGTCAAAAAAAGATACTAGACTTACTAAAATCGGAGAAGGATGAAGGACTAAGCATAAGGAACATCCAAGATCGGATTGGAGCCTCTTCCCCTAGCGTGGTCCATCACCATATATTGCAATTGGAAAGGAAAGGATTCTTAAGAAGGAATCCCAACAATCCTGGTGACTATCAGATTCTAGCCGACAATCCCGATAAAGAAATTACCTATCTCAACGTGTACGGGTTGGCCCAATGTGGTCCCAATGGCAGAATCTTAGACGGTAACCCTGTTGATAGAATTCCAATAAGTACCAAGATTCTCGGTTTCCCTTCAAGCGAGGCCTTTATGGTGAAAGCACGAGGGGACTCCATGACACCACTAATAAAAGAGAATGATTACATCATCGCAAGAGCCACTAACTCTCCCAAAGATGGTGACATTGTTATTTGTGTAGATGGTGGGGTAGCTATGGTTAAAAAATTTAGTCACTGGCAAGACCAAATAATATTAGGGTCTACCAACACAGCTTACGCTCCATTTATTGCAGGTGAAGATTTTAGGGTAGAAGGTGTTGTAAAAGCAGTATATAAGTATTCAAGCTAACTATTTAGCACCAAGTAAAACGACAACTCCATAATCTCCAGCATATGAGCAGCCTCGGTTGTAGATTGGATTTACCAAGGCTTCATTGTGACTTGGTGAACCCTTCCAACCACTCATTACTTCTTCTTTTGTAAACTCACCAGAGAATACTTCACCAACATATTTGTAACCCTTCTTTATTTCAGCATCAGCCCAAGCATCAAAACCAGGATGACCTTCTTTATCCGCCTCAGGAGATTTGAAGACTAAATACCTATTTACTACGTTGTTACAAAGTTCTTCATCTAGTCTGAGTGTTGATAGTTTCTTTGTCTGTCTATATTCATTGACTGCATCCAATATTTCTTGGCCAGTGTAGTTGGGATGGGTGAGTATTGGATCTGCCAATCTCTTTTCAGTTCCATCTATGCCTACTTTCATTCCAAAGGCAAAGACTGTACCTGACCACACTAGAGCTATAAATATTAATACAATCTTTTTCATTTTCCAGTAATAAACTTTTGTCTTTTTACTTCCCATCTCTCAGATTCCCTCATCTGTTTCCTAAGCTCTTTCATGGTTATCCGATCAGAAAAAATCCACGACAAGGCGATAGCTCCCATAAGTACACAAAAAGCAAAAACGAAAGGTGCATTTGTGTAAAACAAAAATAAAAATGTGGCTACCCAGATGAACTGTTGCTTTTTATTTTTGATTAGATTTCTCATAAATTTTGCCTTCAGAGCCAAAACTTTTTAGCCTTGAGACTGAGGCTAAATTAGCACTATAAAGACAGTCTAATTGTATCATTTCTAGCACAATAGTGCTAATGGCTGATTACTACATTACAACCAATATTAGGAAGGAGATTGGAAGAAGAATCAAAAAAGTACGAGAGGATCAGCAACAAACTCAGGTTGAGGTTGCTGTGCGTGTCGGTATCAATTCAAGCTATTACAGCAAGATAGAAAGGGGCGAAGTAAACCCTTCGCTAGGAGTTTTCTATAAAGTAGTTAAAGTACTTAATGTAAAATCATCTGATATTCTTCCTTTCTAAATTAGGTAAAACATTTATAGTAGTGGACGAAATTGCCATTTTGTGCTGTAGAAAAGGGCTATTTCCTATCGGTAGGGGTTATTCACTCGCCTTGCTACCCCTTCTCTAAATTTCTGAATAAATCACACGTCTCCCCCCCATCTCAAGCTTGCACAATAAATTTTAAACACAGATACTCCACCCATCTTACAAGAAATACCTACCAGTACATCTTTATTTGATATGTCTCTGGGTAATTAGAAAATACATGGGGGTGGGGCTGGACAGAAAATATAAGTAGTCTACAGCCACACACTATTTGTTCCTTGCTCGCCATATCTCACAAAAATTTTCCAAATAAAAGAAAATTTGGAGTAAAGATTACTTTGGTAATCACATGGCATATACATATGTATATGCCAATGTGCCAAAGTAACTTTCTTTTTACCAAGCAAAATGCCAAAACGAATACTAACCATCCCCATTTAGCCTCAAGTAAAAACATTGGCAACGTTACCACGACTATTGCTAATGTTATAAACCTAAATCATCTGTAACAACTTCACCTTCATATTGCCAAGTAATCTCTATCTCTTTAGTTCTCCCCTCAACTTTACTCCTATCTGTTTTAATTAAACCGTCATCTTTCAGCCTCTTTAATATATTTGTAACAGTCTTTGGTGAATAGCCTTCGGCTTTCATTTCAGATTCAAACTCTTTTCTGAACATTTTTCCTTCAGCTTCTAAAATTTCCTTTGCTTTATCAAAAGCCTCACTTGTAATCTCTGTTTTATCATCCACTTCACATAAATATACGAAGCTCGTTACCAATGTCTCACCTTTATTCAGCGGGTCATTTATAATTTGAGATTCAATCTTAAACTTATTTAGCTTTAAAGAATCTCCAGCTTTGGTTTGCTCCACGGTAAATTCAGTCTTTGACTTACGGATAGGCTCAAAATGAAAGGCTGTATATGCTTGAGCCATAATATTTGTTGAACCTCTACCCAGTTGAGATGTTGGCTTTCTTTGTCCAGGTTGCATTTTTGAAGAATGATGTAAACAAAGTATAGCTATTCCTGGAAACATCTGGCGGAAGGAATCAAAAAATTTTTGGACATGTCCTCTATCATTTTCTTCACCAATAAAAAAGTCCGTAAACGAGTCAAGAATAATTAACCCAACACCATTTTTTTTGACTTTAATAGCAAGATTTTCAAAAAATTTAGTATATCCTGACTCTGTAGCCTCTCTGGTATTGTTTACTTCTGCAATCTCAAACTTCTGTGGATAAGCCAGAAACTCAATGTCCTTGGTGTTTATGTCATATCCTCTCAACCTATCTTGAATCCTACGCTTGGTTGACTCTTTATCCATTATTAAAACCCTAGTTCTTTTAAGTACCCTAAATAGAGGCTGACCATTTTCGTCTTGTTTTTGGGGCAGCCATGGCTCACCAGTGACAACACATTTCGCAATAGAAAGTGACTGGTACGACTTGCTAGAAGCCTCTGGCCCTATAAAAAATGTAAATCCCTCTATTGGAATAGCTTTGTTAACAAGCCACTTTTCCTTTGGCAATTCTTTTTGTCTAATATCAGCAGCAGATTCCCACTTAAATTCTTCTGGCTCGTGTTTTATATGCCAATCATCTAAATCAAGTTCAGTAAGATTCAGAAAGTCTTCGCCTGTATGACTATTGGTAAAATACTCACTCACATCTTTATATTCAGGTGGGATTTCCTTTATATAAGGTTCTGCTCCGATCTCAACAAGAATGTTGTAATACTTCTCAATAGATTCAAGGCCATCTTCATCAGTATCCAAAACAATTAATACTTTCTTTCCTCTTAGTGGTAAAGTAAATTTTTTATCAACAGTTCTAACCCCAGAAGTTCCACACACAGACGGTATACCTTCCTGCCAAAGCCTTACACAATCTGGTTCTCCTTCACACAGAACAACAGTATCTTTTTCTTTAACGAGATGTACAGCATATAAGGCAGGATGAGAACCAGGGTCAGTTGAGAATTTAGATGCCCTTGGATTACCCTTAGCTTTCTCTTCTTGGTAATTTAGGTGTCTGTAGCGATTGTAGAGAAGGTTACCATCTGGGTCACAAATAGGAATAGTAATTACATTATCATTCCAAGTCCAACCAAATTGTTTGGCTGTTTCTTCTTTTAAGCTGTGTTCTCTAAAATATTCTTCAATAGTCATAGTTAGTAACTGGCCAGGTTTTTAATTGCCTAATTTGATTAGCTAGAGCAAGTGGAGAAAGTAGAATTTCCCCACGGGAATAATTAACTTGTAAACCCTTTACTTTACCGATTGGAGAAAGATGGAAAACCCTAATTCCCTTATGATCCTGGGTAACAGCAATTAACTGGATATCGTTATTAACAAGTAGGCAGGATGCTACAAATGTGAGATCGGTTGATTGGAAAGTATTGTTTTGCGTATTGTTCATATTGCTTTGTGTTTGTTATGGACAGGATAAAATTTCTCAACTACCAGTAGGTTTAACTACTTGGAGATCGGAATTTTCCAATTGAGAGCGTAGATATCCCAACGACAAACTCAAAGCCTTCTGCAAGGTTTCAACTTTTGGTTTCCGTTTGATAACTACCTTTATTTTCATAAGCACTAAAAAAGCCCAGCGTTTCCGCTGAGCCGACAAGTGGTGCTTATGAAGCTTTAACCTTTTGGTTAGGAGGCCTCTCCTCCTTTTTGTTTATTAGGTAGTTACCTTGAAAACTCTAATTAGTCGGCTGAGACTAATTAACTTAAATCTATAACTGTGCTGGTTATTTGTCAAGGTTGTATTCTTGCCTGTACCACACTAAAATTAAAAATATAAATATGAATGAAACTACAGGCCACATACGAGCAGTTATTTACACAAGAGTCTCTACTCAAGAACAAGCCAAAGAAGATAAAACGTCATTAGAAGAACAATTGGGAGCATGTAAAAAGATATGTATTGAGCGAGGTTGGAAGATTGTATGTGAATATCAAGATGCTGGTATATCTGGACACCTTTTAGAGGAAAGACCAGGTTTGCAGAATTTATTAGCAGACGCAAGAGCGGGCAAATTTGATCTTGTAGTTGTCAAAGATTTTGACCGACTTGCTCGTTCAAAAGTAAAAGCTTCACAAATTAGAGATGCATTAAAACGACAATATATTCAAACATACTCTCTGGCAACGCCTATTGAACCTAGAGACCCGAAGAAATACGATCCGATAGATGATGACCTTGGATTGGTTGTAGAAGGCGTAAGTGACGTTATGAGCGAAATCGAGCGTAACAAAATTAGAAGACGTATGATGCTTGCTAAAAACGCTATCGCTGCAAATGGCAAGATTCCTAATCAAGTTCCTTATGGTTATAAAATTGTTCGTTCGCTTGATGAACACGGTAAAGTACTGAGATCGGTTGAGGTTGAGGAAGAGAAAGCTGAGACCGTAAGAAGAATCTTCCAAATGAGTGAGGCTGGTGCTGGTAAAAGAACTATTGCCTTACGATTTAACGAGGAAGGAGTAACACCTCCTAAGAAAGGTTCGTATTGGAGTTCACAAGTAATCTCTTACATTCTGAGAAATAAAACATACGCTGGATATGTGAGGTGGGGATGGAGACATGCAGATTATGAAGTTTCAAAGCAAAAAAAGTTGAGAGGTCATGAAGGAATTGAAGTTAAAGGTATTCATAAACCTATTGTGGATGAGAAATTGTTTGAGAGTGTCCAAAAAGTCCTAAAAGAAAGAGGAACAACATATAAGGGTAAGGCTCAAATGTCCAAGGGGTTACTTACAGGAATAGCAAAATGTATTAGGTGTGGAAATGGTGTTACTTACTGTAAACGCAGAATCAAAAATTCAAAAAGAAATCCCAATTGGAAAGATATCGAGACAGCTGAATACCGTTGTGGAGGCACTATGTATGGCAAAATCAAATGTCAACAGAGGGTAATGAGTGCAAGTAAATTAGAAAATTCTGTTATTTCTCAAGTCAGGAATTACTTTAACAGCCCTGCCATGAGAAGATTGATAAGCGAAGAAACGTCCAAACCTTTAGATGCCAAGACTAGAAAGTCTCCTTTAGACAGAGTTGAAAAAGAATTAAGTAAAATTCCAATCATGAGGCAAAAGCAACAAGAGGCATTTGAAAGAGAGTTAATAAATATTGAAGAATATGGTGAAGCTATAGGTCGTCTAAGAGAACTGGAAAAAGATTTACTTGCGGAGAAGACAAAATATTCGGAGGGACAAGAAAATCAAAAAACACAAAAGATAGATAAACAAAAAATATGGAAAGCAGTCAAAGACTTTGACGGGTTTTGGAAGACTTTAGATTTCCTCGGAAAGAAACAATTTTTGAGAACCGTGTTAGAAAAAGTAGAAGCAGGTAATAACGAGATTAATGTCTATTTTTCCGAATAAAGTAGAGATTAACTTTTTAGTTTCTTAACTTCATCCTCCCATTTCTTATGGTCTGAAATGTATAGATCAAATAAATACTTTTCTTGTCCACTCTGTGGTACAGAATTTATATGGCACTTTTTCCATTTTTTACCAGACCCACACCAACATGGATCGTTGCGACCAAGTTTGAGAGATGGTTTAATGGCTGAGTGGTTAGATGGCTCAACCAAACCAGTACTATCAGATTGATCAATATTTTCTCTTGCAAGATTTAATGGAATTTCAGGTTGTGGGATGGCGACACCTATTCTAAAAATTCTATGAGACAATTCCTCATCAACTTTATCCACCAAAGTTTCAAACATGTTATATGCCTCATTCTTAAACTCAACTAAAGGATCCCTTTGTCCATATGCACGAAGAGTCACCCCTTCTCTTAAATCATCAATGCGATCAATGTGATCCATCCAAAGATGATCAATAGAACCTAAATATGCATACTTTTCAACTTCGCGCATTGTCTTTTCTCCCACATCTTTTTCCCTTTTTTCATAAATATCCATTAATACTTTTTCCAAAAATTCTTGTTTGTTCTCCTGTTTTTCAATCTCACTTTTTATACGTTTGAGTGAAGCATCATCAAAAGGAACTATCTCAGCAAGAGCAATTGATAAATCTATTTCTAGATTAACTGCTTTTTCTATTTGATGTTTCAGTTTTCCAACAACCTCTTCCTTAACATCTCCTGAATCAAGAATTCTGCGCCTTAGTGTGTAAATAATTTCCCTTTGTTGATTGGCAACATCATCAAATTCAACCAAACGTTTTCTTATATCAAAATGAAATCCTTCTACTTTTACTTGAGCTTGTTCAATGGCACGGCTAATAAGTCCATTTTCAATCGGCTGATCCTCGGGAAGACTCAGTTTGTCCATAATTCCACTAATTTGTTCCCCACCGAAAATTCTCATAAGATCGTCCTCCAAAGAAAGATAAAAGCGAGAACTTCCAGGGTCCCCCTGTCGTCCCGCACGACCCCTTAACTGATTGTCTACACGTCTTGCTTCATGCCTTTCCGTTCCTATTACATGGAGTCCTCCTGCTCCCACCACTTTCTCACGCTCTTTCCCTTCCGCCCCTCCCAAAACAATATCAACTCCACGTCCTGCCATGTTGGTAGCAACTGTTACAGCTCCAGGCTTCCCTGCTTCAGCAATAATTTCTGCTTCCCTTTCGTGGTTCTTTGCATTTAAAACATTGTGAGGAATCTTTTTTCTTTTTAAATATTCAGAAATTATTTCATTCTTTTCAATTGAAGTAGTACCCACCAAAACCGGCTGACCTTTCTTGTGGAGTTCTCCAATATCTTCAACTATTGCACCATATTTACCACGCAAGGTTTTGTAAATAGTGTCAGGTAAGTCTTTTCTAACCATATCCCTGTGAGTTGGAATAACCACAACATCCAATTTATATATTTTTCTAAATTCCTCAGCTTCTGTTGCAGCAGTTCCCGTCATACCGCTTAAGTGTTCATACATTCTGAAGTAATTCTGGAATGAAATAGTTGCTAGAGTTTTACTTTCTTGTTGAATAGTTACATTTTCCTTTGCCTCAACAGCCTGATGAAGTCCATCACTCCAGCGGCGCCCTACCATGAGACGTCCTGTAAATTCATCTACGATTGTTACCTGGTTATCTTTAACAACGTAATCCTTATCTTTCATATAAAGAGTCTTTGCCCTTAAGGCATTTTCTATATGATGAATTGAGTCAAAATCTTTCTCATATAGATTATCAACTCCGAGTATCTTTTCTACTCGAGTAATTCCTGTCTCCGTTAGAGTTGCGCTCTTAGCTTTTTCATCAATTTTAAAATCTGTATCTGAATTAAGTTTCTCAACCAGGGATGCAAATTTGTAATATTTCTGAGTTGGTTCTGTATCAGGTGCTGAAATAATAAGTGGGGTACGGGCCTCATCAATTAAGATAGAATCAACCTCATCAACTATTGCAAAGTAGTGTCCTCTTTGCACCATCTCAGCCAAAGAGGAAACCATGTTATCCCTCAAATAATCAAAACCAAATTCATTATTGGTTCCATAAAGAATGTCGCAACCATATGCTTCCTTTCTGTCACTCGGTTTTAAATGTGCAAGTCTTTCATCTCCATGGCTTGAATCATTAAAATCTGGATCAAAAATAAACGATTTTGTTTCCTGAATAATTGACCCTATGGTAAGCCCTAAAAGATGAAATACGGGTCCGTTCCATCCAGCATCACGCCTGGCTAGGTAATCATTAACAGTAACCAAATGGACACCACGCCCCGTGAGAGCTCTAAGATAAAGCGCGGGGACAGCAGACAGGGTTTTACCTTCTCCAGTTTTTTGTTCAGCAACTTTTCCTTCAAAAAGAGCAGTAGCAGCCATCATTTGAACATCAAAATGCCTTTTACCCAAAACTCTCCACGATGCTTCACGAACTAAAGCATATGCCTCAGGAAGCATATCATCTAAAGATTCTCCTTTTTCCAAACGTTTTTTAAACTCTTCCGTTTTTTTCTTAAAATCAGAATCTTTCAACTTTTTAGTACTACTTTCAAAAGAATTTATTTTTTCAACTACTTTCTGAAGTCTACCAATCTCTCTAGCATTAAGATCAAGAATCTTACTAAATATATTCATAACTTCTAATTGTAGCAGAAAAACATTATGTTAGCCTCGGGGTAATAATACTGAACATTCTTAAAAACATCTTTAAGCTTTTCCCCAAATTCTTCAGCCATTTTTTTCTTTTCTTTGTAATAAAGCCTATTAAAAATAACGATCCCCTTCTTAGATACATATCCGTGGACTAGTCTACTGAACTCAGAGCTTTCGAACTTTTTTGGAAAGTTGTCACCCTGATATAAATCCACAACTACCAGATAGAACTTACCAGGAATTGGTTTTGCTGCATCCTGGATTTTTATTTCAAGGTTTGTTTCATCCAGTCCCAAATATTTCTTTCCAAGCTCAACCATTAAAGGATCAATATCGATTCCTGTAATTTTAGCCTCAGGCCAAAGTTTCCTAATAATTTTTACTACAGTTCCCCCACCAAGACCAAGGACTAGACAATTTTTAATTTTAAATTTTGAATTTTTAATTCGTTTTAAAGTCTGCTTCCAAAAGGTCTCTACAATTCCACCAGACTGAGTTAATCCATCTGATTGAATATAAGTTCCCAATCCAAAACTTCTCACAACCCTCAAGGTTCCATTATATTTTGACCCCACCTCTTCCAAAATATTTGTTCCAAGCATTTGACCAATTATATATTGACCGCAAAAAATATGTGTATTACCATTATTATGTATGAAAAAACTGTTATCTACTCTACTACTTACCACACTTGTTGTTTTAGTACTTCCTTTTAAGGTAGCTGCACAAGACACTATTCAAAAAAGTGTTTCACTTGAAAAAGGAAAGATCATTACCCACAACCCATATTTTGCATATGGAGAAGATGTGAATGTTTCAGGAACTGTAAATGGTGACACATATGTAGCAGGAGGAAAAGTTTTAATTGATGGAAACATTAATGGCGATCTTTTGGTGGCAGGTGGAAGTGTAGAAATCTCAGGAAATGTTAGAGAAGATATAAGAGTAGTTGGAGGACAGGTTACAGTAAAAGGAAGAGTAGGTAAAAATCTTTCAGTTCTTGGAGGAGAAATTACAATTGGTGATAAAGCAGTCGTTGTAGGATCATTGGTTGGAGTGGGAGGAAGAATTAATATCCAAGGACAAATTAATGACAACGTAGATTTGGCAGGAGGAGAAGTAATACTAAACGGTAAAGCCTTAAAAGATTTCGATGCAATAGCAGGACAAATCACCTTAAGTGAAAAGGCAAACATTGCAGGTAAATTTGAATACTGGAGTGATACAAAACCAACCCTTTCTCAAACCTCAGTAGTTAAGGGACAAACAATTGAACATAAGATGCCTGTTAATATTGATGCTCAGAAAAACAATCTTAACAAAATGAAAGAGATGGCGGGAGTGGTGGGGCTTGGAGGAAAGGTAATTGGAATGCTTTCGCTCCTTCTTTGTGGAATGCTTCTTATCAAGCTTTCCAAGAAGTTTATGTTTAAAACCTCAGATGTGGTTAAATCTGACTTTTGGAAGTCTATGGGAATTGGCTTTGCAATAGTCTTTTTGACACCAGTCTTATTTATCATCCTTCTTATCACAATAGTTGGAGCCCCCATAGCTCTAATTACACTTGTTCTTTATTTTGTTATGCTTTATTTAGCTCAGATCTTTGCACTATTTGCATTTGGGACAAAGATATTACCAAACAAATCTCCATATCTTAGTTATGCTTTAGCACTTTTAATCTATGTAGTTCTCACCATAGTTCCCGTAATTGGAGGCATCACAAGCTTCGTCGCCCTCCTTGTAGGAATGGGTGCATTTGCCATTTCCAAAAAAGCATCCCTCGCAGAATACAACAAATAAAAAACTAATCCTTTACTTCGGTTTTTGTTTGGATATACAATGAGCAATAATAGTAATTAGATCTCATGACAAACATTCCCCTTCCTGAACTTCTTAGGCCTAAATCCTTAAAAGATTTTGTGGGACAGGAAAATCTGGTGGGTAAAAACGGCATTATCAAAAAACTTCTTGATAACACTAAAGAAGAAAATTTCTTTCCTTCACTTGTTTTTTGGGGTCCTCCAGGAACAGGTAAAACCACACTAGCAAGAATAATCGCAAACAACTTAAAGCGTGAGTTTTATGAATTTTCTGCAGTCAATGCCAAAATCACAGAGATTCAAAAGGCAATAATCGAATCTAAAAAATCCCCTATAATTTTTTTGGATGAGATTCACAGATTCAACAAGGCCCAACAAGATAAACTCCTACCCCATGTTGAACATGGTGACATCCTCTTAATTGGAGCCACAACTGAAAACCCATCCTTTGAGGTGATTGGTCCCCTTCTTTCAAGGTGTAGAGTTTTAATTCTTAAACAGCTTTCAGAAAAAGAATTATTAAAAATTCTAGGCCGTGCCCTAAAACACCTTAAAAAGAAATTAAATAAAGAAGCAGAAAAGTTCTTACTGGAGGCTTCAAATGGCGATGCCCGAGTAATGTTAAACGTGCTGGAGATCGCAGCAAGTCTAACAGCCTCCCCAACTATTAAAGTTCCAGATCTTGAGACAGCACTTCAAAAACGTCAATACACTTTTGATAAACGCGGAGAAGATTTTTTTAACATAATCTCAGCATTCATTAAATCCATGCGCGCAAGCGACACAGACGCTGCTCTTTATTATCTAGCAAGAATGGTAGCTGCAGGACAAGACCCTCTTTATATAGCACGACGTATGGTTGTATTCGCATCAGAAGATGTTGCGACACCAACTGCACTAGTTGTTGCCAATGCGGTATTTCAAGCTTGCAACACAATAGGTTACCCAGAATGTCAGGAGAATTTAGCAGCAGGAGTGGTTTACCTCTCAACCGCTAAAAAAGATAGATCTGCATACAATGCGTATATGGAAGCCCTCGCAGATGTAAATAAATATGGAAATCTCCCAGTTCCACTAAAAATCCGAAACCCCGTAACAAAACTGATGAAAGAGGTTGGCTACGGAGAGGGATATGATAAATACACAAAAGACTCCCTGCTTCCTGAAAAACTTAATGGAAAAAAGTATTATTCAAAGAAAGATTAGTTCAATATTTATTTGCTCCAGGTCCAGCCCATTTATATTTTCCTAAGTCATTCATTATAACAAGACCACTTTTTGTCATTTCTATAATTTTTTGTGTTACACCCTCAAAACCAAAATTCCTAATAAACTGGCCCTGATCCATAAGTCTACGGATAGCTAAATCCAATTTGTAAGGATCTACCCCTCTTGGACTTGAAAGACCTCTATTTATAAGTTCATCTGCTGTAGGACGTTCAGCCATGTTGATGCGAGGATATCTCTTTGTTGATAGAATGTCAATTGTTTCGAGATGTAAGTATTTTATTGGAAGATTTTATTTTTTGGATCTTTTCCACTCAACCTTCCTCCCTTTTCTCTTTTTGTCAGCCATTACAAGTTCATCGTAAATTCCATCTATCAAATCATATTTCTTAGCTTCTTTGAGATTTACCCAAGCAAAATCATCCGTTTCTTCTTTTTGCAGTTTAACTTGCCCTGAAACATAGTCGGCTATACAGGAAATCACCAAAGAAGGATTTCCATCAGTATGAATGGTGGCCAAACTTGTTACATATTCAATATTTTTAATTTCAACACCAACTTCCTCTTTTACCTCCCTGCGCAAAACTTTCTCGAGTACGTTATACCAATAATTCTCTGTGTCTTTCGGAAGATTTATATAATCTTTTGTCTCCAACTTACCCCCAGGAACAGTCCACTTCCCAGGAAACCTCTTTTTAGTTAACGATCTTTTAGTAATGAGGTATTTCCTGCGGTTAACAATAATGGCGGTGATAGCAACTTCGTGTAACAAATTATCTTCAACCATTTTTACTTTCGATTTTTTCCTTCCCCATCCACTTTTGAAGAACTTTGGGGATAACGACTGATCCATCTTTAGTTTGGAAATTTTCAAGAATTGCCACAGGAACTCTGGACATTACAACTGCGGTTCCATTAAGCATATGTACGTATTCAGTTTCCCCATTCTTCTTTTTGTATTTAATGTTTAGGTTCCTGGCCTGATAATCCGTACAGTTAGAAGTTGATGTAATTTCACCATAATCATTTCTTCCTGGCATCCATGCTTCAATATCAAACTTTCTTGCAGCCATAGCACCAAGATCTCCAGTACACATTTCAAGTACCCTGTAAGGAAGCCCAAGCTCTTGATAGATACTTTCTTCCATTTTAAGAATTGATTCATGAAGTTTGTCGGAATCTTCAGGCTTACAGTATATAAACATTTCAGTTTTACTAAATTGATGAACCCTATATAAGCCTTTTGAATATTTTCCATATGCTCCAGCTTCTTTTCTGAAACAATGTGAGCAGCCAACATACTTAAGTGGAAGTACGTCTTCTGGAATAACCTCATCTGCATGGCTCCCTGCAAGAGTTACTTCAGCTGTTGCAATAAGTCCCAAATCTTCATCCTCAATAGTATAGGTTTGGGCTTCATCTCCCTTTGGCATATACCCAGTCCCCAAATAATATCTGCTCTTTGCCAAGTCAGGTGTAATTACAGGAAGGAAACCTTCTTTGGAAAGTTTGTCAAAAACATACATACTAAGCGCAAGTTCAAGTCTTGCTCCATCACCATAAAGAAAATAAAACTGAGACCCTGCAACTTTAGCTCCAGTTTCAAAATCCAATATCCCCAATCTTTTCCCAAGTTCTAAATGATCTAGGGGTTCAAAATCAAACTTAGTAGGCTCTCCCCATTTCTTAACCTCTACATTTTCTTTCTCACCTTTTCCCACAGGAGCTTTATCCGATGGAAGATTTGGAATCTTGCCAAAAACCTCAAGGAATTCTTTTTCAACATTTTCCAAGTCTGGCTCAAGTTTTTGAAGTTTTTGTTTTATTTCTTTACCCTTCTCAATATCTTTTTGGCTTGCAGCTATATTTCTTTGCGCACGTATTTCTTCAATTTCTTTGATAAGCCCTCTCTTTTTAAGATCAAGCTTTAGTACTTCATCAACCACACCTGCGTCATACCCCTTTGCAGTCACACCCTTTTTTACAAGTTCTACATTTTCTCTAACAAATTTAATATCAAGCATATCTTTATTTTAACCTTTTTATCAACTCTTTTGGAGCAGTTATTACTTCCCGAACTAAAACTCTTCTACAAAGTTCCTCGTCTTTATCTGAAAATGCATAAATTGGTTTACCTAAAGCCATAGAATATCCCAACTCTAAAGTGGTACTATTTCCCACATATCCTCCTTTATTGTATATAAATACAACATCTGCCATCTTAATCTTATAGAAATGATCGTGAGTTAGGCCTAAAGCAATAAAATCTTTGTACTGCTGAGGTAGTTTATTCCACTCGTCCCCACCCCGATGGAAATAAGGTTCAAAAACAACCACTCCAAGTTTTTTTAATTGGGCTGCAAATTTTCTCGCTTCCGATTTAAATCTACCACTGCCACAAATAACAACACTTTTCATAATCCGAGTATATCACCAATTTTCTGCTCATTCAGATTGTGTTTTTGGGGACCAAATCTTAGACATACCTTCAAATGAATTGTTTTCAAAAGTAATATTTGAAACCTTGATAAGAACTTCTTCGATGTTCATTCCATAAACTTTTGCGTAGATCTCAGGGGCGGGTGTAATTATTTTCTTATTCCAATCAAAACCCAGATCCCGTGCAATTTCTTTTACCTTCTCCTCTGAATTTGCCTCAATTTCAGAATAAATATCAAGTCCTGGCCAGGTATCAATTGTAATTTGAGCACCTTTATAGTCCCATTCCTCCCTTAAAGTTTCCTGCCTTCTATTAAAAACTACTCCTATTGCTTCAAATATTTCCTTGGTTTTTTCAAAATCACTAACCTCAACATCTATTTCTTTCTGATCAGACACTTTACCGTCTTTATCAGCAGATACTTTTAGGCTTAATCTTATTAAATTACCTTCATTACGCACCCTGATTGCATTGTGTTTTAATAAAGAGGGATTGGCACTACTTGTAGCAACCACTCTAATCATTTTTCTTTCGGGAATTACTAATTTTGCACCAATGGACGTCAATTTCTTGCGGTATTCTTCTTTATCTACAGGATAAAATTTAGCTTCAAACTCAGTGTAATCTTTATTATTTGTATTCATAATCCCAGTTCCTTACTAATTCCTTGCATTGCTTTTAAAGATATTTCAATAAACTCAGGCAGGGGAATTCCCAACTCTTTCTCACAGTTTTCAATCTGGGATCTATTTACCCCTGCCGCAAAAGATTTTTGACCCCACTTCTTTTGAATAGATGCCACATCAACCGATTTAAGTTTTTTGTCAGGGCGTACCAGTGCACAAGCCACAATTAACCCCGTTAACTCATCACATGAGTATAAAGACCATTCCATCTTATTTTTTGGCTTAGGTAGTCCTTCATAATATCCCCATGCATGGGCAGCTACAGCATCAATAATTTCTACAGGAAACTTTTCTTCTTTAAGAATCTTTATTCCTTCAATGGGGTGTGTTTCTGGGAACATTTCATAATCAATATCATGAATAAGGCCAGCTATACTCCAAAGATTTTCATCCTCCTTAAAGTAAAGTGCCAAAGATCTCATCACTGCCTCAACAGCATAACAATGCTTTCGTAAATTAACAGATTGCATCTTGGAATGCAGGAGAGTAAGTGCGTCTTCCCTGGAAATCATTTTTTACTTCCCTTTCTCATTGCTCTCCAAATAAGAAATCTTCTTACCCAATTACCAACAACTGCCCAAACAAAATAAACTGCAGTTACATAAACAATCCATTTAATAACAATATAAGGATTGATTGTTGGGAAGATAAATCCAAGTCCAAAAATTAAAACCATGGCCATTAAAGAAACCGCCATAGATTCTAAGACATAGATTTGTTGCATTTTCATTGATTTATACATTTTTTCATCACCTTTCATTCACTACTCACCCCTTTTCCTTTATTTTCAGGCCTTAATAACGGGAACAAAACAGTCTCTCTAATTGATTTACCCGCAAAAAACGAGAAAAGTCGCTCGGAAACCCCAAAACCAGATGTGGGAGGCATTCCATATTCCAATGCTCTCACAAAATCATTATCTTCCATTTGAGCGTCAAGATCTCCCTTCTCACGCATCTTTTCCTGCTGTCCAAAACGCTCCGCTTGATCAATTGGATCATTAAGCTCCGAGTAGCCATTTCCGTTTTCACTCCCCGCAATGATTACCTGATATCTTTCAACATATTCAGAATTCTTTTCCATTCTTTTTGCTAGAGGAGAAACGGAAACGGGATGACCCGTAAGAAAAACTGGTCCTACAATCTTCCTCCTAATACTCTTCCAAAGTGAGTCAATAAGTCTTCCCATTTCATCTTTTTTGCCATATTCAATCTTTCTTTTATCTAGCTCTTTTTTAAGTTCTGACTCCGTAATCTTTGAAATATCAACTCCCGTTTCTTTCAAGATTGTGTCTTTGTAGTCAATTTTCTTCCAATCATCATCCAAATCAACTTTATATTCCCCAATTTGGAATTTAAGAGTTCCAAATGTTTTTTTAGCAACATATTTATACATTTCCTCTACAAGTTTCATTGAATCCTCATAATTTGCATATCCCAAATAAAACTCCATCTGGGTATAATCTTGAAGGTGTTCACGGTCAACCCCTTCATTCCTAAACTGTCTGCCTATCTCAAATGTTTTGCCAAACCCTGCCACCATTAATCGTTTTTGCCATAGTTCTCCCATTGAGATCCTAAGATATAGATCAATGTCCAGTGCATTATGGTGAGTAATAAATGGATTGGCATCAGCCCCACCCGCAGTATTTTCCAAAACAGGAGTTTCCACCTCCAAAAACCCTTTATCAATCAAAAAATCACGCATACTCTGCCAAAAGATAGCCTTCTTTTTAAACAAATCGCGTAGTTCATCATTTAATAGAAGATCTACATAACGCTGACGGTATCTTTCTTCCTCGTCTTTTAGTCCATACCATGTTGAAGGAAGGGGTCTTATTGACTTGGTTAGTAGCTGAAAATCTGTAGCATCAACTGTAATTTCTCCTGCCTGAGTCTTAATCACAGCTCCCGTTACAGCTAAAAAGTCGCCCATATCAAAAAGGTTAAGAGTTTTAAAGTTATCTCCCAATACCTTCTTTTGGAATAAAATCTGGATCGTACCCGTATCGTCCTTGAGATCCATAAAGGCAACTGCCCCATGTTCACGTATTGACCATATTCTACCTGCAGTCAACACTTCCTTACCCATTGAGTCCCTGACTACCTGAACTTTTAGAACTTTACCAGGAAGATTAATTTTGGAAGGATAGGGATCAATTCCCAGTTTTTTAAGTGACTCAAGTTTTTGAAGTCTAACTTCTTTTAATGTTTCAATTGCCTTTGCCATTGCCCTTTAGTATAAAGGCACGGCTACTCAATCGCAAGAATCTCATACAGTACTTTCCCCGCAGGAGCCTCAACTTCGACTTTGTCACCTGCTTTTTTTCCAATCAGAGCAAGCCCTAAGGGAGAGCTGTCAGAGATCTTTTTATTAACAGGGTCTGCTTCCCATTCACCAACCATATCAAATACGGTTTCTTTACCATTTACTTTTACAGTCACTTTTGTCCCAACTCCAATTCCATTACCATTGTTTGAAACACTGACAACAACCGCAGTCTTAACTACTTCAGTTAGTTCATCAATTCGTCCATCCAAAAACTCCAATTCTTCCTTGGCACTTTGATAATCACTATTCTCGCTCAAATCCCCCTGAGATCTAGCATTACTCAAACGATCAACTAGCTTTGGACGTTTAACTTCCAATAGCACCGCCAGCTCTTTTTTCAGAGTCTCTAAACCTTCTTTGGTTAAATTTACTTTTGCGTTCATTTTGTCTCCTAAAACTTAAAAGCCCTCCTTTTTTGTGGAGGGTGTTAGATTTTTTTACCTATTTATCAACACCACTAATGACCCTTAATAAAAAGGGCTTTAGCGGTTAATAAATATAAATTTTTCAACATATTCTTAGGCAATGATGTGGATTGTAGACCCTTATTTTAACCATGTCAAGAAATCAAAATATGATAAAATACATCATTGCATGGCCCCATCGTCTAGCGGTCTAGGACACCAGATTCTCATTCTGGTAACTTGGGTTCGAGTCCCAATGGGGTCACCATTTTGATTATGATAGAACAAACTTAACCGTAAGTGCTACTAAAACTGTTTAATTTGCCATTAAAGCGTCAGACATTGGAGTGAACTTGGCCACACTTCTTATCTTAATCGGCCAAACAGTCAAAGCAATTTTAAGTGCTTCTTCCACTTCTTCCACAAATGCGAATTTAATCTCGCGCTTTACCTCGGCTGGAATCTCATCCAAATCTTTCTTGTTATCTTTTGGAGCAATTATTACTTTTAACCCAGCCCTATGTCCTGCAATGGACTTCTCTTTAAGTCCTCCAATCTCAAGAGCATGACCTCTTAATGTGACTTCCCCTGTCATACCCACTTCACGCCTAACTGGAATTCCCGTTAGGGCTGAGACTAAAGCTGTAGTAATGGCAACTCCAGCTGAAGGTCCATCTTTAGGAACAGCACCTTCTGGAACATGAATATGAACATCAATATTGTCCGCAAATTCTCGCCTGAGTCCTAATTCATGATAATGAGATCGTGTCCAAGTAAAAGCTGCCTTAGCACTTTCCTTCATAACGTCCCCCAGCTGTCCCGTTAGAAGTAGTTTTCCTTTGCCTGGCATTAGAGAAACTTCAATAAACAGTATTTCTCCTCCAAATGGAGTCACTGAAAGACCTGTTGATTGACCTACTTCATCCTTCTTGCCTGCAATTTGAGAATTAAACCTATGAGAGCCTAGAAATTTCCTGACATCGGCAGTTTCAATCTTTACAGGATACTTCTTACCCTCTGCCACAAATCTAGCTATCTTACGGCAGATACTAGCCAAATTTCTTTCAAGACTGCGTACTCCCGCCTCACGTGTGTAGCTACCAACAACTTCCTTAAGTCCTGTTTCTGTAATGTCAACTTTCTTGTCTTTGATCCCATTAGCCTCAAGAGTTTTTGGCCAAAGAAACTTCTTAGCAATATTAAACTTCTCAGTTTCCGTATACCCAGGAAATGTAATTATTTCCATTCTGTCTTTTAAGGGAGCTGGAATTGTATCAAGCACATTACCTGTACAAATAAACATTACCTGGGAAAGGTCAAATGGAACCTCTAAATAGTGATCAGAAAACTCTTTGTTCTGTTCGGGATCCAACGCTTCAAGAAGTGCACTCGAAGGATCTCCTCTAAAATCCACTCCAATTTTATCAATCTCATCAAGCATAAACACAGGGTTTTTTGTACCAGCATCTTTTATTCCTTGAATGATCCTACCAGGAAGAGCTCCTATATAAGTCCTTCTGTGTCCCCTAATCTCTGCCTCATCTCTAATTCCCCCCAAGGACACTCTAACAAACTTGCGGTTTAGAGCTTTTGCAATAGAACGGCCTATTGAAGTTTTTCCTACTCCAGGAGGACCTATAAAACAAAGAATTGTAGGATGGGCTTCATGGAGTGTGTCCTCTTTTTTATTTGATTTGTCATCCTTTTTAATCTTCATAACAGCCAAAAACTCCAAAATTCTTTCCTTGGCTTTATCTATTCCATAATGTTCAGCTTCCAAAATTTTTGCAGCTTTTTTGATTGAAACGCTGTTTGGACTTACTTTACTCCAAGGCATATCAGTCAACCAATCAAGATAGTTTCTTAAATATCCTCCTTCGGGGTTATTTGGAGACATTTCAGAAAGTCTTTTAAGTTCCTTCTCTGCCTTCCCTCTCACCTCATCGGGCATTGCTGCAACTTTAATTTTTTGCTTATATTCTTTTACTTCTTCGCTGGATAGTTCACCTTCATCCTCATCCATTTCTCCCAACTCCCTTTCAATTGTTCTTTTCTTTTCTCTAAGCATGGCTTTCTTCATTTGATCCTCAAACCTTTTTTGGGTTTTAGAAGATATCGTTCTTTCAATTTCAAGAGCATTAACTTCTTTGGCTAAGAGTTCGATCACTTTTTCCAAACGTTTTTTTAAATTGGGTTCCTCAAGAAGTTTTTGTTTTTCGTTGGGTTTAATCTCCAAAACTGAAGCTATTTGATCGCTTAATTCAATTGATTCAACATTGCCAGAAACAAGTTTCATAACGGTCATTATCTCTGCCTGTTTCCCTAAATTAATCGCTTTTTTAAACAATTCTTGAAGCTTTTTGGCCATGACATTAATCTCTGCCAAATTTCCGATCTCTTCAGGGATTTCTTCGACCTTTCCAATTAAAAATGGTTCTTGAGCAATCACTTCCTTTAAAGTAATCCTAGCCTGACCACGAATTAGAGCATGAACTTCACCTTCTGTAGACATCATTTGGGTAATGGTGGCGATTGTGCCTACCTCAAATAGATCTTCTTTTCCAGGGTCAACAGTTCTTGGATCTTTTTGTGTAAAAATTGCAACAACCCTATCTTCCTGAAAAGCAGAATTGACTGCAGAAACACTTTTTTCTCGTCCAAAAGAAAGAAGTGTATCTGAATGAGGAAAAACAACACTTCCCCTAATCGGTACTATTGGGACACGCCTTGTTGTATCTTGTTGTTTCATTTATTTTTGAGTATTTAGCAGTCTAGAAGATTAAGTGCTAGTTGTCAAGAGTGGATCTTACCAAAATGCACTTTCTCTACAATAACAGCAATAATCGTCCCTAAAAAAGCCCCCCCAACAATATCTATTGGATAGTGAACGTTTGCAATAATTCTTGCAACCCCAATGATTAAAGCGGATATCAAAAATAACCAACCAACTCGCCTGTCATGCAGAAAAATAGTTACCGCCAAAGCAAAGGCTATAATAGTGTGTTCTGAAGGAAATGCTCCATTTGTGGGTGGAACAATTACCCCAACATCCCCACCATTAACCACAAAGGGTCTTATTGTGGGAAAAAAATACTTAATAGCCACAGCTACTATACAAGCAACCACGCACGCAAAAAGAGCATGTTTTACTTGTGCTTTTTTAATCTTTCCATCAATAAACCATAAAATACCAAGTCCTAAAAAAAGAAAATAGATAAGAAAAGATGCCAAATACATGATAATTAAATCTTGCATATATAAATGGTATCATAGTCTTATGGAACACAAACACTCTTTACTTAAAAGTTTTGGATACGCATTTGAAGGACTTGTGGCAGCAATAAAAAAAGGTAGAAATTTCAAAATTCAAATCATATTAGGTGTTTTGGCTATTGCCCTTGGAATTTTTCTTAATATTTCTACAACCGAATGGTTAGCCCTTATAATCGCAATAACATTTGTTCTGGTTCTGGAACTCGTAAATACGTCTATCGAAGCAGTTGTTGATCTTGCAAGTCCACAAATTCACCCTAAAGCCAAGCTGGCAAAGGATGTGGTGGCAGGAGCAGTACTTATTGCTTCAATTGGGTCTTTAATAATCGGAATACTTCTTTTTCTTCCAAAGCTCATCCTACTTTTTTAAAATATGGAGAAGCGGTACGTCAAATCAATTGATGCGATACGGACCATATCCATCCTTGCAGTAATCTTAATTCACACTACAACACGGGCAATCGAGTACACCCACAATGACTTAACTAATTTCCCATTTACCTTGTTTCTAAATCAAATTGCCCGTTTTGCAGTTCCTTTATTTATCTTGATATCTGGATTTGTGCTGGAACTTAATTATCAAAATCATACTAACTTTTGGTCATACCTCAAAAAAAGGCTTTCTAAGATACTTCTGCCGTATATTTTATGGAGTCTTATATATTATTTTTTTGTTTACACCCAAAACCGCGAAAATTTATTGCATGTAATTTTGACGGGAGACGCTTCTTACCAACTTTATTTTATCCCAACTTTGGCAATCTTTTACATAATTTTTCCTCTACTTCACAGGTTTTACAAATATCTATCAAACATATTTGTTCTAGTCGGACTTGGAGTTATTCAAACTAGTCTTCTTTATTGGGATTATGTGATCGACAAGTTTGAATACCCAGATCCAATAAGAATTACAATTTTAAGCTTTTTCTTCTTCATTATTGGAATAATTGCAGCAAGAAATAAAAACAGGATTATGGAAGTAGTAAAAAAATGGAGGTACTATTTAATTTTAGTCACAACCATTTTAGGAGTATATATTTTTCTAGAAGGTAAAATTGGTTTTAACATATCTGGTAGTTACCTAGCTTTTTATTCCCAATGGAGACCTAGTGTCTTTTTTTACACTCTAACTTCATTCCTGGTTCTTTTCTATGCCTTCGATAAAAGTAGACTCCAATTTGCAATAGTAGAAAGATTTTCAAAACTTTCCTACCTTGTCTTTTTTATCCATGTAATAATTCTTGAGGTTTTGTGGAAATACACTGGACACAATCTATTCAACTTTCTAAGTGGAAATGACTTGGGAAAAATAGTATTTGACCCCATCTTCTTTGCATTTGTTGCTACAATGTCTTTTACAATTGCATATCTAATCCACAAAATTCCCCATTTCTCCAAACTCACAGGCTAGGAATGATATAATATGCCTGTTTCTATATAATGCCCGATCGGCTAACGGTAGGCCAAATGGTTCTGGACCATTTAATCCTCGTTCGAATCGAGGTCGGGCAGCAAGATTGGACACCAAGCGACCGTAAGTGGCAAAATTGACCGTCTGACTATACCTTTGTTATTCAGCGTCGTTTTGGAGGTAGTGGAATAAAAATGCTCGTTCTCTTTTTATATTCTTCCCAGTCCGGTCGGCCTTCATATTTTTTCTCAAGAAGTGGAATACCCGAAACAAAAAGAATTAATAGAATAATCGTTAGCGGCCCAATTATCGTAAAGAACGAACCTTGTATAGAAAGCGAAATGATAAAAATTCCCCACCACTGAGTTACCTCTCCAAAATAATTTGGATGGCGCGAGTACCGCCATAGTCCTCTATCCATCAACTTACCTTTATTTATGGGGTTTGCAATAAACTCTTTAAGTTGTCTATCTCCAGTACTCTCAAAATAAAAACCAAGACTCCAAACAAAAAGTCCAAGGACTTCTAATATTCCAAAACCATTTGCAACCGAATGGTTTATATACATCACAGGAAGGGAGATTAAAAACAGAAAAATTCCCTGAAGTAAAAATACTTGTAAAAAACTTCTTAAGTAAAAATTCTTCCATGTTTTTCTCCACTCAAAGTACCTTGAATCCTCAGGTTTATTTTTATTACGATTGTAAATATGCCAAGCAAGCCGTAGTCCCCAAACAGTCACTAAACTGTTTACTAAAAGTGCTTTAAATGAATAACCAGATATATAAAATGAAAGCCATGCTAAAAGTACAAACCCCAGCCCCCATGCAATATCTGCTACATCATTTCTTTTTTTAATAACAGAAACAATAAACCAAAAAGTCATATACCCCAGAAGTGATGTGGCAAGCAGAAGGTAATAATTCATAATCCCAATTTAAGAGCTATAAAGTAGGTGGCAACTGATACTGCGGCAGATACAAACATTCCCCAAATAAGATCAACTATTGTGACAGTTAATGGCCAGTCTTTTACAGTTGCAAGGTTGGTAAGATCATAAGTTGCATAGGTAACAAGTCCAAAAAATACACCCGCTAGAAGTGCATGTGTCCACATTTTTTTATCGAGTGCAGGATTAATGACAAAAAATACAAGACCTGCAATAAAAATAAGATAAAAAATTAAAGCTGCGATAAGATTTGGATTTTTAGCCATCAAATACCCTATATATTTTGCATAAAAATTTTTAGCAATCAGGGTAAGCCAAACCGCGTCAATGGCTAAAAATACAGTAAACGCAATAAGGTAAAGTTTTATAAACATGATATTTTCTATAAATTATTATAAGTATACAGCATGAAATATAGTCGTGGATATTATATCTAGTGAAGGAATCCTGGTTCCACAACCAAACAGTGCACCCTAGTGGTCACACACCAAGTAAATCTGTTTGATTTGTTAACAACGATTGGTATATCATTAAGTTAGATGAATATTAAAAAGATATTTTTATTGGTATTGTTTTTCTTCTCCGTCTGTTTCCTTACTCCAAAGACTTCAAAAGCAGTTGATCTACAACAAGTATTCACTTCAGAGGATTCGATCGTACTAAAAATCCAAGAGGGAATTGAATATTTCTTTGCCTTTAGGATTGAAAATAAAATAGCCGTATTGGAAAAACAAGCTGAAAAAAGGCTAACTATGGCACAAAACTATACAGAAGAAGGAAATAACGAAAAAGTGCAGGGCGTACTTTACAATTATGCAGAAATAAAAGAAAGACAAAATCATTTGTTAACAGAAATTGGTGACGGAAAAGTTTTGGGAATAGTTGCAGAAAGAACGATAGAACAACAAAAGACCATGGAAAAAATTAAAACAAAAGTTGGTGAAGATGGAAAACAAAATGTTATTCAAATTCAGGAGCAGGTTGTAAATCGAGTGGCACAAAGGGTTGTGGAAGTAAACGGAACAGAAGGACAAACTGAATTTTTAAACAAAGTTGAACATGTGTGGGCCCCAGGAACAGGGCCAGGAGGAACTTCAGGAGTGATCTACGAAGGAGGTTCAAAATTGATGTTTGCTCCAGGAACAACTAGTGGTGGATCTGCTACTAATGATATTAAAACTGTGGAAATCAAAACAGGTGGAACAATTAACGAACCAGTGCCCGCAGGAGGAAATATGAATACATCACCCAATACCGTCCAAGGCAATCCAGGAAACACAATCGACCCAGGAACGATAGATCCCGGTAATGGTGATAAATGGGTTATTGATCCTTAAAATTCTGAGAGAGGATTAACACAAAAGGACTTACCCAAACATCAGAAGTTCCGGTTTAAATAGAAGAAGTAAACCAATAATTACCATCAATACTCCTCCAACAAGATGGGAAAACCTTGAATATTTACTTTGAATTCCTGTTGCCTGGAGTGTAATCATGGCTGTGAAGAAAATAAACAAATCATCCAGCATGAATATCAAAACATATAAAAGTAAATATCCATAGTGCTGCCATGGATTTAAATGAGAAAGACTTAGTATTTGGGTATAAATCGCAGGAAGTCCTGCAGAACAAACAAGTTCAACTATATTAACCGTCAAGGCAAGAATGATTATTCCACCAAGTGCTAGAAGAAATTCTTTTCTTTGGGTTATATCTCTGATTTTTTCAAATATCTTTTGTCTTTTTGTGTCCCCCATTACATTACAACCACCAGATTTGTTTTTGACATAATCCCTGAGATAATATCCACCTGCCCCAATTGCCAAAATTCCAATGGCAATACGAACCCAAACAATAAAACCCAAGAATAAAAATAGATTAAGCCACGCAGAAAGGAAAAGAAAATAAACAACCGCTGATGTGACAATAAACGTACCACCCAATATCCACATCCTTTTTCTATCTTTCATTCCTAAAAGAAGACTTATAAGGAATAAAAGAGTCCACATAGCACAAGGATTAAAACCATCCATCGCAGCTATCACAATGGTTAAAATTGGCAGGGAAAGTTTCTTGGTATCAACACTACCTAGAATAGGAACTTTAATTTGTTCGGGAACACTTTTAATATTTGACGTCGGTACAACCGTTTCTTCTTTGCTACTGATAATTTTTCCAACAGAATTAGAATCTCCTTTTAAACTTACCTCTTCAATCAAATTAATTATTGTCTGACCGGTTGTCTCGTCATCCAAATATCCTACAAAATGTGAATTACCAATAATCGTAATTGGCACTCCACCCGTTACAATGTTCAATTCATCGCCAATTTTTTGCAACAATGAATAGTTTTCCGTCAAATTCACTTCATAATCGTGAAGTACTAAATTGGGATACTTGGGTGCAATTTCCTGAAGAAATGCTTTTTCTTTAGCACAGTGGGGGCAGGATTGTGACCAAAAGAAATATATATTTACTTTGTTTTCCTGAGCCGAAACCAAATCAGGAATAAACAAAAAAAACAAAACAAAAAATATCGCAATTATTTTCTTAAACATAATTTTTATAGATTTTTATACTTGTCGACAGTTTTTAATAAGTCTTTTTTCTCGATCTCCCCAAAAAGACGTATAATTTCATTGCCGTCTTTTCCTAGAAATATAAATACAGGAAGTTTTCCGCTCTCAACCTTATATTTTTTCATAATCTCTCTGTTTTTATCATAATCTAAATATTCAGTATTAAGCCATGGATTTTCTTTTTCTATTTCTATCCAGCGTGGACGCATAACAAGACAGCCATTACACCAGACAGCACCAATTTTTATTACCTTCATATTTTTTTATCTACTACTAATGCCGCCAGCAAAGTTGTTACAGGAACAGCTAAAACAAGTCCTATGCTTCCCACCAACGTTCTAACTATTTCATCAGCAACAATCTCATAATTTATCACTTCAGAAAAAGGATGGGGATTATTAATAAATAAAAGAAGAAGGGGTAGAGATGCCCCTGTGTAAACTAAGATTAGGGTATTAACCATTGAGGATATATGATCCTGTCCAACACTCATGGCCCTTTTGTAAAGTTCTTTAAACTTCATTTTTTCATTGGCTTCTTTGAGTTGAAAAACAATGGCTGATTGGGAAATTGTAATATCATCAAGTACTCCCAAAACTCCAATAATGATTCCTGCTAAAAGGAGTCCTTTAATGTTTACCAGACCATCTTTTGCTGATTGAAGAAAAGCTGCCTCCTCAGAAGCAAAACCTGTTAATTTTGAAGCTTCAACAAAAAATCCTGAAAGTATTCCTGTAACAACCAAAGCAACTAGTGTCCCTGCAATTGCAACTCCTGTCTTTTTATTAAATCCGTGAGAAAGGAAAAATGTGACGGGAATAATTATGAGTGAACCCAATATCGCAATTTCTACCGGATTATCCCCCGCCAAAATCCTGGGAAGAATTAGAAGAAAGATTACCAAAAAAGAAAGACCCATTCCCAGAAGTGAAAGTAGACCACGCCACCTGGCAATAGTAACCGTAACCACAATGAAAATTAAAAACAGCCAAACTAAAGAATCACGTCTAACAAAGTCTGTAATGTAGAAAAAGTCGTTTCCATCAAAATCTTTAGAATATGAAACAATTACTTTATCTCCAATTTTATATTTGGGTAGATTAACCGAGGGAATATTCCCGCTTTCAATTTCAATTTCTCTATCCTTTAAAGACCCCTTAGTCACCAACAGTCTTAATTTCTGTGTCTTTTCTACTAACACTTGCGTCACTTTTGCCTCTAAAGATTCTTCAATATGCCCTTCTAGCTCTGTTTCTTGAGCTTTTATTGGAGATAAAGCAAATGAAAAACCCAAAACGATGATAGCAATTGAAATCACTATTTTTTTCATTTAAATTTTGTAAAAACAAGTGTTATCAAAAACAGCAGACCCGAAGTAACGGCAATTGTTGGGCCTGAAGGTATGTCAAAAGTGAAAGATGCTAAAAGTCCCACAATCATAATAATAATTGCCAAAATAGGAGTAAATATAAACATATCCTTTAAGGAACGGGCAAAGAGTCTTACCGTACTTGCAGGAATAACCAAAAGAGCATTAACGAGTATAATACCCACTAGACGTATACCTGCAACAACAGTTACGGCAAGTAGAACATGGTAAATAGTATCTATCATAGACACTTTTATTCCAGTCACTTTTGCGTATTCGCTATCAAAAGAAGCAAATGTAAGTTTACCTCTAAGAATAAACATCACAAGGAAAGTAACCAAAGCTAATATCGCAGTTATTGCAATATCTCCCCAACCGATTGCTAAAATACTACCAAATAAAAAACTTATAAGCTCAGGTTGGTAACCCGGAATTAATGCCAGAAGTATTACCCCAAGTCCCATTGAAAAAGGGAGGATAAACCCTAGAAGTGAGTCTTGCGGCAAATGACTGTGTTTTCTCAAAAAAGGAAGAAGAAACGAAACGAAAATGGCATAGATGGCTGCAACCGCAATCGGATTGATTCCCAAAAGAAGCCCCAGGGCAATTCCCATTAATGATGAGTGAGCAATTGCATCACCAAAAAAAGATGATTGTCTGAGAACCACCAAGATTCCCATCCATGATGTCAAAACCGCAACCAAAATTCCACCCAAGAGGGCTCGTTGAACAAAAGGATATTGTAGTGAACCGATAATTTCTTGCATATTTGTTAGCTGTGGTGATGACCTGTATGACCAAAAAACTTTAGACCCCTGCCATAAAGCTCCAAGAAAGTTTCCTGATTTAATACCTCCTTAGGAACTCCAGAACAAAGCATCTTTTTATTTACACATATTGCTTTCTGGGCATAGGCATAAACAATATCAAGTTCATGACTTGCAATAAGCGCGGTTATTTTTTCATCCTTAACCAGCTTTTCCATTAAATCATAAAATGTTTGCTCGCCACCAATATCAACACCCGCTTCAGGCTCATCAAGTAAAAGAAGTGATGGTTTTTTAACCAGTGCCCGAGCTAGAAGAACTCTTTGCAGCTGTCCCCCGGACAAAGATGATAGTTTCCTACCCACCAAATCCGTTCCCTCAACATAATCTAGAGTTTCCGAAATCAAATGTTTTTTCTTTGTATTTTCAGAAAGCACCATTGATATGAATTCAAAAACGGTAACTGGAAAAGTTGGATCAAATGAGAACCTTTGGGGTACATACCCTATGGTGTGTCGGGCTTCATGCACAGGCTTACCAAACACTTTTATTTCTCCTTTATAGTCAATAAGCCCCAATATACTTCTTATTATTGATGTCTTTCCCGAACCGTTGGGACCAATAAGGGCGGCCATTGTTCCTTCCTCAACTGAAAAGGTCACATTTTCTATAGCATTGTTGGCATATTCAGGATATGTGACAGTTAGGTCTTTTACCTCAAGTGCGTTTTGTTTCATTGTAAAGCGTTGATAATCTTTTCGGCATTGTAATTCATTAATGCCTCAAAAGATTCACGGCCGGGGACCCCTCCAATTGGATCAAGAGTAGAAATTGTAATATCCAGATCTTTTACGATTGGTTCAAGAGACTTCGTAGAAAATTGGGGTTCAGAAAAAATTACTTTGACATTATTATCTTTTATCTTCTTTTGAAACTCTTTCAAATATTCTACAGTAGGCTCTTCACCAGGAAATTCTTCAAAAGTGGTAGTAATCACCAGCCCATGATCTCTTCCGAAATATGCCCATGCATTATGAAAGGTGGAAATTTTATTGTTAGGTAATTTCTTAAATTTTGAATATATATCAGTATCCAAGTTTTGCAGACGTATTTCGTAATCATTAAAGTTCTCTTCAAATTGTGAGGTTTTTTCTGGAAATAAATTTGATAATTCATCCTTTATCTGAGATGCAATACCAATAGCGTTTGGTACAGATAGCCAGTAGTGAGGGTCCTTCCCATCACTTTCACTTTCATGTTCATGTTCATCTTCAACTTCCCCATGTTCGTGAGTACTATCAATCAATTCTATATTTTTGTCGACTGTAATAATGTTATTAATATCCACTGATTTAGCTAATATTTGAGACCAATTATCAAGTCCATGACCTATGGAAAATATTGCTCGACTACCTACAATCTTTTTAACTTCCTGTGGAGTTGGATCAAAGGTGTGAGGACTGGCACCTGGAGGAAGAATATTAACAACTTTTACTTCGTCTCCTGCAATATTTTTTACGATATCGTAAAGTGGAAAAATGGTTACAGCTACTTTATCACCAGAAGGAATTACAACACTTCTGTAATTGACATAAACAAAACTAATAATTAAAAACAGTACTGCACTTAACAAAAGTAAAAATTTGTTTCTTGTCATATGGTCACGTTATGAATTTTACCACAATTATCACAAACTATTTTTCAATCCGAATAGCCTTTCCTTTAATTATGGCTTCCGAAATTTTTTTATTTGCACTAGCTAATATTCTGGCAAAAGTGGGTTGAGAAATCTTCATTTTCTCACAAGCTCTTATCTGCTCCAACCCATCTACTTCATACAACTTTAGTGCTTCAACCTCGTCAGGCAAAAGTACAACTTCCTCAAGCATTCTTAAAGGAATACCCTGAGGTTTAAAATAATAAACATCCGGATTAAACCGCACACAGCGGAGCATTTTATGTCTAGGCATAATAATTATTTAAGGCCCTTTTCTTGTTTTTTCACTTCTTCAAGCTCTTCCTCAAGAGCCTTTTTGTAATCGGATAGAGATTTCCAACCGAAACACCTTCCCAAACCACACCTAAAACCTCGACCTCCACCAAGTTTTATACGCCCTCCACAAGGACCAAGTCCTCGTCCTGTCATTGGACCCATTCCTTGTGGTCCTGTTCCATCAAATTTTGGCATATCTTTCACCCCCTTTCATATATTTATATTGAATACCTATTCAGTATAGGCTCTATCTATTTGTTTGTCAATAGCTGCACATTTAGTTCTTCAATCTAGTTCTTTAAAATAAAGTAAAATATATTTGATCATGATTATTCACAAAAGGATTGTTTTTATTTTGTTTATCTTTGATATATTGATGGTCATATCTCATCTAATATGGGGTATGCATTTTAGTTTTGTCAATTTGGATTACGAGTTTAATCTACCTACTTTTTATCAAGGAATTAAAGCGATAATAATTGGTTTATATTTACTTAAAATGGTTGGTTTTAAATTGTTTGGTATTTTACTGGTATATATTGGTATTGATGAAGTGTTAGTCATACACGAAAAAACAGAGAATATATTCAGAGTATTATTCCCAGAATTTACTTCAAATCTTCTTTTTATGGCAAATAAACTTGGATACAAATCAGTCACATGGATATTACTTCTATTCCCTTTATTGTTGGTACTGATAATTTACATCGCTAGACTTATTAAATATTTTTCTCAGGAAGAAAAAAATATACTATTTCTTTCTTTTGTGTTTTTTGCAATAGCTTTGGTTACAGAATTTGTCAACACCCAAAGCCATATACCTGTTAATATTTATCATCAACTAATAGCTTTAGAAGAAGGTTGCGAATTGATAGCTGTTACTAACCTATTGAGGCTGAAGAAAGACAATATTTAATATGAATAATAAGTTACCACCTCCACCAAAATTTTTAAATACAATAGGTCCTTCATTTATTCTCCTTGGTCTGGCGTTGGGCAGTGGAGAACTCATTATGTGGCCATATCTCTCCGCAGTTTGGGGTTTGGGACTTCTGTGGGGTGGTTTTTTGGGAATTACTTTTCAGTATATTTTGAATTTGGAGATAATGCGCTATACCCTAGCCTGGGGGGAAAGTGTTTTTGTAGGATTTAAAAAAATGGCTAAATGGCTCCCTATTTGGTTCATACTTTCCACTTTCATTCCTTGGTCGCTTCCGGGATTTTCTTCCGCTTCGTCTCAAATAATAGCAAATTTATTTGACATTCCTCATTTAAAAATATTGCCGATACTTTTTTTGATCTTTGTTGGATTAGTCCTTTCTTTAGGCAAAACGCTTCATAAGACAATGGAATATCTACAAAGAGGGATTATTCTAGTTGGACTACCTTTCATTATTTTGTTAGTATTTCTGGTTACCAAACAAGTTGATTGGACAGAGGCTGCAGTTGGACTTATTGGTAAAGGAGGTAATTGGTGGTTTTTCCCTCCAGGTGTTGCTTTTGCCGCTTTCTTAGGAGCTTTTGCTTACTCGGGTGCCGGAGGAAATCTTAATTTTGCACAATCGTATTACATTAAAGAGAAGGGTTTTGGTATGGGAAAGTTCACAGGTAAGATTACTTCCTTATTCTCTCCTGGTATCAAAAAAATGGAGCTTGGAGGGCAAGTTTTTACCCACAGTAAAGAAAACTTAACACTTTGGAAAAAATGGTGGAAGATAGTAGCCGCTGAACATTTCATAATATTTTGGTTCTTGGGTTTAACAACAATTATACTAATGTCTGTTCTGGCAAAAAGTTTGGTTTTTGGTCAAGCGTCTAGTTCTGGAATTGATTTTTTATATCAACAAAGTTCCTCTCTTTCATCCCATGTTGGTCAGGTTTTTGGAATCGGTTTTTTAATCGTGGCAGCATTAATGCTTTTTTCTACTCAAATCGGAGTTTTGGAGTCAACATCGAGAATTGTATCAGAAAACATTCTACTACTTTTTCATAAACCGGGAGATACTACAAATCCTTCACTGGCATTTTTTATTGTTCTTTGGTCCCAAATAATTCTTGGTACAATTGTTCTTCTTTTTGGCATCGACGAACCTCGCTTTCTTCTAACTCTTAGTGCAGTATTAAACGCTGTTGCAATGATGGTTGCTTTCCCACTGATCTTTTTTCTCAACAAAAGAAGTTTAAAAACCCATTATCAATCCTCGTTCATTATAAAACTTCTATTAACGATAGGATTTCTGTTTTTTGTGTTTTTTGTAAGTTTAACGATTAAAAATTTATTTTAATGAAAAACACTATTACAAAGATAAATAGTACTTTTGATTTAGCTGTTGTTTTCTTTTTGTTTTCTGGCAGTTTATTCTTTGTTTTTAACTCAATAATTGCCAATAAGCAGATTTATTTATTATTTAGCTTACTGATTTACATCGCCAGTCTTATTGTTAGAAAAGTTATAACCAAAAGCGAAAAAAATCGAGGATTTACAGAGATCGGACTACTTTTTATTTCTCCCCTATTTTTGGCATATTTACTTGCATTGTTAAATATTGATAGTAGTGTTAGAAATTATCTCCCTGACAAATTACTTGCGGGGTCCTGGGTTAGTTTTCTTTTTTTAATTGTGATTCACATATTAACACCAGACAATAAAACAATTACGAAGTTTGTTTACATCTTAATAATTGTTTTTATTCTTTTTCTATATTATTTTTTTGGCAGCAATATAAATATTTTTTTCCAACAATATCCAGTTCTTTCTGAAATTGCCATCGGAACCCCTCTGGTCTACTTATCAATGGTCTTGTTTGGAATAAAATCCAAGAACACAAAAAATGTCTAATTTCTGGAATGAACTTCCCTGTCCATTTACCATCCTTGCTCCCATGGAAAATGTGACCGATTACGTATTTCGCGAGGTAGTTTCAACTTACCTTCCCAAACCAGATGTAATATTCACAGAATTCACAAATATAGAAGCGCTTACTTCCGAAGGATTTGAAAAAACTATTCCAAGATTAAAATTTAGTGAAAAACAAAAACCCATTGTTGCACAAATCTGGGGAACCAAACCCGATGCTTTCTATAAATCAGCGCAACTCATTCAGAAATTAAAGTTTGATGGAATTGACATCAACATGGGTTGCCCAGTTAGGGAAGTTGTAAAGAGCGGGGCGGGGGCAGCAATGATTAATAATCCTAGCTTAGTAAAAGAAATAATAGCTGCAGTTAAAAAAGGAGCAGATAAATTGCCCATCAGTATAAAAACAAGACTTGGAGATACACCAGCCATGACCACAGAATGGTTTACTTTTTTACTCGAACAAAAAATTGACGCATTTACAATCCACGGCAGAACAGCAAAACAAATGAGTAAAGGAAATGCCAATTGGGAAGAAATAAAAAAGGCAGTAAGAATTAGAAACAAAATTGCCCCAGAAACTTTAATCATTGGAAATGGAGATGTTGAAAGTTATTCTCAAATATTAGATTTTCAAAAAAAATATAATGTAGATGGAGTCATGATAGGACGGGGAATCTTTAAAAACCCCTGGGTATTTAATCACATCCCCCAAAAACATACAGAAGAAGATTATATTGGAATCCTCCTAAAACATATGAAACTTAATCAAAAGGAAAATACTTCTCCTAAAGCTTTTGAACCAATGAAGAAGTTTTTTAAGATGTATATAAACAATTTCAAAGGTGCCAGTATCTTGCGCCAAAAACTTATGGAAACAAAAGATTTTACACAAGCGAGAAAGTTATTAGAAACATAGAAAATGTGGTTTACCTATATTCTTCTTTGTACAGATGGTAGCTTTTATACTGGTTCCACTAACAATATTGATAAACGTTTCAAAGACCACCTGGATGGTCACGGTGCTCGTTATACCAAAAGTCATAAACCAATAAAAATAATTTATAAAGAGGAATATTCAACAAAATCTGAAGCCCTCAAGCGCGAGGCAGAAATAAAAAATTGGCCAAGAAAAAAGAAGGAAAATCTGATACAATAGACTTATCAACAATTCACTTTCGCTAAATAAGTTGGTGACAGCACTGAAACAAAAAGGGGGCAGAATAGACAAATATTACCTTCAGGAATGGAACAAGAATAAGCATGCAATAGTTTTCCTCAACGGCTGGTTTGGGGGCAAAAACATTAGAGAAGCCATCATTAAAGCTCTTTCTTGACATCTTCCATATTCCCTGATATACTACAGGATAGTTAGTTAATTGCAGGCATAGACCTGCTTAAAGAGAGACAAAGGTACCCCAAATTTAGTTAATTTTATTTGTATCTTTTTCTTCACACGAGATACTTTTTTTTAAGAATTTATTTTGTTTTAAGCAGTTCTATTCCCACAATTATGTATAACCGATTCAATAACAATAAAAGAAGGTGGCCCCCTGCCCGTAGGGCCTATGGTTCCGTAGGCAGAAGAATTAAGACTTTTGACCCAAGTCAAATAGTTAATCTTCCCTCAACAAGAAGTGAAATCGAAGATTATAAAGTAGTCAACCAGTTTTCTGATTTTAAAATATCAGAAACTCTCAGAAACAATGTTCTTGCCAAGGGGTATAAAACACCTACCCCCATTCAAGATCAAGCAATTCCCCCAATTATCGAAGGGTACGATTTAATTGGAATGGCTAATACAGGAACAGGTAAAACCGCAGCTTTTTTAATTCCTTTAATAGAAAAGGTAATAAGAGATAGGAATCAAAGAGTTTTAATAGTCACACCAACTCGTGAACTTGCAGCTCAAATTAGAGATGAGTTTAATTCATTTGCAAAAAATCTAAATGTCTATTCAGCTCTTTGTATTGGAGGGGCAAATATGTGGAGACAAAAAGAAGACTTGCGCAGAAACCCCAATTTTGTAATAGGAACACCAGGACGACTTGAAGATCATATTCGTTCGCATGGTTTAAATCTAGCCTATTTTGGTTCTGTGGTACTTGATGAAGCAGATCATATGGTTGATGTTGGCTTTTTACCAACCATTAAAAATATGATTTCCATGCTTTCAACAGATCGACAATCTCTTTTCTTTTCGGCAACGGTGGATGCAAAAGTGGCAGGAATTATTGGTAGTTTCGTAAAAAACCCAATTACTGTTTCAGTCAAATCTGGAGATATTACAACCCAAGTCAAACAGGAAGTTGTCAGAATTGTAAGTCCCAACACCAAAATTGAGGAACTACATAAACTCTTAATTACACAGGATTTTGAAAAAGTACTAATTTTTGGCAGAACCAAACATGGAGTTCAAAAACTTTCAAATGAACTTATCGGTCGTGGCTTTAAAGCAGACGCCATTCATGGTAATAAAAATCAAGGTCAAAGGATAAGAATTTTGGACAAATTTAAACAGGATATTATTCAAATCTTAATAGCAACTGATGTTGCCTCTCGCGGTTTAGACATTCCAAATGTAAGTCATGTTATTAATTACGACCTTCCTGAGTCTTACGAAAACTATATCCATAGAATAGGAAGAACGGGCAGAGCAGATAAAAAAGGTATTGCACTAACTTTTGTCTAATATCTTCCAACATCTTCTAATATTCGGCAACATCTGGCAGTATTCGGCAACATCTGGTAATATTGGGGTATGTTGATTCCTCCAAAATACAGACTAACATCAAATATTTCTGAACTTTTATCCTCAATAGAAGCATCTCGTGCTGTAATTGAATCCACTTTCATTCCTCCAGAGATTGAAATGAATATAAGACGGGAGTCAACTTTAAAAAGTTCTTTGTTTTCAGCAAGAATCGAAGGAAATACTTTAATCTTTGACGATCTTAACAAAATTCCCTCAAAAGACCAAAAAAAACTTGAAGTTACAAACATATTAAAGGCGTTAAATTGGATTTATGACAAAAAAAGAAACAAAGTTGATACTTTTGATATCTTAAATCTTCAGAAAATTACAATGAAAAATCTAATTAATCACGAAAATTTGGGCAAATTTAGACATAACATGGAAGCCATTTTCAATTCCGCAGGTATTGTTATTTATATGCCTCCTCCTCCACAACTAGTAATGCCGCTTATTAAAAAACTTATTAAATACGTAAACAGTCCTAAAGAAAAGTTAATCCCAATAAAAGCAGTTCTTGCACATTATTCCTTTGAAAAAATTCATCCATTTTTGGATGGTAGTGGAAGGGTCGGTAGACTTTTAATGCAAGAGGTATTAAGTATAAATGGATATGGAATGAAGGGAATTTTATCTCTGGAAGAATATTTAGACAATCACAGAAGTGAATATTACAGAATGCTTGAAGAATCTGAAAAAGACACTACAGATTATGTTGAATTTATGCTCACTGCAATTTCAAAAGCAGCTGCGAAAACAACAAAACTAATTCTTGAAAAACAAAATCCAGATATAACCGATTTTCTACTCCCTCGCCGAAGTGAAATATTAAAAATAATAAAGGAGCATAAAATTATTACACTTGATCAAATTAGAAGAAGATTTGCAAGGATAAGTGAGAGGACTCTTCGCTATGATCTTAAAAAACTCCAAGATCAAAAATTAATTAAAAAACTAGGCACAACAAGAGGTGTATACTATTCTAAATATTAAACTTCAAAATCCTCTTTACATAGATTCTGACTATTGATATTATTTATTTATATGAAGAAAGGAGGATGTAAACCAATGAAGGGCGATTTGTGTGGTTTTTATGGACTGGGTTTTATTGGGGCTGTTGTTTATTTTATCCAACACGCAACAAATTTTGGAGAAGGAGTAATTGGGTTTCTTAAAGCTTTAGTCTGGCCAGCATTTCTAATCTACAAACTTCTCGAGCTTCTTAAAATGTAGGTTCCGTGTTATAATGAACCCAGCTTGAACAATAACAACACCACAGTTTGTGTAAGGTGTGGAAAACAAAGGATAATTCTCTCGGTTAAGGAAGAAAAAATTGGCAATAGTATTATTTCCACAACGGAAACCATATGTCCAGATCCCGAATGTCAAAAAAAAGTTGATAGCATGTTATTTATTGAGCAAGAAAAAAGACACACCTCATTCCTTCAAAAACAGGAAAGAATGGCCGCGAAAAAACCAGCGAAAGTTGTCAATTAATTCGTAATTTCCATTTTTACACCCGTCCTCGAAGCATCATTGCATCAACCATCCTCTTAAGTGATAAATAATTTGCAGCACCTCTAAATGAGATTTTCTTTAAAGTTTTAACTTTATAAATATCCATAAACGCCTTGGTAATAATATTTTTAAGTTCCAAATTTACCCGCTCTTTTGTCCAATAATATCCGCTAAGGTTCTGTACCCATTCAAAGTAGGAAACTGTAACTCCCCCACTATTAGCTAGAATGTCAGGAACAACATCGATTCCTTTTTCATACAAATATTTATCCGCCTCACTCGTTGTTGGCCCATTTGCCATTTCAATAATAACCTTGGCTCTGATTTTACCTACATTATCTTTTGTAATTGAATTTTCCAGTGCCGCAGGAACCAAAAAAGTAATGGGGAGTGTTAAAAGCTCATCATTTGTAATATTTATTGGAAGCATCTTACCTTCTTCTTTTAGTCTCATTAACTTATCAACATCTACTCCTTTTTTATCATATACCCCACCCTTTGAGTCAGATATAGCTACTACCCTAAACCCTAATTCTTTTGCCAGTTTTGCAAACCAAAAACCAACATTTCCGAAACCCTGGACTGCAACAGTTGATGATTTCACTTTTATTCCTTTTGCCCGGGCATAAACATCCAAAACAAACACACCACCTTGCCCAGTTGCCTCAGTGCGACCCAATGATCCTCCGAGTTCCAATGGTTTACCTGTAAAAGTTCCAGGAGAAAGAAGCCCAATTTTCTTTTCATATGTCTCAAGCATCCAGGACATAACTTGCCCATCGGTATTAACATCAGGAGCTGGAACATCACGCCAAACTCCTATATATGGAGCAATAAACTTGGCATAGGAGGTAGATAAATCTTTCAATTCATCTTTTGAAAGTTTTGAAGGATCCACAACCACTCCTCCTTTTGCCCCACCATATGGAATTCCTGCTACAGCGCATTTAAGACTCATAAGAGTAGCAAGTGCCCGAACTTCATCTTCGGTTACATTTGGATGAAACCTGATTCCTCCCTTAAAAGGACCTCTTGCATCATTGTGTTGAATTCTAAAAGCCTGAAATGTTTTTTTCTTCCCATCAACATTTACACTAATTTTTCCTTTAATAATTCTTTGTGGAATAAGAATTGCATCAATTGCTTTTTTAAATGTTTTTTTATCCTCATAATCCTCGGCCAAAACAGAGGAATAATCTTTAATTTGTTTTAGGGCGGCGGCAAGCATCGTGTTCACAATAGTGATTGTATAATAAAAAAATAAATTAAAAAGAAGTAAATAATTTTAAATTTACTCCAAAACAGGAAGTGGGAACTTTTTCTTTAGATATTTTTTAAATAAAATTAGAGTCTCGTAATAGTCAAAGGCAACTTCTTTTTTTGAAGGTAGACTGTTTAAATCAAACCACTCCGATTCCAAAACTTCCTCACTTTTAATAGCAACTTGACTAACAGGGTTGGCAATATATACAAAACTTACATTTTGTCTACCTCCATCATGTGGTCTTTTTGGATTATCAACTATTTTAAATAGTTTAAGTTTATCTATTTTCCATCCAGTTTCCTCCCAAACCTCACGTTTTGCAGTTTCCATCAATGTTTCATTTCTATCCATAAATCCACTAGGCAATGACCACTTTCTGAATTCTAATATTGGTTTTCCTCTGAAAGTTCCCCTTCTTGTAAGAAATACTTTTCTGTTTTTGACAATAAGCACCCCTACAACCACATGTCTAAGCCCTACTTTACTTTTATTCTCAAATTGACAAGTAATCACAAGTGCTATTATATAGGCATGTCTTTCAAAAGGAAAATATTTGCTGAAAAAGAAATTCAGGGAAAGGATTTTGATGATATAACTTTTGAATCGTGTAAATTTAACGGCCTAACTTTTAAATTTACAAATTTTAATAACTGCATATTTGATACCTGTAATTTTTCAGAAAGCATAATTGAATCGGCTAGTTTTTCAGGTTGCAAATTCCCGGGAACTAAGTTAAGTTTTTTGGATTTTGGAAATTGTTCAATTATAAACTGTGATTTTGCTAAAGCGGTTGCCGAAAATTGTATATTTCAAAAATTAAAACTGGGTAGTAAAAGTGAAAAACGTAATTTTGATTTAAGAAACTGTAGTTTTAGTGAAGCTGACTTACAAGGTTCCGTTTTTGTTTGGTGTAACCTGGAAAATGTAAATTTTATAGGTACTAATTTAGAGGGTGTGGTATTTGAAAGATGTAATTTTACAAAGACAAACTTTACCGAAGCAAAAATAAAGGGAGCGTCATTCACCTCATGTAAAATTAAAGATACTCTGCTTGACGTTAATGGGTTTATTGATTTAGGAATATCTCAAGGATTTAGATTAGAATAGATATATGTTTCAAAAAACATTAATTATTTGGGCTGGAATAATTGCAGGAGTTTTTCTTGGTTATTTCCTAGTTACTAAAACTAACATACTTAATATTGGAAATAAAAATGGCAGTGTAGCCGATGTTTTTAAAGCTCCAAAAAAAATCGTGATTGGGTTTTTACCTTTCTGGCTAATTAGTAGAGCCCAAGCTGATTATTCCCCTTATATTACTCAACTTTCTTATTTCAATGTGACAATTGATAGTGACGGTAAAATCCAAAAATTTACTTCCCCAGGGGAAAGTGACCCAGGTTGGCACACACTTTCAACAGGTAAGGTTGATGATTATTTAACAATAGCCAAGAAAAATGGCATTGAACTATCCTTAACAGTTTTTAGTGGAGATGATGAAAAAATCGACAAGTTCTTAGAAGATCCAGCAGTCAGTGCTCAAAATTTAATAAACGATCTTTCTCCTGTAATATCAAAATATGAATTTTCTGACTTAAATTTGGATATTGAAAGGGTAGGAGAGGCAACACTAGATCAAAGAAACCGCTACACCACATTTGTTAAAGAGGTAAGAAATAGACTTGATCCTAAAATAACTATCACGGTTGACGCCCCAGGAATTGCTTTTGTACGTGATAAAAATTTGGCAGATCCAGCTGCTCTTTCAAAAATAGTTGATTATATGGTTTTGATGGGCTACGACTTCCACAACCCAGGAAGTTTTGTTACAGGTGCCGTTGCCCCTCAAACCGGTGCTGGAATAGTATCTGAATTTGATATTCAAAGCGCGGTTCAAGCAGCCTTAACTCTTGTTCCCGCAAATAAACTAATTCTCGCGGTTCCATTGTATGGTTATTCCTGGGAAAGTCTGAATCCAGTACCCAGGGCAGCAGTTCTTCCTGGATCTGCATATTCAATAAGTAGTAGATCGGTTGAAGAACTATTAAGTTCTTGTGCCACCTGCTCTGCCCAATTCAACAAAACAGATAGTGAAAACTATTTTCTCTATAAAAATACCGACACAAATACTTACCAGCAAGTTTTTTACCCTGATAAATTTTCAACACAAATAAAAGTCGATTTTGTGAAATCACAAAATCTAGGAGGAATGGCTCTTTGGGCACTGGGGTATGAAGGAGCTAATATTCTTGAACCACTTGCCGGGTACTCTCATTGAAAGTTAAAGTTTTTCCTTCATTAACTAACAAAACCTGACTAACGTTATCTAAATTGTTATATGCAAAAGTAGCACTCCCCGAATTAACAGCTATTGTAATAACAGGTTCTACTTTATCTAATGTAACGGTAATATCACCGTAATTTTCTATAAGAAGACGTCTTGTGCGAATGGATACAGGAATGTCTGCTAATTTTATATATGTGGCGGATCCCTTGGTTTGATAAAAAACAAGGTTTGCAGGAAGGGTTTGGATAACATTAACTGTGGTCTCGGCAGAAATGATTATTTCTGCAGCTTTTTCAAAAATTAAAATAATTCTTCCATCAATACCAGTAGATAAGGACTCACCTTGTTGTATAGGAATTGGGATATTAATTTTTGCAGAAGTTGTTGCCAATCTTTCCTCATGCATCACTTCCCCCTCCATTGACGTAATTACCCCCACTAAACTTTGGCTGGGAGCTTTTTCCAACGAAAATCTGGAAAACCTTACTATATCGGAAAACGATAACGATGGAAGAGTAGGTAAATTAATTGATGAAAGTTTTTGAGTCACTTTAAAATAACCAACAACAGCGACTAAAGTAATTAAGAATGAAATTATAAATAATAATATTTTTTTCATCATTAAAAGAGTTTCAGTTTTTATTCATACCTTATTGCCTCGATTGGGGTTAGTCTTGCGGCACGTCTGGCAGGAAACACTCCAAAGAATACTCCAATGGCTGAGGAGATTCCAAAAGTGATGAGAACGGATAATAAATTAATTGCAGCAGGGAAGAAAATCCTAACAACAAGAACTATTAAAGAAGCAAAAATAAGTCCCAAAACTCCACCAAAAACTGAAAGGATCAAACTCTCCGTTAAAAATTGCAATAAAATATCTCTTTGTGTTGCCCCAACAGCACGCCTTATCCCAACTTCCTTAGTTCTTTCTGTAACGGTTGCATACATAATGTTCATTATTCCTATTCCCCCAACAAGAAGTGAAATGGAACCTATGGCTATAAGAACAGAATTGACTATATTAAAAATTTGGTTAACTGTGGAAAGAAGATCAGTTTGATCGGTTACCGAAAAATCGTCTTCTTTGTATCTTTTCAAAAGAGTTTCCTCTACACCCTCTTTTACGTTGGTAACCTGATCTTTTGATTCAACTCCAATATATAAAGACCAAAAAGTCTTCTTTGGATTTAAACTTCCATATGTTGCTTTATATGGCAGAATTACTGCATTATCGCCTTCATTGTCTCCAGTTTTTTCCATTACTCCAATCACTTTTACCCTCAAATTTTCAAGTCTTACAGTTTTTCCCACTGCATCGGTGGGATTTTCAAAGAGATTATCAGCTAGTGCATAACCCAAAACGGTAACTTTTGTTCCTGCAGCTACGTCTGATTTGGTAAATTCTTCCCCACCGATAAGCTCTTTATTCATTAATCTGAAATAATCTTCATTTACTCCCATGATATATGAATTTTTTTTCTCTCCTCCAGCTTCAACACCTGCTGCTTTAAAAAATACAGGAATAACATATTTAACGTTTGGAATTCTAATTAGACTATTTACATCCCGCTCGTCAAATTCTGCTCCACCTACCATTCCAGCTCCAGTACCCCCAGAAATACCACTTCCAGGCATAATCATTACCAGATTTGCTCCCATGCTATTAAACTGATCTTCAATATAATTTTTAAGCCCCAACCCTAATGCAATTAAAAGCACAACTGACATAACTCCGATCATGATCCCCAGGGAGGTTAGTGCGGTTCTAACTTTATTGCGCCTAAAATCTTCAATAGCCGCCTTCATCAAATGTGTATATTCTTTTATATTTACCATCTATAAATATCTTTCCACTAATTGTCCGTCTTTGATATAAATCTGTCTTTTAGTTTTTGCTGCAATATCGTGTTCATGGGTAACCAAAATAACAGTTACACCAAATTCTCTATTTAAGTTTCCTAGAATGTCCAATATTTCTTCCCCTGTTTTACTATCCAAATTCCCAGTCGGCTCATCGGCGAGGATAATTTTTGGCCCCATAATCAAAGCTCTTACAATTGCCACTCTCTGTTGTTGACCTCCTGAAATTTTATTCGGAAAGAAATTTCGTCTTTCGTATATCCCAAACCTTTTGAGTAAATCTTCCGCTTTGGCTTTAGGATCAAACTTAAGGAGTTCCTTTGAATATTTCGTTGGTAAAAGAATATTTTCAAAAACTGTAAAGCGGTTAATTAGATTAAACGATTGAAAAACAAAACCTACTGTTTTATTTCTAATTTTTGAAAGCTCATTATCAGTAAGTTTGGAAATATCTTTTCCGTCTAAATAAATTTTACCTTTTGATGGCTGTTCCAGAAGACCAATTAGATGCATTAATGTAGATTTTCCGCTTCCTGAAGTACCCATTATTCCTATAAACTCTTTCTCTTTAATGGTTAGGCTAACATCTTTAACAGCTACTACCTCTTCATCTCCCAATATGTAGGATTTAAAAACATTTTCAAGTTTAATCATATAAAACATCGCCCTCTTTTACCCCTGAGATTATCTCAACCCTATCTTCACCCTCAATTCCAATCGTAACTCTCACTTTTTTGTCTTTTCCACCAAGATTTACATATTTTCCTTCCTTATCTGAATTAACAAAACGATTGGGAACAAAAAGTACATCAGACTTTTGAGAAAGAATAAATTTAGCATCCCCACTCATGCCGATTCTTGGTAAAAGCTCTTTCATTTGTACTGTATCAAGTTCCACTTTTACTTTATAAACAGTGCTAGCTTTTCCTGCTTTTGGGGTATAAGAGATGAACGATACAGTTCCTACGAAAGACTTGTCTCGATATGAATCAAGAACAATTTCAACTGATTGTTTATCTTTAATATCAATAACTTCACTTTGGTCTGCATCTACTTCAAAATAAATACTGGTAGGGTCGAGTAGTTCCACTTGAGCATCGGTTAAATTTATATTTACTCCAGGACTTGAAAAAGGAAGAGAAGTTATGACACCTTCAAAAGGAGCATATAGGGTGGCATTTTTAAGATTATATTCGGCTGCTTTCACTGCATCATAGGCGTTGTCGCGATTTACTTCAGCTGTTGTACGAGTTGCTTTCTGAGTAAATGTTTCATCGCTTTTATGGTCTTTTACACTATCCACAACATTTTCGGCTGTAGCTTGATAACTTTTGTGGGTATTTAAAGCCTGCTGATAAGTTGAATTGAGAATTGTTCTATCAAGTGCAGTTAGTGCACGTCCAGTTTTTACCCACTCACCTTCTTTGACATAAACACCTGCAATTTTTCCCCCTGTTGGGAAATAAAGAATTACATGCTTATCTGCTTTAATGGAACCCGTAAGAATTAGCTCTTCTTTAACCTCTCCCTTTTGAACAACAGTTTTCACGCTCCCATTCTCTGATTTTTTACTAAAAAAGAAGAACCCTCCAACTCCCAGTATTAAAATAACTAGAATTACCCAAAACCATTTTCCTAGTTTGTTTTTAAAATTTTTAAATTTTGATACCATATTTCATTCTAAGGCTTTTTAAGCACTAAGTGAAGATTTTAATTTAAAATATTATTTATTTCAAGTTATTTACCCGATGAGGATTTAATATCATTTAAAATATCCGTTGAGAGATCTCCTATTTCTTGCCTAATAAGTTCCTCAATATTATCTCCAATTGTTTCCTTTAAATAATCAAATAATAATTTTTCATCGTGTGGACTTTTTTGAAACAATCCCAAGAATTCTTCATGATTATTTTTCGGCATTTTATCAAGTATGCAGCCCACAACTTTGTGGTGGACCATTTCATCAACTAAACCCCAAAGTTCTTCCCTCTCTTCCCGGGTATTAGTTAGTCTCTTAATTTGTTTGTCGATTTCTTTAAGATTTATAAGGTAATCGAAAAATAGTTTTGACATATATTTTTTAGTTAAATCTCAGTCAGAGCAACTGTTGGAATATTAATATTATTGTACTCTACAGGACCAAGCGGAACCCTGTTTTCAGGATCGTCAACAAAAAACACAACCACGGGTCCTTTTTTGTAACGTGACCCCCCCAGATAATCCATAACCGCAGGGCTTCCCCCAAAATGTTTCCCAGTAAAAGCAGCTGGACCACTATCTGCTATGTCAGCAACCACAGCATTACCATTAATTGTGTTTACTATTAAAATCTTTCTGTATTTATACCAATCTCTTAAGTAGGCAACACGCGAGTTCCAATCCGGAAGATATAAAGTTTGAACTACTGCATACCATTTTTCATTTTCAATATCTTCCTTGGTCAATTCTTCCTTACTTCTTGCAAAATAACCCCAAGCACCCCTGCCTGGGGCAATCCCTTCATCGTCAGTTGTTAATTCATGATTAGAAATAGTATCCCCGGGGTATCTAATTAAATGTTGTTCAGCTCCAATGTATCCATAAGTGGTATTTAAATGTTCCCCCTCCAACGTTGCTTTAGTATTAATCCCAATGATATCCAAAAATATTTTTTCTAAATTCTTTTCCTGAGATCTATTTAAAGGACCAATCTGAGATGGTAAATGCTCCCGTATTTTAACAAGCAGTCTTTGATTCAGTGGAATTGTGTTTACACCTGAATCGTCATCTGTACTAAGATTTGTCAAACTTTTTACAATCTCAGTAGTGTTAGGCATTTTATTTGACATGACAGGGGAAGCAAAAAAAAGTGATCCAGTAAGGGCTCCCGCAGTAATTACCCTGGCTGAATGTTCACGAAGTTTATTTAATGATATCCCCCTGTCCTCAAAGAATTTCTGTACATGTGGATATTTTTTGTTAAAAGAGTCTTTAACTTCAAGATTCCTAAGTTTAAGTTTATTACGTAGAAACTCTGTATCAATCCTCTCTTTATTCAGATTGTAAGTTGTGTTGGGCGGGTCGTGAGCCATATTGTTTCGAATTTAAACTTCGTTTGTTCCAATTATTCCAATATTTTTCTAATTCTTTTTATACTTTTTTCTTTTCCTAAAATTTCAATTGATTCATTTATAGGAGGAGTAAACTTTGTACCAGTTATTGCAATCCTTAAATCCATGAAAAAATCCCCAACTTTAAAATCATTATTTTTAGAAACTGTATCAAGTGGAATTGATTTTTCAATAGCTTCCTGCGCTTTTGTTAAATGCTCTTTGTAGTTTTTTCCAAAAAGATTCATATCTATTTCTTTTGGTTCCTCCCAAAAGAACTTTGCTAACGCATCAAGATCTGATATTTTTTTAATCCTGTCTTTTACAAGTTTTGTTATTTGTAATTTTTTATTTTCTTCCATTGTTTGAAAATTGGAATTTGAAAATTGGAATTTTTCGTAAAGCTCAGTGTCACTGAGTTTGCGAATATATTCTCCATTAAACCAATCAAGTTTTTCCCTATTAAATACAGGATTACCCTTCTGAAAACCATTGGGATCAAAATATTTTACAAATTCTTCTAAAGTAAACATCTCACGATTATCTTTCGGTGCCCAACCTAGAAGTATTACAAAATTTAATAACGCTTCTGGTAAATATCCTTCAGTAAGTAAACCGCGTACTGAAGTACTTCCTTTTCTTTTACTTAATTTTCCGCCATCAGGATCCATAATGTCAGTCAAATGCCCAATCTCTGGAACATCAAATCCTAAATATTTATAGACAAGTATATGTATTGGGGTAGATGGCATCCAATCATGACCCCTTAAAACATGGCTTATTTTCAAATCATTATCATCAACAACTACAGCCAAGTGATAAGTTGGAAAACCGTCGGTCTTAAAAAGTGTGGCGTCTCCAATTGTTGAAGTATTCCAAGATACTTTTTTTTGTAATACAAAATCCTTAAATGTTATCCATTCATTTTCAGGAACTTTAAGTTTAACTGCCCCAGAAGTTAGATTTTTGTCACGACAAGGGTCTCGGAGATCTTTTGAAAAACCATCCTCTTTAGCATTTTTTGCTTCACATTGACAATAAAAAGCATGGCCGTCCTCAACTAATTTTTCAGCAGCTTTTTTGTATAAATCTAATCTTTCCGATTGGATATAATATTCATCCCACTTAATGTCGAATATTGTTAATAAATCTTTAATATCATTGGCACCACCCTCAATTTCCCTTTTTTTATCAGTATCTTCAATTCTAAGAATAAATTCACCATTATTGTGTTTGGCTAGCGCGTATGCATAAAAAGCAGTCCTTAAATTTCCAATGTGCATTGAGCCTGTTGGACTTGGCGCAAAACGAGTACGAATCATGCTATGATTATATCATGAGTAGCCTGACCCAAGTTGCCATAACTGCAAGAAAAACAATACGCTATACAATCTACTTTATTATATTTTTAACCATAGGAAGAATTCTTTTTAATGCTGGTGTATCTGTTTATCTTAAGATATTTCCTCCTGGTCTTCCTGATCCAACTGTTAAATTTGGTAAACTAACAAAAATTCCTTTTCCACTTTCTACTCTCGATCCAAAATTGACATATACTCTGGAAACTCCAACTGGAACATATCCAACGGACATTTCAACCCAGGCAAAAGTCTATTTCATGCCTAAAGTAAACTCAAATCTTCTTTCACTTGATACCGCAAAAACAAAAGCTGATGCTCTGGGGTTTGATGACCCTAATCCAATTCAAGAATCAGATTCTTTATATAAGTTTAGAAATCCAAGATTTCCATCAATAATGGAAATAAACATAATAACGGGAGCGTTTTCCATAAGTTATGATTTAACTGCAGACAGAACTCCAATTGACACAAGGCCTCCAGTAGCAGAAGTCGCGGCTTCCCAATTTAGGGGGATTCTTTCAAATGCTGGTGTTCTTTCTTCTGACTTAAGTGATGGACCAATGATTCCCAACTATTTAAAATTGACAAGCGGAAAATTGGAAAATGTCATTGCCCTTTCTGAGGCTGACGTAGTAAAAGTAAATCTATTTAGAAAATCATATGATAATTTACCAAGCGTAACCACAGACCCAGCCCAAAGTAACGTCTGGGCAATAGTAAGTGGAGGTCAGCAAAAAGATCAAAGAATTATTGCAGCCCAGTATCATTATTACCCAGTAGATGAATCACAATACTCAACATATCCAATAATTACTCCCCAAGAAGCTTTTGCCCAACTCCAAGGAGGAAAAGCCTATATTGCTAGTATGGGAAAGTATAAAGATGGAGATTCACTTAAAATAAGGAAAATTTACCTTGCCTATTTTGACCCCGATTCAAGCTCTGACTTCTACCAACCAGTTTATGTTTTTGACTCTGGAGACAGTGATCCCACCAATAGTTTTGTTGGATACTTACCAGCAGTTAGCCCCACTTATTACGGAAATTAAATTAAGAAGGTAATTTAACTTCCTGCCACTTATGGCTTTCAAATATCCAATTGATTAATTCTTTGGTCTCCCCAAATCTATCCTGACTTCCTAAAAGTGCAATCATGATTTTGTGACCGTCACGTTCTATATAAGTAACAAGATTTTCGCGAGCATTTTCCGTCCAACCGGTTTTAACCCCTATGACGCCAGGTACGACTCCTAATAGTTGGTTTATGTTTTTAAGATTATATGGTTTGTTCCCAGAAGCATCACTTATTGTTATTTGTTTGGTTCCTACCACCTTTGCAAAAACAGGATTTCTCATTGCGACTTCTGAAACACGAATTAGATCTTTTGCAGTTGAACGTTGTCCATTGGTATCAAGTCCCACTGGATTATCAAAAAGACTATTGGTCATGGATAGTTCGCTAGCTTTTTGATTCATAGCCACAATAAAAGCAGAGTACCCCCCAGGATAGTTCTGTGCCAAGGTCTGGGCAGCATCATTTGCAGAATAGACCAAAAGACCATAAAGTAAGTCCTCAAACTTCATCTTTTCCCCAACCCTAAGTCCCATTTTTTGTCCATCAACCCTTACTTCCTTTCCTACAGTTAAAACTTGATCCAATTTATACTCATCAAGTGAAACCAGTGCAGTAACAATCTTGGTAGTTGAAGCAGGTAAAAGCTTTGCATCTGCATTTTTTTCATAAAGAGTAATTCCACTATCCAAATCCATTGCAATCACTCCTTGAGCAGAAAGAGTTGGGAATGATGATCCGTTTGTTAAAACTGGTATTGGAGGAAACGTCTTGGTTGTTTTTTGTGACAACTGATCAATTAATTCTTTTGTAATCTCAAGTTGTCCTGTCAAAGAAAGTGCACAAGAAGTCACAAAAACAAAAACTAATATAGCCAAAAACAAAAAATTATTCTTTTTGGTAAGAAACTTCATATTACTTTTGATCAGTCTCGGAGAGTCTGACATCTACCCTTTCCATATCTCTTGGAAAAAGTGAAGCCTCACGGATATTTTTAAGTCCCAAAATGTGCATTGTCACGCGCTCCGCACCCAGTGCAAATCCTCCCAATGGGGGAACACCATACTTAAAAGATTGCAAATAAAGCTCAATATCTTCTTCTTTAAGTCCCCACTCTCTCACATGTTCAAGAATAGTTTTGTAATCATTTAATCTTTGCCCCCCACTTGACCATTCAACACCCCGACCTAAAAGGTCGACCGAGAATGCATAAGTTGGGTCCTTAGGATCTGGATAAACATAGAAAGGCTTCTTCTTTGTTACAAAATGAGAAATAAATACCAAATCACTTCCTTTTTCCTCCAGCGCCCACTTACAAATCTCGCGTTCATCCTCAGGTGCTAAATCTTTTTCTTCCCGTATGTCTCTTCCTGTTCGTTTAAAAATAATTTCCTGTGCATCTCTTAATTTAACTTGTGGAATTTTGTCAGAAAGTTTTGGAAGAGTTGCCCCAAACATGGCAAGCTCTTTGGTACACTTCTTTTCAACCTCAGAGAAAATGAATCTAACTACATACTCCTCCATTTCCTGAACTTCTTCCCAGGAATCTATAAAACCAAACTCTGCATCCAAACTAGTTACTTCAGTTAAATGCCTTGTAGTCACACTTGGCTCAGCTCTAAATATTTTATTCACACTAAAAACACGCTCAAAAGCCCCAACAAGTAATGATTTATAAAGTTGTGGACTTTGGGAAAGATAAACATTGCGGCCAAAATAATCAACTTTAAAAACTTCAGCTCCACCTTCAGGAACTGACGATATTATAGAAGGTGCTTGAAACTCCATAAAATCCTTGGCCTGAAGCGCACGTCTGAAAGCATCAATGACAACTTCCTGAACTTTAAATATTGCTATAACCTTGGGATACCTTAGAGTTAAGGCACGGTAATCTAATAGTGTGGGAAGTTCCAAATTAAGTTCTTCTGCCCCCATGTCAAAAGGCATCTCTTCAGACTTAGCAATAACTACAATTTTTTCTACAGAAAGCTCAACCTTTCCAGTATCAATCTTGTCATTAACCATCTTTTCAGGCCTAGAATTAACAGTTCCTTCAATCTCAACCACATACTGAGGTCTAAGAGCTGCCAGATCTTCCCCACCCACAACCTGAATAACCCCACTCCTGTCAGTGATATCTGCAAAGGCAATCTTGCCATGGGCACGAACCACATGAACAAATCCCTTAATTTTTACTTTCTCCCCAACTAGCTTTGGAGTATCAGCTATCAATGTTCTTTCCATGTCTTGAATTATATCAAAAAAACATGATATAATACCTATACAAATATGATATTTACGGCTAGAACCATTGTCATTCGCTTTAACCTCCTTACCTAAGGGGGTTAGCGCTTTGGTTTTTGCAAGCGTTAACCTCTTTAAAAAAGAGGTTTTTTAATGCCAAAAGTATGAATAAAGAAAACGGACAAACATTTAACCAACAGGCTGGAGTGCCTGAAGGGATAATTAAAGAATTAGCAGAAATTTTTATATCTGGTAAGATTTCTGAGGTGGAACTTTTACATGGAGACAACATTACAACAATGATAGGAGGTGATTCTGATGAGCGAAAGAATATTAACATTCGAAGGCTTGGGAGTAACAACTGATGCTAATTTTTATGGAAATCCCAACGAAGTTATACATCCTGAAACAAAAGTAGAAATGGTTTCTAGGGTTTTACCTTCTGAAAAAAAACATCAAACCCCACCGCAAGTTAGAGAAAACTGGCAATCCCCTTACGAAGGCTAATTAGTCTTAAGATCTCTAACTTTTAACTGAAGATTCTTGTATCCATTCCAAGAATTGTCCTCAAGACTATAAACTACATCTACATTAGCCTTAGGATTTAATGTTGAGTACATTTCTCCCCCACCAAAATATATTGAATCAAATATTTGTTCACCTTGCTTTAATTTCAGTTTTAAGTGTCTTGCCTCCCTTCCCACAGTTTTTGCCTCAACCACTTCCACTTCTTTTGTTAAAAAGGATGCTCCAAAGTTTCCCAGTCCAGTTGGTTCAAACTGTTTAAGTTGGCCCAACAAATCGTAATTTAGCTGATCAAACTCCACTTCACAATCTATTTTTAATTTCTTTTCTAATATTTCATCTGTTAAAAGTTTGTCAGCAAAAATATTTATTTGACTAGTAAACATCTCAATCTTGCTTGTTTCTATTGAAAAACCTGCAGCCATTGGATGCCCCCCACCTTCCAAATGAAGATTTACTCCTCTTATTGCCTCAATTATATTAAACTCAGAAATAGACCTAGCAGAAGCTTTAGAAACTTTCCCTTTAGTAGAAAGAACAATTGAGGGACGGTAGAATTCCTCAACCAGTCGCCCCGCTGCCAAACCAATCACTCCCTCATGGTAGGCCTCTCCCGCAATAACAATTACCTTTTGATCGCCAACATTCTTCCTTGCCATCATTACCACTTCCTCAACAATTTTCTGACGTTCATAGTTAGTTTTTCCAATTCCCAAAGCTATATCAAATGCTTTAACTTTATCTTTTGTGCAAAGAAGCCTTAAAGATTCCAGTCCGTGTTTAAGCCTTCCCGCAGCATTAATACGAGGCGCAATAATATAGCCAACTTCATATGTTCCAACATTCTCAATTCCAGCTTCTTTAAACAGAGCCAGAAGTCCTGGTCTTTTGGTTTTGTTTAATGCTGCAAGACCATACTTAACAACTGATCTATTTACTCCAACCAAAGGAAGTTGATCTGCAATGGTTCCAATCGCAGCCAACTCCAAAGTATTTGTAGATTTGATCAATTGCTGTCCAAAAAACCAAGTAAGGGCAGATCCACAAACCTCAATACTATGAATAATTCCAAAGGCCTTAAGTTTTTTAGTACCTTTTGTATGATGATCAACTACAACAACATCAATTCCCAGTTTATTAGCAGCCTCAACCCCATCATATGCAACAATTCCATTATCAACTGTAACAATCAATGATAGTCTAGGAAACTTGTTTTTAAGGTTTTTTACACTTTCAGCATTAATTCCATACCCTTCCTCAAATCTATCGGGAATATGAGGCAAAACATCAAGTCCAAAAGCATGTAGGCTCTCCCACATAATGGCAGTAGCAGTTATTCCATCAGCATCATAATCACCATAAACAATAACAAACTCTTTATTTTTTTTGGCTTTCTTTATTCTTTCTATAGATTTTTTAACTTCTAATGATTTAACTCCCAAGTCTTTAAGAGAAATTTTGGAAGGATCAGTGGGATTAAAAAAAATCTTTTTGTTCTTAATTCCACGGTTTTTAAGAAGAATATCAATAATAGATATTGGATCCTTAACTTTCCCTTTATGTAGTACCTCCCATCTCATATTTTTACACCTTTGAATGCTGGTATAATTTAACTTATATGGAAAGTAATGTCCATCTACCAAAATCAGTAACAGACATATTAGAAAGATTCACCAAAGCAGGGTATGAGATTTACATCGTCGGTGGTGCTGTACGTGACGTTCTAATGGGCAGACTGGTCAATGACTGGGACTTTACAACCAATGCTACCCCAGAACAAATTTTAAAGGTAATTCCAGATGGATTCTATGACAACACCTACGGCACAGTAGGTTTGTCATGCGACGATAATCTTAAGCCATTTGAAATAACAACCTTTAGAACCGAGCAGGGATATTCAGATTCCAGACATCCAGACAAAATAACCTGGGGCAAGACTCTAGAAGAAGATTTAGAAAGACGTGATTTTACAATAAACGCTCTAGCTTTTGATAAAGACTTAAAAGTAATTGATTTATTCTCAGGTCAGAAAGATATTAAAGAAAAACAAATAAAAGCAGTTGGGGATCCAAATGAGCGCTTTGGTGAAGATGCCTTGCGTATGATGAGGGCGGTAAGAATTGCTTCAGAGCTAGGTTTTACTATAGAAAAAGAAACATTTGAAGCCATCAAAAAAAATGTTCCATTAATAAACAAAATCGCCAAAGAGAGAGTGAAAGACGAACTTTTTAAACTCTTAAAATCTCCCAACCCATATGAGGGAATGGTTTTGTTCCGTTCCACTAGTCTTTTGAACAAAATTTTACCTGAAATGGAAAAATGTTTTGGAGTAGAACAAAAATCTCCAGGAAGACACCATATATATGATGTAGGAAATCATTTACTAATGTCACTTAAAAACTGTAAAAGTGAAGATCCAATAACAAGATTTGCGACACTAGTTCATGACATAGGCAAACCCCAAACTTATAGGAAATTGGAAAGTGGAGTCATTACTTTCTATAACCACGAAATGGTATCAACCAGAATTGCAGAAAACATTGCAGAAAGATTAAGATTTTCAAAAAAAGAAACAGACAAGTTTGTAACGCTAGTTCGCTGGCACCAATTTACAGTTGATGAACATCAAACAGACAATGCCATAAGAAGAATCTTAAGAAATGTTACCCCCACCTACATTGAAGACATGTTGGCCCTTCGTGTAGCAGATAGACTTGGTGGAGGAGCTAGAGAAACCAGTTGGAGATTGGAAGAATTTAAAAAAAGACTAATTGAAGTCCAAAAACAGCCATTTTCTTTAAAAGATCTAAAGATCAACGGGAAAGATGTTATGAATGAATTAAACATTCCCCCATCTCCCAAAGTTGGAGAAATTTTAGAAAAGTTATTTGAAGAAGTGGTTGAGAAAAAAGTGGAAAACACAAAAGAAGAATTACTTAAAAAAATAAAAACTATTTCTTCTTAAACTTCTTCTGAAGTTCGTCCCAAGTAACAAGTATTGGAACTGCAACAAATGGTGAGGAATAAGTTCCCGATACGGTCCCTATTAGAAGTGCTACTGAAAACCATTTTGTGGTTTCCCCACCCATAAGAATAAGAGCCACCAACATGAATATTATTGTAAATGAATTATTAATTGATCTGGTCATTGTTTCACTTAAGGCATGGTTTGCCAATTCTTTAATATCCTCTCCAGATTTTTTGTGTAGTTCACGGATTCTATCGTAAACAACAATAGTGTCATGAACAGAAAATGAAATCACAGTAAGAAGCGCTGTTACAAAAAGAAAATCAACTTCAGCTCCTGTAAAGTGACTTACAATTGAATAAACTCCAACAAGTACCAAAATATCATGAATGGTAGCCACAGTTGCTGAAATACCAAACTTCATATTTTTAAACTGATAGGCAATCCAAAGAAGTATTGCACTCATTGAAATAACAAGTCCATAAATTGTTTTTTTAACAAGTTCTGGTCCAATGGTAGGTCCTACCCTCTCTAATCTTTCTTCCACTATCCCTTCGTTTTTGAAATCATTTCTAATTTTTTCAAGCTCGGTTTCCTCAAGCTGTCCATATCTTTCAACCTTCTTTTCTCCACTTGCAAGTCTATATTCAATCAAAGTTCCTCCTGTAAAATCAATTCCAAACTTAAGTCCCCAAGTGGCGACACTAACTATCCCACCCACAATAACTAGAGTAGAAACAGCCAAATATAATGGTCTAAACTTCATCCAATTAATCATTTTTTCTTCTCCTCTCTAATAAATATTCTTAGTAAGTTTCTGCTAACAACAATCCCTGTAAATAAACTAATCCCAATTCCCAGAGCCAAGGTAATTGCAAATCCTCTTACAGGGCCCGATGAAGGCAAGATTGACCAATCAAGAGGATTTATTAAAATAAAGCTTGTGACAAGTGTTGCAATATTTGCGTCACGGATAGAATCCCAAGCGCGCCCGAAGGAAATTTCCAGTGCATCAGATAAAGCATGTTTGGGTTTTTCTTCTTTGAATCTTTCAAAAATAAGAATATTACTATCAACCGCCATTCCAATAGAAAGCATAAATCCAGCAATTCCAGGAAGAGTCAATGTAACTGGAATTAATTTATAAAGTGCAAGTGTGATCACTCCAAAAATAAAAAGTCCAACATCAGCAACTAGTCCAAACTTACCATAAGCCAAAATCATAAATAACATAACCATGGAAATTCCAACAATCCCAGCAACTACACTTTGTTTAATAGAAACCGCCCCCAAGGTTGCCCCAACTGAGGTTTCTTGAACAAGATTAACCGGAACAGGAAGAGCTCCAGCATTAAGCTGGATCGCAAGTTGTTTGGCCTCATCAATGGTAAAACTTCCACTAATCTGGGCTGTCCCCCCTGTAATTTCTTGTTGTACTGTAGGGGCAGAAACAATCTGTTCATCAAGTATTATTGGTAGGGGTTTACCAATATTTTTAGCTGTAATTTTTGCAAACTTATCTCCACCTTCTTTTGTGAACTGCAGAGAAATTGTGGGTTTACCTGTTTGACTGTCAAAAACAACAGCTGCACTTTCCAAGTCCGCTCCTGTAAGGTTTGTTGGAATTAAAGTTGAGGAGGCTGAAGCAGTATCTGTTGCAGGTATTTCAACAACTTCAGCAAACTCAAGTTGTGCGGTCTGACCTATTAAGGAAATTGCAGTTTGAGTATCGCTTATTCCCGGTAGTTCTACTATTATTCTATCTTTACCCTCAAAATTAGATGTTTGGATTGATGGTTCAGAAACACCAAAAAGATTAACTCTTCTTTCAATCACATTCTTAACTGATTCCAGGGCGGTTTTACCTTTTTCAGTCGGGATATTGGTCATATCAGCTTCAAAAATAAGACGGCTACCACCAGCCAAATCCAATCCCAATTTTAAATCAAATTTATTATTGATAGGCAAACCTATATAAGTTGCCGCTAATGTTATTAAAATTATGAAGCTAATTGACCAAGTCTTCCTCATCGCCAATAATCATAGCACGGCTACCAGCTAAAATTCCAAGGAGAAATGGATCACGTCTTTTCTTCCTAAAATCAAATTCTTCTCTGCTCATTACAGTATAGTTAATTTCCCTAGCGCGTTTACTTTCTTCTACCCGAATTAAAGAGGCCAACTCAGGAAGAACAACTTCTCCAACTACCAAAATATCAACGTCGTCTTCTCTCTTTCTATCTTTCATTCTGACAAACTTTCCAGAAAACATAATAAAAGAGGCTTTACCTATTTTATTTTTATTTTCAATCAACTGCCTCCCAAGTCCTGTGGTTTTGGCTACCATAGAAATCAAATCTCCATAGAATGGATGTTCATTTCTTACTGAATAATAAACCCTATTTCCTCTAGGCTCTTTTCTTAAAACCCCATCTGCTTCAAGCTTGGTTAACTCACGCCTGACCGCATTTATTTCTTCACTGGTTTCTCTAACAATTCCTCTGACATGATAGATCTCTTTAAGGTTGGAGAAAAAAAGCTCCAAAATTTTTATCCTAACTTTAGAAGTAATAAGATCACTTAATGCTGCCATTTTAATAACTAATGTTATTTCCGGCAGGAACTATCTCAACCCAAGTTGTACCACGAACCATTTCTATTTCTTTCCCATTTGTATCATAAAATATCTCCCTGTCAAGTGCAGAGGCCTTTGACCAAGTTCCATCAATCACTGTTCCATTCTGAAATACTTTTGCCTTCCCTGTCCCTATTACTTGATAAAACATATGTTTTTCATTGTCTACTGGACCTTTTTCTGTAGCAAACATTATCACAACATTTTTAGCAGATATTTGTGGTTTATCAAATTCATTATCAATATGAGCAACTCCTCCATTAAATCTCATGTATGAATTTGTAGTAGCATCATACTTCCATTCAACATCGTAATCCGGCTGATTGTTCCAGAACCCAAATTTAATATCGCTGGCCGTTGGGGAGCTAACGGCTTTTCCATCTTGAAAAGTCCACTTCGTAAATCCTTTAGTCCAAGCAACCCCATTCCCATCTTCAAAATTATATCCTCGTTTATCAGCTTCTTTATAAACCTCATCCATATCAGCAACAACCGAATGCTCCCAAGCAGTTGGAGTACTACTCAACCTGTACTGATCACGAACAACAATGGGAAAACCAATATTAAAACCTCCATCCATACCATTCCCTTTCGACCCATTCCTCCAACCAAGCTTGTCAAGAAGAGCGTACGCGTCCACAGTTTTATCTATATCAAATCTAGACTTAACTCCTCCAGGACAATCGGGGCAAAAATTATTAGCTCCACCCTGGTGAAGATAAATTGGATTAGTTCCATATCCTGCAGCCATGTTTATAAAATAAACTCTAGCACTCCTTATGGGTGCCGCTTTGACATTTTGAGCAGCAACTCCACAATAGAAAATTGAAGTAAATCTGGTTATTCCACCTTCTGCCACTGCTTCATAGACAACATCTGCTTTAGAAAGACCCGATTCAGGACGAGCCTCAACATTGTTTTCAATCATTACAGCCACTGGACGTCTCTTTTCCCATATATCTTTTTCAGCTTTGGTATACATCATCCCATTTATTGGGCATTCAGCAACTTTAGGAGCCGTTAAATCCACTCTAGCTTTTTGGGCTATTGTACTAACCAACTGACTTGCTCCTTTAGGAGAAATCAAAGAAAAAACAAGAAGTGACAATCCAATAGAAACCAAAAATAGTCCAACAAAACTGGCAATTAAAGTTGTCTTATTTGATTTAAGATTATTAAAATTTAAATTAAACTTTTGCATACTATTTACTTTACATTATTTTACTTAGCATTTACTAGTGCTTTCTTTTCTTCATCTGAAAGCTCTATATTTGTCTTACCTTTTACAATCTCCTTCATATATACCCTTGTTCTATCCCTAGTATGAAGACTGGTAATAATAACTCCACTATCTTCACCATCTAAAATTGCTAGGGAAAAACTATGATCCCCACCCAACTCCTTAAAAGGATTGAATCTGACAAGCCCCACTTTCTGTATATGTAAATGTCCATCTTCTTCAAGTTGGTTTATACATTTAACTAGTTCATTTATCCTTTTCTCGTTTTTAAGTTCTTTAGAAAGAACACCTTCTAAGACTTTTTTTAAGTCGTCAACTTCAACACCCTTGGTAAGTTTTTTAAAAAGTACAAACTCTTTAAATAAAATCAGGCTGACAATAATCAGCCAGAGACCAAAAACCGATAAAGCAATATAAACTAGCATAATATATTAAGGTTTTTGGCAGGCCTAAACATTTGAACAATATTTAGGCTCAATCATTCTTACATCTTGAAATAAAAGTGTCAAGGTCTGATTCGTTAGAAACTCATCGTCTCATATTATTTATTGTAAAAAACTTGTATTCGTTGTAAATTGGTGCCGTGGCAATAACAAGAACACGCAAAAACAAAGAGCACCCACATTATAATTTTTTGTATTCTTGGGCTCCTTCCGAGGCTCATGTCAAGGGGGAATCACAATTGGACGAAAAAGCAATTCCTACGAAGCTATCAGCCTCAAAAAAAGCCGAGATTCAGGCAAAAGAAGAAACTCAAGGCAGAATCAAAAAAGACATAATAAAGAGTCTGATCCTAGTCAGCTTCGTGATAATACTAGAGTTGGTAGTATACTTAGCCTGGAGTAAGTTTATTCTGTCCTAATGAAAAGGGGGTGAGAAATTTATGATGTACTGTGTAAAGTGCCGTGCCAAGAGAGAAGGAAAAGATGCACAAGAAGTTACCATGAAGAATGGTAAGAAAGCTACAAAAGCTGTTTGTGAAGTCTGTGGCACAACCATGTTCAAGATCGGAGGCAAATAACCTTTAGATTGAACACTTAAAGCAAAAGGGCACCGGTTTGACCGGCCCCTTTTGTGTTCTCCACACCTAAAATGAATTATTCCAAAGTCTTCACCATTTTCAAAAAACATTATATTACCGTCCCATTAGAAGTGTTTGGAGACGATCCTTACAAAACCTTAATATCAACCCTCATGTCTGCAAGAACTAAAGATGAAGTAACACTTGAGGCTTCAAAAAGATTATTTAAAAAAGCTCCAACATTAAAAAGTCTTGCAAAACTAGAAACAAAAGAAATAGAAAAGTTAATCTACCCTGTTGGATTCTATAAAACAAAAGCAAAACACATTAAAAAATTGTCAAACCAGATAATCTATGTTCCAAACACAATGGAAGAACTCATAAAACTACCAGGGGTGGGTAGAAAAACTGCAAACTTAATCTTAAACAGAGCTTTCAAAATCCCAGCAATTGCAGTTGATACTCATGTTCATAGAATTAGTAATCTTTTAAGTTGGGTTCATACCAAAACCCCCCAGCAAACAGAAAAAGAATTAGTAAAAACATTACCCAAAAAATACTGGCCAGACATAAATCGTTTATTTGTCTCTATCGGCCGCCAGTTCACTTCAAAGAAAAAATTGAATGAGTTCCTAAAAAGAAATGGATTGATTTAGTAAGCAGCAATTGCCACACCAAACCCCTCCTGAGCATAAATACATCCCCAAACATATTGTCCACCACTTAGAAGTTCCTTGTGCCCCAATGTGTTTTCCCAAAGGTTAACCGCTTCCTGGGGGGAATCAGCTCCTGAAACCAAAAATTCACTTAAGTTGTATTTTTCAAAAGTTGGTTTTAAGTCGGTTCTTTCTGCTAGTTTACTAAACCCTGCATGACCATCCAAAGCTCCCAATTTCAGAATCTCATTTAAACGAATTGATGAAAGTGTACAAATTTCGTCTCGAACAGATAGAGAGTTTACTCCAAGCTCTATCCTTCTTTTGTTTACTGCTTCCCATAATTGAGGCCCTCCCCAAGTAATTTTAGAAACAGGAACTGGAGTCACATAGACAACTTTAGTAACAGGTTTGGAAGTTGCAGCAGGAATGGTTGTAGCTGAAGCAATCTGGGAAATATATTTTTGATCCTGAGCAATTTGTTCATTTTTGCCATAAATAAAACCTCTTGAAAACCCTACCCAAAATGCAGTCAAAACAATAACCACAGCTACTATTACTAGTACAAAACCGGACAATATCCTAGCCACTCCATCAAGTTTAATTTTCATACAAAATTGTTACTGGTCCATCAATTTCAGTTTCTATTTTCATATAATCACCAAAACTTCCTGTTTCAACTTTTATATCATTTTGTCTAAGTTTGGCCACAAAAAGATCATATAAAATTCTTGCCTTTGAGGGATCCTCTGCATCTATAAAAGAGGGTCTATTGCCCCCAGATGTATCTGCATAAAGGGTAAATTGGGAAACTACCAAAACACTTCCTCCAGCCTCATTTAGTGATAAATTCATTTTGTCCTCTGAATCAGCCATTACTCTTAATTTTGTGAGTTTGTCTGCTAGGATATTTACCTGTTCTTCAGTGTCTCCTCTCCTAAATCCCACCAAAACTAAAAACCCCTTTTTAATCTCCCCCACAACTTTCTCTGGCTTGCCCTGAGCTTGTCGAAGGGTAACTTTTGCCTTATTCACTCTTTGAACAACAACTCTCATAGTCATATTCTAACCCATGAATAATAAGAAAAATACCCAATCGGGTGGTATAATACCTCCAGTGCAAACCGATAAGCTCAAATACAAACAAGTACTTCTAAAACTTACGGGGGAATTGTTTTCAGAAAAAGACGATAAAGGTATCAATTTTGCTGCATACGAGAATATTGCCGCTCAAATTATAAAGATCTGGAAGAAAACAAAAATCGATCTATCAATTGTTATAGGGGGAGGAAATATCTTTAGAGGAAGAGAAAAGGCCATAAAGGTTGATCAGGCAACGGCTGATTACATGGGAATGTTGGCAACAGTGATGAATGGTATGGCTCTTCAAGAAGCTTTTGAACGTCTTGGTGCCCCCACCCGCATGATGACAGCTTTTGATATTAAATCGGTGGCAGAACCCTACATTAGAAGACGGGCAATAAGACATCTGGAAAAGGGTAGAATTGTAATCCTCACTGCAGGAACAGGGCATCCATTTTTTACAACCGATTCGGGAGCGGCTCTGAGGGCAATTGAGCTTCATTGCGACGTTATCTTAAAAGCCTCTTCAGTAGATGGAATTTATTCAGAAAATCCAACAAAGAATAATAAAGCTAAATTGTATGAAAACGTCTGTTACCAAGAAGCATTAGAAAAACATCTTGAAGTAATGGATGCAACCGCCTTTGCCCTTTGTCAAAAACACAAAATGCCAATTATTGTTTTCAATATTAAAAAACTTCGAGAATTGGAAAAAATATTAAGAGGTGAAAAAATTGGAACCTTGGTCTCATAAAACCTGAGATTTTACTCCAAAAGTGGTATAATGCTTCTACTTTAGAGGAAGGATGATCGCCCTGTGAGATAGAGCTCGCAAGAGCTCGCTATCTAACGGGGAGGAAAGTCCAGGCACCAGAAAACAGGCTGTCAGGCGTAAGCCTGAGCGCATAAGCGCCAGCTAGAGCCACAGAAACTATGTCGTGCCTTCTACCCTAAAGGTAGGAGAAAACGAGTGAAAAGAGGCAATCCTCGCCGGTGCAACCTCCGAAAGTCCCGCCCCTTACCGGGCGAAAAATGTTTTTAAAAAATCTTGGGTAAAACCAAGAGGCGGGACGAAGTTCGAGGGCGTTAGATGGATGATCATCGAGAAACAGAACCTGGCTTACTAACCTCTAAAGTAAAGAAATACTCACGCAAGTGGGTATTTTTTTGGAAATAACAGTTAGCAAGCTTTGCTTACTAACCTCTAAAGTACAAAGGATCCCGCTTTCATGCGGGATTTTTTGTGGAGTAATTAATCCTTGGCAAAGTATTCTTTAAGTATAACGTTAAGAGTAATAACCACAGGAACTGAGATGATTATTCCCACAATACCAGCAATCCTTCCTCCAATTGCCAAAGCTAAAATTGTAATAATTGGAGACACACCTACTGATTTCTCCATCACCTTTGGGACAAAAACATAGTTCTCAAGTTGTTGAATAAGAAAGGCTGCAATAGCTACTCCAAAACCCGTAAGAGGAGAGATGCCAAAACCAATCAAAACTCCAGGAATTGCTCCCAGAATTGGTCCTAAATAAGGAATTATTTCAAGTAGTCCTGATAGAACAGCCAAAGGTAGAGCAAAAGGAACCCCTAAAATTGTAAGTGCTATGAAATTGAGAACTCCCACCAAAACCATAAGAATTAACTGTCCCCGTGCCCAACCACCAAGTTTTTTCTCAAGAGCATATATAACATTTATTAGCTTTTCTTTTTGGGCTGTACCGAAAAAAGAACTCAGTTGTTCATTAAGTTTTCCTCTGGACATTAGTAAATAAAAAGTGAAAGCCAAAACAGTAAGAACGGCCAAAACATTTGAAAAAAGTGAAACACTAAACTTAATAAGTTGAGATGGAATATTTCCAATCGCAGCTATTGCCTCTTTCATTACCTGATCCCCAATTGCGGGATCTATTCCCATATTAGAGATGTAAGTAGGTATATAATTAGCAAAACTGGTTGTCTGTTCAATCAAAGGGGGAGCGATAAGAGCAATTACTCCCCCAAAAATTCCAAAAAACACAAGGTATGATAAAAGCACGGAAATTGCTCTGGGAACCTTAATTTTAGTTAGCTTACCAACCAAAGGCTCCAAAATTGTCATTAATAGAAGCGCCACAAAAAGCTCAAGGATGATATCTCTAATAAAGTAAAGAAATCCTAAAGAAATTAGGAAAAGAACGGCAAAAATAATGGTTTTGTGAGAAATCTCAATCTTTCGCAACATTATTTACTTTATACCACTTTTTGACCAGATTTTCCACCTTTTTTGGATAATCGGCCTCTCTAATGTCAAACCAGTTTATCCTCCCATCACGTTTCCACCAGGTAATCTGGCGTTTGGCATATTTTCTCTCCTCCTTTTTCCATTCAGACACCGCACGCTCCTTCTCCACAGCCCCTTCAGCAAAGTCCCTCCACTGCCTATATCCAAGTGACATCATAGATTGGTCATTCCAATCAACCCCAAATTTAATTAGGTTTTCAACTTCTTTCTCAAACCCCATATCAATTCTCGCCTCTACTCTTTTGTTTATTTTTTTCTCCAAATATCCACTCGGAGCAGAAAGCCCTATAAACAAAGTATTAAATGCTTTCTTATTTTGTGGAAAGTTCCTTTGTGAGTTATCAATCATCCACATAGCCACCTCAATTGCACGTATAAGACGCCTGGGATTTTTCTTGTCAGATGAATTCATTGCTCCGGCACGAAAAGAGTCAATTTGGGAAAGGTGTTCATACATTTCATCAGCCGTTAGTTTTTCCAGGTTTTCCCTTAATTTTTTATTACGTGGAATATCCACCGTTGGTATTCCATCAACCACACCTTTTATATATAATCCCGTTCCGCCAACCAAGATAGGAAGCTTGCCCCTCTTTTCAATATCCCCAATTACTTTCTGAACACACCTTAAATATTTGGAAACACTGAATTCATCTTTAGGGGAAACTAAATCATAACCCCACAACCTGATTCCTTGAATCAGGTAAAATCCTAAATCCGAATTTCTAAATCCTAATTTAGAGTTTAGGGTTTGGAGTTTAGAGTTTGCGGGCAGATCCTTGCCCGTTCCTATATCCATACCAACAAAAACTTGACGAGAATCAGCTGAAACAATTTCCCCATTAAATTTTTTGGCCAAGGAGATTCCAAGTCTAGTTTTACCTGTTGCGGTTGGACCACAAATTATTAATAATTTGTTCATTGTTAAATAATTAGATAGTTAGATAGTTAACTAGATGCACTGGTGTACTTCGTTAATGCAAAATTCCAAAATTTTAAGGCTACAAAAATTGACACAATTCCTACTATAAACGCACTAACCACTCCCCACAAACCAACTACCCCCATCATGATTTTTGCGGGAACCGTCACCATTACACCAATTGGAATAATATATGTCAGAAATGCCTGAAGGGGTTGTTTGTAAATATCAACTGGAAATCTACCCAAACTTGTTATATCTCTATAAATAATAACCATGTGATCAATCTCTGTAGAGATTATTGCAAGAGACAAAATAATGATATGAAACGCTGTTGCTATTAATAAACCATTGAGAACAAGTGCAACATACAGTACGCTTTCTATTACACTTGGATGTAGTAAACTTCCAAAATAAACCAATGCAACCAATAGTGGTGGAATAGTAATCAAATCAACAACATCAGCCCCTCCCATAAGAACTCTAAAGAGTGGACTGATTGGCTTAGCCATTACAAAATCAAAGTCTCCCGAAACTACCATTGGCTGAAAACGATAAACTTCCCTAAATAAAAACTGCGAAACTATATCAATGAAATTAAATGTTAAAAAGAAAAATATTATTTCATTGGCTCCATACCCAGCCAAAGTCTTGGCTCCCTGAAGAATAAAGAAAAGGAAAATAAAGAAAAACGAAAATCTAATAATTTTCCCAAGTAAAAAGGTAAAAAAGGAAACTCTTTGTGTCATGACCATCACAAAAGAATTCCTGCTCATTATCCACCAAATTTTTAAATATTTTTTAAACATCATCTTCCTATTGATTCGTACGATCTAAGCCCCTTCTGCCAAACTATGTTTGCAATTAACCAAAGAATTCCAGCCCAAGCAAAAGCCATAATCATTCCTCCCAAAAGTGCTTGTCCTGATATGTTTCCTAAATAAATTTGGACAGGGAAATAAATCAAATAAGGAAAAGGTGTTGCCATAACAATAGACTGAAGAGTTAAAGGCAAAATATTAATAGGAAAAAGTGCCCCTGAAAGAGCCTCAACAATGACCATTGTTATTAAAAAATGTCCACCCCAAGAAAGTTCTGGTAACCAAAAGGTAATGGAACTAACAAGAATTAGAATAAAAAAATAAATAAAAATTGCTAAGACTATTCCAACTAAAAACCATAAAAGAGTTAATGGGTTTGTTTGAAAATAAAAAGGAGGAACAAGGATTAAATAAAGGATAGCAAACTCCCCCGCTGCAAAAATTAAATTCAGAGCTTTACTTGAAATATCCCTACTAAACCAGAATTTAAAATAACTAAAGGGCTTAACAAGATAATTTGAGAGATTCCCACGGGCAATATCGCTTGCCATATCAGATGTTCTTGCAGACATAACCAACGCCCTAACTATCATTATTCCAAAAACATATGTCAGTATTTTAGCTTTATCATAACCAAAAATAACAGTTTGAGAATCTGTAAAAACCGCGCTCCAAAGAAAAAAAATCAAAAGTATCTGGAAGATATTGCGTACTCTCCACATTACAAAGTTTAATTTATATACAAACTCTTCTTGAAAAGAAATTTTGAAAATGGATAGGTACTTATTCATTTCTTATACTCTCCCTTAAAAACTTTGCGTATAACATCTTCAATTGGGATTTCATCTATTGTTAAATCCTCAACTGGAAAGTTTTGTAGAAGTTCCGCCGCGGCAACAGCAGTTGCCTCCCTTGGAACCGCAATAACAACCTCTGGAAAATCGAGTTTTTTAACTCTACCAATTTTCTCAAGATTTTTAATATTGTCATCACTCCCCAAAGTTGCTCTAATTATTTTTTCCTTGGCAAACTTACTAACCAGTTCTTCAAAGGCTCCATCAAAAAGCAATTGTCCTTCATCAATAACTATCACACGTCTTGCCAAATCAGTTAGATCATCCATGTTATGAGAAGTTAAAATTATTGTGGCGTTATATTTATTGTTGTATTCATAGATAAAGTCCCGCATTTTCTGTTGTGCAACAAGGTCGAGTCCAATAGTTGGCTCATCAAGAAATAGAACTTTGGGTTTGTGTAGTAGGGCAGCAGTTAATTCCATTCTCATTCTCTGCCCCAATGAAAGTTTCCTAACAGGAGTATTAATAAACTTGTTAATCTCAAGCAAATCAGTAAGCTCCTTAAGGTTGTCCTGATATGTTCTTGTAGGAATCTCATAAATAGCTCTGTTAAGTTCAAATGTCTCAATAGCAGGCAAATCCCACCAAAGCTGATTCTTCTGCCCCATTACAAGAGCAATTTGTTTAAGATAAGAAGGATTACGACTCCATGGATCATATTCCAATACCTCAACAAAACCACTAGTTGGATAAAGCAAGCCCGAAAGAGTTTTTAAGGTCGTGGTTTTTCCTGCTCCATTTGGTCCAATAAAGCCAACAAGTTCGCCAGGCTGAATTGTAAAAGAAATACTTTTCAATGCACGTACAGTTTTTTTCTTTGGAGAAATAAGAGATTTTATGGCACCAGAAAGCCCAGGTTCTTTTTCAACTACTTCAAAATTTTTAACTAAACGGTCAACGATAATAGCCTTGTCCACACTGTAAGTATACAACAAACTTACCTGGCGACTTGTCTTTTGAGTTTCTTTCCTGGAGTAAATTTGGGGGCTCTGTGATTTTTAATTGTAACCATTTTATCTGTCTTTGGAATTTTTACTGTTTTACCTTTCATTGATATTACTCTAAACGTTCCAAATCCTGAAAGAACAACTTTCTCTCCTTTTGATAACACTCTTCCAACTTCATCTAAAAATACTTCAATTGCTTCTTCTGCAGCTTTTTTTGTAAGATGCGCCTTTCTTGCGACTTGATCAACTAATTCTGGTTTTGTCATATTCGTCACAAGAATACGGCAATACTTGTTAAATGTCAAGAAAAAAATTATTTGGCTGAGGTGGTTTCGGTTGCTCTGACTTCCCTGATAACACTGACTTTGATTTGTCCTGCATATGAAGCTTCATTTTCAAGTTTTCTTGCTATATCATGTGCTATTACTGTTAACTTGTCATCATCAACTTCATCAGGATTAACTATTACACGAACATCTCTCCCAGCCTGAAATGCATAAACAGCATCAACTCCCGTAAATCCTTTTGCAATTTCCTCAATGTTCCCCATTCTTTTAACATAATCCTCGTGTGGTTCATACCTAGCTCCTGGTCTACTTCCACTTATTGCGTCCCCCATCCAAACTATTACGCTTTCATTTGAAGAAAAGGGCTTGTCCTCATGGTGTTCTGCAACACAAGCAATAACTTCTTTCGGAAGCCCATATTTCTTAAGAAGATTAACTCCAAGCTCAACATGGTTTCCTTCCTCATCCGTCACAATCTTACCCACATCATGAAGTAAACAACCAAGTCTGACTATGTCAGCATTTGCTCCGATTTCTTGGGCAATGGCTACTCCCATCTTTGTTTCTTCAATTGTATGAATTCCAAGATTTTGTCCGTAAGAAGTTCTAAATCTGAAGCGTCCAATAAGCCTCATAAGCTCAACTGGTAAATTAAATACCCCACATTCATGGGTGATCTTTTTGCCTTCCTCAAGAAGAACATCTTCCATATTAGCTTTAACTTGTCTAATTACTTCCTCAATCCTAGATGGCTGAATTCTTGCATCTTTAATAAGAATCTCAAGAGCACGTTTTGCAATCTCACGTCTAACTGCATCAAAAGAAGAAAGACGAATTTCGTTTGTTTCATCAATCTCAATCTCAACACCAGCTTCTTTTTCAAAAGTACGGATATTCCTGCCTCCAGCCCCAATAATTCTTCCTTTGGCGTCCTCATTGGGAACTGTAACCGAAGAAACTGTGTATTCTGCAACATAACCAGTTGCACCGTGTTTCATGGCATCAAGAAGAATTTCCTGGGCACGCTGACCAGCCTCCTCTTTAACCTTTTCCTCAGCTTGTCTAATTTTTTTAGCAATCTCACCTGTTAGCTCTTTTTGAACTTCATCAAGAAGTACACGTTTAGCCTCATCTTTTGTCATATTGGATATCTTCTCCAACTTTTTAATATCGTCGTTTGTCATAATTTTGTTTTTGCCAAAGAAGAAAGGGGACTAATTAATCCCGATGGCAGAAGAAGCTAATTTTAAGGCTCTTTTAACCATTTTTCTTTGACTCTAGAGTAAATTGTACTATTTTTGGGTCACTTTTTCAATGACATCCCAGGAGAAGCCTTTTCCCGCCAAATACTGTGACATTTTTTGCTTGGCGAGTTTAGGTCCTAAGTTTTTCCATCTATAGACCTTTTTTTCTAGTAACTCCCTTGCCATTTTTTCTTCATCAACTATTTCCTCCCCCAACACCTCATCAATTACTTCCTTTTTAATCCCTTTAATCCGTAGTTCAATACTTAATATTCTCTTTGGTTTTGGTCGAAAATTTTGTCGTTGCTCAATCCACCATTTGGCAAACTTTTCATCGTTGATAAGTTCTAAGTGCTTGAGTTTTTTAGTTAATTCTGAGTGCATGCTTTCGTGTACTTTTTTCCGTCTAAAGTAGTCTCTTATCTCTTTTTCAGATCGGGGTCGAACCATGGCAAACTTCAGAAGTTTATCCAGAGTTTTTTGATACTCCGCTTTTTTGACAATATCTTCTATTTCTTTCTCTGTCAGCTCCATATCCACTTTCAGATTAAGTAAAACAAAATTATCAAGATCTATCCCAAAACCCCAGCCAGAGGCTGGTCGTCCTTTGGATGAAAATTCATCATCCAGATAGACATTAACTCTATTTTTATTCTTTTGCTGTTTGATTGAAGTGATTCGCGGCATGGTTATATGGTTACATAGCTATATGGTTTCTAACCATTTGACCATTTTACCATCCAACCATTTATTCTTCTTCCTTTTCCTCTTCTCCAATTTCTTTTGGAAGTTTTTTGCCTGAGGCAACCATGTCACGAATTTTTTTATCTATTTCAGCTGCAACTTTAGGGTTGTCATTTAGATACATCTTTGCGGCTTCTTTCCCTTGAGCTATGGGTTTGCCTTCATAGTTAAAGAATGATCCACTTTTACCAATTATCCCTAATTCAGTTCCTACATCAAGAAGTCCTCCACTTTTACTTATTCCCTCAGACTCCATTATGTCAAACTCAGCAACTCTTAATGGGGGAGCAACTTTATTCTTAACAATTCTTGCTCTATGCCTGGAACCAATTACCTTTTCCCCATCTTTAAGGACTTCAATTCTTCTCAAATCTATTCTTATAGATGAGTAAAACTTAAGTGCAAGTCCCCCTGGAGTTGTCTCGGGATTACCAAACATTACTCCAATTTTTTGTCTTAACTGATTAGTGAAAATAAGAACGGTTTTACTCTTGCTAATTGCTCCTGTGAGCTTTCTTAAGGCTTGGCTCATAAGTCTTGCTTGCATTCCCATAACAGCATCTCCCATTTCTCCTTCAAGTTCAGCTCTCGGCACAAGTGCTGCAACGGAATCAACAACAACCACATCAATTGCCCCAGATCTAATTAAAGTTTCAGTAATCTCCAAAGCCTGCTCCCCAGTATCAGGTTGGGACATAAGTAAGTTATCAAGGTCCACCCCAAGTATTTCAGCGCGAACAGGGTCGAGTGCATGTTCAGCATCAACAAATGCACACTGTCCACCAAGTTTTTGTGCTTCTGCTATAACGGTAAGTGCTAAGGAAGTCTTTCCTGAAGCTTCAGGACCATAAATCTCAATAATACGTCCCCTGGGAAAACCCCCGACTCCAAGAGCCAGATCCACCGCAATAGAACCAGTTGGAATAACATCAATTTTGTATTTTTCTCCACTGTCTCCTCCAAGTCTCATAATAGACCCCTTGCCATATTGTTTTTCAATCTGATCCATTGCAAGCCTAATTGCTGCAAGTTTTTGTGCACCACCTTCTTGCTTTACTGGAGCTTCTGTTTCTGGTTTTTTAGTCTTTGCCATGTTGTCTATATTTACACTGCCCCAAAATAAATATCAATGGGATAATTATTTCTTTTTAGAATATCTTTTCTCATTCGTTCTATATCCTGTATCTTCAGACCAAACCAAAAACAATTTCTTTTTAAATCCACCCTTTTTCTCAAAATTTGATTTTTTGGCGGCCTCAATTTCTCCATCTGTAATTCCTTTTAATTCCCTTATTTCATCAATAACAGCCTCCAGATCAGCCAATTCTTTGATAAGATCTTCTCTGTTTTCAGTAGAAGTTAAACCGCTTGCTTCTTCACCAACTTTTTTAAGAAGTTCAGTTTCAAATTCATCAGAAGATAATACTCTAATCTCTGCTTCCCCTCCTGCAGCCTCAATAACATCAGGAATATTGTCTCTAACAAGTTTGTTGTAAAAAACTTTTTTAATTTCCGTCATACCCCATTCTTACGCAAATAAAACCCGAAGTCAAGAAGAATCTCTTTCGGGGCACTCAGAATTGGACTGAGATCACGTACACCCCATGCACGCATACTGCCGTTATACTATGCCCCGTTGTCTGAGCGTATTTTAACACTCATTCAACTGTTGGCAAATACTCTAAATACATTTCATTGACTAGCTTGATCCAGCAGATATATTAACTTTGTACTGCCAGAATTATATAATGATTCTTGACACGGTTTGTAGAAAGGTTTAGACTTGTTGTTAATAGAATGAAACAATGGTCTTTTGAAAAGTTTAGTGGCAGAATTCCACGGGGAGATACAAAAATAGGTATCAACAGATCTGGATTGATAAGATTGGGAGTTATGTTCTGTAAAAAAACTGGGGTTAAAAAATATACTTATTGTCTTCAATATTTTGACAAAATTAATAACGCACTTGCTTTAAAATTCACAAATAAAAAAGAGGATGGTATAGTTACCGTTACTACAGATGGAGAGGCCGCAGCTCTTTCAAGTAAATCGTTTTTCAAAGCAAACAATTTAGATCTTGACAAGATATCTGGGAGATATGAATGGACAAAAGAGAATATTCCAGGAGTGGGAGATGTGTTTATCGTTGAATTATCCAAAAATGAAAAAATTTCTTGATACTCTAGGGTTGAAAAATCTCAAAATCCAGTTTAGTGGTAAAAGTCATAACAATTCACACAATGTTGTAAATAATTTCTTTGTTGGACCAATCACGATAGGAAAGTTTTCACCTAGAATAAAGGATAAAAACCAGAAATACATTGAGGTTTAACGTTTTGGAGACTGTTTCTTGCGGCGGGCTTTTCCACCCATCCCAACCATTCTTCTCTGTCTTTGTCTTGAATCTCTTGTCAAAAGTCCTAGTTTTTTAAGTGGAACTCTATTCTTTTCAACTGAAGCTTTAACCAATGCGCGAGAGATAGCAAGAACCAAGGAAGTAAGTTGTGCTCCCTTTCCTCCACCTACTACTTTCGCTGAAAAATAATATTTATCTGAAGTTTCTGTTGCACCAAAAGGTTTTTCCATTGCACGCTTTGCAAGTTCTCCTTCAAAGTATTTAGTTGCAGCCATTCCATTAACTGTATTTTCCCCTTTGCCACGGTACAAACGAACCCTGCATGAGGATGTTTTGCGTCTACCTACTCCATACATATAATCAATTTTCTTTACTTTTGTCATATTAGTTTGCTAGTTGTTTCTCATATGGGTTTTTGTCCCCAACTACCACCTTTAATCTTAACATTCTAGGATCCCTTAGCCTGTTGTTTGGAAGCATTCCCAAAACTGCGTGTTCAATGATACGCTCAGGATGAGCTTCCATTACTTGCCTATAGCTTCTTTCTTTAAGTCCACCTGGATAACCAGAATGTGTCCTATAGACTTTTTGCTGATCTTTTTTACCTGTTACTTCAACTTTTTCGGCGTTAATTACAACTACAAAGTCTCCCATATCCATGTGAGTTGAATAAGTGGTTTTGTCCTTCCCTGTTAAGTAAATTGCAATTTTAGTAGCAAGTCTACCCAAAACCTCACCCTTAGCATCCAACAGGTGCCATTTTCTTTCTACTTCTTTAGCTTTTGGTTGATATGTTTTTAACATCTTTTTTTACTTTTTGTTCTTTCTTAACTTTAACTTTTGGCTCTTTTGCCTTAAGTGCTACCTTCTCTGTCCATTCAATACTGGCCATGCGAGCCATATCTCCACGTCTTGCAGGAAGAGATGTAATTCTTGTAAAACCTGATGTACGTGCTTTGAAAAACTCTCCAACCTGCTGAAATAGAAGGTCAGAAATTTTTCTTTGATTGTCCAAATATGCAAGGGCTTTACGTCTTGAAGATAAATCAGCCTTTTTAGCTAGTGTAATCATGTGTTCAAGATCGCCCTGAATTGCCTTTGCTTTTGCCATCGTGGTCTTAATTTTTCCATTAAGAATCATGCTTCTTATAAGCGTTGCAAATAAAGCTTCTCTAGCTGGACGGGATCTACTTAGTTTTCTCCCAAAAACTTTCTTATTCATGTCTTAATTATTTAATAGCGAGGAACTCAACACCTTTTGTTCCGAGTGCGGCGGCAATTATTTTGAGGGATTTCTCACCCAAGTTCCTGACTTTAACCAAATCTTCTTTCTTGGCATATGCCAACTGTTCAACTGTTTCAAAGCCAGCCTTTTGAAGAGCGTTTGCTACTCTTGTTGGAAGACCGATTTCTTCAACTGAAAGCTTACCTGTAATTCCTAAGTCATCAACTATTACTTCTTCTTTTTTCTCAACTTTTTTTGGATTAACTACCTGTCCAAAGTAGGCAAGAAGAATTTTTCCAGATTCGGCAACTGCATCTTTAGGGGTGAGAGTTCCATCTGTCCAAACTTCTAGGGTAAGTTTGTCATAATTTGTCAATCTTCCTACACGAGTTTCCTCAACTTTGTAACTTACGCGCTTAACGGGAGAGAATGATGCATCCACCGGAATAAGTCCAATTGATCCACTTTCATGCTCTTCTGCTGGGGAATAACCAACTCCACTTTCAACCGTAATTTCTGCTGAAAGCTTTGATCCTTTATTAAGGGTTCCTAATACAAGCTCAGGGTTAGCAACTTTAAGCCCTCCTGCAACCTTAATTTCGGCTGCAGCAAATTCTCCAGTTTTACCTACTTCCAGTGTAGCTTTTGTGGCTTTTTCAACAGTTCCTGAAAATCTAACTTTCTTGAGATTTAATATAAACTCAACAATATCTTCTTTCATGCCTGTAAGGGATGAAAATTGATGTTTTACACCTTCAATCTTAACTGAAGTAACAGCACTACCTGTAAGGGAGGTCAAAAGAACACGCCTTAAGGAGTTGCCTATGGTAAGTCCATACCCCTGTTCAAGTGGGGTGATTATAAACTTGCCATAATCGGCTCCTTTACTTTCTTCTTTGATCTCAAACATTGGTTCATTCATATAAAATTTTGGTTTGCGACTTTGGTATTTTACCGTAAGTAAGGCTCTTTTTCAATAGAGAAAAAGCATCCCTCTAACGGCTGTGCTATCAGCCGCTTAGCGGCTATAAAATTCTACAATATCCTGCTCACTAATTGCTTCTGGAATATCTTCTCTTTTTGGTAGTCTTTCAACTTTACCCACTGCAGCCTTTCTGATTAACCAAGATACTACTGTAAAATCTTTAAGATCTAGTGTTTTTTTAACTTCAGGGATATTGAGTGCCTTGCCATCCAAACTGATTGTGTCTCCAACTGAAACCTGAAGAGAAGGAATATTAACTTTCTTGGCATTTATTAAAACATGTCTATGAGAAACAAGTTGACGAGCTGCAGGCCTACTAGGAGCAAAGCCTAACCTATAAACGATATTATCTAATCTTCTTTCAAGTCTAACCAAAAGAGCTTCACCTGTGTTTCCTTTGGATTTAAAAGCTTCATTCATGTACGTTTCAAATGTTTTTTCCATAACTCCATACATACGTTTGACTTTTTGTTTTTCCCTTAATTGTTTACCAAACTGGGAAGATCCACGTGCCCCCTTTGGTCCATGTACCCCAGGTGGAACCTGAAGTCTTGTTAATTTTACCCCTGCACCAAAAAGGTCGAAATTTTCGCGTCTAGATAATTTGTCTTTTGGTCCTGTATATCTCATATGATTAAACTCTCCTCTTTTTCTTAGGCCTGGGCCCATTATGGGGCACAGGTGTGACATCTGCAATTAAACCAATTTTAATTCCCGTAGCCCTAATCGCTCTTAAAGCTGCGTCTCGTCCCGCTCCAGGCCCTTTTACATACACCTCAACTTCCTCTAATCCAAAATCACTTTTAGCTTTTGCTAGTACTTTTTCAGTCGCACTGGTAGCTGCATACGGTGTAGCTCTTCTTGTTCCTTTAAAACCCGAGGCACCCGAGGATCCCCAAGCTATTGTTTCACCCTCTGCATTAGTAACTGTAATCAAAGTGTTATTAAAAGAAGCAGAAACAAACACCTTGCCAAGCTTTGCCTCTTTTCTTGTATTCTTTCTTTTTTGTTTTGTCTTAATCTTAGCCATATTTACTTTTGTTTCCTTGCATCTTCTGTTTTAGCTTGTGTCATCTTTGATAACATTTCTTTCTTAAACGCTCCTACGGTCTTTCTTTTACCACGTTTTGTACGACCATTTGTTCTTGTTCGTTGTCCACGGGAAGGAAGATTCTTGGAATGTCTCATTCCACGATATGAACCTATTACTTGTAAACGTTGTACATTCCCTCTTACATCTCTAACTAAATCACCTTCAATTGAATATTTTTCAAGCTCAACTCCAATTTTAGCCACCTCATCAGCAGTTAGATCAGATACTCTTTTGGCAATATCAATCTTAGCTGCCTCCATTATTTTTCCAGACAACGTCCAACCTAAACCTTTAATATTGGTTAAGGCATAATTTACTTTCCAGTTGTCTTGTAAGTCTATTCCTGCAATTCTGGCCATATTTAGTTACCCCTGTCTCTGTTTGTGCCTGGGATTTTTACAAATAATATATAAAACGCCTCGGCGCTTAACATATTTGCAATCTTTACATCTTGGTTTAATTGAACTAATTACTTTCATGATATTTAGTACTAAGTACTTAGTACACAGTACTTAGAATTTAAAAACTATCCTACCTCTATTCTCATCATATGGTGTCATCTCTATTTTTATTCTATCCCCAGGAAAAATTCTAACATACGCTCTTCTCATTTTTCCCTTAAGTGTGGCCAAAATAAGCCTACCATCTGTTAGTTCCACCCTAAACATTGTATTGGGCAAAGCCTGTAATACTTTCCCTTCAACCTCGATTGTTCCTGTTGTTTTCATTAATCCTTTTGGAAACAAATTGACGCGTTAGCGCGTCAAGACTATTGGGCCATCTTTAGTAACCGCAACACTCTCTTCAAAAAGTCCTGACATTTTACCATCTCGCATGGCTATTGTCCACCCGTCTTCCAAAACCTGTACCTTATCACTTCCCGCTGCATACATTACCTCAATTGCCAGAACCATACCTTCTGCAATCTTGGGACTGTCTGTAATCCTGCCTGTCCTACCTCGCGCCAAGGCGGGGACAAAACAGGGAATTTGAGGATCTTCATGAAGGTCCTTTCCTACCCCATGCCCTACTAAGGCTTTTATTGTGGCGTAGCCGTGAGCCTCTACAGTCGATTCTATGGCCTCAGAGATGTCGAAAACGTAATTACCCACCATAGCCTTTGAAATAGCCTTCTGAAGGGCCATTATCCCCACATTCAAAAACTTCTTGTTCTCAGAACTGGGGTTAATTCCCACAGTAATTGAGGTGTCTGTATGAAAGCCGCCAAAATAAAGTCCAACGTCAATACTAACAATGTCCCCATCCTTAAAAACTACATCTTTGGAAGGAATTCCATGAACCAAACCCTCATTAACACTAATGCAGGTTACCCAGGAGTATCCAGGAACCTTGTTAAAAGAGCCTTCGGCTCCTTCTTCTTTAATAAGCTTGACTGCCAGGTTCTCAATGTCCAAGGAGCTAACTCCCACACTAACAGCTTCAGCGAGGGCTTTTTTTACTCGAGCAAGTTTTTTACCCCCCTCAACCATGATTTGAATCTCCTCTGGAGTTTTAATCTTAATTCCCATTTTTTGATCTTATTATTCTAGCTATATCTGTGAAGATATCTTTAACTGGACGCTTTCCGTCAACTTCTATTACCTCAGAATCCTTTTTTAGTTCATCTATCAAGGCTGTAGTTTGGGTTCTATAGATATCTAATCGCTTTTTAATAGCTTCGGGCTTATCGTCATCTCTTTGAATAAGTTTAGTTTTGTCAACTCCATCTGGAATCTCCTCAGTTACCAAATTATAGATTTTACCCGACTTGGGATCCAATCTTCTAGCGCTTAAACGCCTGACGGTTTCTTCCTCGCTTATATTTAAAACAAAGGCTAAATCAAGATTTACCTTTTTTTGAATAAGCCAGTTTTTTAAGAAACGGTATTGATTGACCGTTCTTGGAAATCCGTCAAAAATTACATCATCATACATGTGTTTTGAATCCAAAAAGGCGGTTAGATAAGATGTAAATTCCTCATCAGGAACCAACTTTCCCTCATCCATCGTTTTTTTAATCTCGGGATATTCTGATGCTATTTTTCTTAAGTAAGCTCCCGACTCAAAGTAAAAAAAACCAAACTCTTCAATTAAAAGTCTTGCTTGTGTTCCTTTTCCTGATCCCTGAGGACCTAATAATAATATATTCATGTATGAGTATTTTACTCCAAATCGAAGCTAAAAAATAGAGAGTGTTATTTGGTGTCGGGCAATTTTATCCCTACCAATGCATAACTAATTCTGTTTTGTTCATTTAATTTTTCAGTCAACTTATCATATTAGAAGCCTTTATAGAGGCCACAATATCCGATTGTATTTCATTTAAGCCAAGTAATATAATCGATATTTGCATTTTCTTATCTGGAAATATATCTACTACAAATTCTTCCCCTTCAGTCCTTCCCGCCAAAGCAAAACGTCCATTATCCATTTGTTGACATTGCTTTGATACCCAAACACTTGAATAATCTGTTGGAATTAAATCAAACCAATCAGCGTCGGCTTTTGGGTTATATGGCCTATAAACGGTCTCTTTATGATTTTTAACTATCTTTCCGAATTCCTCCTCGGACTCAAAATGACCGTGTATTTCTTGTCCATCTACAAGAAAAACCATTTTCTTTCCATAGCTCGAATTTCCGTCCCACTTAATTGATCTAGGAGGTATCCAACCATTTTCCTTTGATCTTTCACAATACTGACCAACCATATGGGAAAGACATAGAGTTAAATTAAGTGCTTCTAACCTGGCATTCTCAATTCTTTGTTCTGTTGAAAGTGGTTGTGGCCGATCTTTTGACATTTGCGCCAACTTTATATGTAGTGAAAATAAAAGTCAATAAGTATCGACCCTACGAAGTTATCTAATCAACCTGTCATATCTTCCCATTACCAGTTCCCCCTCCATCTCCCTAATCATCTCAAGAGCAACTGAAACAACAATCAAAATACTAGTTCCTCCAATTGCTAAGTTGGATGCTCCAATAGCACTACTAAAAAACGAGGGAAGAACAGCAACGAGTCCCAAGAAAACTCCACCAACCATTGTTAAGCGCGAAAGAACATGGGAAAGGTGTTTTTCGGTTTCTTTTCCAGGTCTTATTCCTGGCACAAACCCTCCACCTTTTTGCAGGTTCTCTGCAATTTTTTCGGGATTAAATACCACAGCTGTATAAAAATAGGTAAAACCAAATACCAAGAAGAAATAAACTATGTTATATACCAAGCCCTGAGGATCAAACGCAGTACTTATTCCTCTGGCAAAACCAGCAATTTGAGCATTGGGAACATTTGCCAAAAACTGCCCCAAAAGAGAAGGCATAAGAACCAAGGAAACTGCAAAAATAATAGGAATAACTCCCGCCTGATTTAAGCGCAAGGGAAGATATGAAGTTGCCCCCAATCCACTTTCAGTTCTTCTTTTTGCATAATGAATAGGAATATGTCTCGCAGCTTCACTAATGAAGATAACTGCTCCTACAATTAAAATTGCGACCCCAAGGAAAATTACCACTTTCAAAACATCTTGGGAACCCAATGTTGTCGCTGACTGTCCAAAAACAATAGGAAGACGTGCAACAATTCCAGTAAAAATAAGTAGTGAAACTCCATTTTTGAATCCGTATTCACTAATTAGTTCCCCCAACCAAACAGCAAATACAGTTCCTGCAGTCATGGTAATAACAAGAGAAAGAAGCTCAATTGGTCCTAAATTGGAAATAATATTTTGACCCTTTAAAAGAGCATACATACCAAAAGCCTGCATTGCAGCCAGAGGGACTGTCAAAAGGCGTGTATATTGGTTAATTTTTTCTTGCCCATATTCTCCTTCTTTTTGCAAAGCTTCCAAACTTGGCACTACATGTCCCAAAAGCTGAAAGGCAATAGAGGCATTAATATAAGGGTTAAGTCCCAAAGCAAGAATGGAAAAGTTGGCCAGAGTTCCACCAGAAAATACATCAAGTAGTGACAGAAGTGGACTTCCTGCAAAAAGAGCAGCTAGAGTGGTTCTATCAATACCAGCTGCAGGAATGTGAGCAGCAAGTCTAAAAACAATAAGGATAATCCCAGTAATAATAAGCTTCTTCCTGATAGAAGGAGTCTTAACTGATTTAACTAAAAACTGCCATATTTTACTAAGCATTCAAGTTTGAATTATATCCCAATTCTGATCCTAAAGACAGAGTTGGTTAATGAAGTTCAGCTTTCGACTATTCCCAACCAGACTCAATAAATGGAACGCCATCATCATAATTCTCAATAACATTTTTAACATGCGGTAAAGTATTTTCAGGGAGAGAGGTAAGAGGAAACCATCTCATGTCATCACATTTATTTGGCTCTCTAATGAATGGTTCCCCTTCCCATTTTTCTGTAGTAAAAAAGAAATCTATATATTCCCGTTCTTTAGAATTCCTGTGAAGTACTTTTACGGGTTTCAAATCTTCTTTTTCAACTTTAATTCCCGCTTCCTCCATCGCTTCTCGGATCATTGCATCAGAAACTTTTTCGTTTCCATCTAAGTGTCCAGCTATAAGACTGTATTTTCCATCCATCCAACCAGTATTAAATCTTCTTGAAAAAAGTGTTTTACCATCTTTGATTAAAATTAAATAAACAGCAGCTCTTAGTGTAAATTTTTCATCTGACATCAAAAGAAGTATATCAAAAACCATACAAAATTCAGAAAAATTAGAGGGTCTATGTGATATAATCCAGCAAAATTGAATATGAAAGATAGACAACTGACACAAAAGGACTTTGCCGATCATCCAATTCTTGAGACAATTATGGTCAAAATAGCACAGATCGAAACGGAGAATCCATTGAAGTTTATAAATAATTACATGACTTCTGTCATTTATGGCGACGGGAAAAGAGAAAAACTACTCACACATGCTTTTCAATTAGTGCCTCTTCGAGATAGGGTAAATATTGTTCAAGCTGCAATCAAAGATAATTTTGATGCCATGGTTTGTAGGCTATGTGATATGGCACCAAATATTGAAGCAGGTGAAATCAATAGTACTAGAGATGAATTAAAAAAATTAGAAGACAAGTCATACCTCCATGCTCTTGGGGTAATTGAAAGTGTGATAGAAAGAAAACGTTTAGAAAGAAGAAACCCCTGGGCAGTTTGAGGATTTGACAAAACCTGCCGCTTTGGCTTCACTTTCACTACAAAACCAATCTTCTCCCCTAAATCTCTCAACGATAGTTTGAGGATAATTACGGCAACCAGGAATCGTATATTCCTTTTTACCATCATCATAGGTAACGTTTCCCTTAATATTGCAGACTTTATTTTTAGGAATAGATGGAGAGCATTCTTCAGAATATATACCAAGTTTGTTTTCTTTAGCAAAAATATTCGCGACTCTAACAATATCTGTTTCAGGAGTTCCTTCACCGTGTTCAGACGCAAATCCATTTTTAACCATATACTCATATATAAATTCTCCATCCAAATATACATAAGCTTGCACCCTTTTGTAATAATCCGTTCTTGGACTTTTTATTGTTACCTTTTTCCCTAGAATTTTTTTAGTTAATGCTTCCTTTGCTTCCTGCCCATAACAATTCCCTAGTTCAGGAGCATCCACAGAATAGAACCTAATAGTCTGTCTATTTGAAATCCTGAAAGTATCCCCATCAATAACCTCAATAACTTTCTCTTCAGGATCTACCTCACGTTTGATAACGGTAGCACTTCCAGCAACTATTCCTACAGCTGCCAGGGAAAGTGCAGCTTTTTTCCAACTAAATTTTTTAGAAGTTTGCTTTGCCATTTAAGCCAAGAAGAATCCCACGATTATCAGGAATACAAACCCTGACATAAAAGTTCTTGCCATTCGCAATAATCCCGCTAGACTTTCCCACCGTCTCCATCCCAATTCCAGGAAACTCTACTTTTCCTTCTTTAACTTCACTAAAAAATGGAATATCTTTTTGTTCAATCTCAAACTCAAAGTAATATGAAGAGGTATCCACTATTTTAATTGCAGACCCAGCTGGAGTCACATTTATTCCCACCACAATTCCACTGTCATCAAGAATGAGGCCTGTAACTGGGGAAAATAAATCACACTGATCAAGTCTGGCTTTTGCAATTTCCACATCCTTAACAGAAATATTCAAAGCCGCTTGTTTTTCAGTTATTAAATATTTATCAATTGCACTTTGGGGATCAGGATTTTTTTGATTAAAAATTTCAAACTCAGCCCTGACTTTTTCAAAATCTGCAAGTTGACTATCAAGTTCTGTCTGAAGCATTTTTCGATCAAGTGAGGCAATTAATTCCCATTTGGCAACTTTGTCTCCAACCCCTTTTTTAACTGTCACAATCTTTCCTGCTGTAGCAAATCTAACCTCAACAATCCTAGCCTTAATAACTCCCTCATAAGAAGCCATATACTTTACTGTATCACAATCCAAAAACTAAGAAAATATACCACCAATATAAAAATATTAAACTGTAGGATGCAAGTTTTTATTTTGAAGATTGAACAGATTTTGAGGTAGGGACTTCGAAGGTGAATTTTTTAGTAGTTTTGCCATTACTCAAAATCTTAACTCCAAATGTTTTTGCCTCCTTGGCATCAACCAACTTTGATTTAACTAATAATTCTACTGTAATAACTGATCCTGTTGGTAAGCTTTCCAAATCACTCAAATTAAGTGTTACTGGTTTACCCTTACCATGAAACTTTCCTTTCCCCCTCATTAAGGGAAGCCTTTTGAGGAAAGATTTCTTCATCTTAAGTCCTTCAAAAAGAATGTGGATGTCAGTATTTGATTTTTGTCCTTTTTGGCCACGTCCTACCGTATGGGATCCTTTTCCACTTCCCATTCCTCGTCCTACTCTTTTCTTTGACTTAGTAACAACTTTGTTTAATTTGATCATCCTTCGACTTTGCTCAGGATTATAATCCCTTACTATCTCCTTTCTTCTTCATATATACCAAGTTTGATATTGTATCCAATGCTTTAAGTGTGGCATAAACATTACTAATTTTATTCTTTGTTCCCAAGATTTTACCAACTGCATCGCGTATTCCTGCAGCTTCCAAAACCACCCTCATTGGTCCCCCTGCAATAATACCTGACCCAGGAGGGGCCGGCTTTAGAAGTATTTTAGCTGCTGAGAATTTTTCATTAACAGAGTAGGGGATTGTGGTACCTACTAAGGGAACCAAAACCATCTTCCTTTTTGCAGCCTCTATAGATTTTCTGATTGCATTTCTAACGTCATGAGCTTTAGCAATTCCAACTCCCACTTTTCCCTTTTTGTCTCCCACAACTACCAATGCAGAAAACCTGATGGTGTTTCCACCTTTGGTTTTCTTGCTGATTCTATTTATTTGAACCACAGTTTCCTCAAACTCTTTTGGAACTCCACCGTAGCTTTGTTGATTTCTATTAAAACCTGCCATTTTAAAATTCTAATCCCCCTTTTCTTGCTCCTTCGGCCAAAGCCTTAACTCTTCCATGATATTTGTATCCATTTCTGTCAAATATTACTTTTTTAATCTTTTTAGCTAGAGCTTTTTTAGCCAACTCTTCCCCCACTACCCCTGCTCTTTCAACCTTTTTTCCAGTTTTGACTTTAAGGTCACTGGCTGAGGCCAGGGTTTTGCCTTTTGTGTCATCTATAAGCTGTCCATAAATATAAATTTTCGATTTATAGACTGTAAATCTAGGTCGTTCCATCGTTCCTTCGACACGGGATCTTACCCTAGCTTTTCTTTGTTTGTATCTTTTTGCTTTAATTTCCATATGATTAGGCCGCTCCCGTTGTTTTTGCAGCTGCTTTACCAGCTTTCCTTCTAATTACTTCGTCAACATACTTAATTCCTTTACCTTTATATGGCTCGGGAGGTCTAACTGCACGAATTTCAGATGCTATTTGCCCCACCACCTCACGACTAGCACCTTCGACTGTAACAAATGTTTTTTCAACTTTAAAGCTAATTCCTTCGGGTGCTTCAATCTTAACAGTATGGGAAAATCCAACTGTTAAAGTTAGCGTACTTCCCACAACCTCTGCTCTAAATCCAGTTCCAACCAACTCCAATTGTTTACTCCAGCCAGTCGTAACTCCAATTATGTTGTTGTTGATAAGAGCCCTAATTGTCCCATGATTACTCATATTGGTCTTATTTTTTCCTTTGGTCGTAACATTAACTATTCCATCTTTAACCTCAACCTCAATACCTCTGGGTAATTTCTGGGTCAAAGTTCCTTTAGGTCCGACCGCGGTCACGTGACGCCCCTCAACATTCACTGTTGCTCCTGCAGGAATTGATATTGGTAATTTTCCAATTTTTGACATATTACAATATTTCGGCTATCACTTCTCCACCTTGTCTATCTTTTACTGCTTGTACAGAAGAGATTACTCCCTTTGTAGTTGTAACTAAGAAAATTGATGGTCCTTTTTTCTTTGCAATTTCGTCAGCTCCCATATAAATCCTAAGACCAGGCTTACTTACCAGCTTAACATCCATTAATAGCGGTTTTTTATTTTTAAAAGTAAGTCCTACAACAATTTCTTCTTTTTCTTTTTTAACACTATCCAAAAATCCAAGCTTTTTAAGAGTCTCGGCAATTGCCAAGATTTTATTACTTGTCATTACTTTTACCACTTTATTTCCAGCCCTAGAAGCATTCTTAAGTTGAATCAAGAAATCTCCCACTGGATAATTGCTAACTGATTGTTTTCTTGTTTTTGACATATTTATTATTTATCTAAGACAAGCTTTCGCTTACCAACTAGCCTTTCTAACTCCAGGAATCTCGCCCCTAAGGGCATGTTCTCTAAAACAGAGTCTACAAAGGCCAAATTTTCTCATATAGCCCCTGGACCTTCCACAGATCTTGCAGCGGTTATGATATCTAACTTTGTACTTTAACTTTTTTGTTTCTCTAACTTCTTTTGCTGTTGTTGACATAATTTTTAATTTTTAATTTTCAATTTTTAATTCTTTAGTGAATGGCATTCCAAGTAGTTCCAAAAGCTTTTTGGATTTTAACATGGTCCCCCCCGTTGTTACGATCGTAATTTCCATTCCATGAGGGGCAGCTGATTTAGTTGAATCAATCTCGGGAAAAACTGTATGCTCCACTAGTCCAAGTGTATAGTTTCCTTGTTTGTCAAAAGATTTATCAGACACTCCCCTAAAATCTCTCAAACGAGGCAAAACTATTGAGAATAGTCTATCCAAGAATGAATACATCTTTTCCCCTCTCAAAGTAACGGAAAGGCCAACTGGCATTCCAGCCCTAAGAGAGAAACTTGCAATTGAAACTTTAGCGTTTCTTGTTGATGGGAACTGTCCAGTAACCGCCGCCATGTCTTTTTGCAAAGCTTCCATTGCTTGTTTACTCTTGGCAGCCTCTCCAATTCCCATATTAACAACAACCTTTACTAGTTTTGGAAGTGACATTGTATTTTTTACTCCCAATTCTTTAATCAAAACTTCCTTAATTTCTTTGTTGTATTTTTCTTTAAGTCTATTCATATCATTTAGTGTCTATCTCTTTTCCACATTTCTTGCAAACTCTAACTTTTTGGCTTCCTGCAAATTTAAACCCAACCCTAGTTATTTTTTTACATTTAGGACAAATCAATGCAACTTTTCCCAGAGAAAGTGGACGAGGTATATCATATATACCAGCCTTTGTTTCTCCTATTCCTTTAACATGTTTTTTATACATATTTACCCCAGGTACAATGATTTTGGCTTCTTTGGGCATAATTTTTTCAATTTTACCCTCTCTACCTTTGTCCTTACCTATTGTTATTTTGACTGTATCGTTTATCTTTAGTTTCATCATTTTTTTAAGATATTCTAACAAGCTTTGCTTATATAACCTCCCTAGCTAGTGATGCTATTTTATGATATCCAACTTCTTTAACCTCACGGGCTATGGGACCCAAAATTCTAGTCCCGCGAGGCAGCCCCTGTTTATCAATTACCACTCCCGCATTGTCGTCAAATCTTATATAACTTCCATCACTTCTTCCCACTTCTTTTCGAGTCCTGACAATTAAAACTTTTACTTTCTCATGATCAACTACTGCTCCTGCCACATTAGCCCCCTGTACTACACAGAGAACAACATCTCCAAGAGTTGCAACTTTTCCGACACGCCCAGGAACTCCAATAATCATTAGGCGTTTTGCCCCACTGTTATCGGCAGGTACTAGTATACTTCTAAGTTGTACCATTTATTTTGCTTTTCCTTTCTTTGCTGTGACAACCTCTAATATTTTCCATTTTTTGGTTTTCGAATATGGTTTGCTGGCTGCAAATTTAACCACATCGTTAATTTTAGTACCAATTTCATCATGAACTTGATATTTTTTGTCTCTTTTAAATCTCTTTTTGTATAGAGGATGGATGACAACTCTTTCCACGGTAACCTCTGCTGTTTTTGCCATTTTTGTGCCAGTTACATGTCCAACAAATATTTTCATTTATTTAATTTTTCTAAAATTTCTTTCTCCCTAACTAATGTTAAAATCTGAGCAATATCGTGCCTTAGATTGTTGGTTGCTTTAAGATTCTTTTCTTTTCCACCAACTATCTCCATTCGCATCTTATCAGCTTCAAGTTTTTTAGCCATAGCCATTGATTTTAAAGCCTTAAGGTCTTTTGCTCTTAAATCGATAAAGTCTTTCTTTTTCATGATATTCTAACAAGCTTTCGCTTATTTCATTAATTCTCACGAGATACCATTTTGATATCAATTGGTAATTTACAAGCAGCTTTTCTAAATGCCTCACGAACAATCTCTTCAGCTGCTCCTGCAACCTCAAAAAGTATCATTCCAGGTTTAACCACTGCAACGTAAGTTGAAATATCTCCTTTTCCACCACCCATACGCTTTCCAGCGGGTCGACCAGTTATTGGTTTGTCTGGGAAAATCCTGATCCAAACCCTACCCCCCTTTTTAAGGGAATGAGTAATTGTACGCCTTGCTGATTCAATTTGGGCTGATGTTATCCAAGCAACTTCTTGTGCCTTCATGGCAAAATCTCCAAATGAAATATCAGCTCCACGGGTTGCATTACCACGTCTTCTACCCCTAAACTCTTTAATAAATTTTCTTCTTTTTGGTTGTAACATATTATTTAATCTTCTATTTTTCTATGTATCCAGACTTTTACTCCCACATAACCACGTTTCAAAAGTGCGGGAACCTGAGAATAATCAATGTTTTCCCTTAAAGTTTGTGATGGAACCGAACCCTGATGGAATTTCTCAACACGACTTATTTCTGCTCCATTTATACGTCCCCCAAGAACTACTTTTACTCCCAAGGCTCCTGAGGCCATGACGCGCTCTATTGCTTTCTGAACTGCACGCCTGTGGGGAATTCTACGTTCCAACTCTTGTGCAATTCTTCCTGCAACCAAATGTGCGGATAATTCGGGATTTTTTACTTCGTTAATTCGAATATCTATTTTAACATCTTTTACCACCTTTCCCCTGGTCTCTCTCATTACAGATAAAATAAATTTTTTGACATCTTCGATCCCTGTTCCCCCACGACCTATTACTACTCCTGGCCTACTTACTGTGATAATTACAACCATACTTTTGGCCATTCGCTCAATCTCAACAGTAGTAATTCCTGCAAGTTTAAGCTTATCCATTAAGCCAGTTCTTATCTTAATATCCTCCACTAAGAATTCCTTGAACGACCTGCTATCTCCAAACCACCTGGATTTCCAGGGGAGATAAAAACCAGTTCTTATGCCGATTGGATTAACTTTTTGTCCCATGTTATTTATCAGTTCCTTTCTTAACTTTTTTCACTTCTTTGACTTTAACTTCTTTTGTTTTCTTTTCTTGCTCAACTACTTCATTAACTTCTTCTTTCTTAACGGACTTAACGGGTTTAGTTGTTAGTACAACCCTAATATGACTCATTCTTTTCTTGAACGGATGCCAACGGCCACGACTTGCGGCTCTTCCTCTTTTTAAGCGTGGGCCTTCACCAATCTGAATCTCTTTAAATATTAAATCTGTGTCACTTACTCCCTGGTTTTTGGCATTGGCCATGGCTGATTTGATTACCTTGATTAAATCATGAGCTGCACGACGACTAGCAAATGGCAACTTCTCAATTGCCTCAAGTGGGCTCATCTTTTTAATCAAACCGACAACAAGTCTTAACTTTCTTGGGCTTTCTATTAAATATTTTTGTGTTGATTTAAATGTTTTTTCCATATTGATTACACTAGGTCTTATCCATCGTTCTTTTAACAACCTCACCATGTCCTCTAAATGTTCTGGTTGGTGAAAACTCACCCAAGCGATGTCCCACCATGTCTTCAGTTACAAAAATATTGATAAAAACATGCCCATTATGTACTTGGAAATACTTACCCACAAAAGTAGGGGCAATTTGACAAGCTCTTGACCACGTCTTGATTGGGCTTTCTTTCAAGCCTAATCCATTTTCAATTTTTTTAATTAAGTTAGGATCTACAAACGGTCCTTTTTTATTACTTCTGCTCATAATTTTATTCTAGCCAAGTATGGCTTTTCCTCCTCTTCTTTGAACTATCAAATAGTTTGAATATTTGGTTTTATTCCTAGTTTTACCTACCGCACTTCTACCATAAACAGTCTTTGGGTGTTTCATACCAATACCACTTCTTCCTTCTCCTCCTCCATGTGGATGGGAATGTGGGTTCATAGCAACTCCGCGTACTGACGGTCTAATACCCATATGACGTTTTCTTCCTGCTTTTCCAATTTTTTCGTTCTTAGCATCAACATTCCCAACCTGTCCAACTGTTGCCCAAGCATCGGGATAGAATCTTCTAATCTCCCCCGATGGTAATTTTACCAAAATCCAATTCTCTTCCCTGCCAAAAATAACTGCTGCACTTCCTGCACTTTTAACAACCTGTCCACCTTTACCTTTGGTTATCTCAATATTATGAACTTGTACTCCAACTGGAATAGCTTTTAAGGGAAGTGAATTTCCCACCTCAATAGGTGCAGCTTCTGATGCAATTACTCGCATCCCAACTTCAAGTTTGTCTGGGGAGAGAATATATCGTCTTTCTCCATCTTCATAAAGTACTAATGCCAACCTAGCTTTTCTATTGGGATCATATTCAATTGCAAGAACTTTTCCCCAAACATCAATCTTGCCGCGCTTAAAGTCGACTTCCCTAAGAAATCTCTTTTCTCCTCCACCCTGGTGCCTGACCACAACTGATCCATGAGCTCTACCCGATTTTCTTCGTAATGTTGATTTAAGTTTAATCATGATTATTTTTTCTTTGTTTCTTCAAAAACACTGATTTTTTCTCCAGCTTTGATAGTAACAACAGCTTTTTTACTTGCTAGCCTATTAAATCTCTTACCACGAGCGTTTCTTCCCTTTTCCCCACCCTTTTTTATTGTTTTGATGCTTGTGACATGAACACCAAAAATCTTTCCAATAAGGGATTTAAGTCCTGTTTTTGTAGACCCTGGTTCTACCCAAAATGAGTATTTACCCATTTTGGCCATCTTTGTACTTTTTTCTGTAAAAATTGGTTTTAACATATTATTTAGCTTTTTTAACTACTTTTTTCTCAAAAATATCCTCGTCTAATACAATCTGCCCAGCCCCGATGATGTCAAATGCATTGGCATTTTTATATAAAACTGACTTTACATTACCCAAGTTCCTCAAAAATCTAAAAATAGGTAGAGATTTTTCAGAAAGAATAAATGTAAAACTCTTCGATTTAACATCCTCAGCAATTTTCTTAAGAAAACTGGCAGCCTCGTTGGTTTTGGTCAGTCCCGAAATACCACGAATGGCAATTATTTCATGAGCCTTGGCTTTGGCCGAATAGGCAGAAATAACTGCAGCTTTCTTTTGAGAAAGGGGTAAGGAAAGTTCTCTTCTTAAAGGACGTGGTCCAAAAACGATTCCTCCACCTACATACAAATTGGCACGTCTTGAACCATGTCTTGCTCCTCCCGTTCCTTTTTGTTTGTAAATCTTCTTGGTTGTTCTATTTACTTCAGATCTTGTTTTAGTATTTCTTAAACCAATATGACTTCTTTCTTCATACACATGATTGGCCTGAGATAGTAAATCCATACTAATCTTAGCTTCAAATGTATCCTTTGGAAGAACCATCTCCCCAACTTTTGATCCTTTAATTGTATAAACTTGTACTTTAAGCATTTGGTGTTCCTCCTTCTGGTACTTGAGCTGTCTCTTCCTTCTTTTCTCCTTCTGCTTCCCCAGTTGGAGCTTCTCCCTCAACAACTTGAGCTACCACTTCATGTTCCAATTCTTTCAAACTGCCTGATTTAATTTTCTTGATTGTGATAAGACCCCCTGGGGTTCCTGGAATCTGTCCTGATATTTCCATTTCATTTGTCTCAGGGTTGATTGAAATTACGTGAAGATTCTTAATAGTAACTTGTTCCCCTCCCATTCTTCCCGCCATCTTTTTGCCTTTATAGACTCTACCTGGAGTTGTTGTTTGTCCAATTGATCCTGGAGCACGCTCACGATCACTCTGACCATGAGTACGAGGTCCTCCATGAAATCCCCATCTTTTAACTCCTCCAGCAAAACCTTTACCCTTTGAAACTCCAGTTACTGAAACTATATCTCCAGCATGAAAAATGTCGGAGGTTGATATTGTGTCTCCGACTTTAACTTCTGGCTCTTTTTTAACTTTAATCTCTCTTAAAAATCTTGGGGCTTTGTCTTCTTTTATAGTAGCTTTGAGGTGTCCTTGAAGAGGTTTTGAGGTATTTTTGAGTTTTTTAACTGAATAACCAATTTGAATTGCCCAATAACCATCACGGGTTTCATTCTTAATGGCAGTCACGACACAGGGCCCAGCGGTAACCTTAGTGACAGGCACTTTAAAGCCTTGCACGAAGGTCTGGGAAACACTTCCTTTTGAACCTAAAATTGTATTTATCATTTTTGTTTTGGAGCGAAGTGATAGAACCACCTGTTCTTCACCCGCCATTAAACAACTTAAGCGCCCCCTAAAAGGCGCTTTTGGAGCCCCTTAAGAAGCTAACTTACCGTGGCTGATGTTATTCATGACCACCATATTGTAATGGGGACATTATACCAGAAGGCTAATCTCTTGGCAAGCCTGCTCAAATTAGAACTACCAAGGATGATACAAGAAGGGTAAAAGGCAAAAATACTAACCCCCTCTTTTTAAACTTACCGTAGTACATTATCCAGAAAAATGGAATAGTTGGAGCCAAGTACCTGCCCAAATTCTCCAAAAATGGCACTAAATTAACTGTTAGTGTAAAAAGATAAATGCCTGTTATCAGCCAAAACTCAAGAGCCTTGGGCTTAATGGATTTTACCCAAAGAACCACAAAAAAGATCACATAGAAAAGACCTGACACAAAGATCCTGTACCAATGCCACCTTATTGCCCTAACTAAATCCAACCCCAATTGGACTACTCCAATATTAATCCTTCCAGGGTGAAGTGCCTCATAAGTAGTAAGCTGATAAAAAAGATCGCTAGACCCAAAAAAGTAGGCGTTATAAGCCATAAGGAAAACCATCGGAAGGGTAAAATAAGGCAGGTAAATAAAAAACTTGGTAAACTTCTTTTGAACCAAAAAGTATATAAAAACAGCAAAAATCAAAGCTAAGCCTGCCAACCTAAACCAAACAGATAGCCCTATTACAAGAAATGCCAAAGCCATTTTCTCCTTCCTTATCAGGTAGTAGCCAAGAAGAGCCAAAAAAATGAAGGGAAATTCGGTATCAATTAGAGTTGATAGGGAAAGAAGAATTGGAGGAAAAACCAAAGGCAAAACACTAAAACGTGAGCCAGTGATTTTATAAAGTAAGAAATAGGAACCAACAAAAGAAAGAAGAGTAATTAAATACCCTGAGACATAAAGATTTTGGGTCAACCAGCTAAATAAATAAATTAAAATAGGAAGCCCTGGAAGAAGTCGGGATTCAAAAAAATCTATACTACCTACAGAAAAGGGAAAAGTTCTGGCATATCCCACATAATTATCCTGTTGGATAACTCCGTGATTAAACCTAAAAATGATCAAAAATACGGCCAAAACTAGAGATATAATTAACCATTTATGTTTCCACATACAAGCGCTATTATACCCTTATGATTTTAATAACGGGAGGTACGGGTTTTATAGGAAGTCAGCTTACACCCTTAATCAAAAATAAATATAAAAAAGAGAAAGTTTTTCTTTTAAATGAGGGGAAACACAATTTAGTTACGAAAAAGGGTCTTTCCAAAGTCCCCAAAAACCCAAGGTTAGTAATCCACTTGGCAGCCGCAACTGATACTTCAAAAGCTGACCAAAGATGTAATGATATTGGAACAAAGAATCTACTGGAACATCTTAAATTAGATAAAAATAGTCATTTTGTTTTTACCAGCTCCCTGGCAATTTACGCGGGGAGGAAAAACTGCAAAAAAGCTATTGACGGAAAGACCAAACCCTCACCAAATAACGGCTATGGATATACAAAATTAATAGCAGAAAAAATACTAATTAAGGCTGCAAAAGATAGAAAATTTAAGTTAACAATTTTAAGGCTTCCCACAGTTTGGGGAGATAATCCCAGAAAAAACAGTTTTTTAAATTTTCTAAAAGGTTTAGTCAAAACAAATTCTATCTTTTCGAGGTTAAATTGGACTGGAAAGACAGGGCTTATCAATGTCGATGATATCTCCAAATATCTGGTTAATGTTTCTCAAAAACCACCCAAAACTTACCAGATTATCCCATTAGCAGTCCAAAATCTGACTTTAGCTGAGATTTTTAAGATCCTTACTGAAGCTCAAGGAAAAAAATATAAACAAATAAAGGTTCCCAGTTTTATTTGGAACATAGCTATATCCTTAAGTCCTTACCTGAAGTATTTTGAATCAATTTTACCAGCTTCAATTTATAACTATTTCTGGCGAGCCTCAATTGTGGTTAGTAGCCCCCTCTGGTGCAAAGTAAACGTCAAAGGAAGAAAATTCAGTTCAATTTAAAATATATTCCCATCCTGGTTGCCAAGAATGGGTTTTGCGCCAATCTTCTGCAAAGGCTTGTTCCCATGTTTTACCTCTTAATAACACATCTAGCGAAAGTTGAGGAGCTTTGTGGGCAACTATTGCAACATGTTTACCGTCATAATTTTTCTTCAAATCTTCCAGAAAATCCGCTATCCTACTCTTTACAACTTCATAACTTTCGCCATTAGGAAATTTTTCAGTTACGTGACTCTCCTGCATAGATTCAACAACTTCTGACGGCTTTCCATTAAAATCACCATAACTACATTCCCTAAGTCTTGCATCGGGAACAATTGTATAAGTTCCCTCAAAGGACAATTTTGCCGAATGTACGGCACGTTTTAGGTCAGAGCAGAATACAACATCAAATTTCTTATCCTTAACTTGATCCTTAAGGGCGATTGATTGTTCTATTCCTTTTGGAGAAATGTCTACATCTTTCCAACCAGAAGAAATTTCCTGCTCATTATCAAATGTGGTTCCATGAACGAAATATGTAATTTCAACAGACATAACTTTAGTTTATCTCACCCAATCCCGACTCGTCCATCAAATCTTTTGAGCTAACTATTTGAACCATTTTTTCTTTCTCTTGACCCGTAAAATACTTCCTTAATCCTGGAAAAACTGCCAAAACGTCACCCAAAAATATAATTCCCCTCTCAACTTCGTCACTATTCTTACTATTTTGAATAATTCTAACAAGTGAATGGACTATATTTTCAAGCTTTGTCCTATTTACCTTGGACATAATAATACTTTCAGTTAGACTCAAATTGCCATATAAATCAATAAATTCCTTTTCAAGCCCACCAAGGCTTACTAAGTCATCTTTTGTATTATCAATTGGAAGAATTCTAAACTCAGCATCTACGGGAATATAACCCCTATCTAATAAAATATTAGATACTTCTAGATAATTTTTCCCTGTAGATAGTTCCGTAGCACCAGTTTTTAGTTGAATCGGATCGCAGAGAAAAAATTTGGTTTCATCTTTCAAAACTATAACTTCTCCAGAGATTCTCACCTTCCTATCCAAACTGGGGTCAATGGTTGTCTCAAGTTTTCTTACATCCGTATGATCATCACTCACACTCCAAGCCACAAAAAACCTTGGATTGGGTTCATCAGGAAACAATTCTGCAGCTCTAACTGTTTTAAGCACTTCTGAATCTTTCAAAAAAATGTTTAATGTCACATAAGCACCTGGGTTATTTTGCGAATGATAAAATCTTCTAATATTTCGAAATTCTTTTAATTCTTCAAGAACTTCAGTTCGTCGTTCCTCCCAATTGGAGTATTTTTCCATTGCTTTTTGTACCCGTTCTTGATCGTTTTCTAATGACATGTCTTAAGAAGGGCAGGAGAAACTTACATCTTGATCTCAATACTTACCCCAGCTGGAAGATCAAGGTTCCCAAGGGAATCAACTGTACGTGGGGATGGATCTAGAATATCAATTAATCTCTTGTGAACTAAAACTTCATAATGTTCTTGGGCATCTTTGTCCGTAAAAGGAGATTCTTTAACTGCCATCATGGAACGGGATGTGGGGAGAGGAATGGGACCTATGATTTTGGCACCTGTAGCAAGAGCCGTGTCGATGATTTTAGCTGATGCTTCATCGAGGACTCTATGGTCATAACTCTTGAGTTTTACTCTAAGTCGTCCAGTTGCCATATGAATGTGCTATCTATAATAATTTAAGCTATTACTTTGGTGACAACTCCAGCTCCAACTGTGTGGCCACCTTCTCTGACTGCAAATCTCATACCATCTTCAAGTGCTACGGGTTGAATTAGCTTAACTTTCATTTTTGCATTATCTCCAGGCATGACCATTTCAATCCCCTCTGGAAGGGTTGCCTCCCCCGTAATATCCGCTGTTTTTATATAAAACTGAGGCTTGTAACCTGTAAAAAATGGTGTATGTCTTCCACCCTCTTCTTTTGAAAGAATATATACTTCCGCTTCAAACTCTGTATGGGGAGTAATTGAGCCTGACTTAGCAAGAACTTGTCCACGTTCAACCTGGTCTTTTTCAATTCCGCGCAATAGTACTCCAACATTGTCTCCTGCTTGAGCTTCATCAAGAGTCTTTCTGAACATCTCAAGTCCTGTTACAACTGTTTTTTGAGTGTCTTTAATTCCTACTATCTCAATTTCTTCGTTAACTTTGATAACTCCACGATCGACTCTTCCCGTAACAACTGTTCCTCTTCCTTGAATTGTAAATACATCTTCAACTGCCATAAAGAATGGCTTGTCGGTCTCGCGAACTGGATCAGGAATGTAACTATCCACCGCATCCATTAAAGCCTGAATCTGTTTTTCAGCTTCTGCATCACCCTCAGTTGCTTTAAGAGCTGAACCCCTAATTACAGGGACTTCATCTCCAGGATATTTATATTTCTTAAGAAGCTCACGAACGTCTGCTTCAACTAAATCAATAAGTTCGGGATCATCAACCATGTCACATTTGTTAAGGAAAACTACAATTGCGGGAACATTAACTTGACGGGCGAGAATTACGTGCTCTCTAGTTTGAGGCATGGGACCGTCTGCGGCAGAAACAACCAAAATTGCTCCATCCATTTGAGCTGCACCAGTAATCATGTTTTTAATGTAATCAGCATGACCTGGAGCATCAATGTGAGCATAATGACGTTTGGCTGTTTCGTATTCTTGATGAGAAAGATTGATTGTAACTCCACGCTCTTTTTCCTCGGGAGCACTATCAATATCTGCATAATTTTTAGCTGTTGCAAGTCCCTGTTTAGCTAAAACCATAGTGATAGCTGAGGTTAAAGTGGTTTTACCGTGGTCAACGTGACCAACAGTACCAATATTTACATGGGGCTTACTTCTATCAAAATGTTGTTTTGCGTCTGCCATTTTATTTTGCCTGAAAGGTAATTATACCAAATATGCCCTTCAAAAAACAAGAGGCTTAATTCTGCCTCAATAGGTGTATTATATTCGAGCCTAAATAAGCCTGTCAAGAGTTAATAGTCAATTATTACCCTCTTGGCATTTCTACTTTGCCACTCTTTTCTACAACTTGAGCTGCAATGTGGGAAGGAACTTCTTCATAGTGACTTGGCTCAACAAAAGCCCTGGCTCTCCCCTGAGTAAGTGACCTTAATTTGGTTGCATAACCAGATAATTCAGAAAGAGGGGCAACTGCATAAATAACAGTTTCCCCACCTTTTTCTTCACTGCCTGAAATCTGGGCACGTTTTGAAGATAAATCTCCAATAACATCTCCCATGTATTCTCCAGGAGTAAATACTTCAACCTTCATAATGGGCTCAAGAAGTATTGGGTCACTCTTTTTGAATGCATCCTCAAGTGCCATTGATCCTGCAATCTTAAAGGCGATTTCCGAAGAATCGACCTCGTGGAAAGATCCGTCATATACTATTGCCCGAAGATCAACCATTGGGAATCCCGCCATAACTCCATTCTCCATTTTCTCTTTAATTCCTTTTTCAATTGGAGAGATATACTCCTGAGGAATGGCTCCACCTTTAATTTCACTCTTAAATTCAAATCCCTCACCACGCCCCAAAGGCTCAAGGCGAAGAAGACAGTGTCCATATTGACCGCGACCTCCGGTTTGTCTTATATACTTACCCTCTCCTTGTCCAATTTTCTTGATTGTTTCTTTATAAGCTACCTGAGGTGCCCCTGTTGTAGCTTCAACATTAAACTCACTCTTCATGCGGTCTACAAGTACCTCAAGCTGTAACTCTCCCATTCCACTTATTATGGTTTGCCCTGTTTCGAGATTGCTTTTGATTCTAAAGGTTGGATCCTCATCTGAAAGCTTCCCCAGTGCAAGTCCCATTTTTTCCTGATCACTCTTGGTTGCGGGTTCGATAGCTAAAGAAATAACTGGTTCGGGGAAACTTATTGACTCAAGAACAATGGAGTGACCTATCTCACAAAGTGTATCTCCAGTTGAAGTTTCTTTTACCCCTACAACTGCCACAATTTCTCCAGCATACGCTTCTTCAATAAGTTCCCTTTGGTCTGCATGAAGTAAAACCAACTTCCCAATTCTTTCTCCTTTTTGTTTGGTTGAGTTATATACTTCCTGGCCAGCCTTTAGGGTTCCAGAATAAACTCTGACGTAAACAAGACGTCCCACATGAGGATCGGTTGTTACCTTAAATGCAAGTGCACTTAGCGGTGCTTCATTTTTTCTTTCACGAGTAACCGACTCATTGGTTTTTGTATCTATCCCTTCAACTGGAGGAAGGTCAATAGGGGATGGCAAAAATTCAACTACTCCATCCAGAAGAAGTTGTGACTCTGCAGTACGATTGTCTCCTCCAAACACTGGGAAAAACTTACCAGATATAACACCTTTTCTAATGGCACGTTTAAGTATATTTATATCAGGTTCTTTTCCTTCCAGATAAGCATTTAGGGCCTCGTCGTCAAACTCAGAAACTTTTTCAATAAGTTCAGCTCTATATTTCTTGGCCATATCAAGTAGTTCATCTGGAATTTCTTCCTCTGTTAATGCATGATCGGATATCTCTTTAAAAGTTAGAGCTTTCATTGTTAGAAGATTTACAACTCCCCTATGTTCATGTTCTTGTCCAATGGGAATAATGACAGGGGCTGCATTTGCACGAAGTCTTTCGCGAATTGATTTAATCGAACCTTCAAAATCGGCTCCAATTAAATTCAATTTATTAAGAACACATATTCTGGGAACTTTATATTTATCAGCCTGTCTCCAAACTGTTTCGGATTGAGATTCAACTCCAGTTCTACCGTCAAAAACCATGACAGCGCCGTCCAAAACGCGCAAACTTCTTTCAACTTCAGCAGTAAAATCAATATGACCTGGGGTATCAATTAAATTAATTCTGTAATGTCCCGCCTCAACCGAAGAATCTTCTTTAAGATCCCAGAAAGCAGTGATTGCGGCAGAAACAATTGTAATTCCACGCTCTCTTTCCTGCGCCATCCAGTCAGTAACTGTAGTACCCTCATCTACCGAACCTTGCTTATAGGTTCTCCCTGTTTCAAATAAAAGTCTCTCTGTGGTTGTAGTTTTACCCGCGTCAATATGGGCAATAATGCCAATATTGCGGATTTTTTCATAAGAAACATTACGGTCTTTAGTGGCCGTCACGACTATTGCTGCTTTTTTCTTTGCTACTTCTGCCATATATAAATAAATTCTAAACCCTAATTCCTAAATCCTAAAGGACAAGAAAAACTCCCTTTTTCAGGAAGCAAGAGTGATTTTAACAGGATAGAGACTGTTATTCAATTGGACAATTCTATCTGTTCCTAGCCGAGTCAATACCTGCTCCGTCAGCCAAACCCTCTTTTTGAAGTTTTTTAATAACTTTACCTACTGGCCTGGGATATATACCTTTAGCTATCAGCACTAGCGCAATCTGCTCATGCATACCAGATAAATCTTTCGCTGCTACTTTTAAATAATAGTCCCAATATCTTTCAGGGTAATCATTCTTTATCAACTTACGAGTTGCCCATTTCATATCTGGAGTAATTTCTTTATTCATGGAGAAAAATTAAAAAATGGACTGTTGAAAAATGCCGAAATTACCAGCGAAAATGAGAAAAAGCTTTATTTGATTCTGCGATTTTTTCTACTTCCTGTCGTTTCTTTACTGACACTCCCTCACCTTTGGCTGCATCCATAATTTCAGCTGCCATTTTCTCTGCAAAAGTGTGAAATTCTGTATTTGATTTGGAGTTAGCTGCAGCAACCAACCATCTAATTCCTAATGATTCACGCCTTTCTCCTCTTACCTGTTGAGGAACTTGATAGGCTGCTCCCCCTACTCTTCTGGGGCGAACTTCCATGTTGGGTTTGATATTCTCCATTGCCCTATCAAAAACAGCAATTGGGTCTTCATTGGTTTTTTCTTTAATAATCTCAAGTGCCCTATATATTTCTTTTCTAATTACTGATTTTTTGCCATCCTTCATACTCCTATTGATTAACTTCGTAAGGAGTGCACTTTTGTAAATCGGATCTATTTCTATTTTTCTTGGTTTAACTTGTCCTCTTCTTGCCATAAATTTAGTAATTAATAATTAGATATTAGCGATTAGGTTGATTTTTTAGTCATTGCCTGTTTCTTTGCTCCATATTTACTTCTACTGTTTTGGCGCCCTGAAACCCCAGTTGTATCAAATTTACCTCTAACTATATGATATTTTACTCCTCCCAAATCCTTGACACGTCCCCCTCTTACTAAAACAATTGAATGTTCTGCTAATTCATGCCCTTCTCCTGGAATGTAAGCCGTAACCTCTTGTTTATTTGAAAGGCGTACTCTAGCAACCTTGCGAAGAGCTGAATTTGGTTTTCTTGGAGTCATTGTTTTAACCGCCAATACCACCCCACGCTTAAAAGAAGATGGTGTTACTTTAAATTTACGATCCATTGCGTTAAACCACTTTTTAAGAGAAGTTGTCTTTTCTTTCTTAACTACTTTTTTTCTACCAATTCTTACTAATTGATTAATTGTTGGCATATTAATTATTGGGGAGCATTGCACGCTCAGGCGAAACCGGAATAAGACGACCAATAATAACATTTTCTTTAAGTCCTACCAATTTATCCTCACGTCCCAAAAGAGATGCTTCCGTTAAGACGTCGGTAGTCTGTTCAAATGAGGCTGCTGATAACCAACTGTCGGTGTAAAGGGCGCGTCTTGTAATACCCAATAGTACCTGTTGAGCACTTGCAGGTTCTCCCCCAGCTGCCATTACTTTCTCATTTTCTTCTTCAAAAATAGCTTTACTGGTTAACTCTCCTGGGAGAAATGGTGTATCTCCAGTGGTAACAATTCTGACCTCATCACTCATCTTTCTAACTATAACCTCAAAGTGTTTATCATTTATTGGAATTCCCTGAGATTCATAAACCTTTTGGATTTCGTGAACAAGATATTCCTGAGCTGCGCGAAGACCTTTAATAGAAAGTATATCCTTTATGTCTAATGGGCCTTTAGCGAGAGGAGTTCCTGCATCAATAAGTTGACCATTCTCTACTGAAAGCTCAAGAGTTTTGGGTAAAATATATTCTTTTTCTTCTTTAGGAGTTCCTTTAGTTGTGACTGTGACCACCCAACCCTGTTCACTTTCAACCACTTTAACCTTTCCTGCAATCTCACTTAATGCAGAAACAACTTTGGGAATTCTGGCCTCAACTAATTCTTCAACACGAGGTAATCCTTGGGTGACATCGACCACCCCAACTGCTCCCGCCGCGTGTTTGGTTTTTAAGGTAAGCTGGGTTCCCGGCTCTCCAACTGACTGGGCCGCAACAACTCCAACAGGCATTCCAATTTCAACCATTTTCTTGGTTCCCAAATCCCAACCATAACACTTCATACACATTCCATATCTAGCTTCACAAGTAAGAGGAGATCTTATTACCACTTCTACTATCCCTGCTTCATCTATTTTCTTTGCGGTGACCTCATCAATTATTTCTCCTGCGGGAACATACGTGGTTTTACCATCTTTGCTGACAATATCCTTAGCTGCAAATCTACCAAAAATTCTTGCAGCAAAAGTATTTGGCCGAACTTCTTTCTTTACAGTATAGCCTTCTTTTGCTCCACAATCTTCCTCACGAATCAAAACATCGTGGGCAACATCTACCAAGCGACGGGTTAAGTAACCCGCATCAGCTGTTTTAATAGCAGTATCAGTTAGGCCCTTTCTGGATCCACGAGATGATGTAACATATTCAAAAACTGAAAGTCCTTCTCTAAAGTTACTTTTGATTGGAAGGTCAACAATCTTACCAAGCGGGTCAACGACTAGTCCACGGATAGCAGCAAGTTGTTTAACTTGATCGCGAGAGGCTCTACCAACTTTGGCATCAATAACCACACGAATAGGATTGGTTGGTTCAAGAAGATCCCAGGTTTTATCAGCTAAATCTTCTGAGACTTCAATCCAAACCTCTTGTGTAAGACGTCTCTTCTCTTCAACTGTTATAAGCCCTTGATTAAAATTATCTTCAATTTCTGCAACTTTTGTATCCGCATCTGCTAAAACTTTTGCTTTTCCCGGATAAACTTTAGCATCAAATATTCCAAAGGAGATCCCAGAAATCGAGCCTCCATAAAATCCTAAGTCTTTAATATCATCAACCATCTGAACAACTCTCTCTTTGGAAACTGTCGAATATGCTTTAACAAAAAGGTTTTTTATAACAGATGATGTAAACGCTTCATTTACAAAGTCAAAATTCTCAGGAAGAACTTCATTCAAAAGTATTCGCCCTACTGTAGTATCAATGATTTCTCCACTAATCCTTACTTTAATTTTTTGTCTAATCTCAATTTTTCCTGCCTGGTTAGCAAAAATAGCTTCTTCTTTATCTGCAAAAATTGTATCGTAAATAGAAAGTCTCATGTCTTCACTAGTTAAATAGTAGACTCCAAGTGCAATTTCTTTACTTGATGGAGTTGCAACAGGAGAACCATCTGCTGGTTTTAGTAAATTATTTTCTGGAAGCATCAAAGTCTTTGCCTCCTCGATAGCTTTGGCTGAAAGTGGAACATGTACTGCCATTTGATCCCCATCAAAATCAGCATTGAATCCAGAGCAGACTGCTGGATGAATCCTTATAGCGCTTCCTTCAATTAAAATTGGATAAAATGCTTGAATTGAGAGTTTATGCAAAGTTGGAGCACGATTAAGTAGAACCGGGTGATCTTTTGTAATTTCTTCCAAAATATCAAAAACTTCAGGAGGTCTTCTGTCTAGCATATTTTTAGCACTTTTGACATTAGGAGCAATTCCACGAGTAATCATCTCACGAAGAACAAACGGTTTAAACATTTCAAGAGCCATGTCTTTTGGAAGTCCACACTGAGAGAGTTTTAGCTCAGGACCGACAATAATAACAGAGCGCCCCGAATAATCAACACGTTTACCTAAAAGATTTTGTCTAAATCTTCCTTGTTTTCCACGAAGCATATCACTTAAAGATCTTAGAGGTTGTCTACCCCTACTTTTTCTTGTTGCCTTACGTTGAGATGCATCGATTAATGAATCCACCGCTTCTTGAAGCATTCTCTTTTCATTACGTAAAATTATTTCTGGTGCCCCAAGTCCAATTAAATGTTTTAGACGATTATTCCTATTTATTACACGTCTATATAAATCGTTCAAATCGCTAGTTGCAAAACGTCCACCAGAAAGTTGTACCATAGGACGAAGATCTGGAGGAAGAACTGGCAATACCTTAAGAACCATCCATGAAGGATTAATTTTGGCACGTTTTAATCCATCAATAAATTTCAACCTTTTAACCAGTTTGACATATTTTGAACTTCCCCCTTTAATTCCAACTATTTCTTCACGAACCGACCTTGATAACTCGTCTAGATTTATCTTTTCAATTGCTGTTAAGATTGCGTCTGCTCCCATCTTAGCTGTAAAAAATTCTGTAGCCTCATGTTCGTTGATCTCATCAAATTCTTCCTCACTTAAAATGCTAAATGGTTTAAGACTTTTGACCACTGATTTTAGATTTTCAAACAGTTGTTCTGTTTTAAGATTTGTTTCTTTTTCCTCTTCATTAATAGCAGCTTCTTTCTTCCTTAAATTCAATTCAATTTCAGATATGGCCAATGAGGCTTGTTCTTTGTCTTTAATTTTGTTGGCTATTTTTCCTTTAGCTTCTTTTTCTTCAATCTTGAGTGCATCGCGGCGTGATTTAAAATCTTCTGTGATCTCTGCGATTCTAGTATTTTTAGCTTTTTCAATATTCACCACTGAATCTTTTCTCTTATTTTCGTCAACATCTGTCACTAAGTATCTGGCAAAATAAACCACCTGCTCAATCCCCCTAGGAGCAACCCCCAAAAGAAGTGAGATTCTACTTGGAGCTCCTTTGAAAAACCAAACATGTGCAGTTGGAGAAGCAAGTGTAATATGTCCCATTCTTTCTCTTCTAACTCTTGATTGACAAACCTCAACTCCGCATTTATCACAAACAACTCCTTTATATCTAATTCTCTTATATTTTCCACAGTAACATTCCCAGTCTTTAGTGGGCCCAAAAATTCTTTCATCAAAAAGCCCGTCTTTTTCGGGCTTAAGGGTTCTATAATTTATAGTTTCAGGTTTAATTACTTCACCCCGACTCCAAGATCTGATTTCGTCAGGTGAAGCTAATTTGACCAGTAATGATGTAAAATCAACTAAGTTTTTAAGATCGTTTGATATAAGTGTATCCATTGGATTGAATTCTAAGCTACAACCTCCTCAATTTCCATTGGGCTTTCATCTTCGATTAATTCTTTTGTTGCAACAACTTCAGCTCCCATTGCTGTTGCAAGTTCTAATCCTCCATCCTCAACGGTTTCATCTGCTTTAACTAATCTTACACCTCTGGGTTCTATTGATAGTCCTAACGAATTAAGTTCACGAACTAATACCTTGAATGATTCTGGAATTGTAGATTCCGGAATCTCAACACCTTTAACAATAGCTTCAAATGCTTTAGCGCGTCCCAAAACATCATCGGATTTGATTGTAAGCATTTCTTGCAAGGTATGGGATGCTCTATGTGCCTCAAGTGCCCAAACCTCCATCTCTCCTAATCTTTGGCCTCCCATTTGGGCTTTTCCTCCTAAAGGTTGCTGTGTAACAAGTGAATATGGTCCCGTTGAACGAGCATGGGTTTTATCCTCAACCATGTGGGTTAGCTTCAAGATATAGCTAACTCCAACAACAGTATCCTCCTTAAAAGCTTCTCCAGTCTTACCATCATATAGTCTTGTTTTTCCATTTACTGGCAAGTTCGCACTTTTAAGTTCATCGGCAATAACATCAGCATCGATTCGATCAAATACTGGAAGTGTTCCCTTTTCACCTTTAGTGCTTAGTGCCCAACCTAAGTGGGTTTCCATAAGTTGGCCCAGATTCATACGAGAGATAACTGAAAGTGGAGAAATAACAACATCAACAGGAGTTCCGTCACTCATAAAGGGTAAGTCGGATGCTGACATAATTTTTGCAACGACTCCTTTGTTTCCATGGCGTCCTGCAATTTTATCCCCAACCGTAATTTTTCTAATTTGAGCAACACGAACTATAACTTTCTTTATCACTCCTGGTCCAAGCTCATCTCCACGGTCACGATCAAGAATCTGAACATCAACTACTATTCCGCGCTCTCCATGTGGAACACGGAGGGAAGTATCGCGTACTTCCCTGGCTTTTTCCCCAAAAATGGCACGTAGTAACCTTTCTTCTGAAGTAAGTTCAGTTTCACCTTTTGGAGCAATTTTACCAACCAAAATATCATTTGGTCCAACTTCAGCTCCAATCATGACTATTCCATCACTGTCTAAATTTGCGAGCTCTGTTTCAGAAACATTTGGTATGTCATTTGTAATTTCTTCCGGTCCAAGCTTGGTATCTACCACCTCAGCGTCATATTCTTCTATATGAATTGAGGTCAAAAGATCTTCTCTTACAAGTTTATCAGATATTAAGATTGCATCTTCAAAACCATAGCCTCCATAGTTTGCATAGGCAACAACCATATTACGTCCTAAACCAAGTTCTCCACCTTGACTAGCAGGACCGTCAATTAAAAGGTCTCCAACATCAACTCTTTGTCCAGGAACCACCCTAGCTATTTGATTGTAACAGGTTGAATGGGCCGTTCTTTTAAATTTACTTAAGAGATATACCTCTTTCTTACCACCATCAATAATTTCAACGTCTTCTATTATTTCAGAGTCTATTTCAGTTCTTTTGTCTAATTTAACTATAATCATATTACTATCAACAAACTCCACTACTCCCGCATTGCGTGCTCTTATTACACGCTTCATTCCTTCAGAAATAATACTTTCCATTCCTGTTCCAACAACTGGAGATTCTGGATTAACTAAAGGCACAGCTTGACATTGCATGTTGCTTCCCATTAGGGCTCTATTTCCTTCATCATTTCCCAAGAAAGGAATTAGAGAGGCAGAAGCTCCTATCACTTGGCGAGGAGTAACGTCAATATATTCAACTAAATTAGCTGAACCTTCAATAAACTTACCCATATGTCTGAGAGGAACACGCTTATCAGTTATATATCCATCTTTATCTATATTTACTCCAGAATGAGTAATATATCTATCTTCTTCGTCGTCAGCTGTTAAATAAACAATCTCATCAGTAATGCGGACTTTCTTCCCAACTTTTTCTACTTTTCTGTAAGGAGCTTGTATAAAACCAAACTCGTCTACTTTTGCATACAAAGCAAGATAGGTGACAAGTCCAATATTTGGTCCTTCAGGACTTCTAACTGGATCAAGTCTGGAATACTGAGAAGCATTAACATCACGAATAGAGAATGAAGCTCTTTCTCTATTGATACCACCTGTTCCAAGGACAGAAACACGTCTTAAATTGTCAACTTCAGAAAGAGGATTTGTATCATCAAGAATTGTTGAAAGTTGATTGGAACGGAAAAATTCATTCAAAGAAGCTATTAAAGGTCTCGCATTAATTAAATTAGCTGGAAGAGGTTTGTCGTCAGGTGATATTAGACTCATTTTTTCTTTAACACTTCTCTCAAGCCTAAGAAGTCCAACCCTAAATGCATTTACGGCAACCAATTCCCCCACTCTTCTCAAACGCCTATTTGCTAAATGGTCAATGTCGTCAAGTTTACCCACACCGTTTTGTAAACCAATAAGATAAACTAAAGTAGCAACAACGTCCTGTTTGGTTAAAACCCAATTACTTTTTTCATTAGCAAGAGTAAGACCAAGTCTCTTGTTTATTTTAAACCTCCCAACCTTACCTAAATCATATCGTCTCCCATCAGTAAACAGGCTTGCAAACAGAGTTTCTGCATTATCAAGAACCGCAGGTTCTCCTGGTCTCATCTTTTTGTAAATTTCAATTACAGCTTCTTCTCTGTTTTTAGTTGTATCTTTGGATAAAGTGGTTGCAATGTATTTATGATCTGGATTTTTGTCAAATTCCGCAAAAGCATTTTGAATATCTTGATCTGTTTCAACTCCTAGTGCACGTAGTAGAGTCGTCGCTAAAACTTTTCTTCTCCTGTCAATTCTGGCATAAATAAGATCCCCTCTAGTTACTTCAAATTCCAACCAGCTCCCATGAAGAGGTCTGATTTCTGCTGCATAAAGGACGCGGCCGCTAGCTGCATCAAGTTCTCCTGAAAAATAAGCACCAGGAGAGCGTACTATCTGATTAATGACTGCCCGTTCTATACCATTAACTATGAAGGTACCTCGAAAAGTCATCTGTGGAATATCTCCTAAAAAGACGTCTTGTGTCACTTCTTTTCCTGTTCTTTTGTTTATAAGAGTTGCTCTTATTTTTACCGGTTGGGAGTATGTAATTCCTTTAATTTGAGCTTGTCTGGGGGTAATTGTTGGAAGTCCTAAAGAATGTTCACCAAGACAAAGTTGCCAATTCTTACCCGTAAAATCGTCGATAGGAGAAATTGCTACTAATTCCTCCGCTATCCCTTGATTCAAAAACCATTGCCAACTTTCTCTTTGAACTTCAGATAAATCAATCTTAGGAAGATTTTTTTCATCCTTTCCAAAATTTTTACGATTAGTTTTTGGCGTCATTTTTGCTTAAAACACTAATAAAACCCGCATAGATAGAAGCGGGACGAGCGTACCTATATCTGTACGCCTAACTGGGAATTATATATTTTAATGACAGGAAGTCAAGCATCACTTATCGTAAATATTTTTGAATGTTTATGTTTTGCTCATCTAATGTTTTAGCATAGTGAATCAATCCAGATGGATCATGAAGATAATACCAATAATCAGTCTTGGTAGGACTTATTGCAGCTTTAAGTGAAACCAACCCTGGATTTGCAATAGGATCTTTCGGATACCCCCTCTCTTTGTATGTAATTGGCGCAACATCGACCTGAAGGGCCATTCCCACTTTTAATCTATTGGTGAGTATGCCTGCAACAATAGGTCTTTCTTCTACACTTTTTGTTTCTTTTTCAATAATTGAGGCTAATATAACCTGATCACGAGTTAATTCCATACCCACTGTTCGAGTGTCAAAATTGGATTTCATCTTGGCAATAATAGCTCCTGGGGTTGCATTATTGGACACAAGATAAGTATCAGGAAAAAGATATCCTTCGTCCCCCACCGATTCGTTTAAAAATATATCAATAAACGATTGGCCCTGATCTAGACTTTTTGCAAATTTGGTTGCAATCTCTATTCTATTAAAACCTTCTGGAATTGTAACTTTTACTTCTAGAGGGTTTTTGGATAATTGAGAAACTATTTGAAAAAGATTAAAGCTTGAAGAGAGTCTATAGTCCCCAGCCTGTATATTATCAGAAATTCCAGAAAACTGTACATAGATTTTAAAAGCAAGTGGATTTCTGATTAAGCCCTCTTTATATAAATTTGAACCTATCTGTGTAGCACTTGATCCAGAAATAACTCTGAAATTAACATAGTTTATTTGAGTAGAAACTGGTTCGACGTTTTTCAGAAACCAAATAAACACAATGACTCCAACAATAATAAATAAAAAGGGTAGTAATACTAGCTTTTTCATTGAGGTTTTTACACTTCTTCAAGAAGCGCGCGTCTATACTTTTTTGTCTTAGGGTCATAAATGAAAATACGACCACATTGACAAACAACTTTTTTGCTACCAAATTTATGATTAGAACTCTTACCGATAGACAAATCTTTTCCACAACCAACACATCGTCCCTGTGAAAGTAGCCATGCCTGAATTGGTGAAATTACATTCTTAAACATCTATTTAAAGTATAGCATAGAATAACCCACGTCAAGGCTCTAAAGAATCCAAATAATTCTGAAGTGTTATTGAGGCTGCAAAGGCATCCTCCATTTGGTGACGCTTCTTTCTCGAAATACCAGCTTCAATACTTAGCTTTTGAGCATCTTTGGAAGTCAAGGTTTCATCAAAAGTTATTGCCCCAATTTCTTTCGCAAACTTTTTTGATTCCGCCCCCATCTCGCCCTCAGAAACTCCAACAATCACTTTATCTACTTGTTCTACTTGTAATACCTGTAATACTTTTTTAATTGCATCCTCAAAACCATCCACGCGGATTACTTTAAAAGGCTCTGCAAATAAACCAATTCCAATAGCTAATCCAATTTTGCTTCTTCCATAATCAATGCCTAAAATTTTCATTTAGTTTGTAGGTGGAACAATCCTAGCACGAACTATTAGACGTTTAGGATCGTTGGGATGGCCTGGTGGTACGCAAGTTACAAGAGTCACAAAAGAATCAGAATAATCCTGATCAAGTACTTGTATATCTGTTGGCATTACTTCAAACATGGTTTCGACTTTATATTTATACGATACACCATCGTAATCTATAAAAACCTCATCATCTTTTTTAAGAGTAGGTAAAAGTGAAAAAATGGAAATATAGTTTTTGGGATTATAGAAGATTGGTAAAATTGAATGTCCAAAAATTGCCGTATTACCTGGCCTACCAGGAAGAGCTGTTCCTGGATATTGAATAATGCTTTCATTTAAGTCTTCTCCTCCTATTGTTACTGTTGCATGATCTATTTTTAAAGCAGGAATACTGATTGTAAAGTGCTCAACTTTTGCAGCATTAAAATCAGACGACTTTGCTCCGCCTACAAACCAATTACTAGCTCTAGTAAAGTCATTTTCGGATTGATTTATTGGATTTTCACTTAGGGGGGAAACAAGTTCTGAAAAATTTTTCCCATAAGTCTCATCGTATGAAACAATTGGATAGATTACTCCGATCAAAATTACAATTCCCGAAATTGCCGAAATTAAAGCTGCTACACGTAAAATATTTTTTTGATTCATTGTGAAATTCACTGATCTGCCGCAATTTCTATTGTAATATTATCTTTTACGTGTGGCAGAGTCTTGAATGGACCAAGAAGTTTATTCTTTAGTGCTATTTCAGCACGAGTATATCCAGGTACGGAAGATAAAAATTCAGTAGCAGATGAAACACTTTTACCCGATATTTTACTAATAATCTCTTCAGAATTTGTCATGGGTAAAAAATTAGCACTTATATTGATTGTGTAAATATAATTTTCTCCTTCTTTACTAATAAATGTAAATTTGAATTTAATTTGGTTATTGCGCAATGCGTGACCTTGTGGAATTTTATCTTTAAGAATGTTTGCAACATAGTTTTGAAGTTTTTCCCTATCAACCAATACTGTAGTAGCATTAATCTCCGATGTAAGTTTTAGGGTTTCGGCTACTTCACCGACCTTGTGGTCAAAATTCTTCGACGTAGTTTCAAATTCAGCTAAATCATCGACAAAAAGTTGATCTTCACTTGCCTTACTTTCCAAATCATTTATAACCTTGCTGGAAAGTTCAGATTTTAGATCAGTCTCTAAATTTTCCTGATCTTCTTCAGAAACGGCTGCAATTTGTTGACTACTTCCTCCTGAAAAATCTGTTTGTGAAGTTGCTGCAACCAATGATTTTTCAAATACTCCAACTTTAAACACTTCTCCTTTTGCTAAATTGTACTGGGCACCAATATCCCCTGCAGTTACTTCTAATGTTGCAGTTCCCGGGGAACCAGGTAATAACTGTCCAGAAATGGAAGCTTCAGAATTTGTTATAAATTTAAGTCCTGAAGTTGATGTTAAAACTGTTCCTGTTGCTAATTTTATTGAGCTTGTATTTCCATTGGCAATTTGAACACTTCCTGTGGCTTTATCTCCAACTAACTTAGCACCAGTCGTGGATTTTGTCTTGTCCCCCGATGCTTGTGAAGTAATAATTTGTGCGGGGAGAATGGCTTTTGATTCATCAAACACGCCTTGCGTATTAAAGGAAATACTAACCTGCTGTTGAAATGGCTTCGGTGCAACAAAGATTGTTATTGTTGCTTTAGGAACAAACCACGAATAAGCTCCAATCCCAACAATTAAAACAACTGCAATTATTAAAATTAACTTCAAAGATTTTTTATTTCCCTGCGAAGAAATTTTTGGACCGCCAATTTTGAACTTCGACGAAAAAGTATGGAATAAATTTTTTACCCCCACACCAAATTTTTGATGTTGGGGGTTTACTTTTTGCTGGGGTTGGGCTATCGGTAAAACTGGTGGTGTGATGGGTGAGTTTAATGATATATGCCCAGAAACTGGACTTTGATTACTTGTGACATCTTCATTAATTGAAAATCCAAGCTTCTCTGCACTTGTTTCTTCATCGGGTTCTACCACGTTTTTAATTTCAGCCTCAGGTGGATATGTTTCTTCCCCTATTGGTTCTTCTTTAGAAAAGACCTCTGTTACATTTCCAATCTCAGCTGCCCCAGCTAAACAAGTAGCCAAAACTTTTTTACTGCTTTCAAGTGTCTCGGCTTTAGGGGTATGTAAAAATTTCATTTTTTCATTTCCTTCCCACGTGGCTTTCATTAATTCTTCTTTCGCTTCCTCCAACTCTCCTTCCTTACCATCAAAAACAATCATTCGAGAGGGAAGCGGAGAGGCTCCTTCAAAACGAGATAACCCTTCTGTAACATCTTCAATAATCGAAACACTTCTGGCAACAGATGTGGTACCAATAAGATTACCCAAATTAAAAACCGATATTTCCAGTTCTTCAGGACTCAATCCAATAACAACCGCACTCAAGGGAGACCCTTCTTCCGACTTATATAAATGAGCAATTGCCTCTGGTAAAACTACAAAACCTACAGGAGTTAGAGATAAATCAGTACAGACCGTCTTAATCATTGCCAAATATTCATCGGTTATTTCTCCTTCTTTCACCCAAGAAGAACTAACTCCAAAAACAGTTTTACTTGGCTCAGTATAGTTTTCTGGAAGTTTACTTACACAAGAAGAAAGTACCGCATCACAGGCTCCAATTAACTCTCCCTCAACTTCCCAAGCAGCGCTGGGGCTAATGTTAATTACTTCCGCAGAAGACTCATTTATATACCAAATACCCGCCTGTACCCAACCTTTTTCAACAACAAGTGACCAGTAAAGTTCTGGTGGCGACTCGCGACTTGTCAAAAAATCTTTGAGGTTCATTTTTCAATACCAGCATAGATTCGGATAACTCCGGATCCAATTTTTTCCTGCTTAATTATTCTAACATGCTCAATCTCCTTAGTGTTTTCAACGTGTGGTCCTCCACAAACTTCTTTTGAAAAATTGCCAATACTGTACACTTTTACTTCGTTTCCATATTTGTCTGCGAAGAAGTGGAGGGCCCCTTTGGCAATGGCTGCGTCTAAACTTTCGGTTTTGAAAGTGACAGGCAGTTTCTTTTCTATTTGTAAGTTCATCAGATCCTCAACATTTTTGATTTCTTCATCTGTTAGTTTTCCTGGATGTCCAAAATCAAATCTTAGTCTTTCTGCTGTAATATGGCTTCCCTTTTGAGAAATATGTTCTCCCAAAATCTGACGAAGTGCAGCGTGAAGTAGGTGGGTAGTCGTATGAAGTTTTGTAATAGTTTCATCTGATTTATTCTCCAAACCTCCTTTAAAAATTCCAGCTGATGTAACTCTGGAATTTTCTCTATGTTTTTCAAACTCCGCTTCAAAAGCATTCTTTTCGTCTTGCGTAAAATTCATACCGTTTTGGGATAGAATTTCAAGAGTTAACTCAAGTGGAAATCCGTCATTTTGATAAAGATCAAACGCAAACTTTCCGTCAATTTCTACTCCATCCGAAACAGCTTTCGTCAAATTAGCCAAACCGCGTTTTAGAGCGGATTCGAATCTTACGGCTTCTGTATTTAAATTTTCTTCAACAAAATCCCAGTTTTTATCAACATTGGGATAGTGATTACGCAAATCTTCGGCTATGTGAGATATCCCTGAACCAGATATACCAGAACCCAACAGATGACAGTGAAACATTGCACGTCTTATTAAACGCCTTAATGCATATCCGTGAAGTTTATTTCCTGGGATTACCCCTTCCGCAAGAAGGTTACATGACGTTCTAAGATGGTCAGTAATAATTCGAAAATCTCTATCTTTTTTGGGATCTGAATTGTAATTAATACCAATTTCCTCTTCAATTCTTTTAATAATCCCAGAAAACATATCAATTTTAAAAACATCAGGGTTGTCATTTTTAGCAGCAGCAATTCTCTCTAGACCTCCCCCAAAATCTACGTTCTTTTGTGGCAATTCACTTAAAGATCCGTCTTCGTTTTTTACATATTCCATAAAAACACTGTTTCCAATTTCCAAAAATTTGCCGCAATCGCAGTTTGGGTGGCAAAAAGAACCAAATTCGGGGCGATGTTCGATAAAATCAAATTCATAAAAAATTTCGCTATCTGGTCCACCAATTTCCCCAGTCGGCATATTAGATGGAACTGCACCGTTTCTTGCCCACCAATTTTTGTTAACATCATAAAAATGTATATGATTTTCAGGAAGACCTATTTTTCTCCAAATTTTATAAGATTCAGTATCCTTGGGAACATCTTTGTTACCTTCAAAAAGTGATACATGCAGTCTCTCTGAATCAAAACCAATTTCTTCAATAAAAAATTCCCAAATCCAGTTTAGTTGATCTTTTTTAAAATAACTTCCCAAACCCCAATTACCAAGCATCTCAAAAGAACTTAAATGTCTATTATCAGCAACTTCATCAAGATCTTGCATTCTTACTGAAAGTTGAGAGTCAACAAGTTTTTCTCCCATTGGGTGTTTTTCACCTTTAAAATAAGGGACCATTTGTTGCATTCCAGAAGAGGTAAAAAGTGTTGTAGGATCATTTTCCAAAACCAAAGGGGAAGGTGTTATTTCCTTGTGTCCTCTACTAACGAAGAATTCAATATATTTTTCCCTAATCTCCTTTGTAGTCATGGCTAAAGTATAGCATGTCTAGCCACCGTGGGTTTCTAGTTTTTTATTCTTTCCCAAAATTTCCATAACTGAAGTTAATTTCTCTGGACGAATTAATCCTCCACCCAATATTGAATCTTCCAGTATCGAATTTAATCTTTTTATTGCACGCCTCAAATCAATAATAATTAGCATTACCTGAAAGCCAACAATTACAAGAAGAATTGTTAAACTTATTACAACTATCACCAAAAGTGTTTGTATGTTGTCCATTATTGTTCCAATTGTATTCTACGCGATACAGTGGTAGTTTTACCAGAGCGTGATGATGATGCAATTATTATTTCTTTAGTATCTTTTGCAATATCTAAACTTATTGAGAATTTTCCATCAGGTGCAACCATAACAGGTTGATTATTAACAGTAAGTTTAGCATCGGTTTCAGTTGAACCAAAAACAACAACACTATTACCTTTTACAATTTGGTTTTCCTTGGGACTAGCAACATTAAGGACTGGCGGAGAAATAAAATGAACATATTGGGTGATTAGATAGCCAAAAAGAATAATCAAAATTGCAGAAACTCCTAAAGTAAAAGTAAGTTTAGGGCTCCAAACAATTTTTTTAATTACATCTGGTTTGGGAATAATTCTAAGTTTTTGGGGTGGATAATCACGTTTAAGAACTGCCACAGCCATTTTTGTGTCAACACCCATTGAACCCGCCAAACTTTTTACAAACCCCAAAACTGTGGGAAATGGAGGAAGATCTTCCCAATTTTCTTTTTCAATAGCATCAATAAACCCGGATTTTATTTTTGTCACTCCTTCTAGGTGTTTTAAGGAATAACTTTTTGCAATGCGGGAGTCTTTAAGAATTTGGCCTATTGTTTTCATTTCCGAAAGAAGCTAAAAACTCTTCTGCATTTTGTACCAAGACCTCACGAGCTTTACTTCCACCTTCACTTGGAGAAACTACTCCTGAAGCTTCTAGTTGATCCATAATTCTAGCCGCTCTGGCATAACCTATTGAAAGCCTCCTTTGAAGAAGAGATGAAGATGCTTTGTCATATTGGCAAACAACCTTTATAGCTTCTTTAAATAAATCGTCAATTTCTCCACTTACTCCAGCAATTGTTACTGTCCCAGCTTTGGACATGGTTGTAACTTCGTCTGTATATTGTGTTGGAATGCCCTGATTTTTGATAAATGAAACTAAAGTGTTTATTTCTTTATCGTTTACAAAAGCTCCCTGAATTCTCATAGGTTTAGCCTGTTCTGGGGGAAGATATAACATGTCTCCTTTACCTAATAATTTTTCTGCCCCTTGGGTATCGAGAATAACACGGGAATCAACTTGAGAGGCAACAGCAAAAGCAATACGTGATGGAACGTTGGCCTTGATTAACCCTGTGATAACATCAACTGAAGGACGCTGAGTGGCAAGAACCATATGAATTCCAGTGGCTCTACTCATTTGTGCAATACGAGTGATTGCATCTTCAACTTCAACAGGAGAGAAAAGCATAATATCTGCAAGTTCATCAATGAAAAGAACTATATAAGGAAGGGCTTGAAATCCACTCATTTCGTTATATCCATCAATGTTTCTTGCCCCAGCTTCTGCAAACAATTTATAGCGTCTATCCATCTCAGCCATAATCCATCTTAAAGCGGAAATAACTTTATCTGGTTCAACTATAACAGGGGAAAGTAAATGTGGAATTCCATTATATCCAGTTAGCTCAACCCTCTTGGGATCGACTAAAATGAGTTTAACTTCGGTAGGTGCAGCTCTAAAAAGAAGTGATGCTAAGAATGCATTTATACAAACTGATTTTCCACTTCCAGTTTGTCCTGCAATAAGTACGTGGGGCATTCTGGCAATATCAGCAATAATGGGCTTACCTGAAACATCAAGTCCCAAAGAAACCGCTAGTTTTGATTTATGTGAAGCCATTTCATCAGACTCAAGCATTTTCCTAAGAGAAACAAATTCAGCAGCACGATTGGGAAGCTCTATTCCAACTAAACTTCTACCAGGGATTGGGGCCTCAATTCTAATGGTTCCATTGGGGGCAGCAAGAGCTAGTGCTAAGTCCCGTTCCAAACTTGTGATTTTACTTAGTTTTGTTCCCAATGCAACTTCCAGTGCATATTGGGTAACGGCAGGGCCCAAATTAACCTCAACCACCTTGGCATCAATTCCAAAAGATTCAAGAGTTTTTTCAATAGTTGCAGCATTACCTCTAATATCTCCCCGCTCAGCCTTGCCCATTTCAGCCTCCCCTAAAAGATCAAGACTTGGATATTTCCAAATCAAATCCTGACCTGGGATATTGCTCACTAGTTTTTGTTCAAGTGGCTCTTTTGCAACAGGTTGAGTAGTAGAACCAATGGGTCTTGGAGCATTAACATTCAATGCGGTTTTTATAGTACTTTGTCCAGAAAGTTTAAACTGTCCTTTGGAAGGAGTTCCTGTTCCGAAAATATAGCCACTGATTATTCCCCACCAGTTTTTAGCAATCTTAATAACTGCGTCGATTGAGGTATTAAATAGGACTATAAGCCCCACAAAACTTGTTCCAACTAAAATTATTGCTGCCCCGACTTTAGTTACAAGTGCCGCCATTCCTTCCCAAGCGCTAATTCCTATCACTCCAGCCTTCCCTAAAGTCATTATAGAAACAAAGAAAAGAAGTCCTCCAACAATTACATTGGGCTGTCCCAAGGGAAACTTAACTTTAGTCATTAAAAATGCAAAAGATAAAAAGATGAATGGTAAAAAGATGGAAGACCAAGAAAAATAAGTAACTAAAAGATCATTAAACTTAAGAAGGATTGCTCCCTGACGGGAGAATGATATTAAAATAAGTCCAGCAACAGCAAAGAATAAAACTTGCGCGATTGAAAAAGTTGTCTCTTTTTTGAGTTTGAGCCTAAACCCACGCTTGGTAAATCTTTGACGTTTCTTTATTTTCCCCATGACAAATACATTATATAGAACTTAGTTAATAGTGAACAGCCTTTTTCTTAAGAATAACTTTGGAGTATAATTGTTTATAAATATGGACACTCAAGAAAAGGGGGAGGTCTTTCAATTCAGTGGTTTGATTAAAAACATAGAATCGGGTTTTGCCAACAACATTAATCAAATAGTGATAGATGGTATGTGTGATCATCCTGAATTAGGACTATACGTCACAGATAAAATGAATTCCGCCCTTACCACTTCAGAAAGGGCACTAATTGGAGAGACTTCTTTAGTGGTCTACAAAATAGTAAGTTCTCTTCCCGTTGATAATGATAGTACTGAGGAATTCGATGAAGATGTAAATTTATCAACCTGGATCGATATAACAGAAGATGAATACCATTCTAGCCAAAAGGACCCAAACAAAATATATCAAGAAATACAAAGTGATATGGACAAACATCCCGAATTGGCAACATATGTGACAGCGAGAATGAGGGAATCTGTTAGTCTAGAAGAAGCTAATAAGGTTGGAAAAACAGCACTAATTGTTTACAAATCTCTAATAGATTATCCAGGAAGAACAGTAAATAGAGGTTAAACCTCAACAACCACTGGGAGAATCATGGGGTGGCGGCGAGTTTTGTCATAGAAATACTTTTCCAAAAATTGATTTGTAAGATTTTTTATAGAAGAATTATTTTGTAATTTTTTACTTTGGAGAGTTTTATCTAAACCAATTGCGGCTTCATCAAGCACTCCACCATACCCTGGTTCAAAAACAAATCCACGACTAGTTAATTCTGGCCTTGCCACAATTTTTCCCTGTTTGTTTGTTTTAACTACAGCAACAACAACTCCTTCCTTGCCCAATGCAGTTCTATCCGTTAGAACAACCTTACCAATATCACCAATTCCCAATCCATGAACCAATACCTCTTTTGTCTTAATAGTTTCTCCACGCCTTGCTTGTCCATCCTCAAAAATCACACTTTCCCCAGGTTTAAGTCTAAATACATCTTCCTCTTTTGCTCCAACCGAAACTGCTAATTTCTCATACGACTTCATATATCTAATAGTTCCCCCTGTAGGAATGTAATATTTTGGTTTTACAATCTTAAACAGTTCCTTAATATCTTCCTGACCACCATGTCCTGAAACATGAAGTCCTTCCCCTAAATCGTAATAGTGAACATCCACACCAAGATCGACCAGTTTATCAACTATAAAATCTTCACTCTCTTTTGAGTAGGCGGGGCCGGGATCTGCAGAGAATATGAAAGTATCACCTTTGTTTATTTTAACTCTCTCGTGCTCCTCAAGAGCGAGTCTATAAACAGAGCTTCCGATCTGGCCATAACAACCAGCAATAATATAAACAAGTTTTCTGGGATTATAATTAAGTGACTCTTTTAGATCTATTATTAGATCATTGGGATAGTTTAAATAACCCAAGTCATGGGCAATTTCAATTTTACTTTGAACAGAACGCCCCACAAGTACAACTTTCCTATTTATCTTTTGTGCTACACGAATCATTTGCTGAAATCTGCCGATACTTGAGGAGATTGCAGTCATATAAATTGCCTGAGAGGCATCTTTGGCAATATTAAAAAGATTGTTTTCGATTGATTGTCCACTTGGAGTAAATCCTGGAGAGTTTGATCCTAAGCAGTCGGACATTAGACATAAAACTGGTTTTTCATCGGCTAATTTCTTGGCTTTGACAATGTCAAAATTCATATTATCAGCGGATGTCTGGTCCATCTTGTGTTCTGCTACATGGAAAACTCTTCCCTCAGGAGTATCAATAGCAAAACCCACAGTATCAGGAACTGAATGGGTCACACGGAATGAAATAATATTAAAGGGTCCAACACTAAAAACATCACGGTCTGGATTAAATGTGTTTAGTTTATAGTTTGTGACTTTATAATCTTTAAATTTAACTTTTAAAAACTCTGTAACAAGAGGAGTACACCAAATAGGAGCATTTAGTTCTTTTAAAAGAAAAGGGAGGGCTCCAACATGATCATCGTGTCCCTGAGAAACTACAATTCCCCTTAATTTATTTTTATTTTTTACAATGTAGGAAAAGTCCGGTAGAACCAATTCAACTCCTGGCATTTCTAGATCGGGAAACCCAACACCACAATCAACAATCATCATGTCATTTCCATATTCGTAGACATAAAGATTTTCAGTAACATCAATCGTTCCTGAAAGTGCTATAAACTTTAAACCATTTGAATTTTTCATTAAATTAAACTTGTTTGTTCTGCCTCAATTATATTCTCTTTTGGTTTTGAAAGCTCGGCCAATATATTTTTTAGGTTTTTAAAATCCAATTTTTCCTGAGCTAAAACATTTCCGTTTCTAAGTGAAGCTGCAGGGTGATACATGGGAATAATTGTAGTACTGCGACCTCCCACTAATACTTCGTATCTCTTGCCGTGAACGGACGAGATAAAAACATTTGGTAAAAACTTTGCCATGGAAAACCTACCTAAAGTTAAAATCACTTTGGGTTTTATTATTTCTATAATTTTGTCGAGATATTTTCCATAAGCTAAGATTTCTTCAGGAAGAGGGTCCCTGTTTTCCGGAGGTCTGTGGTGAACAATATTGGTTATGAATACTTCTTTCCGTTCTAAACCTGCCAGAGGAAATAATTTATCGAGAAGCTTTCCCGCCTGACCAACAAATGGTATTCCCCGTTGGTCTTCCGTCCTCCCAGGCCCCTCTCCCACACAAACAATTTTAGCTTCGGTATTGCCCACCCCAAAAACTAATTTTGTAGCACCTTTTTTAAGAGGAAGGCTCTCGTCTTTTTCCATCTCTTCTTTTAACTTGTGAAGCTCCTCGTATTTACTCATTCGTTTACAAACTCAATTGTACCAGACACGGTTTCATATACTGCAAAGTTAATCCCATTAATTAGAGCCCCAGGGCGGACAAATTTAGTCCAGTTAACAATTTTTTCTTCTTTAGGATGATAGTGCCCACTAAAAACGATTTTATAGCCGTACAGTTTTTCATTTTTCAAATCTGCACGATGAACTACCGCTATTTTTTTGCCTTCAAATTCAAGTTCAAGTAAATATGAATCGTATTTTTTGCACTCAAACCGTAAGGCTTCTTCCAAATTGGAGTCTATGTCCGCATTTCCCAAAACAGAATAAATAGGAAGTTCAAAAGTTTGTGCAGCACGGAATGATTCAAGATTATCCCAATCTCCACAGTGAATAATGGCTTTGACTCCGGCTTTTTTTCCAATCTCCAAGACCTGCTTGAGATTGGCTATATGTCCGTGGGAATCTGAAATTATTAATATTTTCACTTTTTAAGGATAAATCAATCTTTCAAAATATAATCGTTTTCATATACTGGAATTCCCTTTTTCTTTGCTTTTTCTACTGTATCCGCGGTTCCCAAACCCTCGCTTACATTTGTATGAATACGAAATGAAACAAGCTCATCAGATACACCTACCACTTTTGAATTTCGTTCATAATATTTTTCTTTTTTGTTTTCCTCAGTGAAGTCTGTGTCCTGGTTTTCTATTAAGGCTTCCGGGTTGGTTGCTTTCAAATCGGTAAGTTGTTCAATTAAATCCTCTGCTTGTTTTAGAGAAATATCCCCCAGTCTTGCATGTTTTCGAAAATGTTTTACATATTTTTCAAGTGTGGTTGGAAGAAAAATTTTTATTCTTTTTGCTTTAGAATCAAATTTTAAAGCCTCATCTAACGAAATATAATCAACATTAAGAGCACCACCCGAAACTATCCCATCTCCTCGCATCATTATTGAAGAAACTGCAGATCGTACAGCATTCTCAATTTCTGTATTAATTTTTCTCCATCCACCACTTATTCCTACCCATTTCATACCATGATTTTACCAAATAAGTCTAATTTTTACTGTGGCAAGAATGTTTTGACGTTTTCGGGGGTTACACTGACTTCCTTAGCTTTACCTTCAACCAACATTCTTGCAACTTTTCTAACAACTCCATCAATATTGCGCTCAAGTGTACGAATACCTCCATCATACCCTAAGGGTCTGACTATATTTGCCCAAACATCATCACTAATCTTAAGTGCCCCTTCGGGTAATCCCGAAGCTTTCATAGTTGCTGGTAAGATGTACTTCTGACCTATTACAATTTTTTCCTGATCGGTGTAGCTGGGCATGGAAATTGGTTCCAATCTGTCCATAACTGCCGTTGCAATGCTAGTTGTATTATTCGCGGTTGCTATAAAAAGAGTTTCTGATAAATCAAATGGAAAATCTATGTAATGATCAACATAGGCATAGTTCTGTTTAGGATCAAGTAGTTCAACCAAAACTCCCATAATGGAACTTCTTCCTTGCTCGGTTACCCTATCAATTTCATCAAGAAGTATTACAGGATTTTTGCTTTGGGTATCTCTTAAGGCTTTAATAACTTTTCCAGGTTCTGCCTCAGGGTGCATTCTACTCTGACCCCTAAGATCCAATGGATCTCCCATACCCCCAAATGGAATACGTGCAATGGGACGCCCCAAAGCTTCTGCAATTGAATAGGCAATTGTGGTTTTACCAGTTCCCACTAAACCAACAAAACAAAGAATGGGAGCACGATATATATCTTTACTCTCACCTTTTTCCAATTTAAGTTTCATCACACTCATATACTCCAAGACACGGGTCTTAATATCTTCAAGTCCGTAGTGGTGTTGTTCCAAAATTTTCTTTGCATTCTCCAAATCGAGCTGATCCTGGGTTCTTTTACTCCACGGGAGTATTGTTATCCAATCGATATAGCGAACAATACTGTCAAATTCAGGTAAGAAAGATGGGGAGTTGGTTAATTTTGTTAACTGATTAAGACGAATCAAAACCAACTCTCGAAGTCTATCAGGAAGATCAGCCTTGGTAATTCTTTCAATCAGTGTTTTAATTTCTTGGGCAGCAGATTCCATAACTTAATATTACCACGAACTTGAGTTTCTTATGAAGAGATTACCTTCCAAAGTCTTTCTTTTCACTAACCAATCTTGAAGTTGGGAAGTGTGGGCCACCACTTCCTCCCCTGTCATCTCTGTTAAAATTACTTCTTCCACCCCCAAATGAAGATCTTCCCCGATCAAAACTTCTTCCTCCACTCCTACCAAAAGACGATCGTCCTTGGGACGAAAATCCTCCACGGTCTCCACCTCTATACCCACCACCACTTCTTGGTGGTCTGTCTTCTTTTGGTTTATCTTTTGAAGGATCCATATTCATGGAAAGATTGATTCTACCCATGTCATCAATTCTTACTACTCTGACTTTTATTTTGTCTCCGATTTTAACAACGTCATTAGCGTCGGCAACAAACTCTTCTTTACCCATATCACTAACATGTACCATTCCATCTTTACCAGGCAAAATATTTACAAAGGCTCCAAAAGGCATAATGCGTACTACTTCTCCATCATAGATTTCACCCGCTACTACTTCTTTTGCAAATCCTTCAACGTAACTTACTGCTTTTGCCATTTGTTCTGGATCAATTCCACTGATTGCAACTGATCCGTCATCGGCAGTGTCAAATTCACAACCAGTGTCAGCTGAGAGTTTTTTGACATTCTTTCCCCCTGGACCAATAAACTCACCAATTTTGTCGACTGGAATTTTTACAAGCTTTATCTTTGGCGCAAATTGTGAAACAACCTCTCTTGGTTTTTTAAGAGTATCTGTAATTACCTTCATAACAGTGGCACGTGCTTCCTTTGATTGTTCAAGAGCTTTTTTCAATATTTCACTTGTTAAGTTAAGGGTTTTAACATCAAGTTGAAGTGCAGTTATTCCGCGATCGGTGCCTGCAACTTTAAAATCCATATCTCCATTGAAGTCTTCAATACCCATAATGTCACTTAAGACCGCAAAATTCTTTTCGTCTTCAATAATTAGTCCCATTGCAATTCCAGCAACAGGAGCTTTTATGGGAACTCCCGCATCCATCAGGGAAAGTGTTGATCCACAGACGGAAGCCATTGAGGTTGAACCGTTAGAGCTCATAACTTCTGAAACAACTCGGATTGCATATGGAAAATCTTCCTGAGAAGGGATAACTGGAATTAAGGAACGTTCTGCTAGTGCGCCGTGACCTATCTCACGTCTTCCAGGATTACCAAATCTACCTGTTTCTCCACTAGCATAAGGAGGCATGTTGTATTGGTGCATGTAGTGCTTTTCAACTTCTCCTTCTGCAGACTCCAAAAGTTGCCCCATCTTTCCTGCTCCCAATGTAGCAACAGAAAGAACATGTGTTTGACCGCGTTTAAAAAATACTGATCCGTGAACTCTGGGTAAGTAGCCAACAACTGCAGAAAGATCACGAATTTCAGTTAATTTTCTGCCATCGAGTCTTATTCCTTTTTTAAGAATCTGTTCACGAATAAAATCTTTCTTAAGGTGATCAATAATTTCAAAAACCCACTTTGCATCAGCTTCCATAACTTGATCTGTAACTGCGTCTACTAAATCTTGTAGTTGGGTTGATCTTCCATTTTCAACATGAACCAAGCTTTCAACAACCCCTGCTATCTTATCTCCAACCAATTTCCTAACTTGGCTTTCAAGTTCAGCTGAAGGTTTTTCTTCTTTGTATACTTCTCTTTTAACTCCAACTTCAGTAGCCATATCCTCAATCAACTTAAGAACTGCTTTTGATTCTTTTTGGGCAAGCTCAATTCCTTCAATTATCTGTTCTTCTGTGACTTCCTTCGCTCCCGCCTCAACCATTAAAACCGCTTCTTTGGTTGCAGATACTGTTAAATCCATTTGACTGGCCTCAAGGTCTTTTGAAACAGGGTTAACCATGTATTTGCCATCAACCAAACCTACTGTAAGGGGAGCAACTGGACCTTTCCAAGGAAGAGAACTTACATGGATTGCAGCAGAAGCTGCAATTGCACCTAAAATTGAGGGGTCATTTACAAGATCCACCGAAAGAACTGTGACAACAACCTGAACTTCCATTTTGTAAGTTTTAGGAAAAAGTGGGCGGATTGAACGGTCAATAAGACGGGCCGAAAGAATTTCCTCATCGGTTGGCCTACCTTCACGTTTAACCCAGCGGCTACCTTTAATACGACCCCCTGCATAAAGTTTTTCTTGATACTCAACGGTTAATGGAAAATAATCCATCTCCATTTTAAGAGGGGCGGATGTGACAGTGGCTAAAACTACAGTATCTCCATGTCGCACCATAACAGATCCTGCTGCTTGTTCTGCGAGTTCCCCAGTGGTTAAGGTCAATGTTCGTCCACCTAAATCGATGGACTTTTCAATCTTTTTCATTTATTTCTTTTTGTTATTTGTCTAATTTTAGCTCAGTGAGGAGCTTTTTGTAGCGCTCTTCATCACGTCTATGAAGGTAGGAAAGAAGTCTTCTTCTTTTGGCTACCATCGAAAGAAGTCCGCGACGACTGTGAACATCTTTTTTATGTTCCTTAAGGTGTCCAACCAACTTTTCAATTTTGTTTGAAAGGAGAGCAATCTGAACCTCAGGAGAACCTGTGTCGCCTTTTTCTCTTGCAAACTTCTTTATTATGTCTTCTTTTAAATCTTTGGCTAATGCCATATTAGTCATGTGGAACAAAGTAGGCTCATTTCAGAGCAAACCTTGTTAACATCTTGAATATAATACCACACTTTGTGGATAAGTTCAAAGAGTAAACTCAAGCTTGCTTGTCAACCCTTACTCCATTTACACGAGAGTAGCCACACCACTTTCTATTAGCATATCTCGCTTGGTCATTAGAACCGACAACTTTACAAGGAACTTCTTGACCATCAAAATGGTCACAGCCCTGACAAAATTCTGTTATTTTATTCTCTTCAATCATATCTAGCCTCGTGAAGGCTTCCCAATCTATTCCCTGAGAAATAGCCGTTTCAACCTTTTCCTGGCTGTTTAACACTTCTTGTGGCTCTGTTTTATATATTCTGTATTTTTCAGTCATTTCTAATCACCTCGCTTTCGAATGGACAGATTTTATACTTCTCTCTCAAAAAAACAATAGCTCCTTTTTCCAGTATCAACCTTTGTTTTCACTAAATGTATCAGATTGCCCAGATGGAGGATTAGACCCTTTGTAAACCTTGGGTTGAAGCCAATCTTCTGGAGGGTTTTCAACCACTTCTTCTTTGTTTTCAATTTGTTCCAATTTTTCCAATACTTGTTCAACTTGCTGAACCTGTTGTTTCTGAACTGGTCTATTAAATGGTTGTGTTGGAATAGCTCCTGGAGGAAAACCCATGGGACTCAATTTCACTTTGGGTTGTCTTCTTCCTCCGCTTCTTAATAAGTATGCAAAAGTTTCAAAGGTGTCGGGAGTAACATCACTACTTGTAAAGTTACTACTTCCTTCCTCAATTCCCATTATTAAGTTTGTGGCAATATCAGGATCCATGCTCATTTCATTTACCTTAATAAGTCCTGCAATTATTTCACTGGTTGTGGCCCCTGAGGTAGCCAATGACATTATCTCTCTGTCTGAAGAAAGTACACGGTTTCCAATATGTATCACTTTGGCAGACGTAAGCTCACTGGACATAAGAATTGGGAAATCTGAGTCATTTGCTCCTCCAATCAAAATCACAAGATCAGAGGAAACACCACTAAAACTTATATCCATTTGTTCTTTCTGGGGAGAAGTAAACCCTGCTTTAGGAACCACTGTTAAATTAAATTCACCATTTATAATGTCGTAACTAACTTTTTCAATGTTTGCAGCATCATAGCCTTTAAATTTTATTGTTAAGTTTTTATTCCCCAGTTCGGAACTAATTTTATCTACTCCAATAATTCTATTAAAACCAACCATCATTGGGGTGGGACAACTTATATTTGCTTCCTTCTTGTCTTTAATAGAAAAATAAAGTGAAAGCCCTGCTGCAACAGCATCAAAAGTTGGTTTTGTCGGCAGCAAGACAAGAATAGAGGTGGCAGAGTTAATAAGTGAAGCAAAACTGTTATCCATTTTTACTAGCGAGTGGATACTATCACGTCTCCGACTGCAAAATCAAGCTGGGGTTCAACGATCACTCCAAACTCCTCAGATTGACCAACTGAGGTAACTTCAGCTTTTACTTTTCTGATGGAAATTGCTTTAGCTTTCCCTACTTCTTTTTCTCCTCGCATAAGTACTAAACGATCTCCTTTTGAAATTTTTCCACTTACAACTTTGCTCCCTGCAACTTTTTTGTCATTAAAGGGGAAAATCGCTATTACTTCCGCTCGTCCCAATTCTTCCACTTTTCCTTTTTTGATTATTTCTTCAACATGTTGCAGAAGTTCATATATAATGTCGAACCTAGCAATTTTAATTTTTTCTGCTTCTGCAAGGTGGGCTATATCATTTGGGATTTTTGTTCCAAATGCAAAAATGTAGGCGTTACCTGTTTTGGCACTTATGATGTCACTACTTGTAATTTCCCCAACTCCGCTATCAACTACAACTACTTTTGCTGGAAGAGCGGCAATAATAGCCTCAAGTGCTCCCGCATTACTGGCTTTAATAATTACTGGAATCTCATCGTCGGAAAGTCTTCTTAAATCAAAAATGTTTTTAGGCTTAACAACTTCCACCTCAGCTTTATGGGGCTCCTTTAGAACTAAAGCTCCAACTGGAGGAGTCTCACTAAAACCAATAATGCGGGCAGGGAAACCCGGCAAAACTTCTTTTACCCCAACACCTTTATCATTGAAAATTCCACGCACTTTACATTCAACCTCTTCTGCAAAAATAGTCTCTCCAACTTTTATACTTCCATTTCTTACAACTATAGTAGCCACAGTTCCCATCTTTTCTTTATTTGATTCAATAACAACTGCCTCTAAGTTAGCCTCTGGATCTCCTTTAAGGTCTATAACCTCAGCCATGAGAATTAACATTTCAATGAGTTCGGTTAGTCCCGTATTATTCCTAGCAGAAACTGAAATAAAAGGAACATCCCCCCCACGTCCTTCAAAAAAAATCTGTTCTTTTTCAAGTTGTCCTTTTAGAGCTTCTACATTTACCCCTACTACATCCGATTTTGTTCCCGCAACAATAAAGGGAATGCCAGCATCACGAATAATCTGCATTGCTTCTTTAGTTTGAGGGGCTACTCCATCATCCTGTGCAACAACTAATACCGCAATATCCGCAACCTTGGCTCCACGACCGCGCATTTTGCCAAAAGCTGCATGACCTGGAGTGTCTATAAAAGTAATGCGTTTACCGTCTTTAGTTTCAATAACAGAAGCTCCAATGGCTTGAGTAATACCACCAGCCTCCTTTGAAGCAACGCTGGTTTTTCGAATAGCATCAAGAAGAGAGGTCTTACCGTGATCTACGTGACCCAAAACTACTACAATTGGTTGTCGATTTAGCATGTTTTTTTAGGGAAGAATAAATTCTCATTTAAGTTCAGGAACTTTAGGTCTTTCTTCTTCCTCTACTTCTTTAACTTCCTCCACTTTTTTAACCTTCTTCACTTTTTTTACTTTAGTTTTTACTTCTTTGACGGGTTCAATAACTTCCTCAACTACAGGTTCTTCTTTTTTAGTTAGTTCTCCGTTTCCTGCTACCTCAATTCTGTAACCCGTGAGTTTTGCAGTTAGGCGAACGTTTTGACCATCTTTACCTATTGCCATTGAAAGCTGATCCTCAGGAGCAGTAACTTTTGCAGTTTTACTTTTTAAATCAAGCTCTACACTGACTTCTTCTGCTGGAGAAAGTGAAGCTTTGATAAGTTCAGCTATATCGTCACTCCAGGAAATAACATCAACCCTTTCTCCCCCTATTTCATTTGTAACAGCTTGGACTCTGACTCCTTTTTGCCCAACACAGCTTCCCACTGGATCAACTCCAGATTGGGATGAAAATACAGCTATCTTGGTTCTAACTCCAGCTTCTCTTGCGATTGCTTTAATTTCAACTGATTTAGAAGAAATTTCAGGAACTTCCCTTGCAAAAAGTTTTTCAACAAACTCAGGGGTAGCACGGCTTAGGAATATTTCCTTTCCTCTGGGGGTTTCATTAATTGCTTTTATTAAAAATGTTAATCTTTGATTTAGATTAAGTCTTTCGTTGGGAATCCTATCCTCGGCAGCCATAATGGCCTCAGTTCTTCCCAAATCAATCCTGACATTTGGTCCATCAAAGCGAAGAATAAGCCCAGAAACAAGAGACCCTACTTTTTCCTCAAACTCGTCCATAATGGCACCCTTTTCTGCTTCTCTAATTTTTTGATGAATAACTTGTTTTGCAGTTTGGGCTGCAATACGTCCAAAACCGGGGGGTGTGACATCTCTCTTTTCTTTCTTGGCATCTGCAATTTCTTTTTCAGTAGCATCTTCTGCTGGAAATGGCCAAGCAAAAACACGAGTTTCACCATTTACGGGGTCAAGAGTAGCGTCATAATCAAAGGAATCTACTTCAATCCCTTGCTCTCTAGCATCTCTTTTATAGGCTGCAATTATTGCCTCTTTGATAGTTGAAAGAATTACACCAGGATCAAGCCCTCGCTCTTGGGCGATTGCTTTTAATGCCTGACTAAATTCTGTTCTTGGTGAATTATTCATATGTATTTTTACAAAAAAAGGCGGGCACAATTCCCACCTCATTTCTCAACTCCAAGTACAATTTTAATCTAGAAGCCTCCCGAAGTCAAACAGTTAGAGGCCTTCTTCTTTCATTTCCTCAACTAAGTTTTTCTGATCGTGGTTAAGTTTTTCGGGAATTACAACATTTATGCGGACATATTGGTCTCCCTTACCCCTTCCATGAAGATGAGAAACCCCCTGTTCTCTAAGCCTCATCATTGTTCCACTTTGAATTCCAGGACGGATTCTTATTTTAATCTCATCCTCGATAGTTGGAACTTTTACCTCACCCCCTAGAACTGCCAAAGAAAATGGAATTCCAATTGATATATAAATGTCATCATCCTGACGTTCAAAAAGTTTATGAGGTTTAATATTTACAGAAAGGGTAAAGTCTCCAAAACTAATTCTCGCTCCCTCATATATGCCTGCAGGGATTTTAATTTTTCTTTTCTTTCCTCCAATTGAAACTTCTTTACTCACTCCTTTTACAGCTTCCATAAAATCAATGTTTATGGAGTATCTAGGAACTTGTTGACGGCGAGCTCCTCCAAATGGATTTCCTCCTCCAAAAAAACTTTCAAAAATATCAAAGGGGTCACTAAAATCCATGTTTCCAAATGGATTTTCCCCACCTGATGTATAGGTATATGTAAATGGTCCACCACCTCCACCAGGGAAACCTCCTGCGAAAGGATTTCCACCCCCAGGAGTAAAAGCATCGTGACCATAATTGTCATATGCAGTTTTCTTTTGGGGATTGGAGAGGATTTGATATGCCTCGTTTATTTCTTTAAATCTTTTTTCAGCAGCTTCTTTGTCATCTTTATGACGGTCAGGATGCCACTCCAAAGCCTGCTTCCTGTATGCTTTTTTAATTTCATCAGCAGAAGCGCCTTTTGAAACCCCTAGAATGTCGTAATAATCGGTCTTTGTAGCCATGTTTTAAATATTAACTAAAAAATTCTTTGAACACATCCTGTAATTCATTTAGTACTTCATTCCAATTTTCCCGAGTCCTAGGGTCTGGATCATGATTATGTTGATAATACTTTATAAAATCGTCAACATTGCCACCCATAGCAACAAATGGAGCAATGTCACCGTAATAAGTAAGCTTTAATAAACCTTCTTTTTTGAGTTTTATAGATTTAACAACAATCTCTTCTAGATATCTTTTGTCGTCGCTATCTATACCCCAAGATGTGTTTGCGGTCATAAAACGATCAAAAGTCATCATTCTTGAAGTTTCATTCATAATATTCAGGAGATTATTCTACCACTTCGCCTTCTTCAACTTTCTCATCTTTGTCTTTCTTTTTCTCTTCTCCATCCTCTTCTTTTTTCTCTTCCTCTTTGGGTTGTTCGCCTTGGGGCTGGCCTTTTTGATCACCATACATGGCTTGACCAATTTGGCTTAGGGTGTCTGATAAATCTTTTGTAGAGGCTTCAATATCTTCTTTTGATGCGTCTTCTTTTGCCGATACTTCTTTTACTTTCTTTATTTTTTCTTCAACTTGTTCTTTTACTTTGGCGTCAACTTTATCTCCTGCATCTTTTAAGGCTTTTTCTGCAGTTCCCACCATTGCGTCTGCATTATTTTTTGCTTTAATGGTGTCTGCTTTTTTCTCATCCTCTTCTTTGTGCTTTTCAGCCTCTTCCTGCATTCTTTTTACCTCGTCATCGGATAGTCCCACCGCTCCTGTAATTTTTATGTTTGTGGTTTTTCCTGTTGCTTTGTCTTTGGCTGTTACGGTTAGGATTCCAGATGCATCCATATCAAAAGTGACTTCAACTTGTGGGACACCTCTGGGGGAAGGTGGAATTCCATCTAAGATAAAAGTTCCCAGGGTTTTATTGTCTGCACTCATTGGACGCTCTCCTTGGGTCACTACTATCTGAACTTGGGTTTGATTATCAGCAGCTGTAGAGAACACTTCGGTTTTACTTGTTGGAACTGTAGTATTTCTGGGAATCATGGGTGTTGCAACCCCTCCCAAGGTTTCGATTGCAAGAGTTAGTGGGGTAACATCTAAAAGTAAAATGTCTTTAACCTCTCCTCCTAAGACTCCTCCTTGAATTGCAGCTCCAATAGCAACAACTTCATCGGGGTTGACTGATTGATTTGCATCTTTGCCAAAGAAGTTTTTAACTGTTTCAACTACTTTTGGCATTCTGGTCATTCCCCCAACCATGATTACTTCATCAATATCGTGGGCATCAAGTTTGGCGTCTTTCAAACAAGCTTCAACTGGTTTGATTGTTTTTTGGACAAGCTCATCTACTAAGCTTTCCAGTTTTGCACGGGTTAATTTCATTGTTAGATGAAGTGGGGAACCGTCCCTCTGGGTAATGTAGGGTTGGTTTATTTCAACTTCATTGGCTGCTGAAAGCTCAATCTTTGCTTTTTCTGCGGCGTCTCTGACTCTTTGGAGTGCTTGGGAATCAGCTTTAAGATCTACCGAATTTTCTTTCTTAAATTCAGAAACAATGTGATCAACTATTACTGCATCAAAATCATCTCCCCCAAGGTGGGTGTCACCATTTGTAGCTTTGACTTCAAACACTCCATCTCCAAGCTCAAGAATAGATATATCAAAAGTTCCTCCACCGAGGTCATAGACTGCAATTTTGTGTGCATTCTTTTTGTCCATTCCATAAGCCAAGGCTGCTGCGGTTGGCTCGTTAATTATTCTTTCTACTTTTAATCCCGCAACCTCACCTGCCTGTTTTGTAGCTTGTCTTTGTGCATCATCAAAGTATGCAGGAACTGTGATAACTGCTTGATCAACTTTCTCACCTAAATAGCTTTCAGCATCTTTTTTAAGTTTCATCAAGATTCTGGCTGAAATTTCCTGAGGGGTATAGTTCTTGCCCTCAACTTCAACATCTGCCATTCCACTTTTACCGTCAACTATTTTGTAAGAAACCATATCAACTGTTCTTTTAACTTCAGAATCAGTGAATCTTCTACCCATCAGACGTTTTACAGAAGAGATTGTGTTTTTACCATTAAGGATCATTTGCCTTTTGGCAACGTCTCCAACAAGATTTTTAACAGGTTCCACTACTGAAGGAGTTGTATTTCTTCCAGTGTCTCCCGCTGCAATGACTTTGGGACGACCCCCCTCCATCACCGCAACACATGAGTTTGTTGTTCCTAAATCAATTCCAATTATTTTTCCCATATATTTTTAATTATTTTTCTTTGACACTTTCACTTTGGCGTGTCTGACTACTGAACCACCTGCCCCGTCTTTTACGGGGTCTTCATATTTCCAACCTGACAAAACTACTTCCGTGACCATATTATCTCTCTCCCCAGTCACAACTTCAATAGCTTCCATTGTATTTTCGTTAAATTCATCTCCTATACTAGGACTTATTACTGTAAAACCTTCATCTTTCAAAACATTTATCAATTCTCCAATTGCTATTGCCAATCCCGAGTCTTTTATGTGTTCCTGAGATCTTTCTAAATTATCAAGAACAGGTAAAAATTTTACTATTACTCCAACCGATGCAATTTTCCCAAGCTCTACCCTTTCTCTATCTACTCTTTTAGCTAAGTTGTCATAGTCAGCAAGTGCTCTTGCTAACATTCCTTTAACAACTTCCAATTCATTTCTTACTTTATCTTCTTTTACTGTTTTTATTTTTTTATTTACCATTTGCTACTTCTTGTACTAAATTGCCAAAATATCTCAAGATGGGTATTACTGTTGAATAATCAGCCCTGGCGGGTCCAATTACACCAAATGCACCCGGCCTTCCTTGAATTGTAAAATGGGTTGAAACAACACTGGAAGGCATAAGCTCAGGCCAACCAAGTTCTTCACCAAAGAAAACGTCCAGTGGGGAAGTTGATTCCAGTCCAAAGAAAAGCCTATCTAGTTTATCAAATTCCTGAAAAATGGAAAATAGATTCTGACAAGCCGCAACCTCTGCAAATTCAGGATTATTAAAAACATAGCTATGTCCCGACTGCCAGAATTTATCCCCTGCCCCCCGTAATCCTTTGGAAGAAGTGGGGTTTTTTAATGCTCCCACAGCCAGGGATTTTGTTCGATCAGCCAAAGCGTGTGTTGCTTCATCCATTAAATCGTCAATTTTGTTTCGAAAGTCCCAAACCTCTTCTTTGGCTTTAACCTCATCAACCAAACTCATTTGTTTTTCTTCCATTAATTGGTCTATATAAAACTTCATTGCAGTTGGTGTGGGAACACGGCCAGCAGAAGTATGGGCTTGTTTTAAATATCCCGCCTTAGTTAACGCAACCATTTCATTCCTAATAGTTGCGGGCGAAACCCCTAAATTGTACTTTTTATCTAAATTTTCACTGCCAACCGCATCGGCGGTTTGAATATATTCGTCGATAATGGTCTTAAGTAGTGATGTTTGTCTGGCTGTAAGTCCGTCTTTCATAGCTTGTCACATTCTATGTGATTAGCAGTATAATACCCCGAGTGCTAAGTCTTGTCAAGTGTTTTTTTTGATCAAATTATTACCCTTGAGTATCTGGAGTAATGGGGGTAACTGGTTCTTCTTCTTTTTGTGGAATGGTTGGAATTGTCTTTTTGGCAATAAATCTCTTAACTACTTGTACTAAATAACCCGCTTCGTCAATCTTAAAAAGTAGTGATAATCCACCATAGACAGCCATACCAATTAGGAATGCCATTATTGTAAGTATCAAAACATTCAGTGAATAACGAGTATCTAAAACAAAGCTTTCAAAAGGAATTGAGGTAGTTTGGCGAATCCAATACCATCTATCAAAGAATTTAATCAAGAAATACATTACTCCCCCAGAAGTCAATGTAGCTAACGAGATTTTTATTAAATGAACAAAGAAATCTTTGTTAATAACCTCCCCAATTCTTTTATTTATTAGTATTAGTAAAATTATAGCCTCAATATAAGTACTAAAGGCAAAAGAGGCAGCCAATGCCCAAACAGGAAAACCAAAACCTTTTACTAAAACGAAATCCCCTATTACTAAAAGTCCAAGCCCAATAAATGAAATTTTCACAGGAGTTTTTGTATCATGTAGGGCAAAGAAAGCCCTGGAAAGAATTGACATTAAAGTTTGGGTAACAATTGCAACTGCGTAAACAGAAAGAACCATACCTGTTTGAACTGTTGCATTCCAATCAAAAATCTTTGTTCCATAGACCAAACGAACAAGTGGGATTCTAAGAATAATAAGGGCTGCTGTTAGGGGAAGTGTCAAAAATACTGCTTGAAATATTCCAACTTTCAAAATTCTTCTAAACTCTTTAATATCCCCATCTGCTCGGGAAAGAAGTGGCAAAATCGCCTTTGCAAGCGATGTTCCAATTAAGGTAACTGGTAAAAGTTGAAGAGTATTGGCAAATATGTAGTATGTATACGCTGCTTGAGAAATAATAGATGAAAGAAAAAGTTCTGTGGTTTTTCCTATTTGATCAAACGCCAAATCAACCACTCGAGGAAGTGCTAACTGACCTACTTTTTTAACACTGCTATCAGGTTTAAAATCCCAAACAAATCTAAATCCTAGTTTTCTAGAAAGCGGATACTGAATTAAGAAATGGGCTGCCGCTCCAATAACAACCCCAATTGCGGGAGCCATTAGTCCCATATAGGGAGTTAAAAAAATTGTGCCTAAAATTATTCCAAAGTTATAGAAGATGGGGGCAAGAGCTGGAATTAAAAATCTTCGCAATGACTCCAATACTCCAGTCAAAACATAACTAATAACGAAAAATCCTTGAGCTGCAAATAGCACTCGAGCTAGACTTGATATTTGTCTTACTTGGGTAGAATCATAGCCGGGGGCAATTAAGGAGTATATTTGAGGAGCCCAAATTCCCATTGCAATAGCCATTACTCCAAAAATTAAAATACCAATAGTTACAACTCTTCCTGCAATTTGCCAGGCCCTACCTTTTCCTTCACGTATCGCCTTAGTAAAAACCGGAATGAAAGCGGATGAAAAAGTTCCAAATACTAAGATTTCGAAAATAGTATCTGGAAGTCTAAATGCAGCAAAGAAAAGCGAGAGTTCAGAAGGGGCAAAATAATTTGCCAGAACTCTTTGTCTAACAAGACCAAGAACGCGACTTGCCACAATCATTATCATAATTAAAGAAGCAGCCGAAAGAACTGTATTTTGCTGAGAGTTTAAAAGCTTCTTACCTTTGATAATTAAGTCTTCCATTTTGCTTTTGCTTCGATTATACTCACAGGCATAAAGCTATGCCAGTAACAAAAACAGCCAAAAGAGCCTTAAGAGGCAGCCGAGCCAAGGAATTAGTCAACAAACTTACTATTGGTAAACTTGAGGTGGCTGTAAGACAAGCTAAAAAATCCAAAACAGCTGAAAAAGTAATTAATGCCATCTCCTTAGCAGATCGTGCAGCTAAAAGAAAAGTTATTCACAAAAATAAAGCCGCAAGAATTAAGGCCCAAATGACTAAGTTAGTTGCTCAAAAGAAAGCAGTTTCCAAAAAGAAATAATCGCTTCTAACTATCTCCTTCATATGCTATATTGAATGTATCTAACTCTATTGTCTCTATGCCCAAAAACAAATCTATAAATCTTTTACCCCAAGAGGAATTCGATGCTTCGCTATTAGGCAGAACCCTTAAGTGGGCAATGGGTTCATTTAGAATCATAGTTATCGTTACTGAAATTATTGTTATGGGAGCATTTCTTTCGCGCTTTTGGTTAGATGCACAAAATTCTGAACTAGATTCTTCAATAAAAATTGCATCTGCTCAAATAACAGCACAGGCAGATTTTGAAAAAGAATTTAGAAACATTCAAAAAAAATTAAATATCTTCAAACAAATAACTTCTGCCCCCAAAGAATCCAGTAAAATTGATCTGGCTGCATCAAAAATTCCTCAAGACTTAGTTCTTTCTGCAATCAATATTCAAGACAACACTGTAATGATTAAGGGAATTGCTGGAAGTGAAATCGGGATTTCACAATTTATCAGTAATCTAAAGTCAGATCTCAATATCAAGAAGGTTGATCTTGATTCCGTAGGATCATCTGATCAAAATCAAGCTTTAATAACTTTTCTCATTAAGGTAACTTATTAAAATTATGGCAACTGGATGGAAAGGGCAATATTATCGATATAGAGAATTATTTCTTAATATAATTTCTCTGTATAAACAAAGGAGGGATCTTCGTGCCTTTCTTGAGCTTACCCTTTCTCTTTCAACAATAATTATTTTTGTGATTTTTGCCTTAAAACCAACAATATTAACAATACTTAGTTTGTATGGCCAAATAAATGATAAGAAAAATACTCTCGAATCTTTGAATCAAAAAGTGTCTGCCCTACAAAAAGCAAATAATATTTATTCACAAAATAAAAATTCTATACCTACTGTCAACACAGCAATATTTACCAATCCTGAACCAGATACTGTTTCCAAGCAAATTTTGGGTTTAGCTTCAAAAAATGGTGTAGATTTGTTAGGAATGTCTGTAGGACAGTTGATGTTATTGGGTAAAACTACTGCAGCCAAAACATTAATTAACACCAAACCCCTTCCTGATTCAGCACAAGCAATGTCAATTTCTATTAGTGTCAAGTCAACTTACACAAACTTGACCAACTTTATTAAAGATCTAGAAAACCTAAGGGTTCCCGTAAAGATTGACTCATTAACAATCAACTCTTCTCAAACCCAGGAGGGTGGTATTATAGTCAGTGTTATAACAGCCAGGGTTCCGTTTACTGGACAACAATGAAAAAGGATAAATTACCTAGTTTAATATCCGTTCTTATTCTTACACTAATTACCGTTGTTATGTGGGTTTCTTTTGATATTTATAGAGCCGTAACAAAAGCTCCAGAAAGCATTGTTCCTGCTGAAATTACTAAAACTCTTAATCCAACTCTTGATCAGGATTCAATAAAATTAATAGAGTCAAAAAAATTTCTATCTGATTTCGAAATTCCAGAAGACATAATAAGTTCTTCCCCAATCCCTGCAACCAGAGTCATCCCAGACCCCACCACAATTCCAACGGTTGAAGAATTAAGCCAATCCCCTGAACCAATCGAATCAACAAACTCAGGAGCAGTAGAATGATATAAAATAATATTATGAAATTTAACTAACACCATGAAGAAAAAAATTACAATTCCCACAATTCTTGGAATATTTGTTCTTGTTGTGGGTATTTTTGCTGGTGTGTATTTTTTAAGAAATACACAGGTATTTAAAATTGGGGCAGATTCAGATACAACCCCAAAAGATATTAGAATAAGCAATATTACCGACACTTCAGCGACCATCTCTTGGACAACAGACAAGATAACTTCGGGATTTATATCTTGGGGCGACTCTCAGGGTAGTGTTAACAAAGTTGAAAGTGAGAATATAAGTGGTCAAAAATATTTTAGTCATAGTATCTCTTTATCTGGACTAACCGCTAACACTAATTATTATTACAAGATAAATTCAGATGGAGCCGAGTTTGAAAACAATGGAATTCCTTGGAAATTTACAACCGGGGCTGCAATCGGAATAAATAATAGTTCAATACTTCTTTCGGGTAATGTTATCGATGCAACAGGTATACCAAAAGTAAAATCTTTGGTCTATGCAAGTATTGGAGGGTATCTTCTTTCAACATTAACAAGTGATACGGGAAATTATGTGTTTCAGCTAGGAAGTGTAAGAACTCCAGATCTGGGAAGTTATGCAAAAATTGATCTAACGAATACTTTGGTTCAAATATCAGTCGTTGCTCCCCCCAATGGAGTTTCCTCCGCACAGATTTTTCCTCAATCGGGAAACCCCGTCCCAACTATGGTAATTGGACAAGTATATGATTTCAAAAATTCTCCGACTAATAATCAAGGAGAAAATCCGAACGTTAATTTAAATCTTCCTGAAAATACAACTCAAACTTCCAAATTTAACATTGATGTTCCCTCAGAAACTTCAAAACCAACTAGTGTAATTTTGGAAAGTTTGACTGAAGGAGAAATCATAACTTCACAAAAACCTCAATTTTTTGGCAAGGGGCCTGGTGGAGAATCAATTACAATTACTGTCAATTCAGAAAATCCAGTTTCAGCAACCGTAGAAATTCCAAAGACTGGATCATGGAGTTACTCTGTTCCAAATAACCTTGAACCAGGAAACCATACCATTACTGTTTCTTGGATTGATGCTAGTGGAATTACTAGATTTTTGAAAAGAAATTTTATAGTTAAGGCGGGAGAGGCTCCTTCCTTCACAGCATCTGAATCAGGAACTGTAGCCTCCCCCAGCTCAACACCAAAAAGTACACTTAAACCAAGTCCAACCGCAACGTCAACTGCAATGCCGGTACCCGTGACTGGAGATTTGACTCCCACCCTCTTTATCTTTATCATGGGATTAGCAGTAATTGCCTTTAGTTTTGTAGTCTGGAAGATAGCAGAAAATTAATCATATGCCCAACCAAAACCCTACCCAAGATCCTCAGAATATTCCTGTTCAAACAGATCTTCCGCCACTTCCACCAGATTTTCAGAGCATTCCAGCGGATCAGCCAACAGGTGATACGGGTTCAGCAGCTCCACCAGATTCTAATTTACCACCAATGGTGACAGCACCAAAGAAAAAGTTTGGAGGAGGAAAAATAATTGCAACAATATTAGGAATATTTTTGCTAGTGGGTGGAGTTGGAACTGGAGTCTATTTGGTCAGACAACAACAAACTGCCGACAGTAAAGCTACTGTATGGACACTTGGGGGAGAGAAATATTACGATAAAGAGGCATACGAGAGTGCGGCGCGCCGTGCATCAACGGAAGGAACTGACGCCCAAGAAGTTGCCTATTATGCTTCTCAAGACGCGGCTGCGGCTGCCGCATCCCAAGGTAGTAACAACAATGAATGTGGTGGGCCTGGACAAAAGGTGTGCGAAGTAGTTTGTGAGGGAGGCTCTTGTCATTATGGCAATGTTGGTTTTGATATAAATAGCCCCCCGGCAGGTATTACTTGTAACAGATTGAATTGTTGGGCAAATACCTCACCTCCTGTTCCATCTGGCAATTGTGTCGCAAATGAGGGAGATTGTCTCGTAACTACACATATTGGTGTAGTAAGTGAAGGTCCAAACAAAGGACAGATATGTGACGGTCCACATAAAACAACCTGCGCGGCAGGCTATACCTGCAGAAACTACGACTGTGTACCACCAGAGCTCATTCAAACATCAGGTTCTGACACTCCACCACCTTCGACCTCATCAACTGCTTCTTGTCAAAATGTTAAAGCATATAGTTCTGTTTGGACGCCTTTAACATCAGCTGATCTTTCAGCTCTTTCAACTGGAACTGTAGTTAATTTCTGTGTAACAGGTACTACAACTTCTGGAACGTTTGATAAGGCGAAATTCACAATTAATGGGACTGTCCAAGCAGAAACAACAGCCATAAGGCCAAGTTCAACTGATTTTTGTCAGAGTTATACCATTCCAGTGGGTGTATCTGTATTTAATGTTTCTGCACAAATACACCATGCAACTTTAGGTTGGTTCTAATAAAAATATGAAAAATGTTTTAAAAGGTAAAGTAGCTACAGTAATAATTCTTATTGCCACATTTGTGTTGGCAGGAGTTGCAATATTCACTGCAGTTAGACTTTATCAATTAAGACAAACCCCAGTTGCTCCCAATGTTCCATCAAGTATTCCAAGAGCAGCGGAAACAACATGTTCATTGTCTTTTACACTAACATCTGAAACACCAACAGCTACTGCATCTGCCACACCAACTGCAACAGCTACTGCAACTTCCACTGCCACTGCCACACCAACCGCTACAGCAACATCAACTACTGGGCCAACCAATACACCCACCTCAACAGCCACAGCAACTGCTGCAACAAGTACTTCAACTGCAACCCCAGCTGCACTTCCACAATCTGGAACCAACTGGCCAACAGTTCTTGCTATTGGAATTGGAATATTAACCATTGCAGGAGCTTTACTTCTAGCTTTATAGGTCTTTATTCTTTTTTATCTCCAGGAACTTACCCAGTAATAACTTCTGTCTAACCAAAGAGGGATATTTAGTCCTGCCCAATGAGGATAGAAATAAATAAATACCAATAAACCAATTCCTAATACCCAATAAACCAATTTAGGAAAACGTCTAAGAATATAACCAATGGCTATAGCTAAAAATGGAATTGACGGAAGGTAATGATATAAAAACATTATTCGGGGAGAAAGAGCCCAAGGAACAAAAAATATTAAATAGCAAAAAACTACAAAGGCTAGCCTTTTATTTCTTTCTATATATGCATAAACCATGGAAGATACAACCGACACCAAACCAAACCAAAAAATAACAGGGTTCCCAAAAGCATAAATTCTTGAAACCATTCCACCCACCTCTTCACTTGTGTAAAGATAAATAGAACGAACTAAAAGTGGCCAACTCCACCACATTGAGGTATAGGGGTGAGTGGCTACAAGACCTGTGTGATACCACCACATTTGCTTTTGCATTCCCCACCAAATTGAAAAGTCATGTCCAGTTAAAAACATGGGGAGATAGGATAAAAGATAAATAGCAAAAGGCAAAAGCAAGAACCACAAAAGAGATAATTTAAACTTTTTCTTTCTTTTAAGCCACAAAATCCCCAATATTGGTATTGCCCAAATAGCACTCCATTTTGAAGCAATGGCTAAACCAAATGCTATTGAAGAACCAAAATCTTTTTTCTTAATAAAAAGATAAATAGAAAGGAGAGAAAAGAAAAGGATATAACTATCATTCATTCCAATTCTATTCATTACCAAGAAAAGTCCGTCTAAACTAAAAGCAAAAGCAGAAAGAAGTCCCACAACTTTATCTTTAAATATAGTCTTGGCTAGAAGATAGACCAAAAAGATTGATCCAACTCCCAAGATAACCCCAGGAATCCTCCATCCAAACGAATTCTGGCCAAAAATAGTCATCCCTAAAACCATTCCAAGTTTTGCCAGGGGAGGATGTGTCCATTCATATGCAAATCCTTCAGGTGGGCTATTCCACCATTCCCAAGCTTTGGCACGATCTTCCCCCATCATGATTTTGGCTGTGAAAGCATGATAAACCTCATCAAAATACATAGTTGGTGGCGTTTTTAAATCAATTATTCTTGTAATGAGTGCGATTGCAAGAATTGCCACAAGAATTAATTTGGCTTTTTTGCCTGAAAGATTAATTTTAGGTAATTTATATTCTTTGCTTGGAGAGAATGATATTTTCTTCCATATCATTTTCAGGTTTCGAACAATCACATAAAAAATAAAAACAACAAAACTGATATTGGCCACTTCCAAAAATTTAACAGTAAAATCAGAAATTGCCTGTCTAAAATTATCAGATATCCAAATATATGAATAATAAAGATTAGCAATGTAGGTTAAGGAAAAACCAATATAAGGAATAAGAAGGATTGGATTCTCAATCGCCACAATTACAAGCGGAGCAAAAACAGGAAGAAGGTGCCTCTCGTGCATTCTGGTAAAGAACATAAAGCTCGCTGCAAAAACAAATGACAACAAATAATATTCAGGGTTCTTAACTTTTCTAAGTTTTACAAAAAGAAAAATTAGCAAAGACAAAACCAACATATAACCACCAATCTGAAAATATAAATTATCAGCCCTCCATTGTCCCAATAGCCCCCAAAAGTTAAATGCATTTACGGAGGTAAAAGGATACTGATTAGCAGAGAGACCAAGTCTCTCAAAAATGAAAGTTGCCAGATTTCCATGATTCCAAAAAGGAACAAAGCCAAGAGTAAAAACAGTTAAACCAATAAAACAATAAAGTAATAAATCAGAAAATTTTCTTTTATTTTTGATAAATAAAAATAAAATTACAGGAAAAATAAATGCGGTTTGAGGTTTGATAAGAGTTCCTATGGCAAGAAATATAGATGACAAAATGTAGAATTTGGAAAAACAAAAAACAGTTAAGATAGAAGCTAGTGATGTCAGAGAATCTACCTGCCCCCACAATGATGAGTTTGCAAAAATAGCTGGGTTAAATAGATAAACAGCTGCTCCAATTATGCCCCATCTTTCACCTTTTGATTTTAAAAGAATTTTGTAAATAAATAGTCCCGTTATGACGTCTGCCAAGATACCTGGAATTTTATATAGAATCTGTTCGGGATAAACCCCAAGTAAATTTATTTTTCCCAATCCCCAAAGAAAATAAAGATATCCAGGTAAATAATCGCTCCAAGAGTTGTAAAAATTCTTAAATCCATCGTGAACTAAAATGTTACTCCAAGCAATAAATGTTCCCTGATCAAGCTGTAATGTTCCAAAAAAAGAAATTCCCAACCTTAAAACATAAGCTGAAAAAAGAACCAAAATTATTTTTTTATTATTCTTAAAAAATTTCATATATTTTTGTTCCATCCTGATTGTAAATTAGTCTAAGATCTTTATTGCTATCTAAAAGTTTTTCCGACTCAGGATATTTACCTTTCTCCTCTTTACCGTAAAAAACATACCCTGCCCCGTATTTTAGCTTTACTTGATTAATATCTCCAGTTGCATAAACCGCTTCAACATCGGCTACTCTGGTAAATACATTATCTACCCCAACATTGAACCCATGGGAATGTGGCCAGTTGATATAGGAAATTATTCGCAGCCTTCCTCCAATGTCACTTGGGGCAGAACGTACTGTTGGCATAGTTACAAACACAGATTTTTCAGGAGTGTTATCAATTATCCAAATCCCTGCTTCGTAATCGGAACGTAAATATCCTTCACCTTTATTAAAATATGAGTGCATTAACATATTTATCGAGCTTAAAGAAGAGATTAAAGCAATAAATACAAAAATATAAATTGCTATTTTTTTATTTTTATACTCGGAGAAATAGACAGTCAAAAGTACACAAATAAGTGGAATTAAATAATAAAAAAATTTAAGCATGTCAAATTCATAAATGGTAAATTTCATAACCAAGGGGATTAAAACGATTACGAAAGACATAATATAAATTGATAATATTTCAATCTTTCTCCACAACCTCTTGATAAAAAATCCAATAATATAAAGCAGAAATCCAAGTCCAAGGTTTTCAACAAGAAAAAGGCTCAACCACAACACTCCATGCCTCTGCCAAGATCCCCAAGAAAAGCTATCTAAGAATATATTTATTAGAGATCTGTCCCCGATTCTTTCAAGGGAAAATAGAAAAAACACCACAAGGGAGGGAACTCCATAAACAAAAACATATTTAAAAAGTTTAGTGAATTTAATCTTTTTAAGAATTAATTTCAATCCAAAATATATTCCAAAAAATATCCAACAAACCACAAACCCAAACAGCTGAAATTTTATAAGTGCACCCGTTATTATCCCTGCAACAAAAATTTTTGACAGATACCCTCGACTAGTTTTTTTTGTGCTAATTAAAAGCAAAACCACCAAAACAAAAGCGGGCAGGCCTACCATCATTGGTCTATTCTGCAAAAAATAGTCTGCCATGGGAGTCATTTGTAAATAATATTTATCAAAATTGAAGGCATTGGTTGTAATTAACCCTACATAATTTGATTCTCCTTTTAATAGTTCCATTATTAAATTCACAAATCCCAAATTACCATACATAACCGCCATTATTCCTGGTATGACCGAAAATATTTTTTTCTTAGTAATTTGATAGGTAAGAGCAAAAACAGAAAAGAAAAAGGCAGCTGCCAAAAATGGATTAAGAATAACTAAAACTTGGGGAAAAAACTTTCCAGTGAAGGCACCAACAATGGCTGCATGTAAATCTGAAAAATAATAATAAGAAAGAGCGGCTCCTGAAAAGTAAGGTGCGGAGGGTGGAAAGTTTCCTTGAGTCAAACTCTGAATAATAGACAGGTGCATTGCAGTGTCTTGCCAGTTGGGCCCACCCATCACGAAATAACCATTATATAAATTAAAAATTGCAGGATAAAGAGCAGCAAAATAAATAATATAAACCAGAACTCCAACTATAAGAACTTGCCAGAATTTTTTTAAATATGAAGCAATATCAGATTTTTTTCTTAGTATTAAATAGACAAAAATAAAAAGAAAAAATAAAAAACAACCAAAAAAAGTGTTTTGATTAAAACCAAATATCAAAGCAAAAAAATATGAAAAAAAACTAGAGCCAATAACACTTAAAATCATATATAGAGGTATCTTTTTCCAAAAAGCTAGTTTTGGGAGCAAAATCTCAGTTAATACAAATCCTGGAAGAAAAGTGGTGTAGATAAGTCCAATTAAAAGAAATGTATAATTGATCATGTTTAAGTTTTTAAAACAGGAAATTTCCTGGGTGTTAGTTCTGTTTTTTTTATCTCTTGCAGTTTTTGTTGTTTATTGGGCAACGTCGACGGGAACCACCCCATACGACTATTTTACCAGGCTTGCTAATGCTTTTTTACATGGAAAGTACTATCTTGACACCAATCCTTCTTGGCTCAACGAATTAATCCCAATCAATAATGGAGAATTTGCTATAGTTTATCCTCCAGCTCCTGCTTTAGTTTCAATTCCTTTTGTCTTGGTTTTTGGATCACAATTGGAACAACAAATAGTCTCCCAAATTATGGGAGCTGTTGCCGCCTTTGTCTGGGGGGTGATTGCATATCGGAAGTCGGGTAAGAAACTTACTTCCTTTTGGATATTTTTGGTAGCAAGTTTGGGTAGCATTGTTTGGTTTATGTCAGCTAGTGGGTCTGTCTGGTATATGGGGCAGATATCTGCATATTTGTTTCTAACTTTAACTATTTATGAATCGCTAAATAAAAAAAGACTACCCTTACTTGTTTTATATTTTGGTTTGGCAATTTTATCCAGACTTCAACTTACCCTTGCCATTCCACTAATCATTTATTTAAACAGGGAAGGGTTTAAAAACCTAAAAAGATTTTTTTCTTTTGTTCTTGGCTTAATGTTCTTTGGTGTTATTTATGGAATTTATAATTACTTGAGGTTTGGAAATTTTTTCGAAACTGGTTACGGTCTAATTCCGGGTGTTTTGACAGAACCGTGGTACCATAAGGGGATATTTGATATTAGCTATATTCCCAACCATTTAAGGGTACTGTTTGCTTCATTCCCAATATTTTCAAATCAATTTCCTTTTATAAAGCCCTCTTGGGGGGGGCTTGCCATCTGGATAACTAGCCCCGTCTTTATTTATTCATTATTTACGAATATTAAAGATGGAAAAGTTCAAATTACTTGGATATCCCTACTTTTAATAGCTCTTATTGTTTTTTCTCATGGTTCTACTGGTTTTACACAATTTGGTTACCGATTCGCGGTTGATTTTTATCCTCTCATTTTATTTTTATTGGTTGAAGGAATTTCTAATACGAATCTAAAATGGCATCATTGGCTACTTCTGTTTTTTTCAATGTTGGTTAATCTTTGGGGGGTTTTGTGTATTAATAAATTTAATCTTGTAGGCTGGTAACTATCCAATCATTTATATTTTTCCATTTACCGTTTCCGGCTTTAGGAATAAATACCGACTGCATATCATACCTAGCCGATACTGGTGGATTAATTAATAAATCTTCAGGAATTATAAAACTTTTTATTGAATCATTGTTGTTATAAACAAGCCTTGCCAAAATTGCCGCAGTTGGATAATCAATATCTGTTTGAATTGAAGCTAAAATTACTTTAAATATTGCTATATCGCGCCACGGATTAGTGTATGTTTTTTTGTCCAAAAGTTTATCTTTTATTGCAGTTATAATTTTCTGCTGGCGTGCTCCTCTTGCAACATCTGTTCCCTCGACTCCTTCTGCATGACGAGATCTTACAAATTTCAAGGCGGTTTCTCCATCCATCAATTGCTTGCCCTGAACAAAGTGAAGGGTTTCATATCGACATAAATATTGAGGGTCACCACCACAATGATCATTCTCGCGTCCTGCAATAGGATAAAGATGGTCCGTAAATGAGTTTTCTATATTTACCTCTATTCCACCGAGTTCATCAATTATATCTTTAAACCCTGAAAAATCTACGATAGCGCCATATTGAATGGGAACACCAACAACCCCTGCGGTTATGGCTTTTGCAAAAGTAATACCTCCCCCAGCATTTTTTTGATTTCCCCAATAGTAGGCACTGTTAATTTTTGCTCTTATTTCAGGTATCCAGACATCCCTTGGAATTGAAATAATTTTTATCCCCCCATCTTTTAGGGAAAATGAAACAAGCATCATTGTGTCTGTTAAATCTGGTCCATCGTGTGTCCCACCAGCTTTACCCATTACTAATACATTTGTTCTTCCTTCATATGAAGCAAGCTGTTCCACAGGAGCCTTTATAAAATTGTAAGCAGCATTGAAATAAACTGGAATATTAAGAGCTTGTGTGCCTTTAACTGCAAGAAAACCAATAAGTAGAGCCACACCAACAAGAAGAATGAGAATAACTACACGTACTGTTGTTATATGACTTAGAATCTTTCTTTTAATTCGTAAGTACTCAATTTTCGCCTTTTTTTGATTATTTGTAGCGTCAATTTCAGGCTCTGTCGTGTTAGAATGATCAGGCATGTTGTTAGATAATAGTATACAGGGCTTAAATGATCAACAAAAGGAGGCTGTCACCTATACCAATGGCCCCTTATTGGTCTTGGCGGGGGCAGGGAGTGGAAAGACCAAGGTTTTGACCAACCGTGTTGCCTATTTTATCTCCCAAAACTTAATAAAGGCTGAGAATGCACTTCTTTTAACCTTCACTAATAAAGCAGCTAACGAAATGAAAGAAAGGATTTCGGCAATTACAAATGGGAATACTCCCATGACGGGAACTTTTCATTCGTTTTGTGCAAAGGTTCTAAGAATTGATGGAAAACATATTGGAATTCCAGTAAATTTCATTATTTACGACGAGCAAGATCAAAAAGATGCGGTCAAACAAATACTTGAAAGGCTAAATTTATCAACTGATCAATATAATCCTTCCTCAATTCTTAATGGGATAAGTGATGCCAAGAATCAAATGCTAACCCCCGAAGAATACAAAGGCTACGTACGTGGGGAGTGGCAAGAGATTGTTGCCAAAGTATATGAACAATACGAAGCAATGTTAAAGGAAGTTGGAGTTTTGGATTTTGACGATCTTTTAATCAAAACCGTCAAACTTTTTAGAGAGGTTCCAGAGATACTCACAAAATGGCAGAGAACTTTGACACATATATTTGTTGATGAATGGCAGGACACAAATAAAATTCAATACGCTTTAACCAAACTTTTGGTGGGAAGGAGAAAAAATATCACAGCTGTGGGGGATGCCAGTCAATCAATTTATTCATGGCGTGGCGCTGATTATAAAAATATTAATAATTTAGTACGAGATTATCCTGATATAAAAGTAATCAATTTAGAACAAAACTACCGTTCAACTCAAAACATACTAGATGCTGCAAATTCTGTTATTTCAAAAAACACAGGTCACCCAATTTTAAAACTTTGGACAGACAAAAAAGCAGGAGAAAAGATTAAACTTTACTGCGCAAGAAATGGTTTTGATGAAGCAGATTTTGTAGTTTCTGAAATCAAATCATTTGTAAGGCAGTCAAAAGGTGAACTGGCCTTTCGTGATATTGCAGTTTTATATCGTACCAATGCTCAGTCCAGAGTACTGGAGGAAGCAATGCTTCATAGCGGAATCCCATACACTTTAGTTGGGGGAGTAAGATTCTACGATAGACGCGAAATCAAAGATGTAATTAGCTACATTAAATATCTTGTAAATCCAAGAGATTCAGTGTCCCGTAAAAGAATTGAAAAAATTGGCCTGAGACGTTTTGAAAAACTAAAAGAAATAACAACAATTGAAGGACTAACTACCCTAGATATTCTTGATGTTGTTGTTCAAAAAACAGATTATTTAAGTCTTTTTCAAAAAGAAACTGAGGAAAACTTAGCCAGACTTGAGAATTTAAAAGAGTTAAGGAGTGTGGCAACAGAGTTTCCCAATATTAATGACTTCTTAGAAAATGTAGCACTTGTTGAAGCTGGCCCAAGAAACCAATCAAAAGATGCTGTAACTTTGATGACTCTTCATGCAGCTAAAGGTCTTGAGTTTCCAGTTGTGTTTATTGTGGGAATGGAGGAAGGACTTTTCCCACACAGCAGATCCTTAATGGATACGGGTCAACTGGAAGAGGAGAGGCGCCTTGCATATGTAGGTATTACTCGTGCAAAACAAAATCTTTATTTAACTTATGCTTCAACACGCCTTTATTTTGGAGAAAAGTTAAGTAATCCTCCCAGCCGTTTCATAATGGATATTTCAGAAAGTTTATTGGAAAACATTGGGGGTGGAAGTTTTAAAGAAGTTAACGATTTCAAATTAGACTCCATAGATGACATAAAAGGAACTTTTGACGATATAATAGAGAAGTATTTGCCACATGACGACTAACAATCTGGACAAAATTGCAACCCATCCCCTTCAAACTTCTGCTTGGGCAGAGTTTAGAGAAAAGTGGGGAAATGAAATACTTGAGACTGAATTTGGAATACTGACACTTCATAAGATTCCATTTACCAACTACAAAATTGGGATGTATATCAAAGGAATTACTCCAACTAGTGAAATGCTAGAAAAATTAAAGGTAATTGGAAAAGAGAAGAATCTGATATTTATTAAGATGGAACCCAATGTCCAAAAGGAAGATGTTTTGATTAGTTTAATGAAATCAAAAGGAGTAGTACCTGGAAAAACACTTTTTACTCCCACAACTTTCTGGATTGATTTAACTCCAAGTGAGGAAGATTTAATGAAAAGTTTTTCAAGTAAAACCAGGTACAACATCAGAGTTGCTGAAAGAAATGGAGTGGTTGTGAAGGAAGACAACTCAGATACAGCTTTTGAAAAGTATCTTGAATTAACAAAAGAAACAGTAAGAAGACAAGGGTTTTTTGCTCATACCGAAAAATACCACCGTTTAATGTGGAGCATTTTGAAAAAAGCAGGGATTGCACATCTTTTTGTTGCCAATTACCAAAAACAAATTATTACAACCTGGATTTTATTTAAGTGGGGCAAATTTTTATATTATCCGTATGGGGCTTCAACTGAAACCCATAAAAATGTGATGGCTAATAATCTAATGATGTGGGAGGCAATTAAATTTGGTAAAAGAATGGGGCTTTCCACATTTGATCTTTGGGGGAGAGAACAGGGTAAAGGATTTACAAAATTTAAAGAAGGTTATAACCCCAAAGTAATTGAGTTTTTGGGGACTTGGGATTTAGTTATCAATAAGCCTCTTTATACTTTCTACAAAATTGCAGAAAAGATCCGTTGGCTAGTTCTTAAATTTTTAGCCAGGCTGGGTCTATCCCGTGCCAGATTTTAAAAAATGGTTGATATTAGACAGTCTACTCAATATGCCAACTACTTAAAAGGTAATGGCTGGATAGTAGAAAGAATAGATGAGATTAACTACTTCATTCGAAAGCTTCCAATAATTGGATGTGTCTTAAAAATTCAAAGACCAAAAAGGATAGATTTTAAGACAATTGACAATTTATGCCGAAAATACCGTATATTTCAAATTATTATTGAGCCAAAAGACAGTAAAGATACTGAAATACTTGCCTCTAAATGCTTTAAGTTGTCAAAAAGTCCATTTCTCCCAAGTAAAACCCTTCAAATTGATTTAACCCAAAGCGAAAAAGTTATTTTCAGTCATTTTAAAAAAGATGCAAGACGAATAGTTCGAAAGGGAAGTGGACAAACGATTAAATCTTATTTAGCCCCTAGTGATATTAAAAAGTGGCACACTGCATGGAAAAATTCTGTTAATTTGAGCCGTTATGTACCGGGTCTTCAACAACTTTTGAATTTACGCAAAAGTTTTCCAAACAACAACTCCCTTTTCCTTGCGTCGCACAATATATCTAGCAGAATTATAGGTGGAGCGCTTTTCACGATATCTTCACACGAAAATAAAAATGATACCTGTTACTATTGGTATGGATTTACAAATTCTGAAGGTCGCACTTCCCTATCTCAATACACTCTCCTCTATCAAGGTATACTATGGGCTAAGAAGAACAATTGTAAAATCTTTGATTTTGAAGGAATATATGATTCCCGATTCCCTAATAAGTCTTGGCTTGGTTTTACCCATTTCAAAAAATCTTTTGGTGGTGTCGAAGTTCTTTACCCAGGATGCTATACTAAATTTCAATTTCCATGGTAATTGAAAAGAAGGCAATACCTGAACTATTTGAAAAAGTCCTGAGTGGTGAAAAGACGTTTGACGCCAGACTCGATAGATTTGAATGCAAACCTGGAGACATATTGGTTCTTAAGGAATGGGATCCCACAAAAGAGGTATACACAGGTAGAAGGCTGAAAAAGAAAGTTACATTTATTCTAAAAACAAAAGATTTAGAAAAGTTCTGGAGTAAGGAAGAAGTTAAAAAGTACGGCTTTCAAATAATTGCGTTTAAATAACCTAATTTGAGTTATCAGTGCAACTCCTTTTCCGTATCAAATGAATATCGTCCTTTGAAATAATTCTTGACGATTTGTGATTTACTAAAAATAATTTTTAAATGATTTCTTATACTGTCAATTCTTTTATCTATATGCTTCTGGGGCATTCTTTTGATCAAAATATTATGTAACAAATCATTTCTCAACTGCCGTATTTTTTCTATATTTTTTAAACAATTTGGATCGTTGATACCCCTTATAAGGATTAATTCATCCTTCTTATTATTGGAGCTTTTCATACCAAGTCTTCTTAATGATTCTTTAAACTTAAATTTATTATTAAAACTTTGAGTTACTGATGTTTCAACAAAAGAAGTAAGTAAAATTGCTGATCTGTATGGAGACGTTGGTTTACTAAACCTATTAAATTGTCTCAAAACCCATTCTTTTTTATTCATCTTTTTCACCTCTACAAAACAATGAGTATTCACAACCCATTTGGCAAAACATATGTCCTGAACATTTAAAGTCACTTTTTTCTATTTCTTCTTTTACTTTAAAAATTTCTTTTACTGCTTCTTCTAGTTGTTTTACCGTCCTTGTTGTTGAAATTTTTTCTTGAGTATCTAGGAAGTATAAAGATAGTTTTACTTTATCTGGGGTTCTTCCAAAAGGTTCTGTTGGAATTTTTGTTGCAGCTAGTGCATAGAAAGAAAGTTGAAGATTTTTATCTACATCTTTTTGTGTTGGGATAGTTGCTCCTGTTTTGTAATCTATAATTTCTATTTCACCACTTCCAATATTATCTATCCTATCTACCCTTCCTCCTATTTTTAAGTTGTTCCCTATTGGAACTATAAAGGGTTGTTCTAATGCTATTGGAGTAATTTTTGGATTAAATCCTTGTTTTAAGAATCCCGACAAATAAATTTTTCCTTTATTGAAAAACTCTTTCTCGTGAATTTTACTTTTATAACCATCACTTATCCAATTTTTTTCTAATAAATCATAAAGTAATTTGTCAGAAGGTTTTCTTCTTCTACCAACCTCTTCAAAAAACTCTTTTAAGGTTGCATGCATGCTGATTCCAAAACTCTGTGATGCAGAGGGGGGTGTTGGAACTTTGTAAATATATCTAAGTTTGTAATGCATGGGACAGGTTTGAAATGTTTCAATTTGAGAATATGAAAGATAATCAATGTGTGGTTTTTCCATTTTTTCTTCTGCCTTTTCTTTTACTTTGTAATCAAGAAATGAGAGTTGATCTACTTTTACTGATTTTTCAGAAGAAATTGCCTTATCCCCCAGTGCTTCAAAAATAAATGGTGATAGTTTTTTCTCACGCTTAGCTTCTCCATAATAATCTGCAGCTGTCAGTATTAATTTTTCTTTTGCACGGGTCATGCCAACATAGAAGAGTCTTCTTTCCTCTTCAAGGTGGAAGTCCCCTACTGGCAATACTTCTTTAATAAGGCTGTCGGGAATTGGAATCTGTTCACGTCTTTCCATACTTGGAAATCTTTGTGAAACTAGATTGACCAAGAAAACTACTGGAAACTCAAGCCCTTTTGCACTGTGAGCAGTTAGAATATTTACTGCATTAATATCTGTCCAATCACTATCTGTTGCAAGTGGGCTCTCCCCTAGTTCCATTGAAAGATCTAGGTAGTCAACAACTGCAGAAACGGAGGAATCATCATGATCCGCCTCATAACTTTTAAGTTTGTCAAAAAGTTTAGATATATTCTTGGCTCTTTTTTCTGCTTCTGCGGTTTCTGGAGAAAGAAGTTTTTGTAAAAGACCTGTTTCTTCTAAGAAGAAGTATAGAAGCTGTCCCGCTGATTCTTTTTTTACTAGGTCAAGATGTTTATTTATTATCTCAAGTAAATTTTTTACTTTCTCACTTCCAATTTTTTCTGCCGCTTCAAATAAACTAACATTGTTTTTTCTCGCATAGTTCCCAAGTTCTACCAGTTCTCTACCTGTAATTTTAAAGTGATCAATGGAGGCAAGGCGGTAGAAAGAAACCGAATCAGTAAAATCATACAAAACTTTAAGATATGAAATTAAATCAACTATTTCTGGTTGTTTGAAAAGTCTACCAGGACCCAAAAATTGAAAAGGAATTCCATTTCTTCCTAGTGCCCTCATAATTGGTTCTGAATGATTATTGGCACGAACCAAAATTGCAAAGTCACGGAATAAATATTTTTCTTCCTTTTGAAGTTCTAAAATCTTTTTTGCAATTTGGTCTGATTCATTTTCAACTCTATCTGAATGTATAAATTGAATGTCACTTCCATCTCTGGCTACTTGGCTAATAAGTTTTTTGTCTATTTTTTCTACAACTTCCAATCTATCGGGATTATTATGTTGGATTAAATCATAACTTCTATCCAATATTTCCTGAGTTGAACGATAATTCTTGGTCAATACAATAACTTTTGTTTTTGGAAAGTTTTTTCTGAATTGAATGATGTTACTTACCGCAGCTCCTCTAAATCTATAAACTGATTGATCGTCATCCCCAACTACATTTATGTTTCCATTCTTTCCAGCTAATAACTTTGTCAGTTCATTCTGTGCAAAGTTGGTATCTTGGAATTCATCTACCAATAAATATTTAAACTGTTTTTGATATTCCTTAAGAATGTTGGGTCGAGAACGCAAAAGTTGCAGGGTTTTAACTATCACGTCTCCAAAATCCATCAAACCCTCTTTTACCTTGAGTTCGTCATAGGTTTTATAAGCCTTTGCCAATTCCTGCCATTTTTCAAAATCGGGGTCACTCTTTTTTAACCACCTAATATAATCATTGGAAGATACATCTTCATCTTGGAGACGGCTAAAGTGCTGCAATATTCCACTTAAGAATTTATTGGGGTTTCCTAGTGGACGGAAATAGTTCAAACCCAATTTAAAAATATTCTTTCTTAATAGTTGAATACTTTCTGCTTCAGTCATTAATTTATATTTAGGGTCAAGCCCAATGTGAAGTGCTTCACGACGAAGAATTTTGTCACAAAAAGAGTGAAAGGTCATAATCCACATTTGTGTGTATCCATAAGGAAGAGCAATATCTACTCTTTCTTCCATTTCCCTTGCAGCTTTTTCAGTAAAAGTAAGTGCTAGAATTTCACTTGGTTTGGCTTTTTTGCTAAAAATTAAATACTTAATGCGTTCCGTAATAACTGTTGTCTTTCCAGTTCCAGCACCAGCAATAATTAGAAGTGGTCCATCACCAAATTTAATAGCTTCTTGTTGTTCTTTGTTTAATTTAAGATTTGAAGTATCTTTTGCCACAAACCGATTGTAACACGAAAATTAATCGGTTAATTCCTTTTCTTTTACGCCATCTCCCAAATTTTGTGTAGAAGTAATTTTTTGACCCAGTTGATTAAAAGCTGAAAAAACATTGCCCATCATGTTGTATGCATTGTTAAGATGTTTTTGAAGTGTACTTAAGTTATCTTCAACTTTTCCATAATCTTTTTGGATTGCTCTTAAGATTCTAAAAACTTCTTTTGATTTTAATTCCAGATCTTTCCCTTCAAATGAGAGGAGAAGGACTTGAAGATGTGCATATAAAGTGTTTGGTGAAACTGGATAAACTCTCATGCGCCTTGCGAATGTTGAAAGCTCAAGAATGTTAACTGCTTCATAATAAACAGCTTCTGAAGGAATATACATTAGGGCAAAATCCATTGTTCCTTCTTCGGGAAGAATGTATTTCCTGCTTATATCTTCAATATGTTTTTTAACATCAGAGATAAACTGTTTTTTAGCTTGATTTCTTAAGGCTTCGGTTTCTGCTGTGTGCATTAAATTAAAGTTTTCCATTGGAAATTTGGAATCAATACAAAGAAGTCCCGCATCGGTTTTTAAAACTGCATCCACCTTCATTCCATTTTTAAATGAATACTGCAAGTGAAAAGCATTCTTGGGAAAAGTTTGTCCAATCATTTCTTTTAATACTTCCTCCCCCAATCCCCCTCTTAGTTTTGGTGACTGAAGAAAATCTTGAAGAGTTCTAATTCCTTTTCCAATCTCGCTCATCTCTCCCAAATTCCTTTGTACTTGGGAAATAACCCTAGCTGCATTATCAAGCCTCTCATTCATCGCCTGAGTGTTTTTTTGGAGAGAGGAAATTAGGTCTCGTCTATCCTCACGAGAACCAGATTGGAGAGTTTTGATTATTTCTAAAAGCTCATCTGAAGGTTTCTGGGCATCTTTCAAATCTGACAATTTCTTATTAACAAAAATGCCCAGGATAACCAGTGCCGCTAATACTATAATTAAGATAATGATCGGATCCATGCGTCATTCTAACATATGAAAGAAAGACGAAAACAACAAGTTCTTAAAAGAAAAAACTTTCTTCCAACCCTTCTTGTAACCGTTCTTCTTTGGGCTATCATTGCGGGTTTAATTTATTTCATTGATCCTGGAACTTTTGGTATTGTGCCACTATTTTTTGTGATTGTATTTGCCGCACTTCTTTTTACATTCTCGCTAATATTTGCCAGTACTAGACGGGGTTTGATAGGTTCTATATCCATATCCCTCTTTCTTATTCTTAGCTATTTAGGGGTAGGCAACATTATCAATCTTCTTTTGATAGTTGCAATTGCCGTCTCCTTCGAGCTATATTTGGCGCAGAAATAACATGAACTCTTCACTTAAAAGGCAGCTACTCCGCACTTTTGTTCAAATGATTGATGATTTAAAAGATAAAAAAGAAATTGAAAAATTTCTAACGGATTTTTTTAGCGAGGTTGAATTTGAAAAATACATAAAACGCTTAGCCATTTCCTATTGGTTGAAAAAAGGAAGAGACAAGGAAAATATCAAAAGAAATTTACTAGCAACTCCAAAGGAAATTATAGAAGCTGAAAAACTATTAAAAAAGGAGGGTGTTAAACTTGCTATTAAAAAAATAGAAGCTGATGAGTGGGCTAATCAATGGAGTGAAAAAATCAAAAGTTATACCAAAACTAATAAATAGTATTTTGATTGTTGTTTTGGTAGTTTTATTTACCAAGATCTCTCTTTTTGAAAGAATATTCTTTCAAGGCTCCTCACTTTATGATTTTGATTTATATTACATACTTATCGAGAATATAAAAAATAGTGTTAATCCATATTCTCCATGGCTTATATATACAGTAGGACCACCACTGCTTTTTTTATACTATTTCCCTTTCTCTTTTTTAAAATTAGCAGACGCCAGAATTTTGGTAACTACTTTAAACATCGCTTCTGGTTTTATCCTTTGTTTATTATTGAGTAAAAAGTTTAACAAAAAATATTTACTAACCACATTTCTTACCTTAAGTATTATTTTCTTTTCAGCATTTCTACCAAGATTTGCCTTAGGAAATGGGCAGCCATCTATCTTAATAACGCTACTTATTACTCTAATAATTGTTTCTAAAAATAGTTTTTGGAAAGGGTTACTCTTGGCACTGGCTGCATCCATCAAAACAATTTTCCTTTTTCCCGTCCTTTCATTTATAAAAGATGAAAAGTTTCTAATTGCCATTACTTTATCTTTTTTCTTACTCACACTAATTTCATTAACCTTTATCAAAATTGATTGGTATGTCTATTTTTTTCAAAAAATATTCCCCGATCTCAATAACTCCCCTACACCCCTATCAGGACTTGATTACTATAACCAATCTTTGAAAAGTACATTTTTTAGATTGGGAATAATTGATTCATATGGGTATTTGTTTTTCCCAATACTAATAGCTGTATCGTTACTCCTGGTAATTGTTGGTAGTTTTGAATTATCTGTAATTGCAACCATTCTTCTTTCTCCTGTTTCATGGCAGCACTATTTCACTATTCTTTTCCCCATATTTGTTTTTGTCTTTTTTACCATGAAGAAAAATATCAAAAATTTATTGGTATTTACTTTTGCTTTTATTCTCTGGTTTATAGAATTTCCCTGGATTCACTATACCACCCCCAACCTGCTTACTGGGCTTCTTGCCTCACATTATTTTATTTCAGGACTTTTACTTTCATTCCTCTTACTTAAAAAGAAGTAGCTTCAAACCCTCCTCACGCTGTACAATATGTCCATGGACAAGAAATTTTACGTGACTACAGCCATAGATTACACCAACGACGTAATCCACATAGGCCACGCTTATCAAAAAATTATCTCTGATGTTTTAGCCCGTTATCATAGGCTTATTGGAGACAAAACCTTCTTTTTGACAGGTACAGATGAGCATGGCCAGAAGGTTGAAAAAAGTGCTAAGGAAAAGGGTATTAACCCCAAAGAGTTTGTCGATAAAATCGCAGCTGAGGACAAAAAGCAGTGGGACGGATTGAATATTTCCTATGACAGATTTATTAGAACCACAGATGAGGATCACATTAAGTTTGCACAAGAATTTTACCTTAAGGCAAAAGCTAATGGAGATATTTACAAAAAGAAATATGAAGGGCTTTATTGTGAAGGTTGTGAATCTTTTAAGGAAGAATCTGAACTTATTGATGGAAAATGCGAGTTTCATCCCAACAAAGAACTACAGACTGTTTCTGAAGAAAACTATTTTTTTGCTCTCTCTAAATACCAAAAATTCCTAGAAGATCTTTTGGAAAACAACCCCGAGTTTGTACAACCCGATTCAAAAAGAAAAGAAATTCTCTCTTTCATAAAATCAGGCTTAAACGACTTTTCAATAAGTAGACAAAACGTATCTTGGGGAATTCCAGTCCCCGACGACCCAACCCATACAATATATGTTTGGTTTGATGCCCTCATTAATTACTTAACCTATGGTGAGGAAGAAAAGTGTTGGCCTGCAGATGTCCATGTTTTAGGAAAAGACAACCAAAGGTTTCATGCAATTTATTGGCCAGCAATGCTCAAGTCCGCAAGTTATGAATTGCCCAAAACAATTCTGGTTCACGACTTTATTTCTCTTAACGGACAAAAAGTTAGTAAATCTCTAGGAAACGTAATTCTTCCTTCCGATTTGACAGAAAAATATGGTGTAGACGGAACTCGCTATTACTTTTTGCGGTTTGGACCATTAAACAATGATGTTGATATTACTCTCGATAAAATTACAGAGGTCTACAATGCAGATTTAGCAAATGGTCTTGGAAATTTGGTGGCAAGAGTTGGAAAATTAGCTGAACTACAAAACCGTCCTGGACAACCAAAGCCTTCGACGTTTAGTCTAGACTCAATTGAAACAAACCTGACCAATTTTCAATTTGGTCAAGCACTTGACGACATTTGGACTAATATCCGAATTGTTGACGGAATAATTTCTGAAGAAAAACTCTGGGAAAACACTTCAGAAAAAACTGATATTTTAGATTCTGTAATTGATAAAATATTAGCAATTGCATATGATCTGCAACCATTTTTACCAGAAACTGCCAAGAAAGTGTTAGATCAATTCAGTAATTCAAAAATAAAAACTATTGATCCGCTTTTTCCCCGCCTTACAAAATAACCATGCGTGATTTTATTATAAAACATGACAAAGGGATTCTTAGGGCACTGGAGATTTTACCGGGGTTTGTATCCTGGAATTTAATTCTTCTTCCTTATTGGGGCATTTTTGTTTTTCCTGTATTTGTAGCTTACTTTATTTTATTTTTTAATATTTACTGGTTTTATCAATCACTTCAAATTGCAGTCTCATCAATTATCTCTCATACAAAAATACAGGCAGCAAAAATCTACAACTGGATGGCTGATGTTAAAGGCTTTCCCGACTACCAGAAAGTTCGTCATGTTGTAATTATCCCAACTTATAAAGAACCTATTCATGTTCTTGAGCGAACTCTTAGTTCTCTTGCCATCCAAGACTTTCCCACTGGTCAGATCATTCCTGTTCTTGCTATGGAGGAAAAAGAGATAAAACAAGACAGAGAAGCAAAGTTTGAAGAACTCTTTAAAAAGTTTAAGGGTGTTTTTGGACATCTTTATATGACAGTTCATGAACTGGTCCCAGGTGAAGTTGCAGGCAAAGCCAGTAATGAAAGATTTGCTGCAATCTGGATAAAGGAAAACTACATTGATTTAAATAAAATTGATATCAACTACGTTACAGTCACTTCTTGTGATGCAGATCATAAATTTCACCCCAAGCATTTTGCCAATCTCGCCTTTAGATTCTTAGATAATCCAAATAGATATAAGACTTTTTGGCAACCTGCTGTTATGTTTTATAACAATATCTGGGAAATTCCAGCTATTACCCGAGTACCCAATACCTTAATGAGTATTTATAACATGTCGCAGCTCTCCCGCCGTGACAAGTTAATCAACGGACAAAACTACACCCTTTCATACAAACTCTTAGATAGTGTTGGTTACTGGGATGCAGATAAAATTCCAGAAGACTGGGGAATATTTTTCAAGGCTTTCTATAAAAGTGGAGGTGGAATTGAGGTAGAACCAATTTATCTTCCTTTAATGGCTGATGCTGCCCAATCAACTTCTTTTTGGAAGACCCTAAAAACTCAGTATGAACAGATTAAAAGATGGGCATGGGGAGTAAGTGACGATCCCTGGGTAATAAAAAGCTATCTTCTATCAAAAGATATTCCTTTTTGGGATAAAACAATGAGACTTATTCAGATCGTTTGGGCACATTTCCTTTGGCCAGTTAATTGGTTTTTAATTACCATAGGGCTTACTGTCCCAACTCTTATTAATCCCGCTTTTGGCAGAACCGCCCTAGGTTATACAGTTCCAAAACTATCATCCTTCGTTCTTACTATTTCTCTTGCATTCTTGGTTATTATGCTCATAATTGACTATATTCAAAAGCCACCCCGTCCCAAAGAAGTTTCTATATGGAGAGTAATTTTTGCACCATTTGAATTTGTTCTAATGCCTATTGCAGGGCTTTTATTTTCAGCCCTTCCAGGACTTGATGCCCACACCCGTTTAATGCTTGGAAAATATATAGAGTACAAAGTTACTGAGAAGGTGTAGTTTTAATTTTTAATTGATTTGTTGCGTCAGATACTCTGATAATACTCAATTGTTTTTTGAAGACCTTCGGTTACCCCCACTTTCGGTTCCCAATCTAAAATATTCTTGGCTTTTGATATATCAGGGCGTCTTTGTTTGGGGTCATCAGAAGTCAAATCCTTGTAAACAATTTTTGATGGTGTTGCTGTCATTTCCTTTATTTTCTTCGCTAAATCATTCATGGAATATTCTTCAAGATTACCTATATTAAAGACCTCCCCTTTGGTCCCATCTGTAAACATAGCTTTAAATAATCCTTCAACTAAATCTGTTACATAACAAAAAGACCTTGTTTGTGTTCCATCCCCAAAAACAGTGAGTGGTTCATTTTTTATAGCTTCCATTACAAAAGTTATGAGTGCTCTACCATCATCTGTCCTCATTCTGGGTCCGTAAGTATTAAAAATTCTGACAACTCGCAAATCCACGTCATATTTTTTTAAATAAACATAACAGGCAGCTTCAGCAAAACGCTTTCCTTCGTCATAACAAGATCTTCGACCAAATGAATTGACATTTCCCCAATAGGTTTCTTTTTGAGGATTTTCTTTAGGGTCCCCATATACTTCGGATGTCGAAGCCATTAAAAACTTCGCTTTGGTATTTTTTGTCAATTCCAAAAGCTTCAATACCCCAATAGAATTAACAGTTAAAATTTCTTCTGAAAGTTTTTCAAAGTCCACGGGGGATGCGGGAGATGCAAGATGAAAAATATAATTAACTGATTTATTGATTAACTGATTTACTGATTCGCCACTTGTCACATCTGCCTCAATAAACTCGAAATTTGGGTTTCCCAAAAAGGGCTCTATGTTTCTTTTGGATCCAGTTATCAAGTTATCCAAGCAAACTATTTTATAACCTTTATTTAGTAAATACTCACATAAATGGCTTCCAATAAACCCCGCCCCACCCGTAACTAAAACCTTTTCCATACTGTCAATTATATATCATTGATTACAGTTTGGCTTTAGGGGTAATATAAGTGGATGCCAAAAACTCATTGGATTCACAAAATTCACCTTCCCGCCTGGGTAGTGGGGATTTTGGCTTTGGTTTTAATCCTTAGAATCCCTTCTTTCTTTGAGCCCTACTACTACGGAGACGAAATGATTTATCTAACTCTCGGCCAGGGAGTTAGACAGGGACTGACTTTATTTAAAGATATTCATGACAATAAACCTCCCCTTCTTTATTTAACAGCTGCTATTGCGGGAAATCTATTCTGGTTTAAGGCAATCCTGGCTTTTTGGAATATGCTCACTATTGCTTTCTTTTATAAGCTTGCAGCCAAACTTTTTGCGAGTAATGACAAAATCCAAAAGATATCCACCTTTATCTTCGCCATCCTAACTACTATTCCTTTATTTGAAGGAAACATTGTCAATGCAGAGCCATTTATGATCGGATTCAGTCTTATTGCTCTCTATATCCTACTTAACGGAAGTTTAAGTTTCAAAAAGTTATTTTTTGCAGGAATGATGTTTGGGATTGGGGCATTATTTAAAATCCCTGCGGCATTTGACCTTCCTATCATAGTAATTTACTGGCTAATTACCACCAATTTTAAGGATTGGAAAGGGGTAATTAAAAATACATTGATTCTGGGACTTGGTTTTATTATCCCAATACTATTTTTCTTTGCCTGGTACTACGCAGCGGGAGCACTTCCTGAATATATTAAGGCCGCTTTTATGCAGAATGTGGGCTACTTAAGTAGTTTTAGACCAGGGGACATACAAAAACCTTTCTATGTTAGAAATGCTCCACTTTTAATACGCGCAGCTGTAGTTTTTGCTGGAACCGTCGTTCTTTATCTATTCCGAAAGAAGCTATCCAAAAATTTCATTCTTTTTTGTGTTTGGACACTTCTAGGTCTTTTTGCAGTAACTCTTTCAGAAAGACCCTATCCTCACTATTATATCCAAATACTAGCTCCTGCTTCTTTCTTCTTGGGAATGTTTTTTGCAGAAAAAACAATCGAACAATCTCTTGTGGTTATTCCCCTTACTATCTGCTTCTTTGTTCCGGTTTATTATAAATTCTATTATTACCAAACAGGAAGCTATTATTTGCGCTTTATTAATTTCGCTACAGGAAATATAAATAAAGCTCAATACTTTCGTGGTTTTGCAAGTTCGGTAAACAGAAATTACAAGATTTCAGATTTTCTTGTTTCTTCGAGTATGCCTTCTGAAAAAGTCTTCATGTGGGATCCTGATTCAGCCACTGTCTATGCTCTATCCCGCAGACTTCCTCCAATTAAATACGTTGCTGACTATCATATTAATGATTTTTCAAATTTTGAGGAAGTGACAAAACAACTAACAGTTAATCCTCCCAAATTTATTATTTTAACTTCACAACATCCGTTTCCAAATATATACCCACTTATCAAAACTAAATATCTTCTTATCTCTCAAATTGAAAATGCAGATGTATACTCCAGGATTGATTTGGCTCCTAAAGGTAAGTAGTGTAATATTAAGCCTGAGATGTGGAAAAACATACCATTTAAAGGCAGTGTCTATTTCTCGGTTGTTTTAAATCTATTACTAATTTTCTTTGTTTTGATTATAAGAGAATTTCTTCCGCCAGTAGTTCCTTTTTTCTATGGTCTACCGTCTGGAATGGAACAGTTAACCCCCTCCCTTTTTCTTATTGCAGCTCCCGTGGTGGGTTTGTTTATTACGTCTACAAACATTCTTATCTCCAATTTTATAAAAGATACTTTCTTAATAAAGGCATTGATCATATCAAGTAGCTTTGTTTCCCTTCTTCTTGCTATAACTGTAGTTAAGATTGTTCTTTTGGTTGGTTTTTTCTAATATGCAAAATATCTTTCTCTTTCCTTGGTTGGTAGCAACTGTAGTGTCTTTTCTTGTTACGCCTTTGGTAATTAAGTTTGCGGGACGGCTGGGTATCATTGATGACCCCAAAAAGACAAAGCACCCAAAAGTCATTCATTCTGTTCCTACTCCTAGGGGTGGTGGAATACCGATATTTCTGGCACTCTTTATTTCCGCCCTTATTTTTTTACCCATTGATAAACATTTAATAGGAATTCTGATTGGAGCTTTAATCTTGGTTTTCATGGGAGTGTTGGATGACAAATACAATCTCAATCCATATCTTCGACTTGGTATTGGTGCCTTGGCTGCGGCAGCTCCAATTGCTGCTGGAATTGGAATTGCGTTTATTACAAACCCATTGGGAGGAACCCTTGATTTAAGTCAGCCACAAATTACTTTTAACCTATTTGGCACACATACTATTTGGTTGGTTTCCAGTCTATTTGGTATATTTTGGATAACATTTTTAATGAACATGTTAAATATGGGAGCTAAGGGGGTGGACGGACAGCTCAGTGGTGTCACTATTATTGCAGCCCTAACAATAGCTTTTCTTTCTATTAAGTTTTCTGCTGATATTACTCAATGGCCGGTTATAATTCTAGCAGGAATTACAGCTGGTGCATATCTCGGTTTTTTGCCATGGCACGCCTTCCCCCAAAAAATAATGCCTGGTTATGGAGGAAGTACTTTGGCGGGATATCTTTTGGGTGTTCTTTCAATTCTTGCAACCACTAAAGTTGGTGTACTTCTTGTGGTTCTTGGTGTTCCACTAATTGATACTGGATATGTAATAGTTAATAGAATCAGAAATGGCAAATCTCCCGTTTGGGGAGACAGGGGCCATCTCCATCACAGACTTTTAGATGCTGGTTTTACAAAGGGACAGGTTGCTCTTTTTTATTGGGGAATAACTGCCATACTTGGAATCATTGCTCTGAATTTGAATACGGGAGCAAAGATTTATACAATAGTGGGGATAGCTATATTTCTTGGGGGTCTAATATTATGGTTAACACACCGATCGAAAAACAAAAAGATAACATAGTTGTTGCAATGATTAAGGTTGCACGACCAGTTCACTGGATTAAAAACTTGGCTATTTTTGCTGCAGTCTTTCTTTCAGGAACAATGTTTGAAAAAGATCTTTTTGTGTTGTCATTTCAAGCATTTATAGCTTTCTGTTTTGCTACATCCGCAGCCTACATATTAAACGATATTCAAGATGTTGAGAGAGATCGCCTCCATCCTAAAAAAAGGTATCGCCCAATAGCTTCAGGTGTCCTTCCTGTTCGTGTGGCCATAATTGAGGGTCTGGTTTTAGCGGGAGTTTCATTCTTAATTAGCATTAATCTTAATGTTATATTTTTCTTTTTAGTTCTTGTTTATATGATTCTTCAAATTGCATATAGTCTTGGATTAAAAAATATCGCCGTTGTCGATATTGTAATTATCGCTACAGGATTTGTAATGCGTGTATATGCAGGGGCATTTGTTGTTAATGCCCACCTTTCTGTTTGGTTTTTGCTTTGTGTAATTTCAGTGGCTCTTTTCCTTGCCTCTGGAAAGCGTAGAGCAGAACTTAATGTAATTGGAGGAGATAATCCAATAACTAGAAAGAGTTTGGGAGATTATAAAAAGGAGCTTCTAAATTCATTTGTTACTATGTTTGCCAGTGCTTCTTGGATGTCCTGGGCACTTTTTACTTTTTTTGAAAGTCCCAAAGCGACACTTCCTTTTTGGATGGCTCTGGCTGAAGTAAGTCGAACTACAACTATTGATAAACTGATGATGTTTACAATTCCTGTGACAATTTTCGGAATAATGAGGTATGAATCTCTTATATTTGAAAATAGAAGTGAAACTCCAGAAAGACTACTTCTAACAGACAAATCTCTGATAATAGCTATTGGCCTTTGGGTGACCCTGGTCTATCTTATTCTTTATTCAGGAATTTCAGTAGTTGCCACAACCTAACTAATTTAGTGTCCCACTTTCCGTAGAAATCTGCACATATTGGTTAGAAACCCAACCAGTTATACCATTTGGAAGACCTGGGGCGGGATCTTTGTATTGAATTTTATACCAACCAGATGGGATATCTGTTTCAATAAATAAGTACTTGCTACCCACCGTTAGTTCTGCAATTTCCTCACCCGTAGTTCCTGGCTTTGTCCTCATTCTTAAAAATCCAGTTGGGGTTTCCCCAATCACCACATATGTTTTACTCTCTGTTTGAGAAGATATTGAAGGAGATGGACTTGGAGCTACTTCTTGAGATTTGGCCAGTTTTACAAAAATGGTAAGTTTATAACCCTTTCTGGTTTTTACTCCAATACTTTTATCTATGTATCCTGGGGCGTTAACTGTAATATTATGGTTTCCAATGGTGGTAGATCCCAAACTATAAGGAGTAAACCCCTGAACAAATCCATCAATTAACACTTGAGCATTATCTGGTGAAGAAACTACAACCAACCCAGAAGAATCCCCCCCAGTTTTTTCAAATGAAATGACATCTCCCGAGGACTCCTCCTCCGACTCTCCAAATTCACGTCTAACCACTGTTTCAATTCCTGAAACCAAACCCACCTTAGTTTCGTAAGCAATAAGATTCCTATCAGACGCCTCAGGAACCAATTTAAGACTGATTTGCCCAACAGTATTTGTTCCTCTATATGGAGTTTTACCAACAAAATTACCATTTATAAACACACTTGATGAAGGAACTGTATCAACTAAAAGGCCACCTGGTTTGGGATTAAAATAACCAATTAAAAGTAGTGAAGTAGCCGAAAGAACCGCAACGGAGGCAATAATAATAAGTACAATCTTAAATGTCTTCATTTTAGGTAGCCTCGAGTTTACCATATTTTATGGTAGAATGTCTTAGTGGCCACGTGGTGAAGAGGAAACACGACTGTCTGCAAAACAGTTATGCACCAGTTCGATTCTGGTCGTGGCCTCATCAAACAAAATGAAAAAAACTGCCATAGCAATATTAGTATTTAGTATTTTGTACTTAGTACTTGGTACTAGCATTCATGCTCAAGACTTTGACGCTCCAAAAGCATATGCCGATTATCAATATCAATTAAGTGTTTACCAAAAGGCATATTCAGAATTCCAGGAAGCCAAATCTTTCTATCAAGGGAACCCAACACTCCAACTTAAAAGTGAAGCTAGACGCAAGACCCTAAAAATGCTTAAAGAGAGAGATAATTTGATCGTGGTTTATTTAACCGCAATCAGAATGCATATATGGGAATCTAAGGGTTTTGATGAAAACCAAAAAAATGCTATATACGCAAAAATTGATCCCGAAATTGAGTGGTATCAAAATCATATTAAAAATTATCTAGATAGTGATGAGCCTGTAGATTTGTTTAACAAATCTGATGAAAGTAAAAGCCGCCTTGAAACCAATACAACACCCATAATTAATGAGGGTCTTTTTGATATTAGTTTAAGTCAGGAAATTGGGATAAGGCTAGCCCATCAACAAATATTTACTGATCTTAAAAAATACATTGACGACCAGGTGGCTGTGGGTAAGCTTAAAATTGATCCCTTTAATAGATGGATTAATGACACTGACGCGGTCTTGCAACAACTACAAAAAAATGAAGATTCTGCGGTGGTAAAAATCCAGACTTTGTATTCTCAAAACTTCGGAGTTGGAGCAACTTATAGAAATTCTGTTGAAATATTATCCTCCTCAATTAGCCCACTTTCTCAACTAAATAGCTACTTAACAGAGATGCTTATTTCTATTCAAAACCAAATGAAATGATAAACCCAAACGATAATTCCAACATAAACCCAAACCCCCAAGAATCCACCTCCTTGCCTGTTGAGCCACCAGTTTCTGAACCCACTGGTTGGAAACTCATATTATCAAAGGCTAAACTAGTAGCCTCTATTGAACTGGGTAAATTTAAAAACAGTAAATTTTATACAAATAAGAAAATATTTTTGCCTGTAAGTATCTCTTTTGGTTTGATATTTCTAATTCTTATATTAGGACTTCTCTTTGGAAAGAGAAACGTCGCTCAGGTCGCACTAGAGACTCCCAAACCTACCCCAACGGCTCAAAACACATCCCAAGCTACGACATCGAGAGATATCCTTTCTGAGAGCCAAATCAAATTGAATAGTTTAAAAAATGAAATTAACAATCTAGACATAAAACAAAGCCGACTTCAACCCCCATCCTTGGATTTTGACATTAAATTTTAGGGCCCCCAAAAACTTGACTTTGACTGCTTTCATACTGTAGAATCACGGCTCACCCGCATTCCTGCGGGTTTTTATATGCCTAACCAGGTTCAGGTTGAGCTTGGAAGGGACCAAACCCTGAGTTCTCGGGGCCATATGAGAAAATTTAGTCTTGAATTACCCAAGTACCGCCTCCAGCTTCATATGAAGCTAATAAAAAGGCGAAAGCCTTTGGTGGAAGAGCCATTTGTTCCTACTCCAAAAATTATAAGAAAAAAGTACAGATCAGGCACAATGTTTGGCAAAATAGCTAGACATGTTTCTGGACATAAAAATGTCAAAAGATACTTTGCAGCCAATTTAAGTGCACTCATTATAGCTGGTACCTTTTTACCCGTTGCCCAGAATGGTGTCCAAGCTGCTGACTTTGAAGTGGAACCCACAGAAACTGTAATTCAAACCCAAAACACTCTTAAAACTGTAAAGGCCACTTCATATCCACTTAAAATAATCAAAATCAACCAAGGATTTGGGTTATTTCATCCTGGAGTAGATTTTGGTGGAGAGATTGGAGATTCTATTACGTCTATAAAATCAGGTGTGGTAACTGAAGTTGAACGCACCAAATATGGATACGGAAATACTGTTGTTGTTGATCACGATAAAGGCTTGACTTCACGATATGCACACTTGAGTGGTATCAATGTCAAAGTTGGGGATATTGTTACTACAGAAACCGAAATCGGACAGGTTGGTATTACGGGCCATTCAACAGGCCCCCACCTTCATCTTGAAATCCGCCAAAATGGCATTGCTCTTAATCCTCTTTCAGTCCTAAGTAGATAACTTGAATATTTCTTTTTGAATCACATCCAAAAAGGTTTTTGTTAAAGGATGATTGCTAAGACCAAAGGCTTTTTCAATAGGCACTCCAATGTGATCGTTTATTTTTTCTGGATTACCCAATTCTCCATTCCATCGTGTTACTAAAAACAATCTTCTTGTATTTACAATTCCCCCATCCTCAATTTCAGTAAAATCACCTAATGTGTAATATTCCAAAACTTCAATTCTGTATTCTTCTTTTACTTCGCGTAATAAAGCATCTTCAAAAGATTCACTTTTTTCTACTTTTCCACCTGGGATTATCGTAAACCCAAAAAAATTACCAGGTTTTTTTCTTACCTCCAATTGAAGATTTTTCCCATCCCACAAAGCAAAAACTACTCCATTTTTTTCCAATCTTTCTTTTCTCTCTGCCATTTGAGGTAATTTACCACCAAATTACCTATTTTCCAATGACCTCCATAAATACCATGAAGCGACTGTTCTATATGGCTTCCACCTATTAGAGTTTTTCAATTTTAATTTTTGCATTGCTTTATTTATACCAAGGTCATCTTTTGGAAAAATATCGGGCCGCCCCAAAGCAAACATTAAAAACATCTCTGCGGTCCAAGTTCCAATTCCCTTAACCTGAACAAGTTTTGCTATAACTTCGTTGTCTGAGAGTTTGTCTAATTTATCAATTTTAAGTTCTTTGTTTTCAACTTTGCTGGACAAGTCTTTAATGTATTTTATTTTGGCATATGAAAGACCTGCACCACGAAGCTTAGTTTCGGAAAGCTTCAGAATTACCTTGGGACCAATTTTTCCATTACACATGTCTTTTACCCTACCAAAAATAGTTGATGCTGCTTTACCTGAAAGCTGCTGGTTTGCTATGGCCTCCACAAGATCCTGAAAATATAACAATTTCTTAATTGGTTTGACTGAACAATGTCCCCATTTTTTGACTAGTGGTGCAATATATTTATCTTTTAGAAGAAATTCCTCCGCCTCTTTCCACATTAGAAGATTATATCAAGAAGTTTAGTAATCCATTCCACCCATTCCACCTGGTGGCATTTGAGGTGTTTCTTTCTTTTCTTCAACAATATCTGTAACTAAGCCTTCAGTGGTGAGAACCATCATTGCAACACTGGCTGCATTTTGAAGAGCACTTCTTGTGACTTTTACTGGGTCAATTATTCCCATTTTGGTCATTGATCCAAATTCGGAAGTTAAAGCATTATATCCATAATCATTATCATTCTTAGCCAAAACTTTTTTAAGAACCACAAGTTCATCGTCTCCAGCGTTTTTTGCAAGCCATTTAATAGGTTCTTCTAGAGCATCGAAAACTATATCAAGTCCAATTTTCTCATCACCCTTTTCAACTTTTAACTTTTTAAGTACTTCACGACTTCTTAGAAGTGCTGTTTCTCCCCCAGGAACAATTCCTTCCTCAACTGCAGCTTTGGTGGCTCCAACTGCATCCTTTACTCTTTCTTTTTTGTCATTAAGCTCAATTTCTGTCGCAGCACCAACATTAATTTGGGCAACTCCACCTGAAAGTTTAGCTAATCTCTCTTCAAATTTTTCTTTATCAAAATCAGAATCACTGGCTTTAATTTGTTTTTTAATTGATTCAACTCTACTGTCAATCAATTTCTTATCTCCCTTGCCTCCAATTATTCTTGCATTATCTTTGTCTGCCCATACCTTGTCTGCACGACCAAGATCTGTTACTTCTATTGATTCAAAAGTTCTGCCCGTGTCTTCGCTTATTACCGTTCCTCCTGTAAGAGTCGCAATATCTTCAAGCATTTCTTTGCGTCTATCTCCAAATCCAGGAGCTTTAATTGCCAAAACATTAAAAGTTCCTCTTAGTTTATTAACAACCAAAGTAGCCAAAGCTTCCCCCTCTATTTCATCAGCAATAATTACCAAACTTTTACTTACTTTTACAAATTTTTCCAAGAAAGGAAGAAGGTCTTGGATAGAAGAAATCTTTTTATCAGTTAAAAGAATGTATGCATCCTCAATTTCTGCCTCCATTTTGTCAGCATTGGTTACAAAATAAGCTGAGGCATAGCCACGGTCAAACTCCATTCCTTCTTTGTATTCAATGTCTATTGTTAAACCTTTTCCTTCTTCAACAGTAACCACGCCATCGCGCCCAACCTTATCTAAAGCCTCTGCAATTTTTGCTCCAATTGCGTCATCTCCAGCAGAGATTGTAGCAACTTGAGTAATTTCCTCCTTTCCCTTAATGGGTTTTGCCATCTTTTTGAGTTCAGCCGTGACTGCTTCAACTGCCTTTTCAATTCCCTTTTTAACAATCATTGGATTTGCTCCTGCATTAATTTTTGCCATACCTTTTGCCGTCATTACTTGAGCTAAAAGAGTTGATGTTGTGGTTCCATCTCCAGCATTATCATTGGTTTTACTCGCTGCTTCTTTTACAAGCTGTGCACCCATGTTTTCAAATGGATCTGGTAAATCAATTTCCTTTGCAACAGAAACACCATCATGAACTATGTTTGGAGCTCCCCATTTTTTATCAAGAGCAATATTTCTTCCTTTTGGCCCCAATGTAGTAACAACTGCTTTGGCCACAGTGTTAATTCCCGTAAGTAGAGCGCGTCGGGCTTCTTTGCTAAATTTTAATTGTTTTGCCATAAATGGTACATCTAAATAACGGATATATTAGGCCTCTATGGCTAATATATCCTCAAATTTTACAAATAAATATTCTTTACCTTCAATTTTAACTTCATTTCCCCCCCACTTTTTATAAATAACCACATCCCCCACTTTTGCAGGAGATGCTATTTTTTGACCATCTTGAAGGAGAACTCCCCCAGTTACTAATACTTTTCCTTTTTGAGGTTTCTCGCTAGCCGTGTCTGGTAAATAAATACCTGAAGCAGTTTTGACCTCTTTTTCCAAAGGTTCAATTAGAAGATATCCTGCTGTTGGTTTAAGTTTTAATTTTGGCATTCAATGATGATGAGTGCTATTCTAAATAGAAAACAATGTTGTGTCAAGAGGAAAGTCTGCCTAAAACTACTTTTGCCCAATCTTGTGGATGAAACAGGGCGCGAGTTGGAGTAATAACTTCCCTAGTAATTTTGTTTCTCATATATTGGTATTGCAGCCAATAGCAAAATTTTTCAATTAAACCAGATGTTGGTTTTTTAGTTTCAAATTTAATATTTTTAATCTTCACAGCCCTTGGCCAATAATCAAGAATCCATTTATTTTGAAATAATAATCTTTCAAAAGTATTGTCCTTGTCTATTAAAGGAATTATTTGTGCAATTTCGTGGGCAGTATACACATTTCTGTCTTTTTGCTTCCAGATTAAGTCGCTTTCGTCCAACCAAATATTAAGGCATAGTTTATTTTTTTGAACTTTATCTTCTGGAATTCTTACCGCAAAACCATTTAGCCATGTAGTCATGTAGCAAAATAGTCTTGTAGTCCAAAGGTTTCCGCTTTTTGCAACAATCATTAAATCAATATCACTATCCTCAGACGAGTTTTGCATTGCTAAGGAACCTGTTATCCCTATCATTTTGAGGGTTGGAATAAAAGAAAGGATTTTAGCTGTATTTTTGGCAATCTTTATTTTTTTTGCAGAAATTCTTTTTCTTAATACCCTTTTATATACAAGTCCATCTCTACCTTCTATAAAATAAAATCCCCTTTTATTAACAACTGACACGTTTGAATCATTTGACAATATTTGTTTTCCTGTGGTCCACTTTATCAGATCTGAAAAATTTAATGGATAATCAAATAAATTGTGATAAACAACTGAAGCTCTTTCGTTGATTGTTAGACCTTTGCTGTTAAGCATTCTACTTTGCAATTAATTTATATTGGGCAAGTATTTGCTGAACTCCCTGAGCGGCTGTTGTCAGGGCCTTGTCAGCTGGGGTTTTACCACTAGCTACTGCATTGACAGCATCTTCAAAATAATTAATCATTTGAGAATTTATTCCCGTTGGTCCATCAAAAGTTCTAGAATTAAGATACCAGCTCACCGCTCCCGATGCTTGAGAGACCACAGATCCAGCAATTGGATGGGTTGAAAGTAAGTTTGCCATATCACTCCTTGGATATGGTTCCCCAAAACTTCTTATCTTGCTTTCATTTTGATAAAGCTTAGTAAGGGAGTCTTTTGATGATAGAAATTTTAAGAAGTCCCATGCCACAGCCTTTCTTTCACTACCAGACCAAACACCCTGTGCCCAATAGGTTGCGTATGTTATATCAGCTTGGTTCGGGTTGTCTTTTGGAAGTTGTGGAATTGGCACAGTTTTAAACTTAATATTTGGATTTTGTTGTTGGATTTCAAAAGCTCTCCACGTTGGTCCTATATACATTGCCAGCTTCCCTGCAGAAAAAGCTTGTGTTGAAGAAGGGAGTGTGGCATCCCAAACTCCGTCAACGGTTGAAAATAGAGTGAAATATGTAAGAGCTCCTTCGGCTGGTGCACCTATGGGATTACTTAAATTAACTCCATTTTGAAGCATAAGAAGGGCTAAAATCTCTGGCCAGTGATCAACATTCTCAGTCCTACCCATCGCCGCCCCTGCTTGAGTAATAGTTCCTTGGTCATCTTTAACTGTAAGTTGCTTTGCAACCAATCTAAAATCATCCCAATTTGTTGGAGCCGCCTTTCCAGCTTTATCAAATATATCTTGATTAATATATAAAGTTAACGCTTCATACCCCAAAGGAATACCCACAATACTACTTCCTGACGTTAAATCGGATGACATTACTGGATAGAAGGTTTTTGAAAAATCAGCGGGACTCATAACCGATGCAGGAAGTGAATCTAAATTTGCTTTGAACATTGGAACCCATGAGTTATGAAAGAAAAAAATATCTGGTCCTGTTTTTTTTGCTAACGAATTTGTTAATCTCTCTCTATAATCCTGTGGAGATTGCTTAATATAATTTATTTTCGTACCAGGATGTAGAGTCTCATATTCACTAATTAATGGCTGCATTACTGTTTGGTCTTCCCAAAGACCCCACCAGGTAATTGTTCCTGTGGCTGTAGTTGATTTTGATGAAGTTAGGGCTTTGAATATTATGAATATTACGACCAAAAGTAAAACCCCAATTCCTGCAAAGATAGCTACTTTGGGGATTTGAGATGGAAGAAAAAAACTTTTCTTTACTGGAGGTGGAACAACTGGTGGAATTTCTTCTTGTGTTTGGTCTAAAGGAACCTCAGGTGTATTATTTGGTGAGCCAGTTGGAATAGTATATGTATTTGGTGGAATTTGTTCTTCGTTCATTTTTGATCTTCTATAACAATTAAATGGTATCATATCGGTATGACTTCCGCGATATCATTTAAGAAAAAGCGTACTCGTTACCTTACTATTGTTTTATCTTCTCTGATCATACTAATTTTGGGTCCTTTTCTTATTTATAACATTAGATATGTGGGTAGGATCTACCCCAATACTTATATAGCAGGAATAAAAGTTGGTGGTAAAATTCCCAAAGATGCGGTTACTATTCTTTCCCAAAACATTTCTCCTCCAGAAAAAATAAAATTAACAGAACAAGCTCAATCTTTTGAACTAATTACAAGAGATATTGACCTAAATTATGATATTAGCGCATCGGTTGACAGAGCTTACAACTTGACACGGACAGATAATTTTATTTTAGATACTATTCAGAAAATTCGTTTAGTTACTGAAAAACAAAATATCGGTCTTGCTACAAATATCGATGAGGAAAAATTAGAAAAGTTTACTTCTATGGTTAAGAGGCAAGTTACAGTTAATCCGGTCTACCCTTCTATTGAGAAGAAGGGTGAGATAGTACAAGTAAACAAGGGTCTGCCTGGTTCAGAATTAGACATCAAAATTCTTAGAGCAAATTTAGGACGCAACTTGTCCTACATTAGAAGCGACGACATTCCAATTCCATTAATAATGGTTGATTATTCACTAGATGATAAAGAGACTGTAAAAGCTAAAGAAATTGGAGAAAAATACTTAGGTAAAAGCATTAATTTGGGTTTTGAATCCCAAAAGTTTAATTATAAGGATGGTGATTTATTCAAACTGATTAATCCTAGGGGAGGGTATAATAAAGAAGAATTGGATAAGATTGTATTTGATATAGCCTCAAACATCAATCGCGATCCTCAAAATCCAAAATTTGAATTTAACGGCAGTAAAGTCACGGAATTTTTACCTGCCCTAGATGGAATAATCCTTGATAGCCAAAAATTTAATGATTTATTCAAAGGCACTTTGGACAAGATTGCTTCAACAGATGAAAAAATAGCTACATTTGAGATTCCAGTTCTAAGAACTTCACCAGATGTTTCTACTGATGAAGTTAATACTTTGGGTATTAAGGAGTTAATTGGTCGTGGAGAATCAACATATTATCATTCAATACCAGGAAGGGTTTTTAATGTAAATTTAGCTGCAAGCAAAATTAATGGAACATTAGTTAAACCTGGTGACATCTTTTCCTTTAATCAAAATATTGGAGATATTTCTAAAATTACTGGTTATAAAGAAGCATACATTATTGAAAATGGAAGAACAATTTTGGGTGACGGTGGTGGGGTTTGCCAGGTTTCAACAACTCTATTTAGGTCTGTGCTTAATGCGGGGCTACCAATATTGGAACGTGCGGCACATGCATATAGAGTTAGTTATTATGAACAAAATTCACCTCCAGGGTTTGACGCTACAGTTTATTCCCCCTCTCCCGACTTTAAATTTAAAAATGATACTCCTGGCTACATTCTGATTCAGGCTAAAAACAATTCAAAAAAATATTCTCTTGTGTTTGAACTCTATGGTGTAAGTGATGGTAGGGTTGCCACCACCTCAAAACCAACAATTACAAACGTTACACCAGCACCAGAAGATTTATACCAAGACGATCCCACCCTTCCTGCAGGTCAAACAAAGCAGATAGATTATGCAGCCCGCGGAGCTAAAGTTACATTTAGTTATAAAGTAGTCAGAAATGGGGAGATATTAACAGACAAAAACTTTGTCTCCAACTATAAACCCTGGCAAGCAATTTACTTACGTGGCACAGGGCCAGCAATTTAGCTTCAGAATTGCTACAATAGCTGCATGCAGATAGTAAAAGCTGATGATAGTGTAATCAAAAAGGCTATAGACGTCTTGGAAGATGGAGGTCTTGTGGTCTTTCCGTGTGAAACTGTATATGGCATTGCCGTTGACTCTAAAAATAATAAGGCTGTAAAAAAACTAAACCTTTACAAAAAAAGGGCACTTGGAAAACCCTATGCAATTATGTGTTCATCCCAAGAAATGGCTGAAAAATATGTAACACTTAATGATGTTGCCAGGAATTTATATAAAACATTTCTTCCTGGTCCTGTTACTATCATTTCAAAAGGTAAAGGTTTTGTGGCATCTGGAATTGAGTCAGAAGAAAAAACTCTTGGGGTAAGAATCCCTGATTATAAATTGATGCTTAATTTAATTGAAAAATTTGGCAGACCCATTGTTGCAACGTCAGCAAATGCTTCATACCAAAAACGTCCATATAAGATATCGGATATTATTGAAAATATATCTGAAAAGCAAAAATCCCTAATCGATTTAATTATTGATGCTGGAGAACTTCCCCACAATGAACCCTCAACCGTGATTGACACAACACTTGATAACCCCACTATTCTTAGACAGGGCGAGATTAGAATTAAAGATAAAAATGAGGTATTAAGTAGAAGTGAAGAAAATACCCAAAATTTGGGTAAAGAACTTTGGCAAAAATATGAAAGCTATAAAGGCAAACGTACAATTGTTTTTGCTCTTGAAGGAGAAATGGGAACAGGCAAAACCCAATTCACTAAAGGGCTCGCACGGGCTATGGGAATCACAGAACTTGTCACCTCCCCAACATTTGCACTAGAGAATGAATATGGGCAAAAAGATAAAAAACTTTTTCATTTTGATGCATGGAGACTTGATAATTCCAAAGAACTGGATGCACTAGGATTTGGAGATTTAATTAAAAACAAATCAGTTGTGTCAATTGAATGGGCGGAAAGGGTAGCCGACACGATCCGTAAATTTGATGACGAAGCCATTATCATTTGGGTAAAGATAGAATTTGGAAAGAATGAAAATGACAGATTGATCAGTTGGGGAAATATTTAAATGGAGAGAATCAGTTTTCGCAAAAATCTGAAGGAGGGTGAACGCCCAATAAGGGGGCTTTATGTTGCCATTCCAATACCAGACGGATGGAGACAAGAATGGTCTGATATCAAATCAGAAATGTACAGAAAATACAAACATATTGGCTTAAGAAAGATTGATTCCAAAAAAGAACCGCATATTACACTTTATTATTGGAACAGGGCGGGATTAAATAAACTGATACAAATAAACGAGTTTATAGAAACAAATTTACACAATTTAAACGGGGCAACGGTAGCACTAAGTCAGGCTCTATTCATTCGCTGTATATCACCGGGGGCTATAGTAGCAAAGGTTAGGTGCTCTAAACAAATTGAAGATTTCCAATACCAAATTGACTCCAATGTACCATATGAAGACAACTTTTATCATTTTTCTCCCCACCTAACCATCTGGAAATATTCAAATTTCCTTCCATGGCAGCCACCAATCAATAAAACTGAGGAAATAACTGATTGTGTCACTAGGCTTGTTCACCAATCTGACATTTTAAGTAAACCAACACCAATCTCAGAAATTTATTTAAAATGTAGAAGTATTGATTAATATGAAGATTCTTTCAATTGATACAAGTTGTGATGAGACGGCGGCAGCGGTGACAGAAGGAACAAATATTCTTTCTAATATAATTTGGTCTCAGGCTTCTCTCCATGCCAAATTTGGTGGTGTAATGCCTTCACTTGCCCAAAGAATGCACGAAGAGCGCATCGACTGGGTCATCGATCACGCTATTAAAAATTCAAAATTAAAAATTGAAAATTTAGACTGTATAGCGGTCACTATTGGTCCAGGTCTTTCTATTGCTCTTGGGGTGGGAATTGATAGGGCTAAAAAACTAGCATTAAAACACAATAAAAAACTTATCGCCGTTAATCATTTGGAAGCGCATATTCTCTCACCCCTGGCAAATTTTAAATTTAAAATTCTAAATTCTAAATTCCCAATGTTAGGTTTAGTTGTTTCTGGCGGAAATACTCTTCTTGTGAAGATAAATAAAATTGGAGAATATGAAATACTAGCACAAACCACAGACGATGCATTAGGGGAGGCTTTGGATAAAGGCGCTCGTATGCTGGGTTTGGGATATCCAGGAGGAGCAATATTGGAAAAGATGTCCCGTTTGGCAAGCTCAGGGCAAGCCCTTTATAAACTTCCCATTCCCATAATTGGTCAGGAAAAAAGAATGATATTTACATATTCTGGTCTAAAAACCGCCATGAGTAGATTGGTAGAATCCGAAAAGCCATTAAGCAAAGATAAAATTTACAATCTTGCCGCCAGTTTTCAAGACGTTGCTTTTACTCATTTAATTCGTGTTATTTCTTACGTTTTAAACCATTCAACAAATCAACCATTTAGCCATTTTCTAATTGGTGGCGGTGTCTGTGCAAATATAGAACTACGAAAACGCCTTAGAAAGCTTGGTAAAGAATATGGAATAAACATTCTTTTTCCTTATTCCAAAAGGCTTACAGGAGATAATGCCGCAATGATTGGAATTGCAGCCAGCTTCAAGGCTATTCGTGGAGAATTTATAAATCCTGATATAATTGATAGGATTCCAAATTTAAAAATTAACACATGACAACTGATCTAACCATCTTAACAACTATTGTTTCAATCTTTTTGTTTGTTGGTGGCTATTTAGTCTTTAAGCTTCTTAAAAAGAAATGATGGATAAAACATACGATCACAAAAAGTTTGAGAGTGATATTTATAAAAAATGGGAAGGTTCAAATGCTTTTAAACCAAATGGTAACAGTAAGGCTTTTACTATTATTATGCCTCCCCCGAACGCAAATGACCCTCTTCATATTGGACACGCCAGATATGTAGCAATTGAGGATGTCTTAATCCGTTATCACAGAATGAAAGGGGAACCAACCCTCTGGCTTCCAGGGAGTGATCATGCTGGAATTGAAACCCAATATGTTTTTGAAAAGAAATTAGCCAAAAATGACAAAAGCAGGTTTGATTACGACCGCGACACTCTTTACAAAATGATCTGGGATTATGTTCATGAGAATACAGGAGTAATGGAGGTCCAACTTAAAAGATTGGGAGCATCGTGTGATTGGTCCAGATTTAAGTTCACTTTGGATCCTGAAATAATTAAGGTTGTTTATTCAACATTCAAAAAATTACACGATGACGGACTTGTTTACAGAGGTGAGCGCATTGTTAATTACTGTATAAAATGTGGAACTGCATATTCTCAGCTTGAGGTTGATTCCATTGAACAGGATGACAATATTTATTATCTTGACTATGGATCAATTACCATTGCCACAACAAGACCTGAAACAATTTTTGCCGATGTTGCTGTCGCTGTTAATCCGAAAGATAAAAGATATTCAAGATTGGTCGGTTTAACCGCAAATATACCGCTGATTAACCGCGAGGTTTCGGTAATTGAAGATAATTTGGTAGATAAAGATTTTGGAACGGGTGCACTTAAGATTACACCCGCGCATGATGCAGCCGATTTTGAGATCGGACAAGCACATAAACTTCCGATCATTAGTGTAATAGACCAAAAAGGGAAAATGATTAATTGCCCAGAAAAATATCTAGGCATGAAAGCTGCCGTTGCCCGCAAGGAGGTTGTGAAAGATCTTGAGTCTGCAGGACTTATTAAAAAGGTAGAGAAAATTTACCACACAATTGGTACTTGCTACAGAGACCATTCAATTCTTGAACCAACTATATCTACTCAGTGGTTTATCAAAGTAGAACCGTTAGCAAACAAAGTTTTGGATAATATTAAATCTGGTGAAGTAAAATTCGTGGCAAAAAAGTATGAAAAAATAGCAATTCACTGGCTCAAAAATCTAAGAGATTGGAATATAAGCCGTCAAATTGTTTGGGGTATTAGAATCCCAGCCTGGAGTTGTGAAGAATGTCATGAATGGACAATAACAAAAGGAGAAACACCAGTAAAATGTGATAAGTGTGGTAATAGCAAATTAACCCAAGACACAGATACTTTTGATACTTGGTTTTCTTCAGGTCAATGGCCTTTTGCCACATTACAAACAACAACGGAGGGTGATTTTGAAAAGTTCTATCCAACAAGTGTTATGGAAACGGGTTATGATATTCTTCCTTTTTGGGTAATAAGGATGTTAATGTTGGGAATTTATGTGACAGGAAAAACCCCTTTTGAAAATATTTTATTACATGGACTTGTAAGAGATAAAGAAGGACAAAAGATAAGTAAGAGTAAGGGGAATGTAATTGATCCTATTGAAATGGCAGATAAATACGGTGCTGATGCACTACGCATGGGACTTCTTTGGGGAGCTTTGATTGAAAACGATGTAGCCCTCTCGGAAGAAAACATTAATGCTCAGAGAAAATTTGCAAATAAAATTTGGAACGCTGCACGATTTATAAAAAACTTTGAAGGAACAGAATCTGCAAAAGACGCTGATCTGTTTAGTACTGGCCTGACTCAAGCGACAGAAATTACTACAAACTTTTTGGATAAGTATAAATTAAGTAATGCAGCTGAGTATCTTTTTGGCCAGTTTTGGGGAGTTTTCTGCAATAAAAATATTGAAGAAGCAAAACAAGGAAAAATTAATAGACAACAATTAGAAAAAGGTTTAAATGTTTATCTTAAACTCCTTCATCCTTTTATGCCATTTGTCACAGAACAAATATGGCATGAGATGGGAAATAAAGGTCTTCTGATTACTGCGGAGTGGCCGAAGGCGTAGAACTTGCAGATGGCGACGCAGAAGGAAGGGCTGATTCGGTTGCTGTTGGTATTGCTGATTCTGTGGCTTGTGGTGTAATAATTGGCAATGGAATTTCTGTTGGGGTTTGTATTGGTACAACTACTGCGGGTGTCGAAGGTGTCACAAAAAACTTTGTATAGGCAACATATCCAACAGCTACCACAATTGCAATAATTAAAAGCGTCATAGCAACAGCCATTAGAGACGATCCCTTCTTAGCCCCTTCAACGGGAACGTCTGGTGCAGCCGGTGGTGTCTGAATAGGTTGAACTGGATCTGCCATTGGTTCTGGCGAAACTGGTGGGATCTCGATTGGTTGGGCTGGTTGCGGCATAGGTTGAGTGGGTTGAGGTTGAACTGGAGTATTGCTTTCGGGTTGAGTTGTTGATGCAGCTTCCTGGGTCAACTTATCAAGATCTTGCTCAAGTTTTTCTAAATTTGAGTTTGTACTTTGTGGGTTGTTATTGTCTGGATTCATGTCTATATTTAACATTAACACATGTCTGCCAAGAAGGTCAATAACGCCGCCATTGAGATCTTTTTTTATATACTTTTTCTTTTTATTCTTCTTTTAGCTTCAATAAATATTGATACATATTTAAAACCGGTAGATGTGGATGTTAAGGTATTAGGAGCTGAGACACAAAACAAAGAAGATATTTTTTGGCAAAACTTTTTAAGTAAACATCCGGATTACATTCCCGGTTGGATTGAAATAGAAAGAATTGATAAAGCAAACGAAATTGATCCTAATTATATTATTAAGCCTTAGGTTCTTCTTTTGGAGTTTCTGATCCTTCTGCTGGAACTTCACCTTCAGGTGCTGGTGATCCTTCTGCTGGAACTTCACCTTCAGCAGCAACTGGTACTTCAATTACTTCTTCTTTTTGTGGGGGTTCTACTTTAACAACTATTTCGTCTGCACCAGTCCTGATTTCAATCTTTGTGACATCAACCTTTAGATCTTTAACATAAATAGCTTGGTCTACCTCAGCAAGGTTTGATGTATCTACTTCAAACTTCTCTGGAAGATCTGTTGGAAGAGCCTCAACCTCAACTTCATTAAGGTATTGGACAACCGTTCCTATTGCTTGTTTCTCTGCAGGGGACTCCCCAATTACTTCAATTGGAACTTCAGCTGTAACTTTAGTTTTAAGATCAACTTGACGAAAATCGACGTGTATAAATTCGTCAGTAATGGGGTGTTTTTGAACGTTGGAAACAAGAACAGGAAGTTCCTCTTTTTTAAGTTTAAGAGAAATAAGTCCCGTCTCCCCAACCTCGTTATATATTGTTTCAAACTCCTTTTTGTTTACCTGAACCGATTGAGATTTTACTTTTTTACCATAGACATTTCCGGGTAAATACCCTTGTGTTCTTAAGGTCTTAACCTTTCTTCCCTCTAGTTTTCTTTCTTCAGCATTTAGTGTTTTTTTATCCATTTTTTTAGTTCATAACCAAGCTTTGCTTATTTCCAAGACAACCTTGCGAAGAAGTCTTTGTCCAGAATCGTATTATAGCTGTATTCACCCTCTTGGGTCAAGGAAAAGATCGGACTACTTACCAATTTACCAATTCCCTTGAATTTTATTGATAACGAATCCTCCCCCACACCTGATTGTTTTCTAATATATAGTCCATAGCTGTTTATTGGGGTTTCCTCAGGAAGTGTGTTCTGCCATTCAAAAATAATTTGATCTTTAGATTTTGGACTGACCTCAACCAGAACCCCTACTTCTTGTCTCCCTTTTTCTTGGGTTATCTCAGGAGTAAGGTTTTTGACATTTTGACCACTTATCTTTTTTACGCTGATCAAATATGCATCGGTTGGAACCATTACTCTTAAATAGGTTTTATAAACCCCAGCCAGACCCAATGCTGGATTAGCAGAATTTTCTAAACTTATTACTAAATTTCTTTTTATTTTTTGTGAATCCATTTCCACACCAAAATCAAATTCTCTTTTTACGAAATAGTTAGCTTTGTTAACACCAACGTTTGCTTCAACCCCACCAAAAAAATCTGAGAAGCAATTAGATCCACAAGAATAAGTTTGCATTTTGCCATCCCACCCAAGTTTGTTTAATGCTTCTGCAGAATTTTTATCGTGTAAATATATCTGAATATGTCTGTTGGTTAGGTTTTTATAAAAAGCTTTTAATACAAATAATTGATTTTTAGAATTCATTTTGCCCAACTCAGATATAAGCGTTCTAGAAAGAGCAGTTAAAAAACTAGCTTTCTTTCTTGAACCAGGAAAGAAATTTGCCTGCGCTTCTTCTTGGGTTTTTTCATAAAAATTGTTAGACGATATTGTTAAATTATAATCAGGTAAAAATATTGATCCCGTATATTCAATTATGTTTTTGATTGGGGTAAGATCGACGGCTATTACCCCATCCACTTTTTGGTCCATTTCTTTGTTTAAAAACCATTCGGCCCGTTCTGCTGAGGTTGGAAAATCTGGATTCCAGTTACTATCTCTAAACCACCAATTTGCTTCATTTAAATAATTTTTTATAGGAAGGGGTGGCTCAACGTGACCCTTGAGTTGTCCATCGGCTGAATATATGTCATTTATGGCCAATCCGTTCATTTTTCCACCTCCAAAATTAGCTACACCATAAGAACCAATGAACCCTCCCGTGGGTCTAAGTTCCATATTATTCTGAAATAAAATCAGGTAATTTTTAGGGTTGCCGCTTCCTAGAATTGAAGGTAAATTCGATATTAAAATTCCACCTTCTTTGGTATATGTTTTTAATCTGTTAAAATCTACCAGCTGAAGCATCTGCTGAGCAGCGTAAACACCACCGTTTGCATTGTCTTGAGTAGTTACATGGAAAATAGATATTTTTTGGTACATGTAATCTAAACTAGACTTTATTTGCAATGCGGGTTTATTAACATCATATATTCCAGTCCCTAGTATCCCTGTCATTATCTCTCTTCCGCTCTCTGCAGCTGGAATTACGGTAGCCATTAAATCTGATGAAATCTCTCCGGTCAAGGAAATGTAAGACATTTCCTTATAAATCCTTCCCGCTAATGGAATGTAACTAAAGATGTCGCTTACTTTTTTTCCTATTGAGAACGTTGTCTTTGCAACATAAGAAAAAGTCTTTGCGCTATCAGTCTTTTCTGATAAAAATTGTCTAAAAGATAAATAAAGAAGTCCTCCAGAAATTAAAGATGTTAGAACTGGCAGAATTAGAAGAAATAGTAATGACAAAACATATGGACGCAAAAATTTGTATTTTATAGATTTTGTCTTTTTCTCTCTAGTTTTTGTATTTAAACCCATCTTTCTCTTTGGTTGAGAAAAAATGGCATTTTGCTGAATCAACCATTTATAAGTTTCATTAAAACATATATTAAGATTGGAGTTTATTAAAATAATCTCATAATTTTTTGGGAGAAACCTGGTCTCTACTTCGGTATCATAAAAAATCTTTAAATCTGGAAAAATTTTAAGATTTTTTTTCCAAAAATCTCCACTTGATAGCTGTCGACCTAGAAGAAAAATTTCCTTTCCATATGGACCAAATGACAATAACCATTTAACTATTGTTTTGGCCACATCAGCAACAAAAACTGGATAAAAAATTTCTCCCACCCCCAAAGTTAAAGTCCCTTTTTCAAACATCTCACAAATTAAAGTTGGTAAAAGAAGATTGCTATCAAGATCAATTCTTGGTCCCATTAAATCTCCTGTATAAATTATTCCAGCATTATCACTTATAGCGATTCGATCACTGTTTTTATAGGAAAAGGTTTCAAAGGGAAAAATTGCTAGCGTCTTTGCTTTTCCAAAATTTTTGTTAGAGTTGAACTTTTTAAAATCTGTTAATAAAGTTTTCTTGTTGATATAGCCCCCACAAAAAACTGCATAGGAAAAATTTTCAAGACTTTTATAGTCATCTGTGTTTATCACCGAAAAGTTTGAAGTATTTGCTAAATTTTTGATTCTTTCCTTCCAAACTACTTCATTATCTGACACCACAAATACCTTACAATTTTTAGAAAGTAAAATTTCTAGAATATTAATCGCCAAAAAATTTGGGTCAGAAAAAAGAACTACTTGAATTTTTGATTCACTGTTCATGTCTCTAACTATTTTACCGCAAAGAAGAAGATTTTAAATTTACAAAATTTTTTTTAAAGTATCCGTACCTAAAACAGGACGTGAAACTTTCACACAAAAACTTACCCGAAGACATTTAACAAAATTTATCCAGTTCTTCGTTTAACAAAAAATCTGCAATTTTATTTTTCTCTCTAGGAATATTTTTGAAAACAAAAATACCAGCAATCTTATTCATAAGTGTTATTGTTTCAAAAAAAAGATTTCTTAATCCTTCATCCTTAACTTTGTATATTCCATTAATTTGTTTAACAATTAATTCTGAGTCGAGGAAAAAAACGATTGACAAATTGGTCATATTGTTGAATGGTTGACTTGATAGCCATTCCAATGCCAAGATAACACCCCGGTATTCAGCATAATTATTAGTTTGGATTCCTAAAAATTTTGCAGATTTAAAAACTTCTTTGCCATCTTTTTCAACGACAAATGCACACGCCGCCGGTCCCGGGTTTCCACGAGATCCCCCATCGGTGTGTATTACAATTTCATTTTTTTCCATCAGGCTATTTTAGCACGAAAAGAAATTCCTATGAAGATACTAAAAAGAAGCAAGTTCTGTTGAAGTGTTAGTGAGTAATGGTCAAAAAGTCCTGTAAACAATAGATATATTAAAGAAAGTAGAAGATAAAGTCTTCTATACTTTACCAATGTTTTTAATGTTTTACTTACCAAAAAGTAAAATGCCAATAGCCCAAACACTCCAATCTCTGAAAAAATTAAAAGAAAAATATTATGTACAGGCTGAAGCAGCCAAGAGTATGTGTATATCCCCTTATATGTGGGTATGTTAGCAATAAAAGTACCCAACCCCTGGCCTATCAAAAATCTTTGACCAATCATTTGTCCAGATATATATGCCAAATCAATTCTTTGAACAATGTTTTGTCCAATTTTTGAAAAGTTATTAAGTACCCAAGGAGAAATAACCGGAAAAAGTAAACTACTTAGCATAAAAACAAAAAACGAGACAAGCACTAATTTAGTAAAAATGTTTTTATTTTTTGAAAATAAATAGAATGAAAAAACAAAAAATATTCCCAAATAACTAGAAAGTGAAAAAGATAAAACAAAACAAGTAAGAATTAAAAAAACTCCTAAAATATTAAAAAAATTCTTCTTAAGTTTTCCACTCAAAAGTACAAACAAGATCCCTGCCCCTAAAAAACCCGCGAGTGAATTTGGGTGAGAAAATGTAGAATAGGCCCTCATGTATTCCACCCCATTAAGTGCAATTAGAGCAATTCCTGGTGTAGATTGACTAAAACTTCTCTCTCCAAGGTAATATAGAATTCCCCCAACTGTTCCTCTATTAACAAATTGGGCTATTCCAATCAGGGAAAAAAACACTAATGAATAAAAAAGTGTATTGACCAGTAACGAAAGGCTAATCGCCTTTACCTGTACAAAATAAATAATCACAAAGACAAACTCTACAATTTTTAACCATTTATAAAGACTTAATAGAGGCAATGCTGAAAAAAATGAATTGATAAATGCAAAGACTAAGATTAAACAAAAGTATTTCTTGTATTTTTTAATGATTTCTAAATTAAGAGCAACCAATATTAAGACCAGTAAATCAGTAAAATAAATTGATGGTGAAAGTAGATCAATCCTTATACCAAATACAAATGACCAGGGGGGCCAAAAATGATAAGCAAGCTGTGTTGGCAACAAAAACAACAAAAGAATAACAAAATAATATTCAATTAATTTAATCCGTCTAATCACTTAACTGGATTTTACTCTATTTTGAAGCTTTCACAACTAAATATCTCTCTTCACCCTCCCCCACTGACTCTGTAACTATTTCTTTGTCTTCTGAAAGAACCATATGTATAATTCTTCTCTGAAATGGTTTTAGGTTATAAAGGCTTTGTGGCTCTTTGGTTTCTTTTGCACGAGAAGCAGTGTTAACTGCTAAATTTTTAAGATACTCCTCTTCTTTTTCAAGATAGTCTCCAACGTTGACGGTAACTCTCTCCCACTCCCCCGTTTTACCTTTAAGAAGTATTCCAAGTATTGTTTGTAGACTTAGAAGTGTTTCTCCTTTTTTACCAATTAAAAGCCCTGTTTCGTCCTTTCCATCTATATTAACCACATAGCTCTCGTTGGATTTGTCGTATGAAACTTCCGCTGAAGCGTGAGTTGCCATCAGTTTTAACAGTTCGTCTGTCAACTCTTTTAGAATTTTTTCGTTCTTCATTTTTGTGCTTCGGATTTTAACAGATTAAATTTCTTTAAGAAAGGGGTTAAACCTCCCCAACCATTAATTGATACCTGCTGCCAAACAGTTCCTAGTGAGAATATCAACCAATAAAGTGCTAGACCTGATGGAAATTGATATCCGAAATAAAGGGTCATTAAGGGAATCGTATACATCATTGAAGAACTCATTGCCAGTTGCATGTTATCGGTCTCGCTCTTTGTGGCTTTAACAACTTTTTCTTCCTGTTTTATATAAGGTGCTGTAATTTTTATAGATAGAAACTGAGAAATAGTTGCCAAAATCAAGAAAAGGCCAGGAAGCCCGAAAGAAATTCCCGGAATATGAATAAGGTCGGGTTTACTAATGTTTAAATACCAAAAACTTGTATTAAGAGTTGAATCGGTTGCAATTTTTAAAGGTTGGTAGAGTAAATCATTTAATTTAACCAGCGAATCAGCTGTATTTGAAAGAGAATTGGCAAACACTTGGTAAAAGGTAATCAAAATTACTAGTTGTAGTATCTGAAAAATACAACCCGCTCCTGGATTTATCCCTTTTTGTTTATATAGTTCGGCCTGGGCTTTAGAAAAACCCATTTTATCTGTCCCATATTTTGCTTTAAGTTTGTTTACAAGAGGTTGAACTTCTTTAATTTTTTTCATCGATTCCATCTGAGGTTTATTTAGAGGGCGTGTTATTAAGAACAAAACAGCGCTAAAAACAATTGTGGCAACTCCTAGATTATGACCAAAGATGTTATAAAAAAGAATAAGACCATTTGCGAGTGGCTGAGTTAGTATTGTTGAAAATATTTGTCCTAAAAATTGAAACATATAATTATTTTACAGGATCGTATCCTGAGCTTCCCCAAGGGTGACATCTTAAGAATCTTTTGATTCCTAATAACAAACCTTTTGTTGCCCCATATTTTTCCAGAGCTTCAATTGTATACTGACTACAGGTCGGTGTAAACCTGCAAGCCTTACCAAACAACCCTTCAAGAATTGGTGAGAAAAGCTTTTTATAAAGGTTAATTACAAAAGTTAAAAGAGTCTTCACTTCGTAATACCACACTCTCTAACTGCAGTTCTTACCTCACGAACAATACCATCTGCAGGAATTCTCATAATGCTGGTTTTTGCAAGAAAAACAACATCGAGTCCGTTTTTAACCTCATTAGTTAGCAGCCTCACGGTTTCGCTCATGTGGCGTTTGATTGTGTTTCTATCAATGGCATCCTTAGCAATTTTTGTAGAAACCACAAAAGCAAACCTAGGAGGGTTGTCATCTTTTCTGTCTAGTATTGCTACACCAAAGTTGGTTGACTGGAAGGTGTTTCCTTCTTTTTGGACTTTTGCAAAATCACCTGAACCTGTAAGTCTATGTTTTTTTGCCAACATTATTAATTGAAGTTAAACGGTTAAATTTTTTCTACCTTTTAGTCTTCTTCTTTTTAAAATTTTTCTACCATCGGCAGACTTCATTCTAGATAAAAATCCGTGTGTATTTCTTCTTTTGGTTTTGCTTGGCTGATAAGTTCTTTTTGTACTCATGGAGTGATTATATCACAAAAATTGCCACTTGACTCATTGTGGATAACTTTGTAAATAGACAGTTACCATGGATAACAAATCTTCTTGGAAGGATACATTAGAGATTGTAAAGGTTTCCGTCTCTCCTGCAATTTTTTCTACTTGGTTTTCTCAAACCCATTTAGCAAAGGCTCAAGAGATGGGGGAGAGAATGCTTGTTGAGGTAGGCTGTTCTTCGCTTTTTGTAAAAAGTACAATTGAATCAAGATATTTTGGTTTAATACAAGATTCGATTTCTAAAGTAATTGGTAAGCCTTGTGATGTTGTATTTGTAATCAAAGAGAACCCAGAAAAGGGCGTGGTAAAAGAATTAAATATTTCTCCCCTTTTCCAATCAGAAGGTAAAAAGGATGAAAAAAACGAGAATCTATTGGAAGTTTTAAATAGAGCCAAAATAAGACCTAATTTCAATTTTGAAAACTTTGCAGTATCGGGTTCAAATCAAATGGCACATGCCGCAGCCCTTGCGGTGTCTGACAGTTTAGGAAGTGCATACAACCCACTTTTTATTTGGGGCGGGGTAGGGGTAGGTAAAACCCATTTAATGGGTGCAGTGGGAAACTCCGCTCTTAAAAAGAACTCTAGCCTTAAAGTTTTACTCTGTACTGGAGAGAGTTTTACAAACGATATTATTGAGGGTATTAGAAACAAAACTACACAAAGCTTCAGGGATAAATATAGAAAACTAGATCTTCTGTTAATTGATGATATCCAGTTCATTGCAGGTAAAGACGCTGTACAAGAAGAGTTTTTCCATACATTCAATACTGTAACAGCCGCTGGGGGACAAGTAATTCTTACAAGTGATAGACAACCAAGTGAAATTGCACGCCTTGAAGAACGTCTTAGGAGCCGCTTTGAAGCAGGTTTAATTGTAGACATTGCACCTCCCGACTTTGAACTTAGGTGTGCAATTACCCAAATTAAAGCAAAAGAGAAAGGAATTGTTCTTGAAATGGAACACATTCAAATGATTGCAGGAAATATCGATTCTGCTAGAAAAATTGAGGGTGTACTTATCAAACTTATGACTGAGATAAAACTTAAACACTTAGAAATTAGCAACGAACTTATAGAGTCAGTTTTAGGAAAGGGAATCGAAACAAACGGAAAAATAGTAAAAAAAGACCCTTCAGAGGTTGTTGAGGCAGTTTCAAGTTACTATCAAATAGGCAAGAGGTCCCTTCTTGGAGATTCACGGGCAAGACCCGTTGCTAGACCCAGACAAATTCTTATGTACTTACTAAGAACTCATTTAGGAATCCCTCTTGAAGAAGTTGGAAGGTTGGTTGGAGGACGCGACCATACTACTGTTATGCACGCTGTGGGTAAGATTACAGAACTAGCCACAACAGATGTGCATATTCGTGAGGATATATCAAAGATCAAATTGGGGATATGAGGATAAAAGATAAGAAGTACAAACTTATCAACAGGTATCTCAGAATTATCCACAACTTTATCAACATTTCACTATGCTCAATGTAAACACTAATATGTCCCGAATCTTAATTCTAAACTTAAGTTTTTATCAACTTATCAACACTGACTACTACTAGTACTACTGTTTAATATATAATATGAAACACCAAACCAAAAAACCGTCAAAATGAAATTAAACGTACTACAAGAAAACTTAGCAAAAGCAGTTACCCAAGCCTCCAGATTCGTAAGTGTTAGATCTCAACTCCCAATACTTGGAAACATTCTTTTAAAAGCAACCAAAACGAAACTTACGATATCTTCGACAAATTTGGAAATATCAGTGGTTACACAGATTGGAGCAAAGATAGAAGAAGAAGGAGAAATAAGCATTCCTTCAAAAGTAATTTCAGACCTAGTAAACAATCTTTCCAAAGAAACTGTCTTATTGGAATCTGAAAAGGAACAATTAAAAATATCAACCTCAGGATTTACATCAAAAGTATTAGGAATGAATGCCTCGGATTTTCCAAAAATTCCAAACATATTAACTAATCCGTTTGTGTTACCAAAGAAAGAGTTGGTAGAATCACTTTCTCAAGTAATTTTTGCAACAAGTACAGATGAAACAAGACCAATCCTTACTGGTGTACTTGTAATAATAGATAAAAACGATTTGTTTTTAGTTGCTACTGATGGATTTAGGTTATCAAAAAAGAAAATAAGAATAGATTCACAAAAAAACCAGAAAAGTTTGCAAAAAATCGTAATACCCAAAGGAATCCTTTCGGAATTGGGGAGATCAACAGATGAGATATCAGAAATTCAGTTTGAAATACAAGAAAAAGAAAAACAGGTTATTTTTGGACTTGGGGATGTTGTTTTGTCATCCAAAATTTTGGAAGGGGAATATCCTGATTTTGAAAAGATTATTCCAAAAAGCTCACAAATTTCAGTAAGACTTGATAAAGAAGAATTTTTAAGAGCGGTTAAGCTCGCATCTATTTTTGCAAGAGAAGCAGCCAATATTGTTAAATTGAAACTTTCTAAAGACTCAGTAAAGGTTCTTGCGGAAAGTAGTTCCTCGGGAAGTCAAGAAACCCAAGTTGAGGCAAAAATTGAAGGAGAAATAAAAGATTTTGAAATTTCATTTAACTATAGATTTTTAGAAGAGTTCCTTCACTCAGTAGTGGGGGATGAGGTAAAAATGGAATTTACAACAATGGATAAAGCTGGTGTTTTTACAGATTCAACAGATCCAGATTATCTCCATCTAATAATGCCAGTTAGAATTCAAAACTAGAAGAATCTAATATTTTAAGGTCTCAGTTGTTTTTTCTTTAGAATAATCTTTTGCCCAGGTTGAAATGAACGAATCAATATCAATTGGTTGGAAATACCAGACTTCAAGTAAGGTTCCATCTTCATGTCCAAGATAGGCGATTCCGTTTGTGGGATAAACATACAAATTGAAAGTTGAACTAGGTTTTTGGTCATAGAGAACAAAAGGAGCTTCGCCATATTCTTGTATTATGTCTTGAGATTTTTTATTGTCGGTTGCGGTAACAATTTCTTTAATCAAAGTAGCTACTCCATTTTGTACAGTCACAAGATTATTTCTATAATTACTTGAAGATCTGTATTCGGCAATTATGTTTCCATCCTTTTCACTCTGTTCAATTGGATAACCTAAAAGACTATTAATTTCTTCTAGCTTACTTTTTCCAGGCTGAATTGATTTGTAATCAGCAACCCTGTTTGATTTTGGGGTTGAAACAGTTTGGGAGACTTTTTTATCAGGAATAATAAATTTATCAATAATAACCAACACAAGCATTAGTGCTATCAAAATTAGAACCCAATATTTTTTAATAAAATTAAAAACTTTTCCCATATATTTTATTTTACTTCATAAAACCTTCTGCAAAAACATAATTTCTTGGATACTTGGTTCTGTAGTTGGCTGCACACCCTCCCCATGAAGGAATTGATGCATAAAGACCTAAGGCTTCAGCCATGGACTCGTAAACATCATTAGCAGTGTCTTTGTAAGTACAAAAACCCTCCCCTGCCAATTCCCTAAAACCCCCTGAATCTAAATATTCCTGAACACTACCACCAACTATTTTTTGGATATGGTGTGTTAATTCGTGAGTTACCAAGAAAAGAGCATCCTTTTCACTTTGTAGACCTTTTTGATTAAAAACAACATCACAGCTATCAGTATGTATATGCCACGCAAAATACCCCTCACTTATTTGTGGGGGATTATAACAAAGGTTTACTTCTTTATTGTTACTACACACTTTTGCTATAAAGCCAGGGTGACCTCCAGAAAGAGAGGCAACGGCGGCTTCAAGATTTGCTCGCAGATTTCCTGGCCAGGGCATTGCGTTGTCTTCAACTTTAACACAATCAACTGGACACTCTCCCACACAGACGGTTTCTGACCCCGAAGTTGTAATACCTTTTTGTTCGTCTGAGTCTGCACTAATCTTAATGGAATCAAAAACTAACGAATCTGAAAGGTTTGATCCAAAATCCACAGAAAAATCAAAAACATAAGGGTTTCCTGGCGAAAGTTTTAAATCTGCAGGTAATTCTTGAATATTCTCTAAAGGACACCCAACATTCGACCCATCTTTTTTGATTACATTACAAGATGTAGATTCAATTTTTACGTTGGTAAGTGTAGTTTTGGTGGCAGTAACTGAAACAGTAAATGAGACAGGTTGGTTTCCTGAAGGATTACTTATTTTTCCGGGGTTTGCCTCTTTCGTTACAGACAAATATGGATTATCTTGTCCCTTTGAATAAGACAAAGAGGATTCAGGAACAACATAGGCTCCAGAATTTATTATAAACAAAATCAAGGCAACAACTAATGGAAAACCAATCAAAAAAGAAAGTATGGGTCCCCCGATTGCTCCCAGGGTTGCTGTTCCAATCACACCAAACAATTTAAATGCTCCACCAACAGTTCCAGCTAATGTAAGTCCTTTTGCAGAAGCAGCACCAAAAGCTGTTAAACCAAAACCGCCAAGTGTCAAAGGAGCGTTGGCCATTGTAAGTCCTATTGCAAGCATTGGGACGCCCACAATAAAAGAGGCAATTGCTACACCAAACTTTTTAATTTTTCCCCAAGGGATTTTTTCGACAAGTTTTAATAAAACATCTGTGCCAATCCAAGTAGCGATGAATCCTATCGGTCCGCCAGCAGCTGTTCCAAAAAGAGAAGTTCCAATTTTTGCTAGTAGTCCTTTAAACCCTGTTTTTGCTGCAGTTGAAACGCCTGCTTTGACAGTGGTTTCAACACCAACCTTAACTGCAGTTTCTGCACTAGTTTTGGCAGCCAACTTAACACCTAAATTTATACCTGTTTTAGCTTGAACAACCAAAGCAGCGTTCCCTAACCCAGAAGCGGTAATAACTTCTCCCACAATAGATCCTTCAACCGCAGCAACAGGAACAGCTCTAACAAAACCCATGGAAGACATTCCTAGTTGAACCACGTCTGACCTATATGCTTTGGCAACTAGACTCCCCGCAGGAAGTTTTGCAACATGAGCTTCTATTCGACCACCAATTCCTAGTAAAATACGCGATTTTATTTCCCCTTCACTAAAATCTTTAAAAGTGTCAACTAAAAGATTTTGATGGTTCAAGTTTTCAAGGTGGGGTCTAATTATCTGTTCGTTTAAGTCGTATTCTTTAAATCCAGGCTTTGGGGTATAGGAAATCTCGACATTGATATCGTTGATATTTTTGTGTCCATCTATTTTTGATGAATCAAAAAACACCTTACTTAGCTCAAGTTGGGACATTTTTTGATTGACTAGAGAGGCTGCGGCATTCTCTAAATAATTTTTAGTATTAGGGTCTGAGGCAACTTTGTTAATAACAGCTGCTTGGACGAGTGGAGAATTGTTAGTCAATACCTCGTAGCTTGTAAGAGAAGCTTGTTTTGCTGCAGCCATTTGTTCATCAATAGATAAATCTTTAATGTTTGGGTTTTTACCAAATTCTTTTGATGCATCCTCAATAAATTTTTTAGGATCTACCTCTGCCTGTTCTTTTAAGCTTTTAACTTCAGGTACTTGTTCAATATCAGGATCTTCAACTTTTACATATATCTTTTTACCTTTAAGATTGACTTCAGCCTCTTTTGCTTGTTTTATTTGTTCCTGAATAGTTGCTTTATATACTTCTTTTTGTTTTTCTATTGCTGCTCGGACTTGTCTATCAGATTCTTCAACAACCTTTTTCCTTCCGGCCTCTTTTGTCTCCATCTCCTTTTCAAACTGTTCAAGAATTCCTTTTTGTGGAAGTGTTTGGTCAACAGGGGATTTTTCAGCTCCTTTAAATTCAACATATTTTGGCGCTTTGGCAAGATTGTCGTAAAGAACAGCGTTTGCCACTTTAATGTTTCCAGTTTTTGTTAAGTCTGTAATATAAATAAAGAAATCTTTTACACTTTGCCAGCGATACTTACCGTCGGGAGAGGTAAAAGGTTGAGAAAGAGAAAGGTTGGTTTCGCTCCCACCAAACAAATCTCCCTTAAAAGCGTATTCAGTTGATTTAATTAGGCTTTCTAAAGAGTCACGGTCTGTTTCAAGAGTTTCTGGTGGGGAATAATATTTTACCATACTTATTTTGCCTCATATGCATTTGGATTTATCATCATCATTTCTTGTGGTTTGGTTGTGATCAATTTATTTTCATCCTCACTAGCAATAACTCTAATTGGAGCATGGTGTGGTCCTGCAAAGAAAATTCCCTCTCCAACATTTGCAGCAAGTAATAATTGTTTTTCCCCCTGACTCAAATAAAAAACTTCCGCAATCTTATCAATTGCAGCAGGAGATTGTTTAAGAAGTACTTGCATGGAACTATTTGTAACAATGGCTTTTCCAATATCCTGGCTTAAAAAGTCTTCAACATCCTGAGTAATTGTAGTTAAGCCCAAATAATATTTACGTGCCCTTTTAACAACACTCCACAAAAAGGCTGAGGTATCGGGGTACTTCATCATTTGCCAGGCCTCTTCGGCGATTAAGATGCGTTTCTTGAGGTCTTTTTTAACCCTTGTCCAAATGTAATCAAGAATTGTAAACATGGCGATGGGACGTAGTGCGTCCTGTAAATCTTTAATAGAAAAAACAGTAAAAGGATTGTTAATATTTATATTTGTTTGTTTATCAAATATTCCCACAAATGACCCTCTTACAAATTTCTCAAGCCGAGCAGCAAGGTCTAAAGCATCAGGAACCTCCATACCAATTAGGGTTTTATAAAGATCTTCCATTAGTGGGGGTTCTTTGGACTGTGTATCTGGGTCCATTGTTATTCCTTTATTGCGATAGGTCATGATAAGGGCGCGATCAAGAAGGGCTTCTTGGGTGGGAGTGATTGCACCCATGATAACTTTCATGAGAGAGTGAAGGGAAAGAATCTTTTGACCCAATTGGTTTTCTCCTTCTTCTCTAATTTGTGCCAAATCAAAAGGATTGATTTTGGCAGGAGAGTTGAAAGAAAATGAAATATATTCGCCCCCAACTGCTTGTGTTAATGGTTTATATTCACTTTCAGGATCAATTATTATTACCTCAGTTCCAATCATGAGGGAGCGAACTGCCTCCAGTTTTACAAAATAAGATTTACCTGCACCAGAGGTGGCAAAAATTGTCATGTTGGCATTCTCCAAAGAAAATCTATCAAAAATAATAAAAGACTCATTTTGAGAGTTTATTCCGTAAAGAACACCGCGGTCACTGGAAAGTTCGGTTGAAGTTAGAGGAAAAGTTGTAGCAACAGAAGTCGTATCCATGTTTCTTGTAATATTTAACCTATCCATTCCAAAAGGAGCAGTTGAAAGAAAACCCGACTCCTGATCAAGAAGTGCATGCTTACTGACAATTAAAAGAGATCCAAGTTGAGATTCAATTTGTTTTGTAACATGGTTTAATTCCTCAAGATTGTTGGCGGGAATGGTTATATAGAAACTAAACTCATAAAATCTTTCAATTCCTTTAACTAGTTGTTCCTGAAGGCTCCTTGCATCTTCAAGCTTGGCTTGGGTGGAAGGATCCACTATTCTTCCACGTTCTATGTCTGTTGAGATTTCCGCCTCCATCTCTGCAATCTTGTGTCTTAGATCATCAAGTACTGTTTTTCCATCAACTGGATAAACATAGAAAGAAATATCCAAGGAGGAGTCAAAATTAACAACGGGTTCCAACCAACCAGGAGCAACAAACCTTGGATAGCCCCCTACAAAGATGGTTCTGAAATAAACATCATTAATTTTAAAATAATCAAAATCTTGCTCAATCGCTTGGGGAGCTATGACATCAATTACACTAGCTCCCCCATCAACAGCCGCCACAGGACTTACAATCTTGGGTTTTACCTCAGACTGAGGTGAAGGTTGAATGGTTGGATGGCTAGATGGCTGGGTTGGTGCTTGGACTATTGGTTTTGTATTGTTATCCACTGGACTCTCTCCTTTCTAATATTACTTCAGGTTCTTTTTTAACTGCTGGATGTTCAGGATTATAGACGGTATAGAAAAGATCAATAAGCTCGTTGGTGGTAAGTTGTCTAAATTTAATTCCAAGTCTGCCAGCTTGTCTTATAAGATGATCCCGTCTTGGATAAAGTGTTATTTTTGTTTTTTTAATAACATAGGATTTGGAAAAAGGAAGTGTAACTCCTCGTTTTGTGACAACGGCCAATGATTTTCCAACTCCAAGTTCAAGTGGGGAAAGATAGAGAATTACAAAAAATCTTTTTCCTAAAACGTTTTTCTTTTTAACAGAATCTAAGATAAATCCTTTATACTCAGCCATTAATTTTTGAAGAAGGGGATGTGTTAGTTTTTTAGCTTGTTCATCAATATAACTTATGTATGAACTTATATCTTTCCTTTGAGTTCGAACTAATATTTGTATCGAAAAAGAAAGAGAATTAATCATTGCAGCATAGGCCGCAATGACGGCTCCTTGCTCCTTTTCACTTAAAAGGCCAAAGTTTAGTGATGTAGATTCCATAACAAGAGCAGCCCCACCATCTTTATAAAGAACAACATCATTGGTAACATCCGCAATTGGTAAGTGGTTCTGAGAGGTTGAAACAATAGGTTTGTCAGGAACACTTAAATACGGAATCTTGGGAATATTTAAACTGTTAAGTTTTGGTTTCATTTTAATTTATTGAATAGGCTGGTTTAACAATTCCAACGGGAATATCCTCAACCACTGGTCCCAATCTTTTTCCTTGAACTAAAATTGGAGGAATCAAGGCACCATTTGCATCAAAAGAAACCGCAACAAACTCATAACCATCTTTATCTGTAATTATTTCGTAGTGTCCATTATCAAGCTGTGTGACTGTAAGAAAATGTCCCACACGATTACTCCTTAAGGCTCTTATTGGTCTTCCCATTGAGTCTCGTATTTCCATTATTGCCCCCTCAATAATTTTTCTGTCTTGATCAACCACTTGTCCCACAACCACATTGGGTATAGTTGGGGGATTGGGTGGGGCTGCATCAACTGAAAAAATTGCCTGTTTTGTAGAAATCATTTCATCTCCCGCTACAATTGGGGCAACAGCATTAACAGTGACTTGGTTTTGGACAGTAGCAATCTTTGGTTTTTCCTCAACCACTAAATGTGATGCACCTGTTTGAATTCTAACTGGAGCATTTTCTGGTACTTTCAACTCAACTGGCTTTTGAGAAGTAGCCTCAGTTGGAGTAGCAGGTTTGGCAGAAGGAATAACACTGATAGTTCCTGTTAAAAGTCCAGCAAGCTTTGAAAAAAAACCAATTTCAGCTTTATCCAAATTTGCAGAAGCACCAGAGGCTTGATTGGTTGTTGTCAGATAACCCTTAAGAGCAGCATCTTGTTCGGGAGTGGAACCCGCTGGTTCATCCTGAAAAAATTTAGGAGGAGATAAAGCCTTTTTCCAATTAAAAAGGGTGGGAGCATATATTGCACGAAAAAAAGCAAAAATCCACTTTTCCAAGGGACGCTCCTCAAGAGGGAGAAAAGCAAGCCCAACCCCTAAAAGAACAGAAAGAATTGCCAAAGGCCATTTAATAATTCCAAGTAAGGGAGCAGAATAAAAAATTACTCCAACTAAAATTCCTCCAGCAAGTTGAAAAAACTGCTTAAGAGTCATATCCCCAACCAACTTAAATTGATATGAACTTACGTTTTGTGGTATTGCGTGTTGTTCCATATGGGCAGTAGAAGTTGTCTACTCTAGGTTAAGATTACAACGTGAAGCAACTTGTGCAATAAGAATCCCTTTTCACAGCAAAAATGATATAATTAGTCATGATTAATTGGTCCACCGATGAGGTAAAATTTAAGAAAAATAGTCCCAAGGAATATAAACTCTGGAGACTAACACAAATGATAAATTACGGTTTAGATGGAGAGAAAATTTCCCTCTCAGAGGTTAAAAATTCCTGGAAATATATAAATAAGAAAATTGACGAAAAGACCAAAGAATATTTTGAATACCTAATATGGGGAACAAAACCATCCTCGATAAGCATCAGCAAGAATTTCTCGAATTTGTCCTAAAAGAACCCTATTTATTAAAACGGTTTTATTTGACAGGTGGAACCGTTCTTTCAGAATTTTACTTAAAACATAGAGAGTCTCACGATATTGATCTGTTTTCAGAAAACCAAGAAATTCATTTACCTAGCATAAACAAGTTTATTGGTATTGTTGGTAGTAAAATGTTCGTTAAGAAAATTATTCACCGCCAATTTTTAGGGCTTCATACGTATACATTATTTTTTCCAGATGGGGAGCTAAAAGTGGATTTTAATTATTATCCGTTTAACAGGATAGAAAAAAGATGGAAGATTTTTTTCTTGATCAAGCCAAAGAATTGGGGAAAGATATATTCAAATAGCTTACTGTTTTATTGCAATGGACACCCCTTTTCACAAGTACAAACCCTTCATTTCTTGTTAATTTTTTGGAGAATGGTTCTGAAAATCGTTAAGTCCTAACAATTCCTCTTTTAATTTGTTACCAAATTCCGCTACGAGTTCGTTTGGATTATCTAAGTAGAAATTTCTATGAATTGAAAGGCTGCTATAGCTCCTGTAAAAAGTTCCGCTTTCGTGATTGTGGAACAAATCTCCAGACATAAAACCAAAAATGGAAAAATATTTATTGGAGTGTCTATTAATTTGACCTGCAGTGTTTGTTTCGGTAAGTGGAAAAATTAACTTGATTTGTAATTGGAATAGGCTGCCAACTTTGAGTTCAGTGTCCTGCTCTCTGGTGAGAAACCAACCATCAAAAACATCGTGGCCACCAACAATACCGTATCCTTCCCCATATTCATATATAGAGTTCCCTCCCTCATTATGTGAACGAGGGCTTTTACCAATAGTTACTTTCCATGGTATTACAGAGCCCTTATTGTCGAAAACAGAAGTGTTGATATTTTTAATAAGCTCGTCAAGTCTCGCTTTTATAATCGGAATGTTTTTCTCTGCGTATAGACATTGATCTAGTTCTAGCTTTTCTTCACTCGAACGGCTTTTTTGAAAAGTCTGATCCACCATCCTTTGTTGTATGGCTAATTTTTCATTCCGGTCAAAAAAATTTGCAACAGCGGTTTTAATTTTGTCAAATTCCATCTTGTCCGCGAGTGTATACTCACTTAGCCACAAAGTCAAGCTATGGGACGGTTTGTTGTTTTACCCTACTCCGTGCTACAATTTGAATATGTCTGATGGACCAACATCGCCAGAACAACCAAGCCCTCAGGGTTCTTCAATAGATTATATGCGCCACTTGGGACAAGTTGGTCCTCATATGGAAGGAGCCCCTGATTCGGTAAAAGCTGTTACTAATCCCGTCGATTTATCTCCTGATGCTGGTGACTTTAAGATGAACCCCGAAATATTAGCCCAGATAATGTCTGGAATGTTTGGTGAAGGAATAGTAGAAAAAATAACTAAAGCCCCCACGGAACAGGAAAGAAAATACTGGACATATTTCATTATGGATAGAATTGTAAATTATAACGACGAATGGCCAGCTAAATCTCTTAGAGAATCAATAGCACTAAGAGCAGCTGGTGGAAGCGATGCCTTAAATGAACTGAGCGGGGGTTCAAAAAAAACCCAGGAACAGGTAGAAAAACAAAAAGGGATAGAACAGTCATTAACGATAATTCAAGATGTTGATAAACTTTTTGATCAATGGTTTGCTTTCTATAAAAAACTTGCTCCTTCAGGGAAAATTTTTCAGCTGGTTTACGGAGAGTTACCTGAATATATGCCTCCCGAATTTTTTGCAAGAGTATACGGAGAAATGCCTGGTTTTATAGAAGGTGATAGAGAATGGAAGAGTGTTTCTGAACAAGTGGACATTGGTATAAGGGCCTTTACGTATTTGGCATTACAATCTGATCCCAGATGGAAAACCGATTTAGATTGGTTTAGAAATGGAAAGGGGTTTAAAAAACTTTTTGTAAATGAAACAACGGAGAATGAGTGGTTATATAAATTAAAATTAAAAACCCTTCCCAATGAATACAACAAGGCAGCTTATTTATATGGTAAATCATACGAAAGTTTAACTGCTGAAGATAAGGCGGTTTTAGATTCGATTCCCGCATTTAATAAGTTTGCAGATTCGAGCAATGGAGGAAGTGTTAAGGCCACACTTGAAGCGGTTCAAGACCTGATGAGTGAGGGAAAATTTAAAAACCATTCATCAATGAAAATGCAGTCACAAATTGCTGTAAATTTTGCAGAAAAAACATTTAGGTTTTTTGGATTGGCTGCGATGTATGGTACAAGAGCTACAAAAACGGATGGTGATAGAGCGATTCAGGTAAATGCTGAAGACTATCCATGGTCGGATGCAATGACCGATTTAACAAGGCCTCGCGATAATACTGTCTACAACAGACAGAACTCGTATTATGAAGGTCCTTTTGCTTGGGCCAATTTTGCACCAGAGCATATAATGGTCGATTTTTTAAGAACGGTTCCCGTTAGGGACAGAAACTTTCCCGAATCAAAGAGTAAAACACGTTCAGCAATGGAATTGTTTGTTGAAGGTAAAACTTTAGGGGAGATATTTAAAGATGAGGACCATACGGCAGATTGGGGATATAGAGCTTATTTAATAAGAGCACTGTTTTCCTTAAGGGAAGATACGGGAGCCTACTTGGCAATGAATGGTGAATTAACCAAGGGAAAAAATAGAGAAAATGGTCTTGATCCTGTGTATTGGGAAGGGGTTGAAAAATCAATCCATATAGTTTGCAGAGATTGGATAATAACAGAAGGGAAATATGAAAAGTGGTTTAGTGATCATTTGACTGAAATAGACACTTTGATGGACAAGATGCAGACAGGTGGTAACAAGTTACCCAATGATCAACTGAGAATTGAAGCCGAAGATGCTTTATTAAAGAAATATGTTAAAAAAGAAAAAAACAAATGGAAGGCGATTGCTTTTTTGTCAGCGGTTCAGGCTACAATTTCTACAGAACGACAAGCAATAATTGAAACGGCGGCGAGTGTGGGATATCTTGATAAGAAAATTCTTGATACATCAAAAAGTATTAACTTTGCCAAATCTGAGACAGAAGAAGAAAAAGCCTTATTAAATAATCAGATAGGTGCTTTTATTCGAATGGCTGTAAATTCTACAGATTAATAACTCTTGTTTTTAATTATCTAAAAAACCCCTGCATAACTTTTAAGGCAGAACCTTTCGTTAAATTACTTTTACCTTGTTTTCTTACTGCTTCGCTACCTGATCTTAACTGACTTTCACCCAACTCTGACAAGTAAGTTGCTCCAAACCCAGTTCCTATTCCCACACCTTTTGTGACTGGTCCAAAGGCTTCACCAATTGCACTTCCGTACGCAAATGGCTTACCTGCAAGAAGTGATTGTACTAGTTCGGTTGCTTTTGGAATCATTGTAAAAAGCACAAAACTAACCCCAGTAAAAATAAAGAATGTTCCACCACCAACATTCAGAAGGGGTGGCCAGGGACTTACGTTTGAGCCAGCAAGGGTTAAAGAGGAGCCATCGCCAATACCTGCCCAAGCATGCAACATAAAAATGTAAGAAAGTAGCCACAAAACACCCGTTACTACAAAAACCGCAAGGTGTGATAAATAACTTCTTACCCACTGACCAAAGCCAAAATTGGGCACAATTACCCCCGCAACAAGCTGTATTGGAGCAAAGATGGTAAGAAGGACGATGTTTGCAAAGGCTTTGAAAAGTGCCCACATTATTTTAATAGACATCCACATTGCCAATACAACAATAACCAACATAATAATTAGAGTTAATAACATTAATACGACCCCGAACACTTGAGCACCTGGTATAAATGCAATAGCAAGAAAAAGTGCAGCGAAAACGAGAAGGATTAAAAATAAAGGAGTAAGATACATTCCTAAAAGAAGTAAAATTCCATTGAAACCACCAGTTCCAATCCCAATTGTCTGGCCTACCGTTAGAAGTTTAAATAAATCTGTGGCATTGTAATTGACTGAATTTAACAGTAATACATTTGGTATTAATGGGGCCATGATCAAACTGATAAAACCAATAACCAAGTACATAAGATCAATTAAAAAACCTGCGATTGCATAGGAAAAAGTAACGAGGATCAATGAAATAACAATTTTTGGAATTGCAGATTGAACAGTAATAACAACTTGTGGAGAAATTTTAACTCGAAACATAATCATAAAAGCAAAAGCAACAGTTGCAAGAACAAACAATCCAAAAGCTATATTTCTAAAACCATTCCACATATCCTGAATAGGACCAGAAAGTGCCGAGAAGCCAAAACCAGGGCTTTGTGCATGAGCAGTAGGCACTGAACCAAATTTCTGTATAGTATGTTTGACATATGAAATTCCTGAAAGGGGGCGATCTGCAAAAACAAGTTGTGCGAGGCTCTCGTTCGTTTTATCTTCATAGGATATTGAACTGAAATAAGCACTAATTGCACCGATACAACCCGTGATATCACCATTAATACAAGTACCTGCGGTTCCTGGAGGAGTAACGTGATTTATAAAGAAGGCAAATACCCCATATATGACCCATTCAACTTGAGCAGATGTATAGCGTTCTCCAAAAATCTCTTGCGGGTTACCTTCGTCCGATACTTTTCCAAACCAGGTTTTGAAGTCTTGATTGTACCAAGTTGTAGATTGGGCCTTGGCAATTGCAAAATTTGGAGCAACAGAAAAGAATAATACAAAAAAGGAAAGAAAAGATAACAGAACTTTTTTGAGCAGGATAGACATTAAGTTATTCTATAGCTTTGAGATAAAAAATCAAAGGGGTTTTGTTAATTACAATTGATTGGGGTTTGGCCAGCCCTTATAATTTCTTCATTACATTTATCACAAAACTGTTTAGATGTATTGGAAGTAAGTATGGAACCAGTTTCACAGTAGCTTTTTACAGCATCACAATAACTTTTTCCAGCTCCCCATCTGTATTGTGAACAAGCAGTAACTGTGCAGTCATTGGCTAGTCCGTAAAAATATGCAGCTGCTGTATAGTCACCGTCTCCAACACTGTAATTTTCTTTTACATAATTTCCCCACGTATTCCAGTCATACGAATTACATTTTCCATCTGCCTGACACAATTTTAGAAGCATTGCACGAGCCAAAAGTTCTGCAGATCCTGCAGAATCGCACATATCAATATTGTCGTTTCCAGTAAATGCATCATATTGACCACAAGCAATCTGTGAAGGTCCACACATTCCACCATTACAACAAGAAAATGTTCCATTTTTAGTACTACACGATCCATTACCAACACCAGCACCACTACCTGTTTCAAGTGCAGCGATACCTTTTAATTGACAACAAGGAATACCATAAGCATCTGCTACCGCACAGATATCTCCCAGATTTGCTTGACTGGTGGTTTGACATAAATTTCCACTTATTGGGTTTGGATCTGCATAGCCCTGCGGACGAAGGGCTGTTTGGATTCCTTTTAAAAAGTATTCATAGACACTTCCTATGTGGGGAAAGGTTAGTTGTGGTGTTGCATTTCCACCATCTGATGGTTTGTTATCAACCCTAAAAGATAAAGCTCCTTCGTTAGGACTTTGACTTCCAGGTCTTTTATTAATAAGGGGGTCATAGTCAACATTAGTAACAGTTGGTATGTCAGCAATACAACTGACAGGAGCTCCAGCTTCAACTTTTGGATAAATTTTTCTAAAGGTACTCATTGAATCGGCAACTGTGGTTGAGAAAATTTCATTAGCACTTGGCGTCATTGTGTTTGTTTTTATGGTTATTGTCACTTCGGCGGGACATTCGATAGTGTGGTTATCGTCAAAATGTTTTTTACCAAACTCATCTTCCCATTCCCTCCTGGTCCAGACTTCATGACAGGTGGCTTCTGTAATGTAGTACTCAACATTTTGAAGCTGAAGTTCATCTTCATCTCCTGGAAATAAATTATCCCCCGCATTTGCACGCACATTTACTACACTGCAAACATTTTTTTCGGTAGACTCGGGAACAGGAACACTCTGAACATCTTTGGGCATATAGGTTTTATTTAAAGTTTCGGAAAGTTGTTTTACTTCTTCTGTATGAGCAAAAAATAATGGTGGATCCACTTTTTTGCCCCAGTTAACTACATTCACCTTTGTTCCTCCATCTGGTTCAATAGAAACCCCAATAATGCTTTCAGACCCTGCTTTGTCTGGAGTCTCTGCAAGGGGAACATATTGGAAAAGGTCTGCAAATTCATTGTTGGTAACACCAGGAATTTTCACACAAGCCAAATATTCTTTACTGCTAAAAGGATTTGGTAAGAAAGCGCATAAATCTCCCCGCCATTCATTGTAGGCTTTTTGATATTTATCACTAGTTTCAAACGGTTTTCCTGTTCCATCATCCCAAGGAAGGGGTGGAATTTTTTTATTCCATCTATCAACAAGGGCACTACTAATAAAAGATGTGGCATAATTAACAGAGAGTATTTTATCTAGATAGGGTTTAATTAGATCCTTTGCGACACCAATAAAAGATTGATCCCAATTTTTAAGCTTATAAATTGAACCACCACCATCATAGCAAGGGACGGCTTTGGCTGTACCAATTCCCACAGCAGGAAGATCGAAAATGTTGGTTAGCCAGGAGGGAAGAAGTTGAACTGGTTTTGTTGCACACACTACTGTTTGATTGTGGTTAGTAGATTTATTGTCAAGAACATTTTTTATTACAGTAGATCTTTGAGCATCAGCGATAATACTTGGTAAAAGTTTTTGAACTGGCCCTGAATAGTTTACAACTTGATCTTCAGTTGGAGTTCCATACTCAGCCCTTGTATTAACACCGCTTAGATACCAGCTCACATATTCATTAACTTTTGCTGCATCATCCAATGTTTCCGAAGAGTTTTTACTGTTTTTAACATCTTCAGTGTTACCCATAATCGGAAAATCTGAATTGTCAAGTTTTACATAGAGTGTGTGTGGGTAAACATGATGATCTGGATAACAAGTAAAAGTTATTTCACCCGGGCCCCTTAACTTCATAGTGCAATCTTTTTTACCTTCCATGTCAAAAGACTCGTTAAAAATTAGGTCATTACTGCAATAGAGAGCTTTATTGGCTTCTCCACATGGAGCGGCTTGATAAGGTCTTAAGGAATGAAATTCAATATTTCTATCTTCATCACAAGGAAGCCAAATCTTAGGAAAGGGTTTTTCATCAGCAGCCTTAGTTGGAGATAAAACAATTAGATACGCCCCCAAAGATATTAGAAATAAAAAAAACATGAGGGCAAGTTTTTTGAACATTAAATTACGGTTGGGTAACAATAAAATTGGTGACATCTACTCCTGTAATTGTCCTAATTAGCTCCAGGATTAGAAATGAAGCAAGTATAAGAAGAAGTCCTCCAATAGCATAAGTAATTGTTTTTTGCGCACTCTCGGCTGCTTTGGGATCCCCACCTGAAGTAATATATTTTAATCCTCCAATAATAAGTAAAACAAAAAGAACCACACCTGCGGCCGCCAAGGCAATCTTGACAACATTCCCAAAAACTAATTGCAAATCAGAAATCCTAGCAGGACCATCACCCATATTAAAGATAATTCTAATCTAGAAGATAAACATGATCAAGAAGATAACTAATTACCAATTTCAGGAATTGTAAGATTAAAGATATTAACCCCTCCAAAGAATGTGGCTATAAGAGAAACTATTGCCCAAGCAGCAAAGACTATTACCAAACCCACAAGAGCTGCAGTAATTTGATTCCTGGCTGCTTCTGTTTGAGCTTTGTCACCACCTGAAGCAATCCATTTAATTCCTCCAATAACCAACATAAAGAAGAAGATAATAGCAGCAATAACCATAGCTCCTTTTATAAGAGCAGAAATAATTGAGGGGAGTGTAAAATTAGATATTCCCACAAAATCACCTGATTGTGGCTTTAAATTAATTGTTTCCGCAAGCAAATTATTCATTACATTTATATTATTGAATTACTAAAGCCCCCATGTCAAGGGTCATAATATTTATACCAAAAAACGTTTCAATTAGATTTATAATTGCAAACACAGCAAACAAAATTACAATTCCTACCAAAGCATTTGATATTTTATTCCTTGCTGACTCTAATGCTTGTTTGTCTCCACCGGAGCTTATCCATTGAATAGCACCTGTAATAAGCATAAAAAGAAAGATAACTACCCCAATTACATAACAGATTCCAATAAGATTTGGTATTAGGGTTCCAAAAAACGCGGAACCACCCTCTTGAAGAAGTCCGTTTAAGGTGTTTCCTAAAGCGGGGTTTTTTATTTCAGATCCTTTTGCTGGGCCATTCCACCCCTCAGGGATATCGCCCTGTGCTAATAGAAGGTTTGTAATAAACATATTATTGACTGATTTGTCTAATCATTTCCCCAGGATTAAGAATATTTGGTATTCCAAGTATATACCCCACAAGTTGGAATATGAAAATGGCGGCAATTACAATAACGACACCTATTATTCCTGTAGTTATTTTTTTCTTTGCAGACTCGAGAGCCTGTTTATCCCCTCCTGCAGTCATAAATCCGTAAGCCCCAACAAAAAGTGTAAAAACAAACCACACAAAAGCAATGATGGTCATTACACCTATGGCAGTTGAAACAAAGGTGTTGAATGTCGTACCCGCACTTTCTTCACTTAAACCTTCAAGTCCCAACTGACCAAAACCCCTAAAACCACTCTCTGGTGCCAATTTAATATCTGTCAGTAAATTATTCATTTTATTGTAATGTTGGAATTGTTGGGTTAAGGATAAAATCCCATTTGCCAAATATCAACTGTCCAAAGATGGCTGCCAGCACAAAGGATCCTGCAGCAACAGCCAAGCCGATCATTGTTTGATAAATCATAGCCCAGGCTCCACTAACTTTTTTACTATCATCTCCTGCTGACATAAAAGAATAGCCAGCCAAAACCAAATTAAACAATGCATAGATCCCAGCGCCAATTATAAGAATCCAGATTACAAGCTGAATTAAGTTTCCAATGGCTGCTTGGGGAGTAGCACTGTCCTTAAATGCAGAATCTGGTGCTTTAATTGTGCCAAAGACATTATCTGCGAGTAGTTTTTGCATTTAAATAATATTTGGAATATTAAACAATATTCCAATCAATTTTACTATCCAATAGGCTACAAACACAACAACAAACCCAATAACAGCCGATGTTATGGTTTGCTTGGCCTGTTCAGCCGCTTTTGGATCATTTTTTCCAGCACTCCCAATCATTCCAATTCCACCCAAGATAAAATAGAAAAGAAGAATTAAACCTGCCAGGACAAAAGAAATTTTGAGAAATAAAGAAACAATATCAGAAACCCCAGTAATTGTTTGAAAAGAAGACGCTCCCTGATTACCAAAAAAAGAATCCTTAATATTTAATGCAAGATTTTTCATTATTTTTTAAATATGTCTTCAAAAACATTAACTCCAAGAATATTTCCAACAAGAAGTACTAAAGAAAACGCAAAAAATACAATAACAAATCCGATCAAAGCATTGGTTATTTTTGCTTGTGCTGCCTGCATTGTTTTTGGTTCTCCCCGAGAAAGCATCATGGAAAGACCTGCTGTAACTAAATAAATTAAAAGTAAAATTGCAGCTGCACCAAAGATATATGGCAAAACTCCAGTAATAATACCTCCAATATCAGTTTCGTTTACATTTATTTTTCCACCACTTGAAGGAACGCTAATACCTTTATAAGGACTCTCTAATGCTATTTTCATTTATGTAAATATACCTAAAATATTGATTCCTATAAAGTTTAGAACAAATACGGACAATATCAAAAGAATCAGACCAGAGATGGCACTTGTTAATAATTCTTGCCCCGCCTTAAGTCTTTCTGGATTACCTGCTGAAGTCATTGTCATAAAACCTGCATAAAGAATCAAAAGAAAAGCAATTCCACCCCCAACACCAATTGCCCACCTAAGAATAAAAGTCATAAAATCACTTGTTCCATCACCCAATACAGGAACACAGCCAATGGCTGTATCAATCTCTGTATCTCCACAGCCCCCATGAACATCAGCAGCCATAGAGACCTTTGGCGAAATCAAAGTATTCAAAAATATAAATGCAGAAACAAAAATAATACTAAATATAAACTTCTTCATACTAACTAAGTTATTTTATCACCCCTTAGATTAGTTTTCACTTGGTATAATAAAAATATGAAATTTTCAATTTTCAATTTTAAATTTTTAACGATTGTTTTTTTACTTGCCACATTTTCCTTTTTTTATTTTTCAAAATCAGCTTTGGCTGTTAGTGAGAGTGATTGTTTAAACAAATCTGTTAGTGATTTGAGTAGTGGGGAGATGGAAGAATGTATAACTGTAATTCTTCCCAGAATTGCAGCAGCCTATGCTCCAGCCCAAGAAAAAAACAAAACAGAACTGGCAAACCTTAAAAAACAAATAGATAGTCTTAATCAAAGAATTACTTCAATCTCTACACAACTTAAAAATATTGAGAAGGAAATAGAAGGAAGAGAGGAAGATCTGGCATACACCAGTGAAATTTTTGATGAAAAGGTATTGAACGATTATAAAAGAAGAAGATTGTATGATCCAATAACTCCATTTTTGATGTCTAATGCGGTGGACGCATTCCGTGAAGTTTCATATCAGCAAATGGCAGCTGATGATGACAGAAAGGTAATGGAAGAATATGGAGAAGATTTGTCTACACTTAAGGCAGATAAAGAAAGTTTAGAAAAAAATAAAGTTTCTTTGGCATCTCTTCAAAAGAAAGTTACAGAAGATGCAAAGTTTTTGGAGGGAGAAGTGGGGAAAGTAGAAAGTTTCCTAGCGGTTTTAAGTAACAAACAACAGGAAATATTGAATGCTAAAAGCGGTAGTTTTATAGCCAGTGTCGGAGACAGTGCTTTGGCTGATGATTATACAGCCTCTATAAAAGGATTTAAGGAGGCAGCCCCTGCTGGCTCTTTCGCTGTATTCTCATTTGGGGGATATACACACAGGAAAGGAATGAGTCAGTATGGAGCACGCGGAAGGGCCCAAAGCGGACAAAATACCAATCAGATATTAAAAGCCTACTACGGAAAAGACCCTGTAAACAAAGATACTGGAGGAACAATCAATGTTGCGGGAGTGGGAAATGTGGATTTTGAAAGTTATTATCTAATGGGGATTGCTGAAATGCCGTCTTCCTGGCACCCAGAAGCCCTAAAGGCTCAAGCAATTGCAGCCAGAAGTTATGCGTACAGATACAAAAAGGAGGGAAAGCAAATCTGCGTAACGGAAGCGTGTCAAGTTTTCAGAAAGAGTAAAGCAGACAACCCACCCGATGCATGGAAACAAGCAGTGCAGTCAACACGCGGACAGGTTTTGGAAGATGTGGTTACTTATTATTCATCAACATCCGGCGGGTATTTGACTACTTCAGGGTGGGACACAACAAATGGTAGTGGCGGATCGGGATTTTTGGAAAAGACATATGAATATGCGGGGGGATCACCTTGGGTTTATAAAGCTTGGTATAGACAGGGTTATACCGCGAGTGGTGCAACATGTGGAAAAGCGAATCCCTGGTTAAACAATGAGGAGTTTACAGATATTGTTAATGCTGCAATTGTTCTTAAGAGTGGAACGGACGATCGTGTAAGTTCAACATCAACCTCTTGTTGGGGTGGGAACCCTTATAGTTATTCGGAACTTAGGCAAAAGGGTGGTGTAAATTCGGTTTCAAGTGTTTCAGTTTCTCAGGGAGACGGCACAACCAATGAAGTTACTGTCAACGGGTCAATTAAGCTAACAGGAGCTGAATTCAAACAGGCATTTAATTTACGCGCACCCGGATATCTAATGATTCCACAAAAAGGTTTTGCCTTCTTCAATATCGAGAAAAAATAGCACAATTTTTGATTCGACCTGGTATAATAAGTTTGAAATGCCTGATGTATTTGTTTCAAATTCCAAAAAGAATATTTCGGTGAATAAGGAAGAAAAGGACTCTTTTGAAAGCCATAATCATCAAGCGCTTTCTACATTTAGTTATTATCCCAACAATGTTGATTTCGAATCACGCTCAAATGATGAAAAAATTGTTCTTCTTTTGAGACAACATGTAATAGTGAATGTTAAATGGGTTTTAATTGCGATTGTCATGTTTTTTGTTCCGTCAGTTGCCAAGGCTTTTGGAGTTTTTGATACAATCCCAAACGGTTTTGAATTGGTTATTACAATGGCCTGGTACTTATTTACAATGGCTTATGCTCTAGAGAACTTTCTTAATTGGTACTTCAATGTTTATATTGTTACAAACGAAAGAGTGGTAGACGTAGATTTTAATAATTTGATATATAAAAGAGTTTCAGACGCAACACTCGATAATATTCAAGATGTTACTTACAGCATGGGTGGGGTTGTTAGAACAGTTTTTAATTATGGAAATGTTTTTATTCAAACTGCATCCGAGGTTTCTGAGTTTGATTTCTTGGCAGTTCCCAAACCCGATCGTGTAGTAAGGATAATTAATGACTTGGTGCCCCAAGTCAAGAAGAAATGAGAATAATATAATTATGATAAGTTCAATTTTTGGAATTTCGATCTGGCTTTTAATAAAAATCGCATCTCTAATACTTTTAGGGTTATATTTGGTATTTGCTCTGGTTGTTGTTAGACAGACAAAACTAATGACATCAACCCTTACATTGGGGGCGGAGGGTTTAATAATATTTTTAGGATATATTCATCTAGCATTTGCAATATTGGTTTTTTTGGCTGCCCTTTTCATACTTTAGAAAATGCTAATTCAGAGTGCTTCAAAACTCACAGGACCTCCTGGTAATTCGGGTTGGGCTCAGGTACATGAATTTACTCCCGATGATCCAGATAAACTTAAACTTAGGGGACACCTTTTTGTAATTGTTTCAACAAACCATACAGAAAGTGGAATTGATACTATTACCGCGGGACGAGAACTTCTAACAAGGTACCATGAAGAGTATTACGGAAAGCTCGAGGGAAAACCCTTTAATGTTTTAAGGGATGCTACTCAAAAAGTAGCTGATGAATTTCGTCAAACATGGGGAGATGTAGAAATAGTGGCAGCCTCATTTGTAGACAATGTTGTTTATTCAGCTGCTGTTGGGGGAGCAAGTGTAATGGTCTTTAGAGAAGGGGCTTTGGGAAAAATCTTGGAAAGTGGTGCCGATCAAGTAATAACTGCTTCTGGTTACCCAAGGAATGGTGATGTAATTCTTTTAGCTACAAAATCTTTTTTTCAAATAGTTTCCCAAGGAGTTATCAAAGCCGCACTTTCTGCTCCAGCCCCAGAAGATTCTATTGAGACACTCGGTCCAATTGCCCTTGGAGCCCAAAGCCCGGGAAACTTAGGTGCAGCAATAATTAAATTTGAAGAAAGATTAGAAACAACAGTCCCCCAAGAGCAGATAATAAAACCAACTATTCCCAAAAGTAATTTTTTTACAGACTTGCTTAAAAAAATTCCAAAAAGAAATATTTATTTAAAAGTAGATTCCCCTGAGGAAATTTCCCCCCAAAGTAAAAAAATGACATTTACTATAGCAGCAATTCTTTTAGGTCTTCTTGCGGTTAGTATTGGATTTGGAATTAGACAAAAAAGCATCAATGACACAAAGAATAAATATAGAGGAATATTAGAGCAAGCACAAAACGATGTTGAACAAGCTATAAGCCTTGCCAGTGTGAGCAGTGAAAGAAGCAGGGAGCTTTTTGCCTCAGGTGAACAAAAATTAAAACAAATTGAAAACTTGAATGTAAAAGATCCAGAGATAGATTCTTTAAAGAAAAAAATGGATGACAGTAGGGCGGCTGTTTTGGGAGAATACAAAGCCTCTCCTGAAATGTTTTTAGATCTAACACTTCTTTCGTCGGGTTTTAAAGGTGACGCGGTGTCTTTTTCGGGAGGTTTAATCTATGTACTAGATAAATCAGGACAAAGGATAGTAAGTGTTGAATCCTCAACAAAAAAAAGCAAAGTAGTTGCAGGTCCTGGAGTAGTGAACTCAGCACAAGCACTTGCAGCATATGAAGACAATGTTTTTGTACTTGAAAGTGATGGGGTTTATCAAGTGGATTCTGGAAACAATAAAGTTATAGAAAAAACATGGTCGGGAGACGCCCTAATATCAGCTTTTGCAGGAAACATGTATTTATTAGATAAATCAGGAAATCAAATATATAGATATGCAGGAAATAGTACTGGTTTTGGAGAAAAGCAGAATTGGCTGGCGGCGGGAACTAATGTAGATTTTTCAGACGTTGTTCAAATTACTATCGATGGGTCGATCTACGCACTTTACCCGAATTCCCGCATACAAAAATTCAGTCAGGGAAGTTCTCAAAATTTTAATATTAAGGGGACTTTTCCGGAGATAGGCAGTGTAAATGCTATTTACGGAAACCCTGATAATCAATATATTTATCTGTTGGACAGAGCGGGCAAAAGAGTAGTGGTTACAGACAAAAAAGGAGTCTATAAAGCTCAATATGTAGACGATCTTATCTCATCAGCAATAACCCTGGTGGCAAGTGAAACAGACAAGAAAATAATTCTTCTAACCGGAGATAAGTTATACTCAATGGAGATTAAATGAAGATTGTTAATAAAAGAGCCAAGTTTGATTACCAGATTCTTGAGACCACTGAGGCTGGAATCTCCCTAACAGGAGGCGAGGCCCGTGCGGTTCGAACGGGACATATAAACCTAACAGGCTCGTTTGTAAAAATAATCAATAAAGAAGCCTATTTGGTCAACGCAAACATACCCGTTCCCAATAAAAGATACTATGAACCAACAGCTTCAAGAAAACTCCTTTTACATAAGGGCCAAATATTAGATCTTTTGACTAAAACCAAGCAAAAAAAGTTGACTCTCGTGCCTGTAAGCGTGTATACTAAACGGCGTTTAATTAAGCTTGAGCTAGCCTTGGCCAAGAGTAAACGCGTGTTTGAGAAGAAGGAAGCTCAAAAGAAGGTTGATATCCAAAGGGATATTGATCTTGAGCTAAAATAACCTGGAGACGATCGGTTTCGACGGGAAGCTCTTTAACAAAACTGCAAGCCGAGTTTAACCCATACTCGTTAAACAGAGTTAAAAAATAAAAGCAGACGCAAGTCCAGCTTCTGATTACCAAGGCTATAATTTAGCCTTTGCTTAATCGGTGTCCTTTGGTTTGATTCTCTACCGAATCAAATGGGCATTAACCCGTTAGAGATGCTGTTTGAGCTTTAACGATTTAAAGGCTTAAACAAAAGACAAATAAATCTTACATCGAGCGTTCCTGTTGGTTGGATAAGCTCGATGAAAATTCAAAAACCAAACAAGCTTGTAGTAAGTTTTGTATTAAGTATTTTCGGACGTGGGTTCAATTCCCACCGTCTCCGCAGACAAAAACTGCCTTTATGGGAATTCTTGATTTATTCTTTCCCAAAGCCTGCCTTGAGTGTGGCAAGGAGGGAAAATATATTTGTGAAAGCTGCTTGAAAAAAGTCAGAAAGGTTGGATTCGCCAAAGACAAACTCTCCATTTTTAGATACGAAGGAGTAATAAGGAAAGCAATTATTGCCCTTAAGTACAAATACACAACAGAAGTTGCAAAAGAGCTGGCAGATATTTGTGTCAGAAACTTGAAATCAACAAATCTAATTAATAAGAACTATTTACTAATTCCTATTCCACTCCATTGGCACAAACAAAATGTTAGGGGATTTAATCAAGCAGAAGAGATTGGGAAACTGGTAGCACGCGAAATGAATTGGAAATATGAACCCAATTTACTAATTAAAAAAGTTTCAACCAAGCCCCAGGTTGGGCTTAAAGGTAGTACTCGCCATGAGAATTTAAAAGGTGTCTTCTCTCTTAGTTCTAACTATTCGCTAATCACTAATCGCTATCCGCTAATTCTTTTTGATGATGTTCTCACAACTGGCTCCACTCTCAGTGAGGCCTCAAAAACTTTAAGAAAAGCGGGTGTAAAAAGAATCTTTTGGTTAACTATTGCAAAATAATGCGGTGGGTACAGGGGTCGAACCTGTTAGAGCTTACGCATTTCGGTTCATTCGATGAATCCACCATGGCAATATAACCGACTAATCACTTTACCGTTTTTAGAAACTTCCTCTATTCCTGTAAAGTTTGCCAAGTCACCATCGGCTTTAAATGTATATTTCCATTTGCCGTTTATAAACTCTTTTGGTCCACGAACTGGTATATTATCACCAGAGCCTGCCATTAAAGCTGGACGCAAAATCGCGTCAAACAAACTCTCACTTATTTGATTACTAACAGTAAAACCATAGTAATTCATACCCCATGTGGCTTTACTACCTTTATAAACAATTTCTTCACCAATAAATTTAGTGGCACCAAAATAGGTGTCATGATAAGTTAGGTCACCTTTTTTGAAATGATAATCGTTAGAACCAGGACGAAGCGAAGACACTCTTTTGACATTCTCGTTGGCGTAAGTATTTAAATTCGCTTCTCTCAAAAAAGTGTCTAAAACATCAATTGGTAAATTAGAAAAGTTTGGCAACTGGTAATCTGGTGTACCCACAGACAATCCATATTTAATCATTTTTTCATAGTCAGATTTTTTACTACGATCCAGTTTGAAAACTCTGTTTTTAAAAATCACATAATGATATTTGTCATTACGATAATCAATATACCAGCCATGTTTAGAATCAAGGGCTTTGCTTAAACTTTTAGCTAAATTGTCAGATTGACTATCGTTAACCTCGATCGTGTCCAAGGTCCATTGAGAAAGCCACGGCGTTTGATGCTCTTTTGTCACCTTTTCGACCCTGGTTGAGATTATATTTATGTCTTTGAGAATGTCTTTATCACTCAAAGATTCTTCAATAATATCGCCTTTGTAAGTATTCATATTTATTGGATAAAAAAGTTGGCGGTGGGTACAGGGGTCGAACCTGTTAGAGCTTACGCTCACGAGTTTTCAAGACTCGCGCATTACCGTCCTGCCCACCCACCAGTGCGGAGAGCGTGAGAGTCGAACTCACCAGTCGCTTTCGCGACACATCTTAGCAGGATGTTGCCTTAGCCGTTCGGCATGCTCTCCGTTTAGGCACTGCAATTATATCAGTTTTTGAGGTATAATACGCGTATTATGGATCCTGCCACAGATCAAAAATCTAGTTCCGAAAGTACATTAAATTCTGAGCCGCAAGCTGTGGTTGTCAGGCGTGAACCTGAGCGTGAACTTCTTACTTGGATTGCACCAGCAAGGCCATTTAAGAGGCGTGACAGACAGTTTTATACAACAATTTTTGCAATTGCGGGTATAATCAGTCTGATTCTTTTTCTTGCAGAAGGAATAATGCCAGTAATTTTGATTGTAGCTTTAGTATTTTTATACTACATTCTTTCAACTGTCCCGCCAGAGAATGTTGAATATAAAATAACGTCTAAAGGAGTAAAAATTGCAGGTAAGCTAACTGAGTGGCAGGCAATGTCTCGTTTTTGGTTTGGAGAAAGATCGGGAAGCGAAATCTTAATTTTTGAAACATTTTTAATGCCAGGGAGAATTGAAGTAATGATTAATCCTGAAATTAAAGATAGTTTGAAGCATGAGATTTCTGCCTATATACCATTTGAGGAAATACCTGCCTCAGGACTTGATAAAGTTACGAACTGGGTTTCTAAGAAATTGCCTGGGAATAAATAAAGTTTACCTTGAGCGGAGTCGAAAGGCACCCATAGCTTAACGGATAGAGTTGATCCTTGCGGAGGATTAGGTCCCAGTTCGATTCTGGGTGGGTGCACCACAAGGTGGGGTGCAGGAGCGGTTTATCTGCCAGGTCTCGAAAACCTTGGGGGTGAATTTCATCCACGCGAGTTCGAATCTCGCCCCCACCGCACGAAGATTTTTAAACGAGTTCAAAATAAAATGAAAAATAACAAAAATCAACAAATAGTAATTGGAGGAGCAGTTCTTTTTAGAGAGAACCGTGGTAAACGTCAATTTTTGCTGGTTAAAGGAAAAGACGATCCAGATTGGGAGATTCCAAAAGTAACCGTTAGACGTGGAGAGTCTTCTGTTCGTGCTGTTATTAGACTTGCCAGTGAACAAGGTGGAATGGCTGCCAGAGTATTGGAAGAGGCTGGGCGTGCAACAGGATCTACCATAATCAATGCCAAATCCATCCCCCAAAAGTTTTATTATTATCTAATGCTTCAAAAAGGTGGAAGCAGTGAACTTATAGGTTTTGATCAATTTAAATGGTTGGATTTTGCAGATGCCGCTAAAAAAATAAGTATCAAAAGAGAGAAGGATATAATAAAAGAAGCAAAAGAAGTATTGAAAGAATGGGAAAAAACACACAACCTCAAAAAACAAGAAGTAGTGATGTTTTAAACCCAATGACCACTAGAGAGTTTTCTTCAGGGGGAGTAGTTTTTAAAAAAGAAAAAAACAAAATACTTTGGCTTGTTAGAAAAACCTCTAAAAGTGAACTATACCCAAAACAATACTGGATGCTTCCCAAAGGAAGAGTGGATGACGAGGATGGTGACCAACCAGGGCCAATGGCTAAAGGACTAATCAAAGCAGACCCCACCTCACTTGAGATGGCTGCAATAAGAGAGGTAAATGAAGAGGGTGGTGTTGAGGCAAAGATAGTTAAAAAAATTGGAACTTCAATGTATTCTTTCAAAGATCCACAAAGAGGAAAAATTTTAAAATTCGTAACATTCTTTTTAATGGAATATGTAAAAGATTTACCAGAAGGCTTTGATTGGGAAACAGAAGAGATAGCTTGGCTATCTTTTGAAGATGCTAAAAAAAGACTCTCTTTTGGAGGAGAAAAACAAATGCTAACAAAAGCCAAAGAGCTTCTTGAGGGTTCTGTTTGATATAATACAGATTCTGGAGGGGTCGCATAGTGGTCTAGTGCGGTCGATTGGAAATCGGCTATAACCGCAAGGTTATCGAGGGTTCAAATCCCTCCCCCTCTGCACGGAAGTACGTGCATCAGGTTTTAGTAGTATGTCATAGGGCTTTTTGAAGCTAAAATCGAGTTTTTTATCCTTCAAAAGGAGGTTCCAACCGACCGATTGAATCAAATCCCTCTTTCTTTGCAAATCCGTACCTTCCATAATTTTCCGTGCCTGAAGTGCAGTTTCAAAGAAGTTTTCAGCAAGTTCCAACCAATTGTTAGAGGTTTGTTCCCTATCACCCAATTTTTCTTTAATTAACAACTTTTTATCCATTAGTGTTTTTTTACTCGATGAGTACTCCTCTGCCGTGATCTCTTGATCTATTCGAAGCTGTAGAAGTTTTTCTAGTTCTCTGTCAACTTTTTCATAATCTTTTTCTATCAACCTTCGACTTAGAATTGACTGTTTTATCTCACCACTATGTTTAGCCTTCAACAACTCAATGCCCAAATTCCACACCTCTTTATCTATCTCTATCCGGTAAACATATTTCCTCAACATCTGCTCCATCTCCTCTTCAGATACTGGCTTTTGCGAACATTTACCTCTCCTTTTTGTACAATGATAGTAAGTGTAAATTCCTGTCCTACCTGTTGTCTTATAAAATTTCCTCTTTGTTTCAGCTGTAACTGAACACCCACATTCACCGCATTTAATCAATCTAGCTTTGTAAGCGTGATTTATCCAACCAAATTTTCTCGGTTTCCCTTTACTTTTTAGCACATCCTGCACTTTGTTAAATAAATCTATCGAAATTAGAGGTTCATAACTTCCCTGATGATATTCTCCTCCGTGTTTGTACAGACCATAATAGGCTGTATTTTTCAGAAGTTTGTACATCCCACTTTTGGCAATTGGATTTCCGTAAATACCTTTTAATCCCAATACATCGGCCTTTTTGACCATATCAATGACCGAGTACAATCCTGCCGAGTATTCTTCAAAAAGTTTTTTCACTATTTGTGATTTAGGTGGATCTAAAATTATATTTTTGGAATTTCCAACATCAGCATTTAAATAACCGAGAAGTGCTTTTCCTACAAATTCACCGCGTCTATATTTTTCCCTATTTCCCCTTTTTACATTTGCACTAATTTGTCTTGAATAGTCATTGCTCATCCCAAAATATATGTAAACGATCATTCGATTGTCTGTTTGTCGAAAAATTTCATAAGGAGTTCTTATTTCTTGAAGTAAGTTGTCATCCATTGACTGTATGATCCTCCCTCCATCAATAGCGTTTCTAGCAAGTCTGTCTGGTTTCCAAACTAAAACTGCATTGGCAACCCCCATTTCAATAAGTTCCATCATTTCTGCAAAAATAGGTCTTCCAATTTTGTACGCAGTCTGACTTTCTTGAAATTCTTTAACTACATTGAGATTGTTTTTGTCAGCAAATTCACGAAGCTCGGTTATCTGGGAATCGATGGATAACACCTGCCTATCTTTATTTTCCTGCGACTTTCTAGCATAAATAATATATTGTAATGATTGATTATTCATCAAAGTTTTTTCCAAAATAATCTTTCGCAAAACTCCAATAACTTTCTTGAATTTCATCTAATTTCTTTTCCCACTTTCTTAGATCTTCGTACCCTTTTTTCATATCTAAAAACTCTGCGTGGGATAACATTCTCGGTGATTCAAAGGCATCAAGAGGCTTTGTGGGTAAATAACTATCTAGTTTTTCTCTAATTTTTCCAAGTTTCCTTAGGTGTGCTTTTTCTTCTTTACGGAGATTTCTCCACATAGCAATCTCCTCTATCGTCTCTTTATCGTACATACGTGCTTCAGTTAAACCCTTTCTCTCAACAGCTGGTAGTGATCCACTTTTTTCCCACCTAAATAGGGTTTGTTTATTTATTCCGAGAATTCTTGTTGCCTCACTCGTAGATATTTTAGTCATAATATATGATATATACATTCTGTGATAATGTCAATACTATTATTTTCTACCTTTCATTCTCAACATATACATAAAATACTTTTTAGGCGAACGGACTGGGGTTTTAGTTTTTGATTTTTCCAAAATGTCATTTTTGATTAATCTCCAATGCTCCCTTGCACCTTGTACTCCCAATTTGTTTACAACATCCAGATAACAAGCAAAGTTGGCCAGATCGTTCATATCTTCAGCTATTTCTTTGGCTAAAACACTCACTTCGGTATTTGGGGTAAATTTTTTTAAATCCAAGGCGTATTTACCATTAACGTTACTATCGTTATTATATTTATATTTATTAACGTTATTATCGTTACTCTTTTTCAACACCTCGCTCGCTTTTTGAAAATCACTCATTGACAGCTCCAATTCCATATTCTTTCCAAATTTTCTTCTGGGAATCAGCAAAACAGGCCTCTACAAGCTCCCTGATGCTCACTCCAGCCTTTGCAGATGCGATTTTGAACAACCTATGCCACCCGGCATCTATCTTTATCTGTTTTGTTGTTTTTTGGTCGACTTTATCCATCGGAATCACCTCCAGTCATTGTTTCTGTAAACAACGTTAAACTTTCTGCTATTTCGTCAATTTCTAAAGGAGTTAACTTCCTACCATAACGGGGATTGAAAATTGAAGATATTTCTGCACGTAACTTATCTGTCAACCAGCTCAAAGAGTTGGCTACACTTGTTTTGTTTGTATGTTTGTTGGCACATAACTTAAATTATGAAGTATAAAAGTCAAAATTATAACCAATTTGCTAGTTTCCTTTATTACTCAAGGCTGGAAAGAATAAAATTGCTCATTAAAATCACCAGAAAACAGGTAAAAACCCATTGGTTTATCTCTAACCACTACCTGTACTAGATGGGACCAAATAAAAAGGAAAGGGTTAAATTGGTAGTTCGTCTGTTATTCTAAATATGCCTTTCTCTTTATCTCTAATAATTATCACATTAGATCCCATCTCTTCTGAGTCCTCCATTTTATTTTTTGATGCAAATTCTATCTGTCTTGCCCACATTTTCCAGTCAGTAGCCCCAACTTCTTGCATCTTAGATACATAAAATTCAATTTCTTCTGATATGGCTTCCTGAACCTTGGGTGTATTTAGCCATTTTCTTGCCGTTTTAGGGTCAATGTGGAGCGTTTTAACGATAGCTTGGATGTTATAACCCTTACCTTTAGACAAAAACAGTTTGTGTTTCTTAATAAGCTCTAAGAGGATTCTATATTCAGGTTTCTTTGTTATGTATTTAGGTTGTTTCATATGCCACTACTTACCACTCCTGAATTCAGTATAAATCTTGATGGCGTTATTTATAACCTAATGGAGATAATTAAAAATCTAGAAGTTTGGACATACTGACATTTAGACCATTTGCCAATTTCCAAATTGTTTTTAAAACCGGCTGTCTTATACCATTCTCCAAATTACTTATGGTTTTTAAGTCGAGTTTCGATTTTTCTGCTAACTCCATTTGAGAAATTCTGCTTTTCTTCCTTAATTCCATCAGATTGATCCCGAACCTTTCATTTAATGTCGACATAGTAAAATTATGGCGTGTATGCCATAATATAGCTGTGGCGAGGATACCAAATTTTAGCCTCACCTCAAGGCCAATTTTTTATGAAGAATCTTAGAAGCAAATTTATATTCGCTCTTGTAGCAGTTGTGGTCTCCATATTTGGAACAAACATATTATTCTGGGTCACACGACTAATATCTGGGGATAACAATTCCCCAATTTGGGCAGAGAAAATATCACTCTTCTTTTTACCTCTACCCTTGCTAATCATAATGGCTATTTTGTATGCATTTATTAGGCTCATTTACACCTTAATCAAAGATCCTCCAAACTATAAAAAATCCTTTCAACATATTACGAGATATTTAAAAAATCTTAGTGTCCCCAAAATTTTAATTTTAACCATTTTATTGTTCATTATCATCTTGGCAACATTACAACTTCGAATAATGTCATTTGCAAAGTCAAACACAAATCAAACACCAGCTCCTCAATTAGAAACCCCCACAAGCCCCACTCTATTCCCAACTCCAATACCCACCAAAAAACCTGTCGCCACACCCACTCCAGATCCGAAAAAACTTATTGGAGACTGTAAAGGTGCAACTGGTTCAAAGTGCGAAAATAGAAGCATTAAAATAAGCCTAGAGGCCTGTCAGAGTGGATCGTATACGTGTTGTCAGATAGGAACAAACTGGGAAATTAAATCAAAAACAGAATGCCAACAATTACAACAAACAAATAACCAAGAGTTCGTTTTAGTAACACTTCCCCACAATTTAAGACAATACTATTGTCCAAAAGGTATTGATTCTCAGGCATACAATATGTCATTAGATGTAGTAAATAAAACAATAGAATTACCCGACTCAATCTCTCAACAATACTTTTTAGAAGCAACTAAAATTGTTGACGAATTCGTAAATAAGTACTGCAAAATATAAGATTCATTCCAATTTGTTAAATGCTTCTTATAAGCTTATAATTGTCTCTGAACTGCCTATATATTTATATGGGCTGGAAAAAAACAAAAAACCTTCTTAGATTATTCTCATCCTCATTCACAACGGTGGGTTTAAAAGATGCCCTCTTTTATGTCGTAAAAATTAATATTTTTGCATTATTGATAAATGTTATTGTCCATTTTTCTGTGAGTAAAATTATAGTCAATGCAATTCTTTCTTGGTTGGTTTTAAATATCCCTCTCTGGCACACAAATTATGGAATAATATTAATTCTATTTACCTTTTTCAGTGGGGTTGTGGCATACACCCCCTGCTCCAAAATGTGTATCAGATACATCAGGACTACCAACAACATCCCCGACAACATAATAACCAGTATTTTGTTTACAGCTGTCTTGTTCATACTTTATATTAATTTCTTAAACCTAGATTACATAGATTCAATAAAATGGGAAAGATTACAAAACCTTATATTTCCATATTTTGTTACGTTTTTTATAGCATTCGCTGTCATTTATTTCGCCCACCTGATTTGTCTTATTGTTGTAAAACTTAAACCACTTAAAAAGGTCTTAAATAAAAGGGGTGTTGTAAATTTCGACCAGGACATTTCTGACGAACCCATAACTACAGAGTCTGAGGATATTCTAGACAGAGGGGATTTTGTCAATGAATTTCACTCACAAATAGCAAACCTCCCTTTTAACTCACCTTTTGTTTTTGCTTTACAAGGAGAATGGGGAGAAGGCAAGACTTCAATTATCAACTTATTAACAAACAAGCTCGATAGAAGTCCCGATCATATAGTTTTCAAGTTTGACCCTTGGTTTTTTGAGAATGAGAACACCCTCATTAAAATGTTTATGCGAGATCTTGGTATTGTTATATCAAACAATTATATATTGCCGTCGCTAAGAAAGACTTTCTCAAAATATGGGAGGTTGCTCCTCACACCATTAGACAAATACCTTCCACTCAAATCAGATGTTCTGTATTCCCTATTCACAGAAGAAACTTTAGATGATGTAAAAAAAGACTTAATAGAAAAACTAGCACGCCTTGATAAAAAAATAATTGTCGTTATTGATAATATAGATCGACTTCAAAACGATGAGATTTTGGCCACATTCAAATTGATCAAATTAGTTGGCAACTTCCCAAACACGATATTCATACTAAGTTTTGATAAGAATGTTGTTAACCAAACATTAAATTCTTCGATTGGTAGAGATGGTGAATACCTTGAGAAGATTGTACAAAAAACGTTTCAGCTTCCAAAACCAGATCAGAAAACATTGGATGATTATCTTGGGGGCTATTTAGATAATCTAATTGAGAACTCTGAGATACCACAAAACGAAAAAGACGCAATTGTTAAAGATTTTCAGATTTTCTATGGGGATGAGTTAATAAACGTATTTTCCACACTTAGAAAAATAAAAACTTATCAAAATGGATTAAGAGCATCTGTTAGTTCTTACATTAAGAGTGAGATAAGTTTATTTGATGTGCTTTTACTGGAAACCATAAAAGTTTTTTACGCTGATGTTTATGCAGACTTGTGGAAAAACCGTTGGTACTATATGAGCTACGATTGGAACTTTGAATCAACAAAAGGAAGTCCGTTTTCCGTAATAGTTAAAGACGATCAACTTAATACTGAAATAAAAAATCATATTGATCAATTAATAGAACACTATCTCCAAAAAGACAGAATAATTATCCGGGCAATTTTAGCAAAACTTTTCTTACCAGTTGAAAAAGCCTACAACAAACAAAACTACAGTTTTGAAGGAATGGCAAGGGAATATAGAACGAGCAGAAGGGTTTGTCATCCGGAAATTTTCAAGAAATATTTTATACACAATATCACGAAAAGTGAGTTCTTTGATAGTGATGTGAGAACTATCATCAAAACCGCGAATCAATTTGATGACGATGTCGTAGGTTTAAAAAATTATATAAACAGCATATTTGATAAATTCAAATCTGAAAATAAATTCGTGGAGCTAATCAAAAAATTGGATCTCTTTATCGATGACATCTCATTAAAAATTGCAGAATCATTAATCAAATCAATTTACATCTACGCAAACACCAAACTAGGAGTTAAAGAACTCTCTGATTTAGGTTACGAAAGTTTATATCATAGATTTTTTGCTCTTATGTTTACAGTATTAGACAAAAAAGTAGATAAAAAAAGAATCTTACCCCTAATTAAAGACATCGTACGTAACGCACCGGTGTATTTTTCTCTTATGGCTACAACTTGGGCAACCTCTTCTAATGAGGCTTCTTTCTACCAAGTAAAAACCAATATAGATAAGGATAAATTGATTAAACTATTAAACACAAGGCTTAACAAATATTATGTCGATCCTGAATTAAATATATTCAAAATGAATAGAAAAATGAGTGGGTTTATACTTCGCAAATGGGCAGTACTGTCCAGTGAATCAAAAAAAATAGTGAATAAATACGCCTTTAAATTAATAAATAAAAATCATTCATACGTTGGAAGAATCATCGATGGATTTATGGTTAGATGGAGCGATGAGCAAGCACAAATCGAATATGATGATTTGCAGTCTATATATGATGTAGAAAAATTATACAAATTAACCAAAGATTTGCCCACAGATTTATACATTAACAAAAGCGAAAAAGGAGTTATAGAAATATTCAACAAAGTTTATGAGGATAGAAAAAATAAAGCGACAATAGCGATTACACCCGCACCTTGAAAAAGAATCACTTTAATAATCCCCAAGAACGACTCTTTGATACATCATCGTAGAAACCTGCTACAAAATCAGATTTGTATTCAATACCATCACCCCAGTCTTTTGAAAAAGAGCTTAGAAACAATTTAAAAATTGGTTCATCAATATAAGCCTCAGGAATTTTAGAATTATCTATTAACCACCACAAAATATAATCGCCATCTCTACGTATATATTTCCTAAGAACCTCTTTTAGTTCACCTTTACTTACCAGCACCATATCTTTCCATAATGTGCCTTCCTTACCTTTATACAGTGTAAACATATTTAGTCACCTCCTTACTAATAACTATTTATATCACAATATTATTAGAGGTTTGCAACCGCCAAAAGTTGTATACTGTTTGAATAGTAGTTCCTTACGTAGTTCACTAGCCCCCGCCTAAAAATGAGAATAATTTTTTTAAATTCCTGGTTTGGAAAGACAGGTAAACCTTTCTTCGATTACATTAAAAAAGAATCATCCACAACTGATATTTTTTGTTTTATGGAAGTCTCTCCGGAACTCTATTCAAAACTGTCATCTACACTAAACGACTTTAATGGTTTATACAAAGAGGGGTTACGTCTTAAGTCACCTGAAATCATGTGTGGCCAGGCAATTTTTGCAAGGAAAGGGATTATGATTGAAAAGAGTGGAAAAGTTTTCATATACTGTCAATCCAATATTGATGTAGGTTTTCTATTATTCTCCAAAATAGGTATTGGAGAAAAGAAATTTTGGATAGGGAATGTTCATGGAAAAACTTTTCCGGGAAACAAATTTGATACACCTATCCGTATGAAACAATCTCAAAAAATAATTGATTTTTTTGAAGATAAAAATGAGCCAAAGATAATAGGAGGGGATTTCAATCTTGAGCTTGATACTAAAAGCTTAAAAATGTTTGAGGAGGCTGGATACAGTAATTTGGTTAAGGATTTTGATATAAAGACCACCAGAAATGAGTTTGCTTGGAAACAGTTTCGAAATACACCGGGTTTTGTTCAACAATATTATGCCGATTATGTGTTTACCTCCCCAGAAGTTAAAGTAAAAAGTTTTGAGGTTCCATACATGGAAATTTCGGATCATTTGCCCTTAATTTTGGATTTTGAGATATAATCGGAATTAGAATGGCAGAAGATCAGGTTGCAGAAGTAAAACTCCATACAGACATTGTTTCAATTATTGGTGAAAGAATTGAACTCAAAAAAGCAGGTAGGAACTATAAAGCAAACTGTCCATTCCATGGAGAAAAAACCCCATCATTCATGGTTTCTCCCGAGCTTCAGATTTTTAAATGTTTTGGCTGTAGCGAAGCAGGTGATGTTTTTTCTTTTCTTGAAAAATATGAAGGAATGGAGTTTTCTGAGGCTTTAAAGTATTTAGCCGAAAGAGCGGGGGTAAAACTGGTTAGTGCTAATTTTGGCCCCTCTTCCGAAAAAGAACACCTAATCGAGATCCATTCCCAAACACTCAAATTCTATAACTACATGCTTTTGACCCACCCCACTGGAAAGCAGGCTTTAGGATATTTGCAAAAAGATAGAGGTTTAAAACTTGATACGATTAAGGAGTTTCAGCTCGGATTTTCGCCAGAAAACTCATATCCATTAAGTAATTTTTTAACAATAAAGAAAAAGTTTAACTCCAAGGACATTGAACGCGCGGGAATAGGAATTCCACAGGGGGCAAATGTGTATGATAGATTCAGTGGTCGTGTAATTTTTCCTTTGTTTGATCACAGAGGAAACCCAATTGGTTTTGCAGGAAGAATCCTTCCCTGGGACAAACGTGACACTGGTAAATATATAAACTCTCCAGAAACCCCCATTTATCATAAAAGCAGTGTTTTATATGGACTTAATATCACTCGTCCCTTAATAAAAAAGAAAAAAGTGGCAATCGTGGTTGAGGGAGAATTGGATCTAATTTCTTCATATCAAGCTGGCATTAAAAACGTAGTTGCCATAAAGGGTTCGGCTCTTACAGAAGATCAAGTTAGACTTCTTTCGCGTTTTGCTCCCAAATTTGTTTTGGCACTGGATAGTGATATGGCAGGGGATGCAGCAGCAAGACGGGGGCTAACTGTTGCAGAAAATTCAGGAATAGAAGTAAAAGTTGCTAAAATCACAAATTTCAAAGATCCAGATGAAGCAGCAAGGGGAGATATCGAATCATATAAGAATGATTTAATTCATTCAGTTGGAGTTTGGGATTTCTTAATAGACTCTGTAATGAGCAGATTTAATCCCGCAACAGGAGAAGGTAAAGCCAAAATTTCAAAAGAATTAACTCCGATATTATCTGAAATTGAAGACAAAATAGTCCAAGCCCACTATGCAAATATTGTTGCAGAAAAACTTGGAGTTCCACTTGAGGCCGTAACTGAACAGCTATCAAAAGTTGGCAACCGTTCAGAACAGGGGCGACCTGCCCGCATTGCTACGCAAAGCGTTGCAGGCGGGGGCAGACATGATTTATTGGAAGAGAGACTCTTAATTTTAAGTTTTCAGTCGGATCCTACCAATTTACTTAAAACCAAGATAAAAGGGTTGGTACAAAACCCTCTATATATCAAGATTTTGGGAGAACTCTCCAAGTTTTTGAAGACCAAGAAAAAATATACAAATGCCGATTTTGGTAAATCTCTACCCAGCGAGCTTTTTGATGGTTTTTCAAAAATGGTGCTTAGTCAGAACCAGGAACTACTGGATAAACCCGACGAATTAAAAAAGGAGCTTGATTTAGTTCAAAAAGAGCTTAAAATACTAGGAACCAAGGAAAATCTCAAACTTTTGACTCTTAGGATGAAAGAGCTTGAGAAAGAAGGCGATAAAGAAGGGCTTCTTACGGTCCAAAACGAATTTAATAAACTCGCCAAAAGCCTTGCTTCTATCGATACCGCTTCCGTTAGCGGTATAATTTTTAGTGAAGAATAATTAAGCATATGGTACGTAAACCAGTATTAGAACTAATTAAAAAAGGTCGTGAGCAGGGATTTTTAACCCAGGAAGAAATCATGGAGATTTTTCCCGATGCGGAAGAAAGAATCCCCGAACTTGATGAGTTATATGAAAAACTTCTAGCTGAGGGAATTGATGTTTTTGAATCAGTTACTCCAGGGGAGATTGAAACTGATGAAAAAGCAAAAGAAAAACTAGATCGTGAAATTGAACTTTTGACAAAACTCGAAGGAATTGAGTCCACAGATCCAGTCAGACAATATCTAAGAGAGATTGGACGCGTTCCACTTCTTTTAGCTGAAGATGAAATTGAATTAGCGAAAAGATATGAGAAAGCAGATAAAAGAGCGAAAGATAAGTTAACAGAAAGCAATCTCCGTTTGGTTGTTTCCATTGCCAAAAAATATATAGGCCGCGGTCTTTCACTTTTAGATCTTATTCAGGAAGGAAACCAGGGACTAATTAGAGCTGTTGAAAAATATGATTGGAGAAAAGGATTTAAATTTTCAACTTACGCAACTTGGTGGATAAGACAAGCCATAACCCGCGCTATTGCAGATCAAGCAAGAACAATCAGAATCCCTGTACACATGGTTGAAACTATTAATAAACTTTATAGAACAAGCCGCCGCCTTATGCAGGAATTGGGACGTGAACCCAGTCCCGAGGAGATTGGGGAAGAGTTAGAACTTGATGGAGATAGGGTCAGAGAGATATTTAAGATTGCTCAGGAAACCACATCCCTTGAAGCCCCAGTTGGAGAAGACCAGGAGAGCTTTCTGGGGGATTTTATTCCTGATGAAAATACACTTTCCCCAGTGGACCAAGCAAGTAAACAACTCTTAAAAGACCATCTAGAAGAAGTTTTGGGAACACTTTCCGAAAGGGAGGCAAAAGTTTTAAAGCTCAGATTTGGACTTGAAGCCTCAAAAGCCATGACTTTGGAGGAAGTTGGAAAAGTTTTTGGAGTCACCAGGGAGCGTATCAGACAGATTGAGGCAAAAGCATTAAGAAAACTTAAACACCCATCTCGTCGTAAAAAACTTCAGGATTATTTGGACTAACCTTAATTCGTATAGTTTCTTGACAAACTCAGTTTGTACATATATCATATGTACATGAGGGTTAAGGGGAAGACGGTTGAATTTGATTGGAATCAAGCCAATTTGAGTAAAAGCTATTTTAAACATGGAGTTACACCTAAAGAAACAGAAGACGTATTTGTAGATAGTAAATTGTTAGTTATACCCGATGTCAAGCATTCTATATTTGAGGAGAGATTTATAGCAGTAGGTAAGACTTTGGATCAAAAAACACTTTTCGTAGTATTTACAATAAGAGGTAAAAAAATAAGAGTAATATCTGCCCGCAGAATGCATAAAAAGGAGGTGAGAAGATATGAAGAAATTAGAAAAAGTTAAAAAATTAAAAAAGATACCAAAATTTAAGTCAGAATTAGAAGAAAGCAAGTTTTGGCAAAGAGTTGACTCTACTGAATATGTTGATTGGTCAAAAGCTGAAAAATGGATTTTTCCTAATTTAAAACTTACATCTAGCCCAATTACAATTAGAATTCCAGACTCATTACTTAATAGAGTTAAAGTTAAAGCTCATCAAAAAGATATTCCTTATCAGACCTTAATGAAACAGTTTATTTATCAGGGGTTAGATAACGCTGCTTAATTTTGGGGATTAGGTATTCAGAAAAAGTCTTTTTATAATTATATTTTGGCTTCCATCCCCAGTCTTTTTGAGCATTAGTATCATCAACATCTTCAGGCCAGGAGTCCACAATTGCTTGGCGTTCTTCATTAATTTTGTATGTTATTTCAAAATTGGGGAAAAACTTTTTAGTCATATCATAAATTTGAAGTGCACTAACACTAAAACCCTGGACGTTGTATACAAAACTTTTTAAATTCTCTTTTGGAGCCTCGGCAAGAGATGTTAAGACATCTGCCGCATCAGCCATTGCCATGAAAGGAATACGGCTATCTTCTCTTACAAAGCATTCATAATTTTTTCCTTGGGCTGCTGCATGAATCATTTCAGGTCCATAATCACTAGTTCCACCTGAAGGAACTGTATCAGGGGAGAGAAGTCCTGGAAATCTTACACATCTAAAATCAATTAAATTATCTCTATTAATTTCACCTAATAATTTATAGTTCTTGGAGAAATAATTTCCCAGATTCTCACAAGCAAGTTTGCTTATGCCGTAAATTGTAATGGGATTTAAATATTCGTCTTCTTTTACCTTTTTCCTTTCACCTTTTACTTTTAGATTCGGTATCCCGTAAGCAGCAATTGAGCTTGGAAAGATAAACTTAATTGCTTTTTTGTCAGCTAAAGATTGATTTGTTGCAGCCTCTAGTAAATTAAGCGTTCCTTCAATATTCACTTTAGCTGCAAGTTCTGGGTTTTTCTCCCCACCAGTTGAAAGAATAGAGGCTAAATGGAAAATAATATCAAAATGCTTTTCTTCAAAGATTTTGTCTACACCTTCTTTGTCAGAAATATCGCATGAGTAGAATTGATCAATATATTCAGAAATCTCACCTTCAGGTTCTTTAATATCAGCAGCAACAACTTTATAGCCTTGAGAATGAAGTTTCTTAATCAGTCCATGGCCTACTTCTCCTGATATTCCAGTTATGAGGGCTTGCATTTTTCAAAAATTTCTAAAGCTCTATCCAGCTGTTCCTTGGAATGTCCTGCGGAATTCATAACTCTAATTCTAGCTTTACCTTGAGGGACAGTAGGATAGACAATGGCTTTAGCAAAAAGTCCTTCTTCAAACAACTTTTTGCTCATGTTCTGTGCAGTCTCAGCCTCGCCAAGCATGATAGGAATGATGGGTGTAATGGATGTTCCTGTATCAAAACCAAGTTTTTTGAGACCGGATCTTAAGTAATCAGCATTGTCCCAAAGCTTTTTAACCAAGCCTCCTGAGTTCTCAAGTAGAGTAACAGCCGCAATACAAGCTCCCACATCGGGAATTGTCATGGCACTACTAAAAAGAAAAGGTCGCCCTCTTTGACTTAGCCACTCAATGACCTCAAGCTTTCCCGCAGCAAGCCCTCCCATAACACCAAAACCTTTACTCATAGTCCCAACCTCAACATCAACTTTTCCATGAAGATGGAAATGATCTACAATTCCACGTCCGCTCTCACCCAGTACCCCTTCTCCATGTGCATCATCTACCATGAGCATAGCACCATACTTAGAAGTAACCTCATAGATTTTGTCTAGTGGGGCAATGTCTCCATCCATGCTAAAAACCCCATCAGTAATAACTAGTTTTTTACAATCTTTAGGAGCAGCTTTTAACTTTTCTTCCAAATCAGAAGGAGAAATGTGTGCATATCTAATAACTTCAGCCTTGGTTAATTTACAGCCATCAATAATACTTGCATGATTTAGTTCATCAGAAAAAATCAAATCACCCTCACCTACTAAAGCGGGGATAACAGCAAGATTTGCAACAAAACCAGTCTGAAAAGTAATAACAGCTTCAGCTTTCTTAAATTTAGCAAGTTTTTCTTCAAGTTCTTTGTGAAGTGAGGTGGTACCAGCAATAGTGCGAACTGCAGCAGGACCAATACCAAATTTATCAATTGCAGCTTTTGCAGCTTCACGAAGGTTGGGGTGATTGGCAAGTCCAAGATAGTTATTGGAGCAAAAATTAAGCAGTTTTTTGTCGTTTATAGTAATTTCGGGACCAATGGGGCTTTCTATGGTTAAGATATTATTATAAAGGTGCTGATCTTTGAGTTCATCGACCTGTTTTTTAATCCAATCCGTAGCCATGAAACGATTATACAACACTTTTCTTGACATGGTACAAACAAATGAATTATGATGAATAATGCCCAACAAAACCCGAAAGAAAGAGACTAGAACATACAGAGATAGAGCTCATTATTTGGTTCTGGCTGTAACCAAAAGAAGAAAAAAGCTAAAATCTCTGGCAGTCGAACTTAAGGGTGGTAAATGTCAAATCTGTGGTTATTCTAAATATATTGGCGCTTTAGATTTTCACCATTTAGACGAAAAGAAAAAAGGGTTTAATTTGTCAACCAGGGGATTAACTAGAAGTTGGGAAAAAACTAAGGAGGAAGTTGATAAATGTCTTCTGGTTTGTTCAAATTGCCATAGAGAAATCCATGGGGGATTAATCAAGCTTTCAGACAATCCCTTTATTTGATATAATCAGGCGTTCTTTTATAATCCCCGGTAGCTCAGCGGTAGAGCGGATTCCTGTCGACTATAGGTCTAAGGCAGCGCTTCGAAGTAATTCGGAGTGGAAAATCAGGCTAATTCGGGGAAACCCTAGGAGAAATCTTTGGGTAATCCCGAGCTAAATCCACGTTCAGTTTACATGAACGTAGTAAATGTGTAGAGACTATATACCTGACCCACCAAAAATTTAATATTTAGGCGGGATGAGATAGTCCAATCCTTTTGGTAACAGAAGGGCAATTGTAAGAATAAGGTCGCTGGTCCGAATCCAGCCCGGGGAGCATAGATTTTTAGATTCAACTTTGATAAACCAAGTGTAATACTTAGAACTTCCTAGTAAAATACATCTTGTATGAGCGAATTAAAAAGTATTTTGGGGATAGTTGCCACAGCATTAGTTTTTATTGGTTATATTCCGTACCTTCGAGATATAGTAAAAGGTAAAACAAAACCGCATATTTATAGTTGGTTCTTGTGGTGCTTTGTTACTTTGATAGCTTTTGCACTTCAAATAAGCGGTGGAGCGGGAACGGGGGCCTTCGTTACTCTTGCTGCGGCACTAATGTGTATAGCTGTTATTGTTTTAGGGTTTAGATATAAGAGTCGTATAAAAATAGTTAAAATCGATACTTTTTTTCTAATTCTTGCGATTATTGCTCTTGGGCTCTGGCTAATAGCCAAACAACCAATCCTTTCTGCAATCCTTACTACTTTGGTTGATCTACTTGGATTTGCACCTACAATTAGGAAATCGTGGAAAAGACCTTTTACCGAAACTCTTTCGTTCTATTATTTAAATTCATTACGATTTGGTCTAGCTGTGGTTGCTTTACAGACATATTCGATTGTTACTGCTCTTTACCCAATAACCTGGCTATTGGGTAATAGTTTGTTTGCCGTAATGCTATTAATTAGACAAAGGCAGGTTGGTAGGGAATAAAGTTTGTCGGATTTGAAACAACCCAATCTCGAAGCCTGTATACCAATGCGAGCAACTCTTTAGTGTGTTACTTCAATATTATTATATATTTATGACCTTCTGACTTGTTTTGAGTGTGTAAGGATATGGCGGGAAACCATTTGCAGGAAGTCTGCGGTTTCGTAAGTTCTTCAATTGGGTTGATTTTAATCTTGTATGATGAGAATATGTTTCTGTAAACAATGAACATGTTAATAAGTTTGATTCTATATATTTTATCCTTTATTGCCATTTGGTTTGGGGCAGGAATAGTTATTAAATCTGTCGATAAGATTGCTCACAGACTTAGACTTTCTTCGTTTGCAGTATCATTTTTTGTCTTGGGTATTCTTACATCAATTCCAGAAGCAGCGGTTAGTATTAATGCTGTAATTGATAAAAGGCCCGAAGTTTTTGTAGGAACACTTTTGGGGGGAATAATAGTAATCTTTCTTTTCATAATTCCATTATTGGCAATACTAGGTAAAGGAGTTAAATTAAATCACAGTCTTGATAACAAAAGCTTAATAGGACTTTTGGCTGTTATTGCAGCTCCTGGATTAGTTGTTATTGATCATAAAGTAACCAATTTCGAAGGAATTCTTTTAGTTTTGGCTTATGTTGTTATTTTTTATTTTATTCAAAGAAAACATGGATTTTTACAAGAAAACAACACAGAAATTCTTTCAACAAAGTCATATTCTTTCTTGGATTTGGCCAAAGTTGCTGCTGGAATTGGGATAGTTTTTATTTCAAGCCGTTTTATTGTTTCTCAAACATTGTCTTTTGCTGAGATTCTAAATATTCCAGCTTTTTATATCAGTATTATAGTTTTGTCACTTGGAGCAAATATTCCCGAAATATCCATAGCAGTACGCGCCATAATATCAGGGAAAAAAGACATAGCCTTTGGTGACTATCTAGGTTCAGCTGCATCCAATGTATTGTTATTTGGCATTTTTACTCTTGTAAATGATGGTGAAGTGTTTACTTTTGACAGTTTCATAATTACATTTTTATTTATAGCATCGGGTTTGGGACTTTTCTATTATTTTGCTCAATCCAAAGAAGAAATATCAAAAAAAGAGGGCTTTATTCTTTTGGGCATCTACGTAATTTTTGTTTTGTTTGAAATAGGTAATGGATTATTTGGTTAATATTTCAAACACCTCAATCATTTTTTGTTATAGTGTGTAAAGACGGGGGGTGATTATTATTAAAAAAATACTATTAGTTTTACTACTAGCTTTGATCTTTGCTTTCCCTAATGTAATTTCAGGCCAACAAGGACAACAAAATCAAAACCAGATTAATACTCAAAACACGGGAGAAGAAAAGCAGTTACAAGTTACTACTCAAGAGCAAGAAAACCTTGGAGAACAGAAAGAAGGTTTGCAAACTCGCAACCAAGCAGCGGTTCAAAACATGAGCATTGTTGCTCAAAAGGTTCAGGAATTATTACAAACCAGAACATCTGGGGGAATTGGTGAGCAGGTAAGGAAAATTGCTCAAGAACAGGATCAAGCCCAAACTCAGATTCAGGAACAAATTAATAAAATTGAAAGTAGGAAAGATTCTTTAAAGTCCCTGATAGGTTCAGATTTTGGAGCAATTAAAAATCTTGAAAGGCTTCTTGAACAAAATAGATTAAGGATTCAAGAGTTGGAACAATTACAGAACCAACTTGTTGATAATGCAGAATTAACAACCGTTCAAGAAACAATACAAGCACTAGTTCAAGAAAACACATCCTTACAAGAACTTATTAATACTGAGGAAAAAACTGCAAGCTTATTTGGATGGCTATTCAGACTATTCGTTCGGTAAAGCCATGACCAAAAAGGGCGACAAGAACCTGGTCTTTCTCTTGTGGTGTCAACAGATGGACTTTGGTTTTAACTGGTTGTTGTTTATCAAGAAGAGCAAGAATTGAGTCTGAATTATCATCCCCAGCGATTCTATTTGGTGAGATTTTGCCACAATTAAGACATCTGTGAACTATCATGATTTCTCCATCCTTCTTAAAAGTAAGCCCGATTGGTTTCATTTTTGCTCCACAGGAAGATCTTCTATCTCCTGGGGTATTAAGATCCAAGTGTTTTGACCATAAACAAAGCGGGCAATGATTACGATGCTTAGTTCCTAAAGAAGTATTGGATATGATGGCATGACAGCTCAGACATCTGAAAGATGTCTGATTCCTACAAAACCTTTATAAATATGTCTAAATTTAACCATCCATGGATATTATACCATCATTTTTAGTAATTAATATTTGACAAAATGTAAACTATATGTTACATTTCTCTCATGAACATCAAAAGATACAAACAAGCAAGAGTATTTGTTGCCCTCTTTGTTGGAGCCATTGTCTCCTTTGCGGTTAGTCTTGATAGTTATCTTTTGGCAGTAATAGGAGTGCTAACTGGAATGTTGTTTCTTGGTCTAGTACGATCAAGAGCAAAAATAATTGTTGATGAAAGGGAAAAAACCATAAGAGAAAAAGCAGCCCAATTGACCTATGCTATTTTTGCTCCAACCATAGGAATTGGAGCATTTTTGCTTTTAATACCTTCTTTAAGTGGTCTATCTGTTTTTTCCAAGGGTGAATTTGTTTATTTAGAATCTTTAGGAATGATATTTGCCTACTTGTCTTTATTTCTAATATCAATATATGCCATTTCGTATTACTTTTTAAATAGAAAATACGGAGGTGGGGGAGATGAAGAATAACCTGAAAGTTTATCGGGCGATGCACAATTTAACACAAGAAGAATTGGCAGATAAAATAGGAGTAACCAGACAGACAATTATTGCAATAGAAAGTGATAAATACTTACCCTCCCTTGGGTTGGCATTTAAAATATCAAGACTGTTTAAAGTAAAGGTTGAGGATATATTTATTGAAAATGAGAATTAAAGACATTAAACAAACAATTTTATACATTGGTGCGATTGGGGTCAGTATCTCCCTTTTGTTTTTTGTGATTACTTGTAGTTGGATTGGTTATGAGGTTAAGCAGCAGTGTCGGGATGCACAAAGCCAATATGGTGGGGATTGTACGGAGTCGCTAATCGCACTTCTTAATGATGAGAATAGGGGGTTTAAGGATAGAAATTCAGCAATCTGGGCGCTGGGACAACTTGGAGATCCTATAGCTTTACCAGTTTTACAAAGTTATTACACGGGTAATATTCCCGATCGCGAACCGTTAGCAAAAACAATCAGCCAGTATGAACTCAAAAAAGCTGTAAATCTGACAAGTGGCGGCTTCAATATAACTGCTTTTATGTGGAGGTGGGGTGGCGTAAAATAAAAAAGTGAAACGAATCTTCTTTTGGCTACCTAGAACTTTGGCAATTTTATATATTGTCTTTATTAGTATGTTTGCACTCGATGTTTTTAGTGAACCTCAATGGTATCTGGCACTATTCATGCATCTAATTCCCAGCTTTGTTTTAATAGCTCTAACCATAATAGCCTGGAAGAATGAAAAGGTAGGAGGGTTCGTTTTCATGGCTGCAGGGTTTGTAATGTTAGTTTTTACCCATTTTGAATCATTGATTATATCTGTCCCAGCATTTATCATTGGCACACTTTTTGTTTGGAGTTCTTGGAAAAAGGGAAAGAAATAGAAGATTATTTTTTAACAGTAGCTTTCTTAACTGCTTTTTTGATTTTTGGAGCCTCGACTTCTTTAATTTCCTCGATCTTTTTAGGTTCCAAAAGCCCCAAAATTCTATCCAATTTGGCATTTATAGCATCAATTTGAACGCTACTTTGATTTGAAATTGGGGAAGGTGATCTAAAATCGTTTCTTGGGGCATCGCGTCTATCACCATTACCCATTTTCTCAAAACATTCACTACAGTAAACAGGCTTTCCGTTTGTTGGTCTAAAAGGAACTTCACAATCTTTTCCGCAGTTACTACATGTGGTTTTAAACATTGGTCTGTCACCCCTATCTCCACCTCTATCAAAACCTCCACCTCGGCCAAAGGTCGATCGTCCTCTGGATGAAAATCCGCCACGACCACCGCCACGACCGAATCCACCCCTATCATCTCTTCCAAAATTTCCCATAGCTGTATTGTACCACATAATGTAGAGTTAAATGGATGCAACTTAAATTTCTTGGAGCTTCGGGAATGGTTACGGGATCCTCTTATGTATTAACGTCGGGTTCAGGGAGTTCAATCTTAATTGATTTGGGAATGTTTCAGGGGTTGGCCGAAACAGAAAAACTCAATTATGCTGTTCCAGAGTATGATTTCAGTAAACTTACCGCTGCAGTTTTAACCCACGCGCACCTTGATCACTCTGGAAGATTGCCAATACTTTTGTCAAACGGCTTTAAGGGAAATATTTGGATGACACCCCCAACACGCGATTTAACCGAAATCACACTCTATGACAGTGCAAAAATTGCAAAAGAAGACAAAGCTAAAGCCTTGTATGATCATAATTTAGCAGTTCAAACAGTTTTAAAGTTTGAAACAGTTGATTATCGAATTCCAAAGCAAATAGGGGATTTTACAGTTACATTTCGGGACGCTGGACACATTTTAGGATCTGCCAGTCTTGAAATAACTGACAACAAAGCAGATGGAGAGATAAAAAAAATTGTATTTAGCGGAGATTTGGGGAACTCTCCCGAAGATTTGGAAAAAGAAACAGAACTTATAAATGAAGCAGATGTGGTTGTTATGGAGTCAACTTATGGAGACAGGCTTCATCCCAATTTAGATCCCACAGAAACAGTAGTATCTGAAATTAACACAATTGAAAAAAAAGGTGGAACACTCATGATTCCAACATTTTCCCTTGATAGAACCCAGGAACTACTTCATATGATTATGCATCTTAAAAAAGAGGGAAAAGTGAAAAACGAAACACCAGTATTTTTAGACAGTCCCATGGCAGAAAAAGCCACCAGGGTATATGTGAACTATCCTCAATATTTTAATTCTCGCATACAAGACGATCTCAAAATAGGAAGCATTTTTGATTTTCCTGGGCTTGTAATAGTTGGGAAAGGGGGAGAAAGTGCAGCCTTACATGATAATCCAGGACCTAAAGTAATTATTGCCGGAAGTGGCATGATGAACGGTGGACGTATCAGAAATCATGCCATTTATTATTTACCAATTGAATCTTCCCGTCTTCTTATAGTTGGATATCAAGCAGAAGGAACTTTAGGAAGGGAACTACTTGAAGGGGCAAAAGATGTAAACATTGATGGCTTTAGAATTAATGTAAAAGCGTCGGTTAAAGACACTCAGGCAATGAGTTCACACGCGGATCAGGATCAACTAATTAATTGGTTAAAACATATTAAAAATGTAAAAAAAGTTATTCTAACCCATGGAGAAGATTCTTCCCGCGAAGCTCTTTCCAAAAAAATTTCAGAGGAATTAAGTATTAAAAACGTTGTTTTACCCACACTTAATCAAGAGATAGTGTTTAATGATATTATATAGACCAATGAAAACTTGGCAGATTATAAAAAGTAACTCCAAACAACTTAATCAGTATTTAGTAAGAGAAAAAGTAATTGACGTAATCCGAAAGTTCTTTAAGGATAGGGATTTTCATGAGGTTTTTACTCCTATTTTGGTTCCCGTTCCCTCCATCGAACCGAATTTAGAAGTTTTTCAAACGGAATTGCGTACAGCAAAGGGCATAAAGCGTAAAGCATACTTAATAAGTAGCCCTGAATATGCAATAAAAAGACTTCTTGCGGCAGGGGTGGGAAATTGTTTTGAAATAACTAAATCTTTTAGAAATGAGGAAGAAATAAGTAGACTCCATTCACCTGAATTTACTATTCTTGAGTGGTATAGGGTTAACGCAGATTATTTTGACATAATGGAAGATTTTGAAGATTTGTTTATCAAAATTATTGGTAAAGATGAACTAAATTACCAAGGAGAAATGTACGATCTAACAAAACCCTGGCCAAGAATTTCATTTGCCGAAGCATTTAAAAAGTATGCGGGAAAGAATCTAGATGACATAAAAGATGAAGATTTCTATCAAATATTTTTTAATGAAGTTGAACCCCATATTCTAAAAAGCAAAAAACCAGTATTTTTATATGACTATCCAATTTCTCAAGCTTCTCTTGCCAGACCCAAAAAAGATAATCCAAAGTATGCAGAGCGCTTTGAAGTATTTATTGCAGGAGTTGAGCTTGGGAACTGTTTTTCAGAATTAATAGACGCCAATCTTCAACGTGAGCGTTTTGAGAAAGATTTGGCCCTTCGCCAGGCTCAGGGTAAAACGGCCTTTCCAATTGATGAGGATTTTATCGAAGCTCTAAAAAGTGGAATGCCAGCTTCATCTGGAATTGCGGTTGGAGTGGATAGACTTGTAATGCTTGCAGCCGATACGTTAGCAGTTTCTGATACAATTTTCTTCCCAGACAGCGAACTCTTTGACCTTTAAGTAAAAAGTGATATAGTCACACTTAAATGAAAGAAAATACGAAAGCATTTACCTACGGGACAGAAGTTGTTGATTCTCCATTTGGGGAAGGGGGTAAGGCAATTATTACTCTTATAAGATCTGAAGGGATGGGGGATGAAGATTTTGAAGAATATCTTAAAACTTGCAATAAAGCGTGTGAGGAGTGTTACATTCAGAAAGAGCGACATTGCACCACATTTATTAAAGTTGAGGGATCAATGAGAGGGGCAGAAACAGCAATTGCAGATGGTTTTTATGATCATGCTCAAACCTTAATGAAAACACACAACGCACCCTGTATTCAAAATAGAAAACAATAGAACTTTCAGTCGAATAAAAGATCAATTTATTTTTAATTTATGGTCACAGTAGACGCAGGAAACATTCAAAAGGGTATGTACCTTATTTTCAAAGGTAAACCCCATCAGGTTACAAAGGCTGACTTCATGTCTCCAGGAAAAGGGGCTGCTGTTATGCGTGTTAAATATAAAAGTGTAGAAACAGGAGCTGCAATTGAATTTACTTATAAAACCAATGAACAGGTTGAGGTAGCAGATGTTGACAAACGCGAGATGGAATTTTTATATAGGGCAGGGGATGAAATAGTATTTATGAACTCCAAGACTTACGATCAGGCAAATATCCCCCTTAATCTAGTTGAGGATCAGGTTGGCTTTTTAATTCCAAACTTAAAATGTTGGACGCTTTGGTATAAAGGGGAGCCAATCGGGGTAAGCTTACCGCCAAATGTTACATTAAAAGTAATTGAATCTCCAAATGATGTAGCAGGCAACAGAATTAACTCTCCCAAGAAAACCGTAAAAGTAGAGACGGGGATGGAAGTTATGGTACCAATATTCATTAAAACTGGTGAAAAAGTCTCCATTGATACAACCACAAAAGAGTATTTGGGAAGAATAAAATAAGATATATAATTTAGGTATGTCCATGCACAACACAGAAACAGATTTCTACGGTAAACAAACCGATGAAAAAATTCTCTATGTTGTTCATCCTCATCCCCTGGCTACCATTTTTAATCTCGTAAAGATTTGTTCGATAGCGATAATTGTTTCTCTTGCATTAATCGTAATAGGCAAACAAATTGAAAGTATAGGTGGATTATTTATAACAATGGGAATAGTTCTATTTTTGTTAATCATTGTGATTGGAATCAAAATAGTACTTGATTGGGAATCACGCGAGATTGCATACATTACCGATAGAAGGTTGGTTCGTTTTGAACCCACAACCCTTTTTGCAACCAACAGTAGAACCCTTACTTGGGACGAGGTAGTAAAAGTAAAAACTTATCCAAGTAATTTTGTTTTTAAGCAAATGGCAATAGGAAATATCATTGTTCATGCAAGAACCAGTATTAGAACTGCAGAAGATACTCCAATTGATACAGTAACGGCTGACGATATTGAGATAAAAGATGTTTATTTTTACCGTGATCTAGGAAACTATATCGATAAAATCCTTTTTACTTATAAACAAAAACCGTTAGAGATAAATAGTATCAAGCCATTTGTCCTAAAACCCAAAGGAGAGAGATATTAAGATCCACACGTTGATCCCGCCTGCTCTTTTGTTAGTCCACAATGTGGACAAGTTGTAATACCAAACCCCGAGGAGATTGAACCTCCACATCTTGGACAGGGGAAAGATGATTCTGTAACCTCTCTGGTATTTCCAAACGCATCGGTGACAAATTTTCTTTCGTTTGTTGAAACTGGATCTGCCAGTTGTGAATTTGTTTTACCTGGACACGATCCAGAATTCAATTTCCATCCCATTTGTTCCATGTTTTTTTCTCCATAGATACCAGCAACAATATAATCATTTTCAGTTCTTGCTGAATAAATCATCCTAAACATTGTGGGTGCAAAAAGTGAGGCATCTCTCAATGCCTTCTCTTTAATAATCCAAGGTTTACCGTTTCTAATATGTTCCCAAGCGTTACTGTCGAGTGGTAATACTTCTTCTAAAAAATCCCAAGGTGACTCTTCTATTGAAGGAATTGAAATAGGCAAAGATATTTGTCTTAACTGTTCAGAATTTTTGATTTCTGAGAAAGGTAAATTGGAAAATTCAGACAATATAACACTTCTTGCATACATTTCCCCAGAAGACATCTTGGTTGGGATTCCGTAAAATTCCATTTCATCGTGTGATGATCTGTACCCAACATTAATTCTACCCTCTTTGTATGGAGAAATTCCTCCAGGGGGACTAAAGGAAATGGTTATAATACTACCATCGACTATTTGTTTGTAAAAAGATTCTGCTGAATCCGCCTCCATGTTGTCCAATACAGTAGAACGTTTTAAGTTCCCAGGCAGTTCTTTATTGGTTTTAGGATCTACAATCTTACTATCAAGTATTTTTAATTTTCTAGCATTAATTCTTTCGGATAAAGTGGAATCTCCAGCTTCAATATAGAGTCCAGCTAAGTCTTCCGCAACAACACCAGGATTACTATGTTTGTAAAGAGAAGTATCAAAAAGTTTAATTCTTTCTTTTTTCATTTTCCTGCTCGGGTTTCTAAGCTAAATTGGGCTCTGGATATACAGTTGCGGCACATCTACGGAATTACACCGTAATTCACCAACTTGTTCAATTTACTTTTAACTAACTTCTTCGTCAAGTGCTAATATTAAATAAGAAAGGCCGCCGGCCCATGGGGCCTCTGGCCCGGAGGGGGGTGAGCAATATGAAATTTAGTAAAAATACCAAATCCAATATTTCCAAATATTTAATGTATGGATCAGGGCTGGCAGTTTTAATGGCTGCAGAAGGTTGGATAGGCCCAGATATTTGGTTGGCAGCAACCCAATGGCTTTTGGTTTCCCTTGTCCTTGTGGCATTCGCTATTTATTTGAAGCTAAGTTGAGCCTTGCGTTTTTTACGCGTTAAATCTGCGGTAAAAAAAACTTGACAAGATTCGAAAGTGGTGCTATTTTTAGCCACGAATAAGCGGAGCTTGTAATATCTGTTTATAAGTGTATAAGTATATTATGAAAACACGAGATATTGTCATAGGATTTATATTTTTAGTAATCTTGATTGCAGGTATTTTGTGGATTGTTAAAGTAAGAAACACTAAAAATATAAGTCAACCCCTTCCAACTCCAAATATTTCTGAACAGATAAGAAAAACTTTTTCTAATTTCAATATTCCTGATGGAGTAGAGAAGGCTAATTTACATGACGTAACTGGTGGAAGTTCAATTGGAATTGCAACAAGAACGGAAGTCGTAGCTAATTTACCAGAACCTACAAATGGACAAAAGTATCAGGTATTGCTTGAAAACTCGAAAGGTGAAACAGTTAATATTGGAAGCATGAGAATATCAAAGGCTGGTTATCTTTTGGAATACACCTCCTCAAAATTCCCAGGCTACAATAAAGTAATAGTTGTGCTTGGGACAACCCGCGTCCTTGAAGGCTCATTCTAATTCATCTACAATGAGTTAGTACAAATGACAGTAATCATTTATTCCACATCGGTTTGTCCTTTTTGCAAAGCACTGAAGGATTATCTCACTTCAAAGAATGTTTCATTCACTGAAAAACTAGTAGATATAGATGATGCTGCCCAAAAAGAAATGGGAGAAGCTTCGGGGGGATTTTTTGGGGTTCCCTTTATAATAATTACCAAAGACGATGGAACTCGCGAAACTATCTTGGGATTTGACAAGGGAAAAATAGATAAAGTATTACAAGTAAATCGGGTATAACAGGTATTACAAGTTTCTGATATTGCTTTTAATTTATGATATTTGTGAATTATAAAACATACGAACAGGGTTCTGGCCAAGCCGCAGTTGCTCTTACAAAAATCTTAGAAGAAGTTGCGCGTACTTCTCAGATAAAAATTATCCCAGTAGTTCAAATTATTGATGCAGAAATGGTAACTGCTTCAACTACGCTTGAAGTTTGGATCCAACACGTTGACCCGATTACATATGGAGCCCACACAGGTTGGACTCTACCAGAGGAAGTGGCAAAGATAGGAATATTGGGAGTCTTCTTAAACCACAGTGAACACAAATTTGATAATTTTGACAGTCTTTATGCAGCAAACGAGAAAGCAATGGCAGCAAATTTAAAGACCCTAATTTTTGCTAACAATTTAGAAGAATTAAAAAACATTTGCAGATTAGCTCCAACTTATGTATCTTATGAACCTGCAGAACTTGTTGGTTCAACTACAATCTCAGTAGCTCAAGCCAAGCCTGAAATAATAACCCAAGCAGGAGAAATTGCTAGAAGTTTTGGTCTTCCTCTAATAGTTGGGGCTGGAATAAGTTCAATGGGGGATGTAAAAAAGAGCATGGAACTTGGAGCAGTCGGTGTTGCAGTAGCTACAGACATTGTTAAAGCAGTTGATCCCAAAAAAGAATTATTGGATTTAGTAGCAGGTTTTCAATAACGAACCATGAAGATATATTTAGGAGCAGATCATAGAGGCTATGAATTAAAAGAGAAAATTGCTAAATGGCTTTTTGAAATGGAGAAGCCTTTCTTAGATTTAGGTGCTCAATCTTACGATCCCAAAGACGACTACACTAAATATGCTCAAGAAGTAGCCTCCTTGGTTGCGCAAAACGAAGGTAGCCGTGGGATTCTCCTTTGTGGAAGTGGAGTGGGAGTTGAAATTGTTGCCAATAAATTTGACGGCATAAGAGCGGCAATCGGGAAAGATGTTTTTCAGATTGAGGCGGGAAGAAATGATGATGATATGAATGTGCTAGTAATTGCAGCTGACTATACAATTGAAAAAGAAGCCAAAGCAATGCTAATTGCCTTCCTTGAAACAAAATTTTCAGGCAAAGCTAAGTATGAGAGAAGGCTTGAAGAGATAGAAAAAATCGAAGCGAATAACTAAAACCCCAAAATTATGGATCTGCCCAAACTAACTGATTTAGATGTTTCAGGTAAAAGAGTCCTTCTTCGTCTTGATCTTGATTGTGATCCTGATCCAAATGAATTAAGAATAAAAGCCTCTGAGGAGACACTAAACTTTCTAAAAGAAAAAGGAGCACAAACAATGATTTTATCTCATCGTGGTCGACCTGGTGGAAAAGTGGATGAAAGTTTGAGTTTGAAACCCTTTCAGTCAATTTTTGATAAATGGGGGGTAAGGGTTTATGAAAATCTCCGTTTTGATCCTGGAGAAGAAAGCAACGATCTTGAATTTGCAAAAAAACTAGCTTCCATGGGGGATGTTTATGTAAATGAAGCTTTTGCTTCCTCTCATCGTGACCATGCCAGTATTGTTGGCCTCCCAAAACTTCTTCCCAGTGCTTTTGGATTTAGATTTGTTAGTGAAATAGAAAACTTAAGTAAAGTTTTTGAAAATCCGAAAAGACCCCTATTATTTGTAATTGGGGGATCTAAAAAAGATAAGCCAAAATATATAGAATTTCTTAAAAGCATGGCAGATTTGATACTAATTGGAGGCAAGCTTCCTGAATATTATGGTGATAGTGCGCTTGAAAGTATTAGGCTTCAGAAAAAAGATGAAAAACTTTTGATTGGGAACTTGGTTCAAGATAAAGAAGACATAACCTTAAATTCAATTGAGGTTTTTGAAAAAGAGGTTAAAAGTGCAGGAACAATTGTTCTTGCAGGGCCAATGGGTAAGTATGAAAACCCAGGTCATATGCAAGGGACTGAGAGAATCTTTAAAGCCGTTTCTAATTCGACTGCCTTTAGAATTACTGGTGGAGGAGATAGCTTGGTGGTTATAGCTAAATTGAATTTAATAGATAAATTTGATTGGGTTTCGGTAGGGGGAGGAGCAATGCTTGAATTTCTCTCCAAAAAAACCCTTCCAGGAATAGAAGCACTTCAAAAACAAACTAATTAATCATTCTTGCCATTTATTAAGAATGTATTGATTGCTCTTGCAGAATATTCAATAAAAAAAGACTGGGGCTTGCCTACAATTCTTCGGGCGCTGCTACTTACAATCAATTTTGGATCATATCCAATTTTTCCTCCAATCTTTGCAATTTTTAAAGACAGGTCAATATCTTCATGTACCTTTGAGTCATCGGTGTTAACTATATCTTTTACCTTTTTCCAGATCTCTTTAGTTAGTGACATATTTGGCCCAACCAAATATCTATTGCCCTTAGAAAGAAGTCTTAGAGACTCAAGATAGACTTTGGAGGGAAGAGGAGAGTGGGTAATGAACGGAGAATCTGTATAGGCAACAGGGCCTGATAGGGCGTCTATTTTCTTTCTATTAAAGTTCTTTTTAATTCTTTCAATCCAATCAGCAGGAACTACAACGTCTGCGTCACACCTGGCGATAATCTCATACTTAGCCTCATTAAATCCGCGGTTTCTAGCATGTGTCATGCCTTGGACTTTTTCTTTAACAATTCTTACACGGAATCTTTTTGCAATTTCTGCAGTTTTATCTGTCGAGTTATTGTCTACCACAATTATTTCATCAGGTTTAACACTTTGCCCCACCAAACTTCCCAAGCATCTACCTATAAAAAGCTCCTCATTGTACGCAGGAACCACGACAGATACTTTCATGGCTACTATTATACTTGTATAATGATTTTAATGCTCAAATGGTGGGAGATTTTCCCATGTTGTGCAGGAATACAACATGGTTAAAGTAGGAATAAATGGATTTGGGAGAATTGGAAGAATAGCTTTTAGGATTGGTATCCTCAAACATTCTGATGAAATACAGTTTGTTGCAATAAACACTTCAGGGAGTATGAATACGGCAGGTTGGGCAGCTCTTACCAATCACGATACGATGTATAGAAAGTTTGAGTATTTGGTGAAGGCTAATGAAATAAAAGATCCAAAAGACGCAACAGATGAGGATCCTCTGATAGGGGAATTAATGGTTTCAGAGAAGAATGTTAAAGTTCCAATTCTTGCCCAAAAAGATCCTGCAAAAATTCCATGGGGAAAGTATGGAGTGGATGTTGTTATTGAGGCTACGGGGCATTTTACAGACGAAGAAGGAGCAAAGAAACATGCAATTGGGGGAGCCAAACGTGTAGTAATCTCAGCTCCAGCCAAAGGAGACAATGTTGGAACATATGTACTGGGAGTAAACGAGGTTGAAAATCAAATTCCTCAAGGAATTGTAATCTCTAACGCTTCTTGTACGACTAATTGTGTTGCCCCTGTTGCTGCAGTAATTCATTCCAAGTTCGGAATTGAAAAGGCAATGATGACAACAATCCATGCATATACAGATGACCAAAACCTACAAGATGGAAGTCATAAGGATTTAAGGCGCGCGCGGGCGGCAGGGATGAATATTGTTCCAACCTCAACAGGCGCTGCCATCGCAACAACAGAAACCATACCAGAGCTTAAAGGAATCTTTGATGGTATGGCTCTTCGTGTTCCCGTTGCCACGGGTTCTATAACCGACTTTACATTTTTACTTAAAAAGAATGTCACTAAAGAAGAGGTAAATCAGGCCCTAAAAGATGCTACGCAAAATGCCTTATATAAGGGAATATTAGCAGTTACTGAGGAAGATTTAGTTTCAAGTGATATTATTGGCAGAAGCGAGTCTTCAATAGTAGATCTTGGGTTAACGCAAGTAGTTGCGGGAAATATGGTTAAAATTTTTGCCTGGTATGACAATGAGTGGGGATATGCCAGTAGACTAGTAGAACAAGTAATTAGGGTTGGAAGAAATTTAGAAGGAAATTCCGTTCCAACTGACCCCCTATCTTTATCATGGAAGAACAAATAAAATACGCCAGTCAAAAATTTATTAAAAATATAGCTTTTTTTGGTGACGCTGATATCTCAGAAGCAGATGAAACTTATAAATGTGCCTTTGATGTTAGTGAGATGTTGGCCAAAGAAGGATATGTAATAGTTGATGGAGGAGGGCCGGGAGTAATGGAAGCTGCAACTAGTGGGGCAAAAAAGGGGGGAGGGAAAACTATATCTGTAACCTTTGATCCAGTAAATGCCCCCGGATTTGAAGGCAAATATATTGGTAACGTTACGGACAAAGAGGTGGTTACAACAAACTACATTGAACGCATGTTTAAGCTAATGGAATATAGTGATGTATTTATTATCTTTAAGGGTGGAAGTGGAACCATTAGTGAATTCGGAACAGCTTGGGTATTAGCAAAATTATATGCTCCCAGACATAAACCATTTATTCTATTTGGTGACTTTTGGGTAGAGATAATTGATGCGTTTAAAAAGAATATGTATATAGATGCAGTAGAAATGTCAGTGTTTGAAATATGTAGAACCAAAGAAGAGGTAGCCTCAACAATTCAAAAGTTTGAAATGAAAATGGCAACACGTGACAGAAGCAAAGATGGTGAGGTAGATAAATATGACCAACCTTTCATTAAATAAACTTCAAGATGAAGCTAAAAAAATAAGACGGGCGGTAGTGGAGATGATCTATAAAGCCCAAACAGGCCACCCCGGAGGCTCTTTAAGTGCAGTTGAGATTTTGGTTGCACTTTATTTTGAGACAATGAAAGAAAGTGACCGTTTTTTTCTTTCAAATGGCCATGTCTGTCCAGCTCTATATGCAGTTATGGCTGAGAAAGGTTTAATCTCAAAAGAATCACTATCAACGTATTCATCCCTTGGCTCCCCACTTCAGGGTCATCCAGAAAGAACAAAACTAAAGGGGATTGAAAATACATCAGGTCCCCTTGGAATTGGTCTTGCTCAAGCCGCGGGTTATGCAGCTATAAAAAAGGATACAACTGTTTATTGTATGACCAGTGATGGGGAACATAATGAAGGCAATCACTGGGAAGCTGTTAACTTTGCAGCAAAATATAAATTAAACAATTTAATTCAGTTTGTTGACAAGAATAACATCCAAATTGAAGGAACGACGGATGAAATTATGCCCTTAGGAAACTTAAAAGAAAAATATATCTCCAGTAATTGGAATGTAATAGAAATTGATGGACACGACTTCAATGAAATATTAACTGCAGTAGGAAAAGCTAAAAGTGAAAAAGGAAAATCTACGGTAATTATTGCTAATACAATGTTCGGAAAGGGGATGTCTTTCATGGAAGGTAACCCCGACTGGCATGCAAAAGCACCAAATGATGAAGAATACCAAAAAGCTATGGAGGAACTAAACAAATGAAATCGATACGTGATGGTTTTGGAGAGGCGCTGGTTGAGATAGGGCATAAAAACCCTGATGTTGTAGTTTTGACTGCCGACCTTGCCGAGTCAACCAGAGTAAAAGAATTTGCAGAAGCCTTTCCTGATAGATTTTTTCAGGTGGGAGTTGCGGAACAAGCGCTTGTTACTGTTGCCGCAGGAATGGCTTTAGCTGGAAAGATTCCATTTACAACCAGTTATGCGGTTTTTTCTCCAGGGCGTACCTGGGAACAAATTAAAATTACGGCGGCTCTTAATGATGTCCCAGTAAAAATAATAGGAGCCCATGCAGGTTTTGGTGCTTCAATGTATGGAGCGACACACCAATCATTGGAAGACATTGCACTCATGCGGGTAATCCCCAATATGGTTGTAGTTTCTCCCTGTGACTATGAAGAAGCCAAAAAAGCCACAATATCTATCGCAGGTAACGGAAAGCCTTCATATTTAAGATTGGCACGTCAGGAGTCTCCTGAATTGACGACCCCACTTCGCCAAGGCTTCGAGGGACAAGAGTTTGAGATAGGAAAAGCAAATACACTATATGAAGGACGTGACCCCCAGGTTGCGATAATCGGTTGCGGCCCAATCCTTTCCGAAGCTCTCTCTGCCGCAAAAGACTTAAAAGAGATGGGGATAGAAACAATAGTTATTAATAATCATACAATTAAACCAATTGATGACATTGCAATTACTAATGCAGCTAGAATTTGCGAGGCAATTGTAACAGTTGAAGAACATCAAATAATGGGGGGGTTGGGGAGTGCAGTTTCTGAAGTTGTCTGCCAAACACATCCCGTTCCAATTGAATTTATAGGAGTACATGACTGCTTTGGTGAATCATCTCTTGATCCAATGGAATTGTGGGAAAAGTTTGGTTTGAAATCAAAAAACATAGTCGAGGCTGTTAAAAAAGTTCTTGCTCGTAAAAACGCTTGACAAAAATATGAAAAATAAAAAACTTAAACCAATACCCAAATTTAAAATTAACAAGGCAACCAATTTCTTTAAGAATCACTACTGGTTTGTTAGCTAAAGTTAAGGTTGTAGCAAATAAAAAAGATATGCCTTATCAAACTTTAATGAAACAATACATAGCAGATGCTGTTGAAAAAGAATTCAAAACTTTATAGAAGATTTAAGGAGTTGGGCAGGGGGCAAACTCACAATTGGGACCACTTCTTCCTACAGCACTTCCATCAGGACAAATTTTTGCTTCCATTGTGCAGGCCTTTGGGGTAGAACTGGGTTTGATAGTTTTATTGGCTATTGGTGAAGCGCTTGCAGTAGCCTCAATTGTGGGAGAAGGAATAATCGACGGAGATATTGATACAACTGGAGTTGGGTAATTAGCAATAATATCTTTTAATTGTTGATTTTGGTAATAAAAAAAACCAACAACGGCTAAAGACATTAAAACAAAAACAGCCATACTGATAATAGTCAAGGGACCGGAATTGTTAGGTGGAATGTTTGGTGCTTGGGGATCCATACTCGGATATTGTACACTAATATAACACTGTCTATAAGCGGAGCTTGAATTTCATGCAAGAAACAATTAATAAACTATTACAGTTTGGGAAGGGGATATTGGCAGCAGACGAAAGCACTCATACAATTGAAAAACGGTTTGCCAGCCTTGGTCTTATTTCAACTCCTGAACTAAATAAAAAATATCGCGAGATGCTTTTTACAACAGAAGGTATCGAGAATTATCTGGGGGGAGTCATTTTGTATGATGAATCGACAAAACAAAATCTGCATAATATTCTTCAAGAAAAAGGAATAATCGCTGGAATAAAAGTTGACGAAGGTTTGGAATCCTTTAATGGTACAGAAGAGCAATTAACGAAAGGCTTGGACACTCTCGATATGCGTCTTAAAGAGTATTTTGACTTAGGACTTAAATTTACTAAATGGAGAGGTGTTTTTAAAATTACAGATATTTTTCCATCACCATCATTTCTTGAGGAAAACCTAAACCGTATGGTTGAGTATGTAAAAATTTCTATTCAAAATAATATGGTGCCGATTGTTGAACCTGAAATTCTTCTTGATGGCAACCACACAACCACACGATGTGCAGAAATATCGGTAGTTGTTTGGCAAATGTTATTTGATAAGTTAAAAGAAGCAAATATTGATTTAAAAAATATAATTCTTAAAACCAATATGGTTCTTCCTGGAAAAGATAGTGGAGTCAAGGCTGCCCCCCTGGAAGTAGCAGAAGCAACCTTAAGATCCTTGGAAAAATCAGTACCAATTGGGATTGGTGGAGTAGTATTTCTTTCAGGTGGTCAGACTCCAGATGAGGCTACAAACAATCTAAATGAAATAGTCAAAAGAAGGAAAGATGCGTCCTGGACAATTTCCTTCTCATATTCCAGGGCTCTTCAAGAAGAAGTAATGGCAACTTGGGCAGGGAAAGGTGAAAATATTATCTCAGCCCAGAAAGTATTCCTTGATCGGTTAGAAAGGGTATCAAAAGCAAGAAATGGACAACTCTGATTTAAAAGCTACTGACCTTTTAAGTATAGGAGACGCATCAATTGATACATTCATGACTCCCCTTGAAAGCGAAACTGTTTGCAGACTGGACTCGAAAGAGTGTCTGATTGCGTTTTCGTATGGAGATAAAATTCCAGTAAAAAATTTAGAATTCTCAATAGGAGGAAATGCGGCCAATAATGCAGTCGGGGTGGAAAGATTGGGAATAAATACCTCAATTGTCTTAACACTTGGACAAGACAGTGTAGGGGAGATGATTGTTTCTAGGCTTAAAGCAGAGGGGGTAGATCCAACATATATTATTCAACAACCTGGTACGTCTTCTAATTATTCAACCATTATTAATTACTCAGGAGAGCGGACTATTTTTGTATACCACGCACCTCGTTCATATGAATTTCCAATAAAACTTCCTGTAACTTCTTGGGTGTACTTAACCTCAATGGGAGAAAGTTTCTTGCCTTTTTACAATCATATGACTGAGTGGTTAAAGACAAATCCTACGGTAAAACTTGCGTTTAATCCTGGAAGCTGGCAACTAAGGGGTGAATATAAAAACATAGAAGCAATAATGACACTGTCACATCTTATCAATGTAAATCGTGAGGAAGCAGAAAAATTAACCAACTTTCAAGGTGATAGTTTGGGTAAAGAGCGGGATCTTTTAATAGCTCTTAATAAGTTGGGGCCCAAGGTTTGTATCATTACCGACGGAAGTGGTGGTGCTTTTGCGTACGACTCAATTTATGGAAAGTTTTTTAGAGCAGGAGTTCTTCCAGTGGATGCATATGAAAGGACTGGAGCAGGAGATGCATTTGGTTCTGGTTGCCTTTCCGCACTTATTCATGGAAAGACACTTGATGAAGCTCTCCTTTGGGGAACGTGTAATTCAGCCTCAGTAATTGGTTACACTGGAAGCCAGAAAGGTTTACTTAAAGAATCTGAAATGCCAACATGGATTGAACGAGCAAAAAGTAGCGGAGTAGTTGTACAAAATTTATAATATGAAAATTTTTGTAACACGACAAATACCAGGTGAACACTTGGAAAAGCTGAAAGTTAACGGAAACGAAGTTGTTATCTCCGAATTCAGTAGAACACTAACTTCTGAAGAGCTTTTGTCAAAAGCAAAAGGAGTTGATGCTCTCCTTTGCCTTCTTACGGACAAAATTGACGGGGATGTAATGGACGCAATTGGCCCCAACCTAAAAATAATTAGTAATTATGCAGTCGGTTTTGACAATATTGATGTAAAAGCCGCATCCGAGCGGGGAATTTTGGTAACCAACACCCCCTCGGAAGAAGTAAATGAAGCAGTAGCTGAACACACCTGGGCCTTAATATTATCTCTTACAAGACGCATTGTTGAAGCAGATGAAGCGACAAGAAGAGGGGCTTATAGAGGGTGGGAGCCTGATGTATTTTTGGGAACAAACTTGATAGGCAAAACCCTGGGAATAGTAGGACTGGGGAGAATTGGATCAATGGTAGCTAGACGTGCAATGGGATTTAAAATGAATGTTATTTACAATAAACATACGAGAGATGAGGTGGCGGAACGAGAAATACAGATCAAATTTGTTACACTTGATGAACTTTTCGCCTCTTCAGATGTGGTTAGCCTGCATGTTCCCCTGACTGAGGAAACAAGACATATGATAAATAAAGAAACTCTTGCCAAAATGAAAAAGGGAGCATTTTTAGTTAACACAGCAAGAGGACCAGTTGTACAAGAACGTGACCTAGTAGAAGCATTAAGATCGGGGCATCTTGGGGGAGCGGCTCTAGATGTTTTTGATAATGAACCAAATATCAGTCCAGAGCTATATGATATGCCAGACGTTGTGACTACTCCCCACATAGCATCAGCCACATATGAAGCTAGAAACAAAATGGGGGAACAGGCAGTTGCCTCAATTCTTGACGCTTTAGCTAACACCAAACCCCAAAACCTTGTTGACGAAACGGTATGGGAGAAAAGGAGATAATAGATTTATGGGTTTATTTGGAAATAAAAAAGAAGAAGAATATGAAGATGAAGAGGGTTTTAGTGAGGAAGAGGAATATAGGGATAGAAAATTAACTAGAAAATTTAAAGATTTAAACCCAGAAAACAAAAGAAAAAGAAAAGAACCACCTAAGCCTTGGGGGAAGAGTGAACGATTAACCGTTCTTATTTTCTTTTTAATAACCACACTTTTGGCAACTGGTATGTTTCTTTTCTCTCATGATTTTAAACTTCCAGGGCTTCCTAAAATTTCATTCAAAAATATCAATATGGGAAACCCATTTGGTGAGGAGATAATTCAAGTCGGACAGAAAAGCAGTTCAATACAAAATGATGCAAAAGCTCAAAAAGCAATAACACAATTTAAAAACAATATTCAACCCCTTTCGGGTTTTTACGGATTTTTGGTTGTAAGACTTAATGATGGAATAAATTATGGAGTAAGTAGCGATAGTCAATTTCAAGGAGCATCACTTCTAAAGCTTCCCTTGATTACTCTAATGTACAAAATGTCAGAAGAAGGAAGCCTAGATTTAGATACAAAATACACATTAAGAGAGACAGATAAAGTCAGAGGTTCGGGGGTTTTGTTTACACAGTCTGCGGGAACAACATATACCTATCGTAAACTGGCAGAATATATGGGTAAAAATTCAGACAGAACCGCCTATAAAGTGATGAAAGATGTAATAGGGGCGGATAAACTTAAAAATTATTTAAATGAAATAGGAATGAATAGTACCAATATCGAAACAGGTATGACCACCCCTAATGATTTCGGCCTTCTTTTTACCAAACTTTGGAATGGAAAGCTTGTAGGTCAAACAAATCGCGATGAAATACTTGGTTTTTTACAAAATACCATTTATGAAAATTGGATTACTGCGGGAGTACCTAAAAACACAAAAGTTGCACATAAGTTTGGACAAGACACAAAAGTGATTGCTGATGGGGGAATAGTTCTTGCCGATAAACCATATGTTCTAATAATCATGAGTCAGGGAATAAACGAAAATGATGCAAGTGTAATATTTCCCAAAATATCAAGGGATATTTACACCATCGAAAATGATGTACAATAACTAAGTTTTGGACCATGCAAAAATTATCATCACCATTTAAATTAATAGAAAGCTCAATAAAAATCTTTTTTGACAAAAAGAATTTAATATATTTCATTTTAGTTTATGCAGTATTAGTTCCTTTTCAAGCTTTCCAATATTTTAGAGAAAGTTTAAATTTAACCTTGTTAAGTGGAGTAATCGCTACTGTTGATATTTTATATTTAGTTATTTATTTACTTATTTCATTAGCTGGGATTATGGCAGTAAAAAAAGTAGTGGATAATGAGAATTTGAGTATAAAAGAAACATTTGTTCTTTCTTGGAAAAAACTTTGGGGATTTTTCTTGGTCTCAGTTCTCGTTTTTCTGGTTGATTTAGGAGGAACAATCCTTCTTATTATTCCAGGAATTATATTTGCAATTTGGTTTTCATTCTCAACATTTGTTTTTGTTGATAAAGAATTAGGGGTGAAAGCATCTATGAGTAAAAGTAAAGCATTAGTAAAGGGGAGATTTTGGGCGATATTGGGTAGATTTATAATATTTGGCTTGTTTGGAGCGGTCTTGGGACTAGCTGCTTCCTATATTCCATATAGCATAGGATCGTACATACTTACACTTCTTGGGGCACTTACCATTCTTCCTTCTTACCTTTTATACAAGGAACTTAACGATTAACAGTTGAGACTCCATCCAAAATTTGACTCTCAGACGTTGGGACTGGGGAGGGGGTTGGTTTGCAGTAATTTGCTGGAACAGCCCCAGTTAAAAACCACTCACCTCTACCTAAACAATTAATTCTTATCATCTCATCGGGAGCTTTCCAATCAATTGATGGAACGTCTACCAAAAGAGCTGACATTATTTTATTCCAAATAGGAGAGGCCCCTGTTATTCCTGAGGCAATTCTACTCATTGGGGAGTTGTCATTATTACCCACCCAAGTTAGCACTAAGAAATTTTGGTTGTAACCAACGGTCCAATTATCCCTTAAGTCATTACTCGTTCCAGTTTTTACTGCAACTTCAGGATGATTTTTGATAACTAGGTATGAATTTAGTCCAAATTCGGCTGATCTGGCAACATTATCCTTTAGAATATCTGTCAAAGAAAAAGCAACTGCCGGACTAAGTACCTGGGTGGTGTTTACAGAATTTTTCTCTAAAACTTTACCTTTATAATCTTTAACGGATAGAATGGGCATTACATCAGGCCTTTTTCCATAATTTGCTAGTGTTGAGTAAACCTTAGACAAATCAAGCGCAGTTACAGCACCTCCTCCAAGTGTCAAAGACAATCCATATTTACTAGGTTCATTCCAGGTAGTAATACCCAAATCTCTCCCCTGAGTTATCATTTTATCTACTCCATAACTTGCAAGAGTTTTGACCGCTGGAATATTTCTACTTTGTGCTAGCGCATTTCTTAAAGAAACATTGCCAATATATTTTCCATCATAATTTACAGGTGAATATGGAGGAGATCCTGGAGTGACATATGTAATAGGGGAATCATCAATAATGCTTGCAGGAGTCATTCCGTAAGAAAGAGCGTATGCATAATTAACTACTTTAATTGAAGACCCTGGTTGTCTTAGTCTTAAGGTTACATTTACTTGTCCATCATTTTCCGTGTCAAAATAATTAGCAGAACCAACCATAGCCAAGATCTCTCCAGTTTGGGGATTGAGTATCAAAGCGGCACCATTACCTACACGCAATTGTTTAAGGTTATTGATCTCGGTTTTAACAATTTTCTCAGCTAATTCCTGAGTGGGAAGATCTAAGCTAGTTGTTACTTCTAACCCCCCTTTTGATACCATTTCTTCTCCATATTTATCAACCAAAAGAGTCCTTATATACATTACAAAATGGGGAGCTTTAATCTCATTCTTATTAGGAACAAATGTCAGCTTTGTTTCAGAAGCCTCATTCTCTTGCTCTTGGGTAATAAACCTATTAACTGCCATTAGATGGAGTATTTCTCTCTGACGTTCAAATCCAGCTTCGGGACGAGTTCCATATGGAGAATACCTGGTGGGACTTTTTGTTAAGCCTGCCAGATAGGCCGCCTCAGCTAAATTAAGATCCCCAACATTCTTACCAAAATATTGATATGAGGCTTCCTGGACTCCATATGCTGTTCCTCCATAACTTACTTGATTAAGATACATCTCAAATATTTGATCTTTGGTGTAAGTTGCCTCTGCTTCGACGGATAAAACTACTTCTTTGATTTTTCTTGTAATTGTTTTTTCGGGAGAAAGAAGTACGTTTTTTATCAATTGTTGGGTAATGGTGGAACCCCCCTGAAGAGATCCTGTTTGGATATCTTGAATTAAAGCTCTCACAATCCCTTTAATAGAGAAACCTGGATGATTATAAAACTCAGCATCTTCAGCGGCAAGTGTAGCCAATCTGACGTGGATAGGAATTTGGGTTAAGGGAACTATGGTTCTATTTTCATCTTTGTAGATTTTATAAAGAAGATTTCCGTTTCTGTCATAAATTTTTGTTGAAACCTGAGGTTCTCTTGCAGCCAATTGCTTAGGTGAGGGGAGACCATAAAAAATAAAAAAATAAAAATAACAAATTAAAGAAAAAACTATAAAAAATATAAATAGAAGAATAATCCTTTTCTTTAATTGAAGTTTTTGAAATCGTGTAATCTTTTTTCCAAAAGACTTTTTAACTTTACTGATAATTTTATACTTAAAGAGAGCAATTCTTAACCTTTCCAACTTGAATATTTTTCCAAAAGATGGCAACTTTATTTTTGGAAAACTGAAAACAAACAATCCTTTTTTAGATGTAACCTTAATCCTTTTTTTAATTTGTTTCTTCTCTGGTTTCTTTGTTTTTTTTGATTTTTGTTTGAGACTTTTAATTAGTTTAGTAATCTGGTACAAAACAAAAACTAAAACAAGGATAATGTGTGACAAAACAAAATAGATAGGATGTCCAATAGAAGCTAGAATCCTTGCTAGGATTTTGAATAGGGCGGGATTGGTCGAGGCTTGTTTCCCAGCCATTGGCGCATTATACACCAACTGAGGCTAATTAAAAGGAGAATTCCATATTTGCAGAAGTGGATATCTGATATTCGCTGACTCGGAAGAAATCGGACAAGTCATACAATATAAAGCACCTGTAGGGTCTGTATAAATGGGTTTGTTTTCAGTGTGAATTATCTCAACAGGATCTTTGGGTCCCGCCAACTGACTTGTGACATTATTTATCTGAACATCCTGACCAACAACGTAGGAAGTTGAAGGAACAGTCCCTTCTAAGAAATATTCAAATCTTGTAGGGCAACCCGGATTTGAAGGATCACTTCCTGGAAGACCTCCAGTATCAGAACAGATAGTGGCTCCAACAACGCCCCCGGGTTGACGTGGCCACGCATGACCCTTTTCTGAAGCGTCATATGCTCCTTTTTCGGCTTTGTCCAGCGTTGCCTTCATTACCTTATTCCAAACAGGAGAGGCTCCTGAAATACCAGACACAGCCCCACCCATTTCCGAATTGTCGTTATTTCCTACCCAGACAACAACAACTGCATTTGCAGTATAGCCAATTGTCCAATTATCACGCCTGTCGTTTGTTGTACCTGTTTTAACAGAGACTTCAGGATGTCCTGAAACGTTTAAATATGAGCTTGTGCCAAATGCGTTTGATCTGGCATTATTGTCAAGTAAGGTGTGTGATACTAAAAACGCTACTGAAGGATCAATAATTCTTGATCCTGTTAATTTAAGCTTTTCCAAATTTACCTCTTCCAATGTTTGACCTTTCCAATCGGTTACTTTTGTAACAGCAATTAGAGGTTGTCTAATTCCACTATTAGCAAATACTCCAAATGCTTCAGCCATATCAATTGGTTTAACTTCTCCACCTCCAAGTGTAAGAGAAAGACCGTAATTTTTTGGATCTGTAAATGTAGATATTCCCATTTGATTTGCAAAACGCACAAAGTTGTCAACACCATTAAGGGCAAGTACTTTAACAGCTGGAATATTGTATGAATTTCCCAAGGCAAATCTAATCTGTACTAGCCCATGAAAGATACCATCGTAATTGACTGGACAATAGCTAGGTTGTCCTAAAACCTGGAAACAAGTAGAAATATCAGCAAGTGCTGTGGCAAGTGTAATTTTTTGATCTCGAAGAGCTAAGGCATAATTAAGAGGTTTTATAGAGCTTCCTGGTTGACGTTTTGCCAGAATAACATTTACTTTTCCATCCTCGTCGGTGGCAAAGTAGTCCTTAGACCCTACCATGGCCAGAATCTCTCCAGTTGCTGGTCTTGTAACAATCAAAGCACCATTGCCAACATTTTGTTTTTTGAGTTTTGCAACCTCTGTGGCTAGAACATCTTGTGCATAATTTTGGATATCTAAGTCAAGCGTGGTATAAACCCTAAGCCCTCCCTGTTCGACTTTCTTTTCCCCATATTTATCAGCTAATTGTTCCTTAATCCAAAGAGCAAAATGAGGAGCTTGGGTAGGGGAGATTTTTCTATAAATCAACGTTTCACTTTTTGCTTTATCAGCTTCTTCTTGTGTAATAAATTTACTGACGACCATTTGTTTTAGAACTTCTTCCTGTCTACTTTTTGCTAGTTCTGGATGCGCTCCAAATGGGGAATAAGTAGAAGGTCTTTGAGGAAGCCCCGCAAGAAGAGCCGCTTGTGCCAAATCTAAGTCTTTGGCAGATTTTCCAAAATAAGTTTCGCTTGCCTCCTCAATTCCGTAAGTGGTTCCACCATAAGGGATTGTGTTTAAATAAGTCTCTAGAATCTGATCTTTAGTATAAACGCCTTCAACTATAATAGTTAGAATCAATTCCTGCGCCTTTCTTCTTATTGTTTTCTCATTACTTAAAAGGGCGTTTTTGACTAATTGTTGACTTATGGTTGAGCCTCCTTGAATATTTTGTTTAACTATATTTTTATATAATGCTCTTGTGATACCTGTTAGGGAAAAACCTTTATGTTTATAAAAGTCTTTGTCTTCAATCGCGATGGTTGCTTGGGTAACATGTTTGGGAAGATCGGTAAGGCTAATGGGAGATCTTCTTTTTTCTGAATAAATTTCATATATTAGTTTTCCATTTCTATCCAATATCCTAGTTGAAACAGGTTGGCTATTGGCAATATTAACAGGTAATGGGATCCCCCAGAACAAATAAACAGTTATAGATATAACAACAGTAAAAAATATTAATCTTTTAATATTTCTCGCCGTACTTACTTGATTTTTCAAAAAACGACCCACCTTTGCAAAAAAACTCCCCATAGGTTAAATTATATCGTATGGAAGCTTTAGAACAAAAAGTTTGGTGGAATTATTTGGAAACCGATCTTCAAAAACTTTTGATTACATCAAGATTTTTAGTTTCTACTGTTAAAAGCTGGGGAGTAGATCTTCCTGGAGGAGAGGATGAATTTAATGATTATTCTTTTGTTGTGTTTCCAGCAGCCAAAGCATATGAAGGTTTTCTTAAAAAAATGTTTTTAGATCTAGAATTTATCACAAATGAGGACTACTACGGAAAACGTTTCAGAATTGGAAAATCTCTTAATCCATCACTTCCAAAAGAGATTAGAAAAGATAGCGTATATGACAAGGTCGTAAAACATTGTGGAGGAAAGGATTTAGCTGACAATCTTTGGGAAACATGGAGAATAAGTAGAAATTTAGTATTCCATTGGTTCCCAAATGAGAAAAATGCAGTAACTCTAGATGAAGCAATAGAAAGAGTAAATATGATTACCACAGCAATAGATCAATCATTTAAGACATGTAAATTGTAATATAATAATAGTTAAGAGTATGACTGCCAAAGTTACAAAAACCTCAATAATTAAAAACGTTACTATTTATGTAGCTTACCTAATAGTTATTTGGGCCTTTTACCGATTTCTTTTTAAATTTCCAGATGATATTGAAGAATTTATAATTAAACCAATAGTCTGGCTTATTCCTTTGGTTTATTTTGTACGCAAAGAAAAAGAAACAATAACTTCTCTTGGAATAACTTTAAAAAATCTTTTTCCCTCAATCTATCTTTCACTTGGTTTGGGATCAGTATTTGTAATTGAAGGGCTTTTATCCAATTATCTGAAATATGGACAGCTAAATTTTGCGGCCAATATAGGAAGTCTTCCTCTAATGACTTCCTTAGGTCTTTCTTTTGCAACAGCTTTTTCAGAGGAAACAGCTTTCAGGGGATATATATATGGTAGGCTAACAAAGGTATTTAGAGGAGAGTTGATAGCAAACCTGATCCAAACCATAGCTTGGACGATAGTTCATGTCCCAATAGCCTTTTTCATTTGGAATTATACAGTCCCCCAAGCAGCCGTCTATCTTGCCATAACAGCCATTTTCGGACTTGGTTCAGCTTTTATTTTCTCAAGAACAAAGAATATCTTTGGTTCAATTTTTCTCCATGTCCTTTGGGAGTGGCCAATTATTTTATTTAGATAACTTATCATTAACTTGACACATACTAGACTCCGGGGTACTATGTTAGTTACCCAATGATAAGGAAATATTTGTACGGAGTTGCGGCTTTTGTCCTTGCTTTCGTAATTCTTTCGGTATCAGTTTTAAGGTCTTCCTCAGTTTCTCCAGCCTACGGATACTCAACACCACCCCCAATTTCCAAATCAACTGAGATACCACTTCCCGAGATCAATTACTTTTTACCATATCCAGGAGGAGTACACCCTGATAATTTTCTTTGGTACTTTAAAGCTTTAAGAGATAGGGCTCAGTATTCAATTACTTCCGACCCTCTCAAGAAAGCAGATTTTGCGCTTCTTTATGCAGACAAACGTTTAGGTTCAAGTTTAATTCTTTTTGAAAACGGGAAACCAGATATTGCAGTGACAACATTAGTAAAAGGGGAGAAGTATCTAGAGGTTGCAGCAAAAGATGAAGAGCGAGCTAGAGAGGCAGGGATAAATACTAATGATTTTCTAATTAAACTTGCCAACGCATCTTTAAAGCATAGACAAGTAATTGAAGAAAAGATAATGCCGCTCTCTCCAGAAGATATAAGGCCAGAAGTAGTGAAAGCGGAAGATTATGCTAAAGAAATCTATAAAACTTGTCGTGATACTCTAAATTCGAAAGGAATAGAAACTCCAAAAAACCCGTTTAATGGGCAATAACAGTTTATTTTGTCTTCATTTTTTATACTCATAAAAAAATTTTTTTAAAATCATCAATATTTTTTCCGCAAAAACTTCAGGAATTAATATTTTTCTAGGCTTACTCGACGCCTGGCGTGATACATTTGTAACTATTAGTTGATAGTTGACCCCCACAGACCTAGTGGTAAATTAGCTAAGTAGTCACTAACTGTAGTGTGTTTACTTTTCATACATGAAATGTCCATTTTGCGGAAAGATCGATTCACAGGTACTTGAGAGTAGAACTATAGAAGATGGAGGATCAATTAGAAGACGTAGGGAATGCTCGAAATGTGGTAAAAGATTTACTACATTCGAAAAAGTAAAAGATAGTGTTCTTTGGGTAATTAAAAAAGATGGTAGACGAGAATCTTGGGATAAGGAAAAAATAAGACATGGGATTCTAAGGTCAATTCAAAAAAGACCAGTATCAATGGAAACAGTAGATGAGATTATAGAAAGTGTTGAGCGTGAGATGTTAAGAGGGGAGGAGCAAGAGATATCCTCAAGAACCATAGGAAATGCGGTCTTGAAAAGATTAAAGAAAATAGATAAAGTAGCCTGGCTCAGATTTGCAAGTGTCTATTTAGAATTTGAAGACTTAACAGATTTTGAAAAACTTATTGAGAAGTAACTTAAAAAATATGCAATTACAAACAAAAGATAAAAGAAAAGCCTCCGGCCCAAAGGGCCTACGGCCCGGAGGGAATAAGTTTGTATACAAAAATGGGGAAACAAAAATAACAATAAACGACCTCTCTGCTCCATCTTATGAAGAAGTGACAGGAAAAATTAGAAAAAAGATAGGTAGTATGCCAGCCATGCCAAAAGGTTTACCCAAAGGGGAGTGGACCGAGCAAGCTCTTAAAGTTTTAAATGAGCGCTACTTGATGAAGAATGATGAACTCAAACCAATTGAAACTGCAGAACAAATGGTTTGGAGAATTTCTTGGGAGATAGCATCTGCTGAGGCGGTTTGGGGGGCAACCAAAAAAGGAGTAGAAAAAATGGCCCACAACTTCTATAACCTTATGATCTCAAGAAAGTTTTTACCAAACTCACCAACTCTAATGAATGCAGGAACAGGTAATGGTCTTCAATATTCAGCCTGTTTTGTTCTCCCTGTTGAAGATTCTATGGAAGGGATTTTTGATGCACTTAAATACCAGGCAATAATTCATAAAACTGGTGGGGGAACTGGATTTTCTTTTAGTAGACTTCGCCCTAACGGTTCGATAGTTAAAACATCAAGTGGGACCGCAAGTGGCCCAATATCGTTTATGAGAATATTTGATGCAGCAACAAATGAAGTTAAACAGGGAGGAAAAAGAAGAGGGGCCAACATGGGAATACTCCGAGTAGACCATCCTGATGTTATGGAGTTTATTCATTGTAAAGAAGAAGGGGGAATAACTAACTTCAATATATCAGTGGCAATCACAGATCCTTTTATGGAAGCGTATAAAAAAGATGAAGATTATAGTCTTATTGATCCCAGAACAAAGAAAGTTGTAGGAGCTCTAAATGCCAGAAAGGTCTTTGACGAGATTGCTAATGCAGCTTGGAGGTCAGGGGACCCAGGCTTAATTTTTATTGATAGAATTAATGCTGGAAGCGGAAACCCAATCCCAGTATTGGGTCCAGTTGAGTCAACTAATCCGTGTGGTGAACAACCTCTATATCCATTCGATGCCTGTAATTTGGGAAGTATTTTCCTTGGTTATTTTGTGAAAGACGGGAAAATCAATTGGGATGAACTAGCCCAAGTTGCCAGAACCGCGACAAGATTTTTGGATGATGTCATCGAAGTTAATCCACTTCCCCTGGAGCAGTTAAGAAAAACGGTATTTAATGCACGCCGTATTGGTCTTGGAGTGGGGGGATGGAGTGACATGTTGATTGAGCTGGGAATTCCATTTGATAGTGAAGAAGCAATAGTTTTGGCCGAAAAAGTAATGAAGTTTATTTCAGATGAAGCATTAGATGAAGATAGAAAACTGGCAAAAGAACGTGGTCCTTTTCCACTTTTCCCTGTAAGTATTTATAGAGAAGGTCCTCCAAGAAGGAACTCGACAGTCACAACAATTGCACCAACTGGATCAATTTCAATTATTGCAGGAGCTTCTAGTGGGGTGGAGCCCATGTTTGCGGTTGCATATCAACACATTGTTAAAGATAAACACCTAGATAGAAAATTAACCTTTGTAGAACCTAGATTTGAAAAAATTGCCAAAGAAAAGGGCTTTTGGAATGAATCTTTAATGACAAAAGTGGGAGAACGTGGAGTAATACGGGGAATGGAAGAGATTCCTGCTGATGTACGTGCCGTTTTTGGTACTGCTCATGAAATTGCACCTGAATGGCATATCAAAATTCAGTCTGCCTTTCAAAAATACACAGAAAATGCAGTCAGTAAAACCATAAATCTTAGTCATGATTCAACGGTAGATGACGTAAAAAATGCATATCTTTCTGCTTGGGAGTCAAACTGTAAGGGAATAACAATTTTTAGAGATGGAAGTAAAAACGAACAAGTCTTAAATATTGGAACAAACAATAAAACCGAAAAAGAAAGTAAACAAGAAGACACACAAAAATCAGTAATAATGGAGCGCCCCGTTAAAGTCAGTGGGTCAACTTATAGAATATTAACTCCACTGGGAAGTTCATTCATTACCATTAATGAGACAGAAACGGGAGAACCCTTTGAATTATTTGTAACCATAGGAAAAGCAGGAAGTGAAGTTGCAGCCATGGCGGAAGCGTTGGGGCGTTTAGTCTCAACTAATTTCAGATTTGGAAATCATCTGCCAGCAAGAGAAAGAGCCAGGGAAATTATGGAACAACTTCAAGGAATTGGAGGTAGTAGATCTGTAGGATTTGGAATAAATAAAGTTAGGTCCCTACCTGATGCTATTGCAAAAGCTATTGGAATGCACTTTGGATTTAATAATATTAATCACGATACACCGCTTGAGCCAGAGGTGCAGCAGATGGCATTAAATATCCCGCAAGATAACAAAATAGGAGATATCTGTCCCAGCTGTGGATCTCCCGCCATGGTTTTTGAGGAAGGCTGCTCCAAATGCCACGCCTGCGGCCACTCTGAGTGCTAAAGAAAATGATACGTAAAGAACAGACAGAATTAATAGCGGAAATAGACAAAGCAAAACAAGAAGTAAAAATAGGTGGAAGTTATATTCATTACAAACATTCTGATCAGTTTTATACAGTTCTTCGTGTTGGCTTTATTGAAGAAACAGAGAAAGTTTGTGTGATTTATGAAGCTCATTATGGAGAAAAATTAGTTTGGGTAAGATCTTTAGAAGATTTTCTTGCAAAAGTTAAACTTGAAGACGGATCTGAAGTTGATAGATTTACAAAAGTAGAGTAAATTCTCTTCATGGCTATTTATACCAAAGCGGGGGATAAGGGGACAACAAAGGTTTTTAACAAAAAATCACAAACCCTCGTTGGTATACATAAAGATTCTTGTAAAATAAAATCAATTGGTGCAATTGATGAACTCAATTCATTTCTAGGAATAGTTGGAGGACTAACTGATATTCAGGCTGATTTATTTACAATTAATTCCATCTTAGCTGGTAGTAACCTTCGTTTTACCAGTGCACGAACTAAAAAATTAGAAAAGCAAATAGATGTTTGGGAAGGGATATTACCAGTTCAAACAAATTTTATTTTTTACGGAGGCACGCTGCAAGCAGCTTTATTATTCTACGCCCGTGCTCTTTGCAGGCGAGCCGAAAGATCTTTAGTTTCCTTTGCCAAAAAAGAAAAAGTTTCCGAAGCTATCCTTACGTATTTTAATAGGCTTTCCGATTATCTTTTTATGTTGGCAAGAGGTACAAATTTTGAGAGTAAAACCCTTGAAAAATTTTGGAAAAGATAGGCACTTCTTATGCTACAATGATTTGATATGGCTGCTACTCCTGAAACATTAAAACCTGAAGTTCCACAAATTGTGGAGCGACAAGAGGAATTTATTGTGCCTGAAACTCTACAAAATTCGGGAGTGAAAGTGGTACAGAAAAATTTTAAAACTCAAGTAAAAGACGACAAAGGAACACCCATTATTCAGACCCCCCCAACTCAAGTTATTACAATACAGCCTCCAAGTGATACCACCACCTTAACCCAACAGGCAAAAGGATCAAAAACATCTGGAGCTACCTGGTTGGCAGCTTTTTGGCTTAGAATTATTAAAAAGGCACTACATTTTGGTTGGAGGATAATTGGGAAAAATAGTTGAATGGTCAAATAGCTAAATGGTTGTGATCATTTAACAATATAATTATTTAGCAATTTTTTATTATGTTAAATATTGATTTTACAGGTATATTTTTTGCAGCTATTGTAATTGCCGCACTTTTTTTTGGATTGGTTGCACTAGGTTATGTGATATTAATTTTCTTTAAGAATAGGAAAAGAGAAGAGGTTTCAATTGATTCAGTTCTTCTTCAGATTGCGGTACCCAGGAACAATGAATTTAAGATTGATGTTATGGACCAACTCTTTTCAGGTCTCCATTCTCTTAAGAAGGGTGGTTGGAAACAAAAATTTGATATTCAACCAGTAGTGTCTTTTGAAATAGTGGCCAAACAAGAAGATATAAGATTTTACGTCTGGGCACCAAAGAAAATAAAGGATCTTGTAGAAAAAACAGTTCATGGAAGCTACCCAGATGCAGAAATTTTAGAAGTTGATGAATATAATATTTTTACTCCAGAAGGTAAAGTTGCCTATAAATCATTCCAGCTGGGAAAAAACAATTTCTATCCAATTAAGACTTTTAAAGATTTGGCAACAGATCCCATGACGGGTATTTCTGCGGCTTTAGCTAAAATGGGACCAGGGGAGGCTGCGGCAATTCAAATATTAATCTCTCCTGCTGAGTCTACTTGGCAAAAAGAGGGGGGTAAATATATTAGTGATACCAAAAAACAAGAGAGTGATCCCGAGAAAGCCAAATTCTCAACTCCCGCAAAAACATTGGAAGCAATTGAAGGAAAAATCTCAAAGCCAGGATTTGAAACATCAATTAGGATTGTTGCAATCTCAACCGATGAAAATCTAGCTAAAAGTCACATAACCAATATAAGTAGTGCCTTCTCTCAATATGCTGGGGATTTAAATAGTCTTAAGGGAAGAAAGATTTATTCAAAAGGTGGATTTATGGAGGACTTTTTATATAGATATCAACCTATGTTCAATGTTTTTGGTAATCACCCCTCAATTCTAAACAGTGAAGAGTTGGCAACTATTTTTCATTTCCCAAATAAACAAGTTACAACCCCCCATATTTATTGGTTAAATGCAAAAACAGCTCCAGCTCCCGCTCAGATTCCTACAGAAGGACTCTATTTGGGAATGAGTAGTTATCAGGGAGTAAAGCGCTCCGTGTATTTAAGTGATAAAGACAGAATGCAGCATATTTACATCATAGGAAAAACTGGTGTGGGTAAATCGGAACTTTTGAAAGACTTAGTTTTACAAGATATAAATGCGGGCAAAGGGGTTTGCTTCATGGACCCCCACGGAGATGCTGTTGAGGACATCTTAAAACTAATTCCACCTGAGAGAGCCGAGGATGTAATTTACTTTAATCCAAGCGATGTTGAACGTCCCATTGGAATGAACCTACTTGAGGCAAGAACTGAAGATGAAAAGCATTTTGCGGCAACTTCAATAATCAATCTTATGTATAAGCTTTTTGATCCTTATAAAACAGGAATTGTGGGACCCAGATTTGAGCACGGTGTTAGAAATGCTATGTTGACCGTAATGGCCAAACCCGGAAATACATTTGTTGAACTTATGCGGGCAATGACGGATTCTCGGTATGTTCAAGAACTCTTGCCTTTGGTAAACGATCCAATTATCAGACGTTATTGGACGGACCAGATAGCACAAACCAGTGACTTTCATAAATCAGAAGTTTTGGATTACACGGTTTCTAAATTCGGCCGCTTTGTTACCAATAAACTTATAAGAAACATCATAGGTCAATCCCAAAGCTCATTTGATTTTAGAAAAGTTATGGATGAAGGAAAAATTCTTCTTATTAACCTTGCCAAGGGTACACTAGGGGAGGAGAACAGTAACTTTTTGGGACTTTTACTTGTTCCCAGAATCCTTATGGCCGCCATGAGTAGAGCCACTCTTTCAAAAGAAGACAGGCGGGACTTTTATTTCTATGTTGATGAGTTTCAAAACTTTGCCACTCCCGATTTTGCAGTAATTCTATCGGAAGCTAGAAAATACGGTCTGGGACTAACTGTTGCCAACCAGTTTATAGGTCAAGTTGAAGAAGAAGTTAAAAATGCAGTTTTTGGAAATGTGGGATCTGTGATTTCATTTAGGGTTGGTGTGACTGATGCTAACTACCTGCAACATGAATTTGCACCAACGTTTGGTGAGGACGACTTATTAAATGTTGAGAGATATCACGCATATTGTAAAACCATTGTAAATAACGAACCTGTTCCACCATTTTCAATGGATATGAACAAAGATATGGCTAAACAAAAAGCTATGGAGAATGAGCGCGTGGCGGAGATTATAAAAGAAATGAGCAGACTCAAATATGGACGGGACGAAAGATTGGTTGAAGCAGAGATTGCCCGAAGAAGCAACCTGTGATATTCTTCAAAAAGAAATGAATAAAAGAGAACAAAGTTCTGGCTTTGCCATCGGAGTAATTGGTTGGGGATTTGTAGGACAAGCAACCGGACTAGGGTTTGGAAGCAGTCCCAAAAACAAAATCTTCTGGTACGACAAATTCAAAGAGTCTCAAAATACCTTAGAGGAAGTTATCAAAAACTCAGACTTTATTTTTATTTGTGTCCCCACTCCAATATTTGAAAATTATAGTGGCATGGACATGAGTATAGTTGAGGGTGTAATTGGTGAGGTGGCCTCCAAAATTACAGGGACACATAAAATATTAATACTTAAGTCAACTTCACTCCCAGGAACTATTAAAAAAATGTCTAAAAAATATCCAGGTGTCAATTTTGTCATGAACCCAGAATTCCTTACTCAAAAGAACGCAAATAAGGACTTTCTAAATCCCGCCAGAACAGTAATAGGGGTAGAGAATAAAGATTTAGGATTTAGGATTCAGGAATTATACAAAACGATACTTCCAAAAGATCAGGAATATATTATTACCGATCCGACAAGTGCAGAGGTGATTAAATACATGAGTAATTTGATATTGGCAAGCAAAATTATACTCGCCAACGAATTTTATTTCTTGTCGCAAAAAGTTGGGGCCAACTATAATGATGTAAGTCGCGCAGTCGAGGCGGATCCAAGAATAGGAACTTTTTTGGGTGTTCCTGGTTGGGATGGTGATTTTGGATTTGGACAGGCATGTTTTCCTAAAGACATGGTGGGAATTTTAGGTTTGGCTAAAGACCTGAAAGTGGATATGTCCGCCCTTGAAGCTATCTGGAAGAAAAATTTAAAAGTTAGAAAACATAGAGATTGGGAAGAAATGCCCCAAGCCTTCAAGAAGCAAAAGTAATACAAGTATAACAAGTGTTACAAGAACAACTCCAAATGGTATAATAGCCTCAATGGGCTCGTCGTTCAACGGTAGGACGTTACTCTTATAAAGTAATCGCGAAGGTCCGACTCCTTCCGAGCCCACAAAACGTTGAAAAATATTTTCAAAGTGTATAACTTTGGGATTGATGGAGGGTTTGGTCAAATTTGACAATAATTACTTTGCAAGTATAGAATAGCAAAAATAATGGGTACAGTAAGAATTGAAGGTTGTCCGTTTAGAAAGTTGATCTCTGTCGATAAAGGAGGTTGTCCTCAGTGCCCCACTATTGGAGTGATTTGTCTTGAAACTAATTCTACAGTAAACCTGACCAAAAAAGCGGGAGAAAGACGACGGATAGTTTACCAGTGTAATAGAGTTAACAGATGCAATGAGGAAGTAAGTCAGGTTTAACTAAAGCTCAATCAAGGTTTGTTTTTTACCAGGTTCTGTAATCTGGGCAAGTTCCAAATATCTCTCGGTTGTAGAAAGTCTTTTATGTCCTGAAACCTGAGAAAGAAGAACAATGTCAACTCCATTTTTAAGATTTTCCACCATAAAAGTGGTTCTTAAATCATTAACTGAATAGTTCGGTAATTCCGCCCTTTGCAAGTATCTTGCAATCGAAGCTCTAATATTTCTTACTGCAAGAGGTTTTCCATTTTTACTAATAAAGACATAGGGAGAATCTGCCTTGGGCCTTATTTTCATATAAGAATCAATAACTTCTTTGGCGGGTCTATTTAAAGGAACTGTTCTTTGAGGTTGGGTGGCAAAAGCTTCGATTAACATTTCGTTATCCTTAAGGTTGGAGGTTTTTAAGCTGGCCACTTCAGAAATTCTAAGTCCAGTTTGAAGGATAAGCTCAACTATGGCAGCAATTCTAACATCATTTCTGGTTACGTCGCGAATTGCGCGGTATTCAAGCTGATTAAGGAATTTAGGTAGAACATTGTCAATTTTAGGGTGGGCCACGGAGCTAGAAGGATCAGAAGTAATAAGATTTTGATCAATCATCCATCTAAAAAAGGTTTTAACGGCATTAAGTTTGCGGCTGACTGACTTTGGGGTGTATTTATCATTTAGTAAGGTATCACGGAAAGAATCAAGATCGTCGGGCCTTACTTGGTCAGGGGTTACTTTTTCTTTTTTAATTAAAAAATCCACCATCTGTTCAAGATCACTTCTATATGCTAAAACTGTGGCTGGGGAGCGGCCGCGAGTTTTAAGTGATTCTACGAATTTCGGAAGCAGGTTTTTAATGGTATCAGATGTCATATAATAATACTTAAGAGCCACATTATATCCCATTTTGGGAAATAGTCAACGTATTACAGGGTATTATGAAGAAAATTATAGAAAAAATTGCAGGTTATGCCATTTGGGGACTTATTATCCTTCTTGCGATCTCGGTACTAAGAAATATAGAAAGAACTACACGTATAAAAAATCAAATTGAAGCTGAAAGAGCAAAACTAACAAAAATCCAAGAGGACAATGATAAATTGGTTAGTGAGCTAGCCCAAATCCAAACATCTAATTTTATTGAAAAAGAGATAAGAAATAAGTTAGGATTGGGCAAAGAAGGGGAGGCAATAGTGGTTCTACCTGATGCAGAAACTCTTAAAAAACTCGCCCCACAAATTCCTATTAATTCCGATACCCTTCCCGACCCAAACTGGGCAAAATGGAAGAAACTGTTTTTCTAACTTTATGAATAACCCAAAATTTATTCTTGTTTTTGATGTTGACGGTGTTTTGACAGACCCTCAGACAAAACAGACAGATATTCAGATTTTAAATAAAATCGAAGGATTTATTAGTGATGGTGTGCCCGTAGCTTTTAATACAGGTAGATCCTATTCTTGGTTGGAAAAGGAGATTTTGAGTCACTTTTCCCAAAAAGTCTTTGTTTCTTGCGAGAAGGGAGCTATTTGGGGTGTTTTTGATGAGACAACTTTTAATCAGAGAATAGATAGCTCGATTTCTGTTCCAGAAGTTTTAAAAAATGAAGTTAGGGAGCTAATAGACAAAGAATATAAAGATTGTGTTTTTTATGATGAAGCCAAAATGACTATGATTACAGCTGAAATGAGATCAGATTTTCCTCTTCAAGATTTTCCAGCCAGGCAAAAATCACTTTCTAAAGCTTTGGAGGACATAGTCGAAAAAATGGGACTTAAGGATAAATTGAGAGTTCTTGAGACTACAATTGATGTTGAAATAGAAGACATAAAAATGGGCAAGGATTTAGGAGCCAAAAGAATACTTAGCCTACTTGAGGAACAGAGAATCTACCCACAAGAGTTTATTACTATTGGAGACGGGAAATCGGATTTATTTATGGCAAAGGAGTTTTCTAGTCAAGGGTTTAAAACACAATTTGTCTTTGTGGGGGAGGGAACCTTAGAAGATAAGGAAAACTTTCCAGTTATATCTACTCAACAAAAATTTGTCAAAGGTACATCAGAGTTTTTGGAAAATCTAGGTATATAAACCGTTTTTAGCTTCAATTCTTCTTTGCTCGTCCAAAGCAAGAATTGAAAAAGAAGAAAAGACACGCCTGCCAAAATTTCTGTTTTCATAATTTTGCTCATGTTTTGCAAAAAGACTTCGTCGCGTCAAGCGCTCGTCGGACAGTTTTTTGCAATTGAAGCGAATTCGCAAAATTCCTCAAAATATAAATTTTAGAAGGCGATTGGGTAATGACCAAGATGGAAGAAACTGTTTCTTTAAATTTTTGAGATCTTGTTGTTAGCAATATCTTGAAGTAGATGAGATCTCTCCTCGAGTTCTTGAAAAGAAAAACCCATCATAGCCTCGAAAATCTTTGCATATATTTCTGCCATCTCTGGATTATGATTGCTTCGGAAATGTTGATATTGAGAAATGGCAAAATAAGCTCCTTCAGGAAACAACTCGGGTTTGTAATGTATTCCAAAGCGATTATGCTCTATAGCTGATTGATTACGGGTGATCTCCGACTTATCATAGAGTTCAAAATAGAAATCTAAATTTTCTGGCATGAGGTATTATAAACCCAAATTAAAAAAGGTGGGAAAAGACGTCTTTTTAAGGTATAATCAAACCTGTTAGTTATATGCGGGGTAGTGTACAGTGCACGAAAGGCTCATAATCTTTCAGATCAGGCGCAACTCCTGACCCCGCAACACAAACGATTAAACCCATCTTAAAAAGGTGGGTTTTTTCATTTTAAGATAGTACGCAAAGCTGCCATAGTCATGGTAAAATACCCATATGTCAGGGTAGCTCAGTTGGTTAGAGCACAGCAATCATAACGCTGAGGTCGAGGGTTCAAGTCCCTCCCCTGACACAAGACAAAGTTAAATCTGCCTCCAAGCAGATTTTTTGGTTTCTGATACACTTAAGTATAAATATATGAATAAAAGAGTTTTTTCCGGCACAAGAGCAACAGGCAGACTACACCTAGGTAACTATTTAGGTGCGGTTAAGGGTTATTTGGAACTGCAGAATGACCCAGATTACGAGACCATTTACATGGTTATGGATTTGCATGCCATAACCACCCCATTTGATAAAGAAAAACTGGCAGAAAACACCAGAAATGTGATTATGGATTATTTAGCCTGTGGTTTGGATCCTGAAAAATCCATAATTTCTGCCCAGTCTCTAATCCCAGAACACACATATCTATCTCATATATTTTCTTCAGAGATTAGTGTTGCTAGAATGCAACATCTGCCAACTTTTAAAGAAAAGATAGCCCAACACCCAGATAATGTCACCATGGCTCTTTTAAATTACCCCGTACTTATGGCTGCAGACATCCTTCTTTATAAAGCAAGTTTGGTTCCTGTTGGTGTTGATCAGGAACCCCACCTTGAAGTAGCTCGTGAGATTGCCAGAAAAATGAACCAAAAATATGGAATGGATTTTCCAGAACCTAAAAGTTTTTCAACAAAAGGTAAATATGTACCCTCCCTTTTGGGAGAGGGAAAAATGAGTAAAAGTGTATCAAAGAGTTTCATTAATTTAACCGATGATTTAGACACTATACGGGTAAAATTGTCATTGGTCCCGACTGATAATGGAAAAGGTAATGAACTTTCAACAAAAGGGGGAGTGTTTGCCTTATTAGAATTGTATGAACTGTTTATAGACAGGGAGGGTAGGAAAGATTATGAAGATAAGTATTTATCGACAGGTATTAAGTACTCAGAATTAAAGGATAATCTCGCCCGAGCCATTGCCAGTAGACTTGAACCAATTCAAAAAGAGAGAAAGTATTATGAAGACCACCCAGAGGAAGTAGATAGAATCATAAAAGATGGAGCACAAAAGGCGGGTAAAATTGCGAAAGAAACAATTAAAGAAGTTAAAGAAAAAATGGGCTTTATAGCTTAAAGCTTTTGGGATCAATCACTTCTACCTCTTTCCAGTCTATATTTTCCTGAGGAACTGGCATGTAAACAGTCTTGTTGCCATTATCTCCATAGAGAGTTAAACCTTTGTCATCACGAAGGTTGACACTTTTAGTACCAACACAACCTTCACCAATTTTGGTAACAGATAGGTGCTTTCCCATTCCCAATATTACAAATCTTTTTTTATTTATTTCCACCTGATAGTGTGCGCATCTATCCACACGAACAACTTCTATTTTAGGTGTATTTCCATTTTCCTGTTTCATAGTGGCTATTGTATAATGTTTTTTGTAGAAATCAAATCTATGGATCAAATATCGTTTGATGAATTTTCAAAAATAGATATAAGAATTGGGACAGTTATTAAGGCTGAGGTTCCTACCTGGAGCCATTGGGTTATGAAGCTTGAGGTAGATTTGGGGGAGGAGATAGGTATCAAAAAAGCCTTCTCTGGGATCATGAAATTTTACAAACCCAAAGATCTTATTGGTAAACAATTCCCATTTGTTATTAACCTTGTTCCCAAAACAATAGGCCCCGAGAAAGAATTATCAGAAGTAATGATGATTATGGCCTCCCCGGGAGACGATCTTTCTGAAAGTGAGGCAGAAGAAACCTCACCTGTTTTATTTCAGCTTCAGAGTGAAGTTCCCAATGGAACAAAAGTACGGTAATGGGAAAGATTGTTAGATAGTTGGGTGGTCAGACGGTTGAAGAAATATTAGCCATATAGTCGTGTAAACATATAGCCATATTGAGCTTTTTCGTCTATAATGCCTTCGTATGGAGCAGAAAAAGAAAATCGAGAAAAAAATACCTCAGGTTGGTCAAGAGAAAAAACAGATCCAATTTAAGCTGAAATTAAATCTTTGGACAATAGCCCTCACCATTTTAGCAGTATTCTTCATTGTTCCAATAATCATTGCAGGAGTTCAGATGGCGGGGAGCAGTAACAGTGTGGATATTTCTCAGCTTCTTAACGACGTTAAAGAAGATAAAGTTGAGAAAATTTTGATTGAGAGCAACAAACTGGTAGTTACCTATAAAGATGGAACAACCAAATTTTCAACGAAGGAAAACATGGAGGGTTTTAGCCAGATCTTGAAAGATTCAGGCATAGATCCTTCAACGGTTAAGTTTTCAATTGCAGACCAATCCCTAACAAAAAGTTTAGGAGAGGCTGCGGGTATAATTTTACCCCTAATTCTCATGGCAGGACTTTTCTATTACATCATGCGTGCCCAAAATAGAGGAGCACAGGACATATTCTCGTTTGGTAGAAGTCGTGCCAAAATTTTTGCAAAAGGCAAACAAGATACAACTTTCAAAGATGTGGCAGGAGTAGATGAAGCCAAAAAAGAATTGGAAGAGCTTGTAGATTTTCTTAAATTCCCAGCAAAATACAGAAAAATGGGAGCAAGAACACCTAAAGGTGCCCTTCTTGTTGGTCCGGCGGGTGTGGGAAAATGTGTAACTGGCGATACTCTTATCTCAACAAGTAAAGGTTTAATGGAGATAAAAGATGTTCCAAAATATTTTGCTGTTGAAGAAAATGGTTATGTTCACGGGGCAATTTTATCTTCTTTTGATCCAGAGGGGCCTGTTTCTCTGAAAGCCGTCGCCTCGCATTGGTATGACTTGGGAGTATCGGACACTGTAAAAATTAGAACAGAAATGGGACATGAGATAGAAGGAACTTTGGAGCACCCGCTTGTAGTAGAAGAAAGGGGAAAACTTAAGTTTAAAAGGATGGACGCAATCAGTGAAGGAGATTGGATTCCTCTAAAAACTGGAAACCAAATGTTTGGAAATTATAAAGTTTTGGATACAAAGACAAGTTATTTAATGGGACTGATTACGGGTGACGGTGGGCTTACCACAAAAGACAGAATAAGCTTTTCAACCGCCGATAAAGAACTACTTTTATCTTTTAATGGTTATTTTAAAGAAAAATTTGGCTATAAAGTTAAAAAAGCGACGGGTAAGTACGATCATTTTATAAGTTCTTCGAGCATTAAATCTGCACTAATTAACTATGGTTTAGAAGAAAATTATTCCAGAAATAAAAAAGTTCCTGATCAAATAATGATGTCTTCCAAAGAAAATGTAGTTGCTTTCTTGCAAGGTCTTTTTGACACGGATGGTTCTGTGTATAAAAGTGGCAAAGTTGAATACGCCACAAGCAGTAAAAAATTGGCAAAACAAGTAAGTGCGTTGCTTCTTAATTTAGGAGTGATGCATAAATTTTTAGTTAAAGGGAATAATCAATATGTCTCCTCATATAGATTACTTGTGTCGGGGGTGAATCTGTTAAGTTTCGCTCAACAAATCGGTTTCAGACTGAAAAGGAAACAAGATAAACTAGATTCCTATTTAGCTAAGATCAAGCTTAGAACCAATGTTGATCTGGTTCCTGGCCAAGGGGCGAGAATAAAAAGGGTTTGGAGGCATCTTGTAGAGAGTGGCAAAAAACCATCAAAGTACATTGATGAGAGCTTTCATAAACAGATTTGCAGATATGCCCAAGGGGGAAGAAAACCATCCATGGCAAGTGTAAAACTTTTTCTTGAGGCTTGTAGTAAATGTGATTCGGAAATTAGTATTAATGAGGATTTTAGATTTTTGAAACTTTTAGTCGGCTCGGGAATATTTTTTGACCGTGTTAAAAAGACTGAAAAATCAAGTGCTAGAGTTTACGACTTTACAGTTCCTGTTACACATTCCTTTATCGCTAATGGGTTTATTTCCCATAACACGCTTCTTGCAAAAGCGGTAGCGGGGGAGGCAGGGGTACCTTTCTTCTCAATGGCAGGATCTGAATTTATGGAAATGCTAGTTGGGGTTGGAGCAAGCCGCGTACGTGATCTTTTTGGCCAAGCAAAGGCTCAAGCTCCATCAATAATCTTCATTGATGAAATTGACGCCATAGGAAGATCTCGTGGGCGTGGCATGATGGGAGGACATGACGAGCGTGAACAAACCCTAAACCAGATACTAGTTGAAATGGATGGTTTTACTCCAAATGATAATGTAGTGGTTCTCGCAGCCACAAATAGAGGAGATCTACTGGATCCAGCACTTTTAAGACCTGGTAGGTTTGATAGACGAGTGATGCTTGATATGCCGGATAAAGAAGGGCGCCTTGCAATCCTTCTTATTCATGCCCAAGGAAAGAAATTTGGTAAGAAAATTGATTGGGGAAGAGTTGCAGATCGTACTGTAGGATTTTCAGGTGCAGATCTTGAAAATATGCTTAATGAGGCTGCAATTGGAGCCGCCAGAAATGATAAGAAGGAAATCACAATGAGCGATATTGAAGAATCAGCTACAAAGGTAAAATTAGGTCCCGCGAAGAAAAGATTACAATCAGAGAATGATAAAAAAATAACAGCTTATCATGAAGCGGGACATGGAATTGTTACGCATTTCCTGGATAAAACGGATCCGGTCCATAGAATTTCAATTGTTGCCCGTGGGATGAGTTTGGGACATACACTAATTCCACCTGCAGCAGATAGAACTCATGAAACAAAAAGTAGACTTTTAGAACAAATTACAGCCATGTTTGGTGGGCGCGCCGCAGAAGATGTCGTATTCAATGAAATGACTAGTGGTGCAGCCAATGACATATCACAAGCCACTAAAATAGCAAAAGCAATGGTGGTTGAATTCGGAATGAGCAGCCTGGGTCCTGTTAACCTGGGGGACGATATGGGAATGGGGGACTTTGGGCAAATGGAATGGTTTGAAGGAGCCAAAAACTCACAAGCATTTATGGAAAAAGTAGACGATGAAGTTAAAAAAATCTTGGATTCCTGTTATAAAGAAGCTGTAAAGATTGTTAAAACAAAAAGAAGTCTTCTAGATAAAGTTTCTGCCGCCTTAATGGAAAAAGAAACCCTGGATAGAGATGACTTTGAAAAGATAGTAGGCAATAAAGCTGGAAACGGCAAACTCTAAATTCTGTTAAAATAGCTTCATATGGGGAAACTTGTAATCATCGACGGGAATGCAATTTTGCACCGTGCTTTCCATGCCCTTCCCCCTTTAACTACAAAAAGTGGGGAACCTATAAATGCAGTTTACGGCCTTGTCTCTATGCTAATTCGTGTCATAACAGACCTTAAACCTACTCATATTACCGTTTGCTTTGATGAAAAGGAAAAAACATTCCGTCAAATTGAACTTCCAACTTATCAAGCACAGCGCCCACCAATGGCCAGTGATCTTAGTTCTCAGTTTGCCAAAGCCCGTGATTTCCTAACTGCTGCCAATATTCCTGTTTATTCAAAACCTGGTTTCGAGGCGGATGATGTAATAGGAACAATCGCAACCGAGGCAAAAAATGATGTTGTGATAGTAACGGGGGATAGGGATCAATTGCAACTGATAGATGATAAAAAGAATATAAAACTATATATGCCCATTGCTGGTCTTATCAACGCCAAGCTCTACAGCGAAGCAGAGACGGTTGGGCGCATGGGGGTGCCCCCAACCCAGATAGTTGACCTTAAATCACTTACAGGAGACCCCTCAGACAATTATTTTGGAATAGTCGGCATTGGACCAAAAACAGCAATCACACTCCTATCCAGATATAAGACAATAAAGGGAATTTATAAGAATTTGGATGAAATACCAGAAAAACTCAGAGAAAAACTAATAAAAGGAAAAAAATCAGCAGACCAATCATATATGTTGGCAACTATTGTTAGAAATGTACCTATCGATATTGATTTTGAAGCTATGAAAGATTGGAAATTAGATTCTCCAGCAGTAATTAAGCTATTCGAAGAATTTGGTTTTAAAACCTTAACTGCTAGAATTAAAAAAGTGGGGGAGGATATAGAAAAAGAAAAACAAGGAGCTTTGTTTTAAAAAAAATGAAAATAGCACTGGTACATGATTATCTAAATGAGTTTGGGGGAGCAGAAAGGGTTCTATTGGCGTTATCTGAAATTTATCCCGATGCCCCAATCTACACTGCTTTTTATAGAGAAAAATCTCAGGCGTATGAAAGATTCAAAAATAAAAAAATAATTACCTCCTGGGCACATAAAATTCCCTTCTTTTCAAAATACTTGCATAGCCCTCTAAGATTTTTAGCACCTTTTATCTGGGGTAGTTTTGATTTTTCAGAATATGACTTAGTGATTTCATCCGCAAGTTGGTATGTTACCAAGGGATTTGGAACCCGCGGAACTGATAAGAAGAGGCCAGTTGAAATTTGTTATTGTCATACACCACCAAGGTGGCTTTACGGATATAAAACCTCAATAGAGTTCCAAAAATATTGGATAGTCAGACTATATGCAAAGATCGTTGGTTTCTTTATGAGGAAGTATGATTTTACAATGGCTCAAAAAGTAAACTATTTTATATCAAACTCAAAGAATGTTGCGGGAAGAATTAAAGATATATACCACAGGGACTCTACGGTAATATATCCACCAGTTGAAATACCAGAAATTGGAAGAGTACAAAAAGAGGACTATTACTTAATAATTAGCCGTATTGTTGGCGGAAAAGGAATTGATTTAGCTATCAAAACTGCAATCAAGCTAGGCATAAAATTAAAAGTTGCAGGAAGCCCAGCTGGGTATTATATGGAGTATAAAAAACTGCAAAAACTATCAAAAAACAATATAGAATTCTTGGGTCATGTTACTGACACCGAAGTTGCAAGACTTTACGCGACAGCGAAGGCTTTTTTAGTTCTTTCAACAGATGAAGATTTTGGAATGACTCCAGTTGAGTCAATGTTATCAGGAACGCCTGTGATAGCTTTTAGGGGAGGGGGATATCTTGAGTCGGTTACCGAAAACAAAACAGGAGTATTTTTCAACGAACCAACAGTAGAAAGTCTATCGGAAGCAATTAAAAAGTTTGAAAAAATGAAATTTAGTCCAGAAGATTGCATAACCCAAGCCAAAAAATTTTCAAAAGAAAGATTTAAAAAAGAGATTCTAGAATTTGTCAACAAACATTCGTAGATTGTAGTAAAATTGTCCACTGCCAAAAATAAATATGGCAGAAAGACCAACTTGGCATCAAGATTTATTACCTGGGATTGTACAAAGAAAAAGAATCAAAGACTTCGCCAGTGTTTATTTAAACGAAAAGAATCCCCATACCGCTCTTTCTGGTGGCTATTACGATGGAGATATAATACAAAAAGAAAGATTAATACCCAGAAAGAACATTTTATATTGCCACAATTATGAAAATTGGGATTTGGGACCAATGACAATTGCTAAGGTAAAAGATACTACTGGAGAAAGACTCGCCACGCTAGTTCTTGAAGAATCTCCATGTTATGACAGGTCAAATAGAAAAAACAAACGTAATGGTTTAATGCAGCACTCAGTTTTTTTAGTGAGCAATTTCTTTTCGGAAAAAGCAAAAATGATTTTTTCACCGTGGGGAATGAAGAATCTTACAATGCCTACCGAGAGGGGTATGGAAAAGGCTACGGTAGAAGAGATTGGGGGAAAGGCATTTGGGCAAGTTAGACTAAAAAAATATGAAAATGTGGGTTTTAAAGTACCTGATTTTTTCGTAATACCCACAAATTTTTATAAAAAAATGAATGCATTTGGTTTTGAGGGTAAGGCAGAAGAAATTATGTCTAGCTTCGATTCTCCTGAGGATATTATGAGGCAGAATGGTTTAAACATTGCAACATTTGATCTTTCATCTCGTGCTATTCCACACGCTATTGAAAAACTTTTCGATTCACTGAATTTTTATGAAAGCATATTTAAACCCCTAATTTGTAAAAAGGTTGTTGAATTTGCAGGGGCAAAACATGGGTGTATCTTAAATAAAGATCTTATATTTAGGTCTAGTTTTCCTCTTGAAGATGGTGATGAATATCAATTTGGTGGGGTTTTCGAGAGTTATGATTATATACATACAACCGAAGATGCCTATAAAGCTCTTAGACATGTGTATTTAAGCCCCTGGTCTTCCTATGCTGAATTCTATCTAAGAAATCGTAATTTGATAGGGAAAACTTCAAGAGCATTAGCTGTGATTGTTCAGGAAATCCCCAAAGATTATAAATTCGTATGTAGAGTTTTCTATAACCATGGGGAAGTAAGTGTGGAATATGTTAATAGACAATTATTTAGATCAAGTGACTTTGTGGGACGTAAAGCAATAATAGATACAAATAATAAGATAATTAGCAGAAAGGATATTGTTGAAGATGTCTTTTATCCCAAGCAATTGACAAAGATGCCAATAAAGGAAATGGTTAAAATTGCGCGTATTGCAAGAAGGTTGTCAAAAAAATACCCAGATTATAATGGAGAGTTTAATGTCGAAGCTTTAGCTGGCGGAGAAAACCTATATATTGTCCAGATTCGTCCGAAACTTAAACTTAAATCATCAAGTGTTGTGCCAGAAATAAATCAGATCGATGAAAAGCTTGTGTTGGTCGATTTTACAGCCGAAACAAACAATTTTTCAATTGGACAGGTTGAAGGTCCAGTTGTTAATCTATTGGGTTATAAAATTGGAAATAAAAGGTATAGAGATCTTGATGATTTTTATGCTAAAGCTGAGCACTTTAATAAATTGTATCCAGGGGCAGTTTTTATTGTTGATATGGACTTTGGCGGTGGGACACTTATTAACGAAAAATTTCATATGCTTACTGCCGATAAAGTTGGTCTTGTAACATGTGCAAGATACGATTCAACACTGAGGTGCCCACATTTTATTAGTGAGATGTATAACGATCCCTGTTTCCATGTTGTAAATATTCTACCCGAACCATTCAAAGATATTGAAACTGGAAAGATATTGGGTATTGTAAGTAATGGAGATAAAGCACGTTTTTACCATCCGCAGGACTACAAAGAACCTAAAGTAATATTTGTTCAACCAGAGGTAGGGAAGAAATTTCCTAAAAGCACTGAATATAAACAAGGAATAATATTTGATTCTAGTGACTTGAGAAGTGATAATTAAATATGCCAGAACTTCCTGAGGTAGACCCCACTTCGCCAAGGCTTCGAGGGGCAGGAACAATGAGATTGTAATATAATATCTCTATGCCTGAACTACCAGAGGTTGAGACAATGAGGCTTCAATTAAAGAAATTCCTTACTGGACATGTGATAAAAGATATAAAGATATTTAGTGAAAAGATATTAAGCGGGGACACAAAAAATATTATTGGAGGTAAAATTAAAGACGTAAGGCGTTTTGGAAAGGTGTCTGTAATAGATTTTTCTAATGGCTACTCGCTAATTACTCACGTCAAGCTCACTGGGCAGTATATTTATCAAGGTCCCAATCTAACTACTAATAACTATTCGCTATCATCTAAAGTTATTGGTGGAGTACCAGGCCCCCACACCTTAGTAATTTTTGATTTAGACCGCGGTGGTGTTCTTTATTACAACGATGTAAGACGTTTTGGTTGGATAAAGATAGTTAAAAGGCAAGAGGTAAATGATGAAAGATTTATAAGCAAACTTGGAAAGGATGCATTGGAAATTTCCTTAGAAGAACTTCAAAATATTTTTTCAAAAAGTTCTCGAGCTGTAAAAGTTGTACTAATGGATCAAACAAAAATAGGGGGAGTGGGGAACATTTATGCAAACGACGCACTTTGGCTTTCGAGTATCGATCCGAAACGAAAAGCGAATAGCTTAGAAGAAAAAACAGTTGAAGAACTATATAAAGCAATCATTACGGTTCTTAAAGCAGGTCTAAAATATGGAGGAGCCTCAGAACTTGCCTTTGTTACCCCAGATGGAAAAGAAGGAGAATATCAAAACCATACTCTAGCATATGGACATGATGGAGAACCTTGCGAAAGACCTGCCTGCCGGCAGGCAGGTGTCAGAATCGAAAAATACTTCTTGGGCGGACGTGGAACTTACTGGTGCCCAGTCTGCCAAAAATGATATTATCTATCCATGTTGACTTCAGCTGATCAAACAGCTCAGATATTTGGTCTTCTTTATACATACAGTTACCTCATTCTTTTTCCACTAGCACTTATCGAAGGACCAATTGTAACTATCATTGCAGGGTTTTTAGTATCTGTGGGATTTATGGATTTTATTCCCACATATTTGACAATCATGACTGGAGATTTGGCAGGAGATGTTTTGTATTACGCAGCAGGTCGTTGGTGGCTAAATAAAACATATAAAGGAGTACTTAAGTTTTTTAGAGTTGACCTTAAACTTGTTGCCAAACTTGAGAGTGCCATAAAGAAAAATGATGGAACAATACTTTTCTTTGGTAAGCTTTCCCAGGCTCTTGGTGGACTTATTCTTTTTGCAGCAGGATCTGTAAAAATCAAAATGAAGAATTTTCTGTGGTATAACTTCCTAGCAACCATCCCCAAATCTCTAATCTTAATTGCAGTTGGTTATTACTTTGGAGGAACTGTGAGTAATTTCGGAAAAGCGGTAGATATTACAGTTTGGGGACTTTTCATCTTTACGCTTATCCTAATTGGAATATATTATGCAGTTAATAAATTTTCAAATAAATACATCAAGAAACTGGAAAAGTAGACTTTCTATAATTTCTTGATTATGGAAAAATAAAGTAGTAGAATGGGGGAAATATGGCATCTGAATACCAATACAGATCGGAAAATCCAGATTATCATCACCGTAAGGATGTGGGGGATCCTTCTCTGGCTAATGGTGTGGAGGTCGGTGAATCTCCTCTAGCCTCTGTATATGAAAGAGTAAAAGTTATACGTGCCAAAACTATTCAATCTCTTCACGAAAGACGAGCAAGACAGCATCCATCTAATTCTAAATAAAGTTTCCTTTTGACCCTTTTACTATTTTTTGGATTGGCATAGTGGAAAATCTTAAATAGTAATTTTTGGTAGTTGGTATCGAAATAGGTTACAGTACTATCTTTGTATAACCCTTCGTTTTTAACAATATCTGCAAAAAGAATCTCATTTTTTCCTCCTTTGGAGGTTGGCTCACTCAAGGCGATAACTCCCTGACCATAGTTAAAGATAACTGGAACCAAATGGCCAACAGTCTTGGTGACTTCTTGTGTGGTTTCTTTGACATGGCTGCCAAAAAGAAAAACATCGTTTGTCAAAAAATCTCCATTTTCTTTTGGTAGTTCAGATTGATAAATTAATTCCAATCCAATTTCATCCTTTAACCATTGAAAGAGTAGGTCGTCTCCTCCACCATAGAATTTTAAATCAGTGGCATCATCGCTTATCAATTCCTGATTTACTCTGAAGGTTAGAGAACTTTTATCCAGGTCATCAGGTTGAGTCAGTTTAACCAATTTGTCAAAAACTCTTAGAATATTGTTTTCTCTATGCTGAACATGACAGCACAGGCTATAAGTATTAAGTAGGGCAATCATCCAACAATTGGCTTTAATAGCCTTATTTACCTCAGAGGTTTCTAGGTTTTCCCTTACCATTTTTTTGAAACCTTCAACATCAATAAACAAATTGCTTTGAATATTTCCGTAATTTCTTTCAGGCATGGCACGAGTATACCATAAGCTTTTTAAAAAGCTGATATACTTCAAAATATGATAAATGTAGTCAAACTCTCAGATTTCAGGAATTTCAAAGCAAAAAACCTAAAATTCTCAGATAGGATAACTACCATAGTAGGACCAAACGCCTCAGGTAAAACCAATATTTTGGAAGCTCTTTATCTTCTTTCAACCACCAAAAGCTTTAAGGCAAGGTTGGAAGCAGAAATGATTAAATATGAAGAAACAATAGCTAGTATTACAGGAATATTAGATGGAATAAAACTAGAAGTAAAAATAACAACAGGGGATAATGGTTGGCCAAAGAAAAAACTAACAGTAAATGGGGTTCCCAAACGTACAATTGATTTTGCAGGAAACTTTAAAACTGTATTGTTTGGTCCCTGGGACATGGATCTTGTTACAGAAGCACCAAGTATAAGAAGAAAGTTCTTAGACACCGTTCTATCCCAGATAGACAGAGAATATAGAAGAAGCGTTCTTTCATACGAAAAGGGTTTAAGACAAAGAAACAGATTACTTTTTAGAATACGAGAAGAGGGAATACCTCGTTCCCAACTTCTTTTTTGGAATCAACTTTTGATAAAGAATGGAGACTATATTTCTCAAAAAAGGGAAGAGTTTATACAGTTTATAAATTCAAGTCCATCAACATTTAAAAATAGTTACTCTCTTAATTATGATAAATCAGTTATAAGTGTTGGAAGACTTGAACAGTATAAAGAGGAGGAAGTTTCCGCTGCAACCACCTTAGTTGGCCCCCACAGAGATGATTTTATTTTTTTTGAAGGCAAGAGGAACCTTTCCTCATATGGTAGTCGTGGTGAACAGAGAATGGGAGTACTTTGGCTCAAGATGGCTGAGTTAAACTTCATTGAGAAAAAAACTGAAGTCAGACCCACACTCCTTTTGGATGATATCTTCTCAGAACTAGACCATGAACATAGGGAAATAGTCATGGAATTAGCCAAAAAACAACAAACAATAATAACAACCGCAGATGAACATTTCTTGAAAGGCTTCGGAAAAGTGGAGAGAATTGACCTAAAGAGTTAAAATATAAATATGGAGAATGAAGGAACTAAAAAAACTAGATACGAATGGAAAAATGTGTTAGTTGGGAGAAATCCAGATACAGGAGTTAAATATTTTAAAAGACAAAAAGTAAGAGTTGTTCGTCCAGGAGAAATTCCAGAAGAACCACCACCTCCATCAACCTTAACTCCACCAAAAGATATAGGTATTCCTGATTGGTTGGCAAGAGAGAAAGATTAATATTTCTTCACCAATTTAGTCAAGCTATATGTCACAAAAACTGCTAGAAGTGTGACTAAAACTGCATAGATGAAAAGTGAGACCAAACCTGAAACACCTCCAATAATAGGTTTTAGATAATTATTTATCACTTCTTTAATAAATTCATTCCAGGCCAAAGCTGCAACCAGTCCCAATCCACCAGTTGAAAGAACCAACATCTGTTTGAGAAACTCCCTTTTTATCTCAGAAACTTGTTTGTGAACTTTCTTAACCACCTTTGCCATAATTTAATCGTCTGACGTAACCAATTATACCATTGTTTTTACCGCATAGTCTGCGGTATATTATAGTTATGTACGTGCCCAAGTATTCAGTCTCAAATAAAGTTCTAAAAAATATTGGCTCGATTGAGGCCAGCCGTGAAGTCATTGAAAACGCTCCTTTGGTTCCATCTTTTGAAAAACAATTTCAAAGTGATGCTATGGTGCGCACTATCCACCACGGAACCCACATTGAAGGAAATGATCTAACCCTCTATCAAACAAAAAAGATTCTTGAAGGACAAGAAGTATATGGACGAGCACGGGATATTCAAGAAGTAATTAATTATAGGAATGTTGCAACACTTTTAGATGAGCTTGCGGTCAAAAGGGGAGATTATGACCCCGATATGTTAAAAGATATTCATAAAGCAACAGTTGATAGAATTATAGTACCTGACAAAGTTGGAGTTTTTAGAACCACAGAAGTAGTCATAAAAGAAGAGGGAACGGGAAATGTTATTTTTTCACCCCCCGCGCACGTTGAAGTCCCTTATCTTTTAGAAGATTTTTTTGCCTGGCTTAATGATTCAGAAGCTTGTGATATCCACCCAATCATAAGATCAGGAATTGCACACTACATTTTAGTTGCAATCCATCCCTTTGTTGAAGGAAATGGTAGAACCGTCCGTTCTTTTGCAACCTTAATGCTCATGAGAGAAGGGTATAACGTTAAAAAGTTTTTCTCTTTGGAAGAGCATTTTGATACTGATCCTGCTGATTATTACGAAGCAATTGCTCAGGTTGATAGACAATCACCAAACATTGGTAGTCGTGATATTACCCCCTGGCTTGAATATTTTACCCACGTAGTTGCCATTGAACTGGAAAAAATAAAAGATAAGGTTAGAAAGCTTTCGGTAGATACTCGTCTCAAGGTCAAATTTGGAGAACAAATAGCACTTTCCGAGCGCCAGATGAGACTGATCGAATATATAAGTGATCAAGGAAGTGGTGGCATGAGTGAACTTAAAAAAGTTCTGCCCATGGTTTCAGAAGACACAATTTTAAGAGAACTTAGGGATTTATTAACAAAAGGAATCCTGAAAAAAACCGGAACAACAAAAGCAAGTAAATATGTAGTAGCAAACAAGTAAAAATTTAAAATTATGACTAACATGGATCCGCAGTTTTTATATATGATCCTGGTTTTGCCAAGTCTGTTTGGTCTGACACTACTTGGAGAGGGAATAAATAAAGTAGTTCACGAAGAGTGGAACGGAGTACTATCTATTGTTTTTGGCTTTGTATTCATAGGAGCAGTCATCTTTGCTTACATCTTCTTTTCTAGTTATATGACTGTGCACAAGGCAATATAGCGGTATAATACAGATATGAAATTTAGTGAGTTTGCTATTTACCTTGATAAACTAGAAAAAACCCCCTCCCGTCTTGAAATAACTAGTATTTTAACCGACTTATTCAAAAAAACTGATTCTAACGAAATTCAAAAAACTGTCTATATCTCTCTTGGAATTCTTGCCCCCAATTATGAAGGAGTACTTCTAAACCTTGCTGAAAAAATGGTGATTAAAGCTATTGCGCAGGCAAACAGGGAAAGTATTGAGGAAGTAACCAGGTTATATAAGCAAAAAGGGGATGTTGGAAATGTTGCCCAAGCCTTAAGTAAAAGCAAAAATTATCAAATGAACGTTTTGGAAGTATATGGGGATCTTCTTTCAATTGCTAAAGATACTGGAGAGGGAAGCCAGGACAGAAAAATTGAAAAGATGGCAAATATCCTCAAAAATCTTGATCCATTATCTGCCCGTTTTGTTGCCAGAATCCCAGTTGGACGCCTCCGCTTAGGTTTTTCAGAAAAAACAGTAATAGATGCACTAGCAGGACATGATATAAAAACAAAAAATGAAATTGAAAAAGCATACAACATTAGGCCAGACATAGGCTACATTGCCCGTCTCGTAAAAGAAAAGAAATTATCTGAAGTCAAGCCCGAAGTAGGTGTTCCCGTTGTTCCGATGTTAGCAGCCAGACTTAATTCCACTACTGAGATGATAAAAAAAATGGGTGAGGTAGCGGTGGAACCTAAATTTGACGGTTTGCGCATATTTATCCATTTCAAAAAACCAAATTTTCTTAAGATTTTTACAAGAAACATGAATGCCCTAAACCCTGACATTTTCCCCGAACTCAAAGAAGTGGGGAAGTATATAAAAGCAGATTCAGTTATTTTGGATACTGAAGCTGTTGGACTTGATCCTGAACGCGAGGGTTTTGTAGATTTTCAAAAAACAATTCAAAGAAGAAGAAAGCATGATGTGGTCAAAAGTTCAGAGGCCACACCTCTTCAATTCCAAGTGTTTGATGTTTTAATTCTTAATGGGAAAAGCTTCATAGAAACTCCCTACAAGAAACGTAGAGAGATATTAGAGAGTGTAGTAGTCAATGGAGGACTACTTAGAATTGACGAAAGTACAATCACCAAAGATCCTGATGTAATTAAAGAAAAACATAAAAAATATCTTTCAATGGGACTTGAAGGAGTGGTGGTAAAAAAGGCCAATGGAGGCTATGTTTCGGGTCGCACAGGCTGGAATTGGGTAAAAATGAAAGAAGTTGAGGGGCAAAATGGAAAGTTGTCAGACACAGTTGACTGTATTGTAATGGGCTATTCAGTAGGTAAAGGAAAAAGATCAGATTTTGGCATAGGGCAATTCTTAGTAGGGGTGAAGGATGGCGATACAGTTAAAACAGTAACCAAAGTGGGAACGGGGCTAACCGATGAACAGTTTAGAGAATTAATCATAAGATTAAAAAAACTGGAAACTTCCCAAAAACCAGAAGAATATGAAGTACATAAAGACCTAACTCCAGATTTTTGGGTAACTCCATCATTAGTGGTTGAATTGGCAGCTGATGAGATTACTAAAAGTCCAAAACATACTGCAGATCTTGCCCTAAGATTCCCACGCTTAATTAAATTCAGAGATGATAGAAGTGCTAATCAGGCAACAACTATAGAAGAACTTCAGGATATGTTTAAACTACAAAAATCTTCCTAGTTGACCTTCACACCCATTTTGTGAAAAGATGAATGTAGATCGGGGGTGATATTAATGAAAAACGGTTTAGGACTTAAAAAAGAAACAGCAGCCGCCTTGGCAACTCTTTTGGGACCAACAATAGTTGTTCCAGTTCTTTTTCTTTTGGTTGAAAAAGATGAGTATGTCAGGTTTTGGGCAATGCAATCCATAGTTACCTCAGTGGTATTTTTGATAGTTCTTTGGGGAATAGGTATTTTTGCATTTACCATAATTTTAGCCCCAGTTGTAGCTTTTATAAACGGAATATTAATGCTTTTAGGATTTGTTCTTTGGCTACTTTACGTTTATAAAGCTTGGCAGGGAGAGAGATGGGTAGCACCAATTTTTGGAAAAATTGCTGAGAACATGAGCAAAAAGGTTAAATAGGGTACAATAAGCTCATGAAATTAATAGTAGGATTGGGAAACCCGGGAAGTGCATATGTAGGTACAAGGCATAATGCCGGGTTTTTGGTGGCTGATAGACTCCAATCTCAAAAACTTCCAAAAGATATAATTGTTAAAAAGTCTAATGTCTTCATGAACGACTCGGGCAGTTTTGTCAAATCTTTAACTATTCGCTATTCGCTATCACCTAATGACTTGTTTATTGTTCATGACGATTTGGATATTACCCTTGGTGAATATAAAATCCAATACGGACGCGGACCAAAAGATCACAACGGAATAGGTGATATTGAGGGTAAACTTGGAACAAAAGATTTCTGGAGAGTTAGAATTGGAGTAGACCCTACTTCGCGTGAAGCTACGAGGGGCGAAGTGCTAGTTTTGGGTAATTTCACGAATGAAGAGAGGGTGATATTGGATAAGGTGGTTAAAGTAGTGACAAAGGAGTTATTTGAAAAAATCAAATCTCAATAGGCCCATTTTTCGATAACATTTCAATTATTTCGAATCGGTCTTTACTTCCGTTTGCAAGATCTACAAATTCCTGGATGAGATTTTGACCCGCCTCGCTTACTAAGGATAGTTTTTGAATGCTACCAGGCTGTCCGATTATAATATTATCATCCTTGATTTCAAATTCAGCCATTTGATTTGATATATTTATATTCCAATGTAATGATAAAATCAATATATCAAACTATGCAAAAAATTAGCGACACTCTGAAAAAATACAAGCTTGACGATAAGGACAAATATATCTCCCGTGAGTTCCAAAAATATGCCTACGATCTAGCAGAAGAGTTAGGGGACAAATCACATATGTCCCTTTATATGAAACTAGCCAAAGAAACCCCTAGAATTTTATTAGAACGCGCCAGAAGCTTTGTAAAAGATGCCCAGAATGCAAGAAGTAGGGGACGTCTCTTTATGTGGAAGTTAAAACAACTCAAATCAGAAGGTAAAAGTCTGATAAAATAAATTACTGTCCAATAATCGGGGCTTGTTAGAATATCATGAAGCGCGAACTGTTCATCCACTTTAGTTTCTGGTTTTTCTTTTTTGTTGTTATTGCAGTTATAAATAAATACTTTGCACTGCCTTACTGGTCTTTTTGGCTTGGAGGGTTGGTCGGAATAGTATTACCAGATGTAGATCATTTAATTTATGTATATTTTATTAAACCTACCGATCTAACTTCTCAAAGGATCAGTTATCTATTAAACAAGAAAGCTTTATTAAGAAGTGTAGAGCTTGTATATGAAGCTAAGGAAGAGCGAAAAGGATTAATCTTCCATACTATCTTTTTTCAACTGATTTTCTTCGTTTTAACTTTTTGGATGCTGTCCTCATCTGGCTCGTATTTTGGAAAAGGACTAGTTCTTTCTTTCATACTCCATCTCTCAATTGACCAACTTAAAGATTTAAATGATTCAAAAAGTCTTGAGAACTGGTTTACAAACCTGCCATTTAAACTTGATCTTGCACAAAGTAAGAACTATTGGAAAATCTCAACCGCCGTCATTCTTCTTATGGGGATTTTTATGTAAGACTATTCCTTGCAGCAGTCTATGGCCTTTTTGAATATATGTGTCAGTTTATCAAAAGGGGAAGCTGTTCCTTTTAATTTAACTTCTGTTTCTCCCACAAAATTTATATTTCCATCCTCCAGAGGCACATCTCCAATATCAACAACCTTTAAGTTAATCGCCCAAAACAAGGAATAAAGCCTAAAGGCTTTCTGAAACATCTCCCAAGCTTCCTTTTTGTTACCTTTTCTTTGTTCCTTTGTTCCAACCTCCATAAGTCGCATTGAGGCGGCAAGTAGGTGCTTACTTATACACCAAACTTCTCCTTCATAATCTTTAATGATTTTCTTAAGAAGATCGGCTCTCATTTTTCTAACCTCATCCAAAATATCCAAATATTGAGGCTTTTCAGTCTTTTGAGCAGTAAAGAATAAGTGTTCCTCGATTGAAATAAGATTCATGATGGCAATTGAGAGATCCTCACTTGAAGAAAGATCGATCTTATCGCTTTTGGCTATTTTATCTACTTTTTCAATTAAATCTTTATAATCATTCATTGCCTAGTTATGTAATAGAATATCACGCTTGAAATGATTAGAGCAACAATAGGGAAGACCACCCTTTGAAAGTTGAAGAAAATTTTGCCAAATTTCTTCCTTTGATATTTATCTGCATACCCCCCAAGAAGAAGAGTGAGGGATCCAATAATTATTCCCAAAATCACCTTATCCACTCCCCAAAGACTATTACCTACAATCCCAATTGTACCGTCTAATTTGAGTGGAATGAGTACAAAAAGATATATAACAACAATAGTAGGTAGCGAATAGTAATTAGCCATTAGTCTTGGCCATTTTTTGGCAATCCAGTCGATTGTGATGAAAGAAAAAGATAAAATGAAAGCCCCAATCCAAATAGCAGAAACAACATCATCAATTCCCAGCAGTCGGGAAATTCCAAGACCCGCTACAACGCCGACTGTGCATACTGGACACATATTTTAATAATAAATCAATAAATTAATAAACCAATAACCAAATAAATAATATCTTTAGACCTTGACTAAGTTATAGCTTCTTCGGTATAGTGGAAGTCGCAATGGCAACATTTAATGTAATGGATAGTGATTTTGATACGCAAGTGTTAGGTAATAGCCTCCCTGTTTTGGTTGATTTCTGGGCAACATGGTGTGGTCCATGTAAACTTGCAGGGCCAGTACTTGAGGAACTCTCCGAGGAATATAAAGATAAGGTATTGGTTGCAAAACTTGATGTTGATCAAAACCCAATTCAGTCACAGAAGTATGGAGTAATGTCCATTCCAACAACAGTTTTATTTAAAGATGGTAAAGAAATAGGTAGAGATGTAGGTTTTTCAGGAAAAGAAGTATTCGAAGAACTTATGAAGAAAGGTTTATAGAAGGGGGCGTTGCCCCTCCGAAGCCCATGTTATTTAAAATAAAATACATATTTAGTTTAAAAACCCCACTTCGCTCTGATAACAATCAGAGCTACGAGGGGCGAAGGGGGGTGAGTAGTTAATGAATCCAACAGATCCAAATCAGCCACAAGATCCAATGTCACCACAGGTAAATCCTACGGTACCAGTTGATCCCATGGCGCAAGATTCCGGAGTTTCAGGTGCTATACCCCAAACTCCAGTAGCAGATCCGGTAACATCAGTTGAACCAATGGCACCAGTTACCCCTGAACCAGAGGTTCCTGTAGAGCCAGTTTCGACTCCTCCTGAACCAGTTGTACCTCCCATGGGAGAGCAACCAGTGGAAGAAGAAGTACTAGGTGGAGATCAAGGAGGAAATTTACCTCCAACAGTACCGCCAGCAGCAGTATAATCTAGGGTCTTATATGGATTAGAAAGAAAAGGTTTGAGTTTTCAGGCCTTTTCTTTCTTTGTAAACTAACAAAAAAATGGGAAAGATATATGACGTAGCAATTATTGGAAGCGGTCCATCGGGGTTAACTGCCGCAATCTATACAACCCGCGGTGCCACCTCAACAATTATTTTTGGGGGAGAGACCCCAGGGGGACAGTTAATGCTGACTACTCAAGTAGATAATTTTCCTGCCCACCCTGGCATTTTGGGACCTGATTTGATGCAAAAAATGCGTGATCATGCCACAAGTTTTGGTGCTGAGTTTGTCCAAAAAAAAGTGGAGTCAATTGATGTTAATTCCAATCCTTTCAAACTAATCGCTAATGGCCAATCGCTATCTGCTCGTTCTATCATTATTGCAACAGGAGCAGAAACCAAATGGTTGGATGTTCCAGGATTATCAAAACTTATTGGACGTGGAATATCCTCTTGTGCTCCTTGTGATGCACCATTTTTCAAAGGCAAAAAAGTTGCCGTGGTGGGAGGGGGAGACAGTGCAATGGAAGAAGCTACAGTACTTACCAAATATGCCAGCGAGGTGGTAATTATTCATAGACGTGACGAGTTTAGAGCATCAAAAGCTATGCAGGCAAAAGTTCTATCAAATGCAAATATAAAAGTTATTTGGAACTCAGAAGTACAAGAAATAGTGGGGGAACAAAAAGTAGAAAAAGTGATTATAAAAAACAATCAAACAAACAAAGTCTCAGAACTTCCTTTCGATGGATTATTTGTAGCCATTGGGCACACCCCGATGAGCATGGTTTTTCAAGGCAAAATAGATATTGACGACAAAGGCTACATTATAGCTCACGATAGAACAAAAACTTCAGTTGATGGAATATTTGTTGCTGGAGATGTATCAGATTTTCACTATAAACAAGCCATTACGGCAGCAGGATTTGGCTGCATGGCGGCAATGGACTGCCTTAACTATCTTCAGGATAAAAAATAATTCCCTTTGACTTTTTAACTTTTTTCGGGCAGAATTAACGTCATGGTAAAAAGTGAAGGATCTTCAAAACAGAGTTTAATTGAGAAGATAGTACCCATACTTTTAGTATTAAGCATAGGGTTAGCCTTTATGGTTGGGGTTTTGTGGAACAAGGTTTCAAGCTTGGAAGAAGAGGGAGTAACCACCAAAAATACCACAGCTCAAGCTCAACCAACATTACCTGCGGTAAAAATAGACACCATTAAAGGATTGTTTTCAAAAGATGTTCTTAAGTTTGGGGATACAAACCGTAAAGTTTTGTTTGTAGAAATTGCAGACCCCTCTTGCCCATATTGTGCAGCTGCAGATGGTAAAAATCGAACGATCTATAAAAGTCTGGGAGAGAAATTCAAATTGAACATAGACGGAGGGCAGTATATTGCTCCAGCAGTTGAAATGAAAAAATTAGTTGATGCGGGAAAAGCTTCTTACGTTTATATCTATTATCCTGGACACAGCAATGGAGAATTGGGGATGAAAGCTCTTTACTGCTCTCAGGAAAAAGGTAAATTTTGGGAGGCTCGTGACCTTATAATGAATGACGAAGGCTACACATTAATGAATACCACCGTAAAGAATGATAAAGCACAATCGGGAGTTGTTGCAGATTTCCTAAAAGGTGCAGTGGATGCAGATTTCATGAAATCCTGTTTGGAGAGTGGAAAATATGACAGCCGTCTTGTTAGTGACCAAACATTAGCAATTGAGTTAGGAGTTCAAGGAACCCCAGGATTTTTTATTAATGAAAAAATGTTTCCGGGTGCTTATAGCTGGAACGATATGAAAAGTGTAGTCGAAACCGCCTTAAAATAAATTTAAAAAAAAAAGACATCTCTTTACAAGGACTACAATTTCTAGTAGATTGAAATATGACAGTTTTTCTGCCCAAAAAACACGTTTTTCAATTTGGTTTACTTCTATTTTTAGTTATGGGACTTTCAGCAGGAATAGTACTTGCAACCTCTAAAGGAACTTATGACAATCCCAAAGCAAGTGACAAGGAAGTAATCCTAGAAGCCTCACCATCCCCGTCACCTACAGCGACTCCAAGACTTTATACGAAATAACCGCCGCACTCCCCCAGACATTGAATGATTTATTAACGCCAAACATCGGAAGCTCAACAATAATATCAGCCACGTCCAGTACTTCTTTACTTACCCCATCCGTTTCATGACCAACAATAATGGCTACGGGGAAGCGCAAGTGATTAGCCAATAGCGAATAGTCAATAGATCGGGAATCTTGTTCAACTGCAATTATCTGAACACCCTTCTCATGTAATACTTGTAATACCTGTTTTACTTTATCTACTTTTTCCCACGGCACCCATTCCTCAGTTCCAACGGCAGCTTTATGGATTCTACTACTTGGTGGATATTCACTATCCCCACAGATATAGACTTTTTCAGCCCCAATAGCATCAGCAAGCCTAAAAATGGAACCAATATTGTACGTATCAAGCACATGATCCAAAACCAAATAAATAGGATTTCTCCTTATTGTCTTAAAGGTATCCTTTGTAGGTTTTGTTTTTCTTAATTCTTTTGCCCCAAGTTTGTACATGTTCGTATTCTAGCATTTTGAAGCTCAAAATGATAAAATTCTGGTCACGGGCCTGTAGCTCAACGGTAGAGCAGTAGCCTTTTAAGCTATTGGTTCTGGGTTCGAATCCCAGCGGGCTCACAACGTAAAATCGATCTGCGATCGATCACGTTGCAAGCAACTAAACCGATTTGATTGGTCACATTGCAAGCCTAAGAAATGTATTTTGTTTATGTTTTGGAAAGCAAACAAGATAAAAGTTGGTATATTGGGTATACTCCTGATAGTCCAACAAACAGACTTGCGAAACATAATGCGTTAATGGTTTATTCCACGAAGCGCAAAGCACCTTGGAAGATTATCTATTTTGAAGCTTATTTAGAGAGAAGTGATGCGACTGGAAGAGAAAAATTTCTCAAAAGCGGATCAGGTCATGCGTTTTTAAAAAAGCAACTTAAAAATTATTTAAATTAAGTTATCAGGCTCGCCGCGTGCGAACGTAGTGAGCTATACGCGGCCCCATCGTCTAGTGGTCTAGGACGGTTGGTTTTCATCCAACAAATCTTGGGTTCGAATCCCAATGGGGTCACAACGTAAAATTGATCTATAAGATCAATCACGTTGCTAGCAAAAAAATTTTGGGGGATCGTCTAACAGTAGGACAGCAGTTTTTGGAGCTGCTTATCGGGGTGCAAATCCCTGTCCCCCAGCCAACAAAAACAGCCACCGAAACAACAACTCAACAGTACCTATTAATGTTTTTTACCAAAAATCTGTCTAATCTTTTGGCCAATATACTCAAAAAAACCAATTTTTTTGTCAGTAGTTGATTCGTATACTGTCCCATTTGGTATTTCTATTTTTAAGACTGGCGCTTGGACCGAATCGGTCGGCATTGAACCTTCAGGTTTTGGTATTGTTACCAATGGAACTAAATTTTCTGTCATATCCAATGTAGATTTTGGCATTGGGTTTCCCGATGCTTTTACTTCATTCATACCTTCAGGTGGTGGGTGACCAGATGCTGTAATTCTAGTTCCACTTTCAGGTATTGGATGACCAGCGGCCGACGGTCCAAAAAGTGGAAAATTACCTCTAATATCGATTCTATCTATGGACATAATTTTTCACCCCCTTTCTTCCAATAAAAAAGGAGCCCTCTGGCTCCTTTAGAGTTAATATTTCAATTATTTTTGGTGGATGATGAGACATATTATTTCTCAACCCCTTTTTTGTACGGAGTATTAGTTTATACCATTCTGTCAAATTTTTACATATTCATATAGACAAATTGAATTTATTACGATATGGTTAGAATAATAAATGGCTTGTGAGATCTTAAATTATGTTAAATCAAAAACTGGAGAAAAAATAGATTGTGGTAAAGTATGTAAAAATGAGGATGGTTTTTGTCCACTTGTTTTTCTCCCAATTTTTAAAGAGGTCTCTTTAGAAAAAAAAGTATCGAAAAGTGTGGATATTCCCGAACACGTGATCTCAGGTATTGAGAATGTTTAAGTTTCTTCTATAGGGATTGCACGAACAGATTTACCCCGAAGAGACACTCCTACTGGCTTTCTAGATTCAGGAGAGGGTATATTGGATGGGTGAGATGACTCAGATCTTCTGACACCGGACAACTCAGGACATCTAGAAAGATCGCATTTTCCGTTCGCATCCATTCTTTGGCAGTTAGGGTTTATCGGACACTCAACATTTTTCATTATGGGGTATTTTACACCTGTATTAGACTGAAATCAAGTTTGAGAATGGGTTATAATAAATTCGTGCAGAAAATTATCTTATCCATAATCTTTGCCCTAGTGTTTCTTCTAGTTCCAAGTAGGGTATTAGCCAAGGACTACTCAATTACATCTGCCAATATTGATATAGTTATAAATAAAGATGGCTCGGCTAGTGTTACAGAGGAACGAAAATATAATTTTGATGGATCTTTCTCTTGGGCAGATCAGTGGATTCCCTCCAAAGGATACTCAATAACCGATATTAAGATACTGGGTGCTAATAATTTTGAGGTAAACCCTGAACAAGATAGGACTTATATTAAATGGTATTACACGGCTCTCAATGAAGAAAAAACATTTACTTTAACTTACACAATCCAAAATGCGGTCACAAATCACAAAGACATTTCTGAATTTTACTGGCAGCTAGTAGGAGATGCATGGACCAAACCAACTGGGGAGGTTAACGCAAAGGTATATCTCGCATATCCAGTTCCTGACGATCAAGTTTGGGCATTCGGTCACGGACCATTAAATGGAAAAGTCAATATAGTTTCAAATCTGGAAGTTGATTTTAATGCAGCTAGTCTTAATTCTGGTAAATTTTTTGAAGTTAGAGTTCTTTTTCCAACCAATCCATCATTTATTAAAGCTAGAGAGGGAGATGAAACTCTAAGCTCAATCTTAGCTGAAGAAAAATCTTTTGGAGATAAAACAAAAAACATAGCACTAATTTATCTTGTAATTGCTGTATTTATAGCCATACTCGTACTTTTTAGAACCATTATTTGGGTAGTTCGTTGGTATAAAGTAGGGAAAGACGATGCCCTTCCTGAAGTAAACTTGGCTGGGAGCCTTCATGAACCACCAAGTGATTTAGCCCCAGCCATGGTTGAGACGCTGTTAAAAGGAATTGCGTCTGGAAAATCAATCGTGGCTACAATTTTGGAACTGACCAGACGAAAAATACTTGCAATTGAATTTGTGAAAAATGGAAAGAAGGTTTTTTTAGGAACCCGTGATCAGCATTATTTGGTACTTAAAAAGCAGAACCATACCAGAGAAACGTCAAAAATGGAGAAAGATCTAATAGAACTTCTTTTTAAAAAAGGATCAGTGAAATTATATTTTGACGAAGTAAAAAATATAGGAAGAACTCGCCCAACTGAGACATCTTCATTTTGGAGCGGTTGGATAGCCGATGCTAAAGATGGATTAAAAGACATGGGGCTTTACGAAAAGGAGAGCTTGGAAATTCAAAAGAAGGCAATTTTAGAAACCGTGCTTATAGTTGGGTTTTCATTTTTTGGAATGTTTATTTTTGCACCAGTGGCTCCAGTAATGTTTATCTGTTCTTTCGTAATGGTTCTACTATGCATATACATGCCCAAAAAGAGTAAATGGGGAGGTGGGGAAAAAGCCAGTTGGCTAGCATTTAAGAAATGGCTAAAAGACTATTCTGTTACAAAAAATTATTCCATAGATTCAGTAATTCTTTGGGAAAAATACTTAGTCTATGGCACCGTATTAGGTATTTCAGTGAAAGCACTTTCCCAACTACCAATAAAATTTAGTGAGGCTTTGCAAAAGAACTCAGGAATCTACACAGCTTTCTATATGAGTGGAAGCCTAGGCATAACAGGTATAAGTAATTTTGAATCATCTTTTTCAGCCCTTTCCACATCCTTTGGTTCGTTTGGAGCGAGTGGTGTGGGAAGTTCTGGAGGATTTTCAGGTGGAGGCGGTGGGGGTGGAGGCGGTGGGGGTGGTGGAGCGGGATAAATAAAAATGGTATTATAAATAAGTGATAATAGCGATTCTTGTTATTCTTATACTATTTTGGCTCTTGGGTTATGGCCCATTTACAGTACTTCATTTAATTTTATTTCAATTTAACGGACTGGCCATAACTATTTGGGACGCACTTATTTTTCTTATTTTAATTTGGTTGGTGGGGAGTTTGCCAAGTCCCCTAAGACAAATTGCGGTAGTATTTGTCTTGATTTGGATTCTATCCCTTCTGGGTGTAATTGCCGTGGCGGGCCTTTCCAGCATCCTCCTAATTGCAATAATAGTGGGAGTACTTCTATATATTTTGAGTGGTGGGGGAAGGTGAGAAATTTGGGTGGAATTTTTGCATGGGGCGGAGTAATATTTGTACAGAATGGACCTGGTTTTAATTCTTTTATTTTTCATTTACTCCACCGTACCTGCATATGTTCTTTATTTGAGTGTTAAACAAATTTGGGGAGGGGAACCAGACAAGCATACTTGGGATGTTTATTACTTTAAAAAGTATCTAATTACCTTAAGCTTTTTGCCACTTTTTTTCTTCGCAAATGTTAATTTGCATTTAATACCAACAAGTTTAACATCCCTGATTTTACTAACAATAACAGTTGTCTTGATATTGATCTTTATCCCCCTGGCAAAAAAGAAAAATGTACTCCAGTTTTACCTTGCCGGGTCATACGCGGCATTCATGGAAGAAATCCTTTTTAGAGGTATTGTTTTTGGACTGGCAAAAACAATATGGGGGAGTGATTTGATTGCTCTTGGGGTTTCTTCTTTTGCCTTTGGAATATGGCATTTAAAAAACCTTGCTTGGCTTGGAAGACGGAACACAATCTTAGAATTTTTCTACACAGAGCTATTCTATGGTCCGCTTTTTGCACTCCTAATGATTTGGACAGGGGATATATACCTTTCTGTCCTTACACACTACTTAGTAGACACCGCAACTGCTTTTATTCCACAGAAGTATAGGATTGGAAATATGGTGAAAGATGAGGACATAAGAGATATCAAAAGATTGATTTAAAATATGTTTTAACCTGTGACTGGCTTAGCCTCAAAAAATGCTTGACTTTTTGGGTATTTTATGGTAATATAATAACGTATTGAGAGCTGATCAATCAGCTCCAATTTATTATAATATCTGCTCTAATTAGGCGAGGATTGGGACAGGGAAAATAAATAAGTTTGGAAAGTAGGTCGGCACTCATATGGCCGGCCATTTTTTTTGGCAAAAGGCAAGAAGGATGGTGATAATAATGGTAAAAGAAGAATTAATAAAAAAATTAAATGAAAAAGTAGAGACGACCATTCGTTTTATTAAAGAAGTACTTTCTCCGAGGAGAGAAACAACAAAGATATTACTCAATGAATTTGAAGATGTACTTATAAACTTTCAGAAAGAAAGGGACATAAATATTTTGAAAAAATTGAGAGAAATTGACTCAAGACCAACAACTGAAGGTGCTACGACGGATTATACAGTGGGGATATCCTTACCTCTTGATGGGAAGTATATGTCATTAAGTGAACTTGTATTAGAGATTGAGGATTTGGTTTTTGAAATGGAAAATAACTAATCATGATTGATTATCCAAACATTACCAAGAAAGCTGTAATTTGTGGTTTGTGTGGACTAATAATGACAACAACATTGAGTTGTTTTGTGTGTACTAATCCACAATGCCCTGAATATATGTGCGAGAAACACGATCATATACCAGAAAAAGGAGATATTGGTGTGTTGTCATACTCTTTTGGTAGTGATGCATCAGTTGGAACAATAAGCCCGTCCGCTAGTGCCGCCGATGAATTTCCTTACACGATAGATTCATATAATGAAGGAGGTGAGTATTAAAATGAGTAAGTATTCAAAAGGGGGGTTACTGGAAAAGGCTGTTGAAATAACAATTGCATACGGTAAAGGAAGTTCTACGACATACCCCGATCTGATATTAAGAAAAGCTTATGATGAGTTGAAGAAAATAAACGACGAACTCGACGAGGAGTAGTTATTGGCTATATTCCAAAGTTTATGCGTTTTTGGTATTTTAATTCCCCTCTATCTTTGTAGACTACGGGGATGGCTAGTTTTTGTTTAATCAACTCTTCATTCACTAATTTTCCCTTTTTACATCCTTTTGGATTTTGGGTTAACCCTGGGTTACTTTCATTTCCACTTTTGTGCATATAGTCGGCTGGCAAAAATTGGGGAGTGGTTTCACAATCAATCCAAACCCATGCCAAAACTCTGCCATATTTATCATCCTGGTATCTATCATATTCAAGATAAACCTTTTTGTTTAACACTTCTTTTGATAGTTCATCTTTTGCCTCGGTATACTTCTTTCCACCCATATCTGGTGTATCAATCCCAATCATTCTAACTCGTACACCATCATTTAAGGTAAAAGTATCACCATCTTCTATCTGTAAGACAACTCCACTTGAGGGGAATAATTGTCCCAGTTCATGATAACTTTTAGCGTCTATAAGAGCTTTTGCACCCCAACCTAAAATACCAGCTGCAATAAATCCAAGAATTAGAGGATAAGGAACACCCTTTTTGACAAGCTCTTTTACTGTCAGTTTTTTCTTTATCTTATTGGTCATTAATTAAATGTATCATTTTTTAAGATTTACCACTGAGGGTGTTTTGGTCGCAATATTTGACTACTATAGGAGAAGTATTATAATACGAGCATGGACCAACAGTCGAGTACGAATGGACCAGTGAATGCTAAATACAATCCCTTTACACAAAAACAATGGGAAATGATAAAGTTAAATTGGGATATTTATAAAAGAGATGTGGGTTTGGAAGGAGAGCTATTTTTAAATCTTAAGAAAGCAGAAATTGGAGAAAATGAAATTCTTGAAACTATTAACCAATTTCGCCGAGACAGACAGATAGTCTTAGAATCGTGGAGAGATCTAAGAAAATAATTAATTTTTATACATATGACAGATCAAATACACGAAACCTGTACTAGTACACCCCTGGATAGTACAGATGGTTCAGCCCCCGAACGGATAAATGCCAATACTCTAAACAAGATTTACGAAAAACTTTATGGAACTTCAGTTTCAAGTGACCCAGTCGTTGCAAGAATTCAAAGAGAACAAGCACTTGTAAGACATAAAAGACAAGGAAGGATTTAAAAGGCATTGACCAACCTTTCAATTATGTTATAATACCCATACAAGTCAGAATAAGCTTACGAGTGTTGACTCGCCTCAAAACAAGGTTGATAACTCTCCAGGAACCTTGAAAAGCAGTAAATCACAGATTTTTAAACCCTCTTTAGGGTTTTGTATCTGTCATTTGTTGCTTTTTTAGGCACAAAACGCTCTTTAAAAGCTAAAGATTTATCCAAGCACCAAAGCAGTGGTGCTGGATGAAGGTTAATCAAGGTTCTAAACCTAGTGCGAAGTTTAGAACGATCTCATACTGGAAAGTATTGGGATTCAAGATATGACTGGAAGCAGGATCGCTAGCTAAGGCTGAAACGCCTTTTTTAGCACTATTTGAGGGTTTGATCCTGGCCCAGGATTAACGCTGGCGGCATGCCTTATGCATGCAAGTAGAACGGGTTGCAGCAATGCAATCAGTTGCGAACGGCTGAGTAATGGATAGGAATCTCCCCAATGGTGTGGAATACCTCATCGAAAGATGAGCTAATACCGCATGACCTCGAAAGAGAAAAGCGCTTAACTGCGCGCCGATGGATGAGCCTATCTCCCATCAGGCTGTTGGTAGGGTAATGGCCTACCAAACCTATGACGGGTACCCGCCCTGAGAGGGGAAACGGGCAGAATGGGACTGAGACCAAAACTGATCTCCTACAGAAGCAATTTTGTAGAAAAATATGGCTAATAACGGTGGAGCCCTACTTGATTTCGGATAAACTTCGGTTTACAGTAAATTAAGGGGTAATACCGTGGGAAGTCAACAGCGTATATCAACTGAAAATATGTTTGCTTATCTGGCAGGTTTTTTAGATGCTGATGGTTATATAACTATCAAAATTGAAAAAAGTAAAACTTGTCGGTTAGGTATTCGTAGTAGAGTAAGGATAGGTTTTGCTCAAAGTAGATCAAGAAAATTTGTTCTTGATTCTTTGGCAAAATTTGTTAAATCTGGTGTTGTTTCTGAATATGACCATAATAATATGGCTGAATATGTAATTAATGATCAAAAAGCAATTTTTGATTTATTAACAAACATTGAACCATTTGTTTTAGTCAAAAAGAAGCAATTAAGATTAGCAAAAGAATTTATCTTACTTAAAAAGGTTGGCTATACGAAAAATTCTTTAGAGTTGATGAAAAATTTAGAAGTCAAAATGTCTAAATTGAATAGTTATCCAAAGATTGTTTGACCCCGTAACGACTGAGGCTTAAGTGCCGAGACTTGGGTTTAATACACCCTTGTAAGATGCCATCACTCCCGATGTTATCGGGAAAGAAGATATAGTCTGCGCCATTAGTAATAATGGAATAAGTGACGGCCCATATGTCTACGGACAGCAGCAACAGGGAATCGTGCGCAATGGACGAAAGTCTGACGCCGCAATGCCGCGTGGAGGATGAAGGCCCTCGGGTCGTAAACTCCTTTTGCCATAGAGGAGATGCTATGGAGAATAAGTGACTGCTAACTCTGTGCCAGCAGCCGCGGTAATACAGAGGTCACAAGCGTTATCCGGATTTATTGGGCGTAAAGCGTTTCGTAGGTGATTTGTTAAGTTGCTCTTCAAATACCAAGGCTCAACCTTGGGAAGGGGAGTAAGACTGGCAGAATTGAATTATGGTGGGGTTTCTGGAACTGGTGGTGTAGTAGTGAAATACGTTGATATCATCAGGAACTCCAAGGGCGAAGGCAGGAAACTAACCATATATTGACACTGAGGAACGACAGCTAGGGGAGCGAAAGGGATTAGAGACCCCTGTAGTCCTAGCCGTAAACTATGCTCGTTAGGGATTGGCATTTATGCCGAGTCCCGTAAGCTAACGCGTTAAACGAGCCGCCTGGGGAGTACGACCGCAAGGTTAAAACTCAAAGGAATTGACGGGGACCCGCACAACCAGTGGAGCATGTGGTTTAATTCGAGACGAAACGAAGGACCTTACCAAGCTTTGACATAATACCGTTTTAAGCACCCAGAAATGGGAGCCTATCCTTAGAAATATGGATGGTACTACAGGTGTTGCATGGCCGTCGTCAGCTCGTGCCGTAGGGTGTTCCCTTCAGTGGGGTAACGAGCGCAACCCTTGCCACAAGTTGAATATTCTTGTGGGACTCCTTGAACTTGTTTCAGGGGGAAGTGAGGACGACGTCAGGTCAGCATGGCCCTTATAGCTTGGGCAACACACATGCTACAATGGAGCCGACAAAGGGTAGCCAAGTCGCAAGACGGAGCTAATCCCATAAACGGCTTCTCAGTGGGGATTGAAGGCTGCAACTCGCCTTCATGAACGCGGAATTGGTAGTAATCGCGCATCAGCTATGGCGCGGTGAATACGTTCTCGGGTCTTGTACACACCGCCCGTCAAGTTAGCAAAGTTGGAGATACCTTAAAGCCGATTGAATCGGCTCAAGGTAGAATCAGCGATGAGAACTAAGTCGTAACAAGGTATCCGTACTGGAAGGTGCGGATGGATCACCTCCTTTCTAAGGAGTGATAATTTCACCCAGTTTTTAAGAACGCCGTTTTGACTTTCCCGCAGTGGCGGGACAATAAAACGGGTTCAAACGCTTTCAGTCATATCTTGGATTCTAATTAACCAAATCTTTAGGAGCAAACAAAAACCACCTTTTTAATGAGGTGGTTTTTTGTGGGGAAAACCTTAAATGGGTGGGTGCGCATGGGATCGAACCATGGACCTCGTTCTTATCAGGAACGCGCTCTACCACTGAGCCACGCACCCCCATCAATCTCGCTATTTTATCATGAGAAAGGTTCATATTCTAGCCTCTTGACGCTTACTGGGAAGTTTAGTATACTTGCCACTAGTCTTTGAGTTCGGAAATATTGCTTATTAATGAGAACAAATCTAATTTCTAAAAAACAAAGCAGATATCTGCGTGCATAAGGGGACTAGATTTGCTTCATATAGGTATTTACCGGCTCAAAAAGCCGGTTTTTTTATGCCGAAGGCGACGAAGTATGATACCTTACCTGTCCGATAGAAAAAAATTGAGTGCACTTTACAAAAAATTAGAGGTCTATGAGGCTAAAGTAACATTTCGTTTAAGCCACTTTAGAGGTGTGGCACACGAATCAGCATCAGGGGAGTTGGCCTCATCGGAACTTAAAGTTTTGCAAGATTATGTTGCAACCTTGAAAGCCGAAATTAAAGCCTTGGAAGCCAAACTTGGGCCCAAAGTTTAACTGGCTGAACGCGTCATTTGCAATGACGAGGTAGTGGGTTCGACCCCCACTGGGTCCACTTAATAGGTAGAGGCGAGCCCTGAATTTGTTCAGGGCTGTCCTTTAGCTGTTAAGTAAACAAGAGCTAATTGCTCATTAACATAAAGATATAACGCAAAATTTATTGGAAATAAATTTTGTGAAGTTTTTTTGTCAATAGATTCTAGGAGAATCTATTGTATTAGAAGAGGAAGGTCGCGTCCCGACACCGAGTTTCTCCGATTTATTTCGGAGAGCATTCGGGGTGTCCGGGATCGCAAGTTTTTAACGCAGACAGTGAATGCCTTGCTTCTTGCCTCCTAAGAAGGACGTACATAGCCACGAAAGTCGCCGGGGAACTGCTACGAAGTTTTGATCCGACGGTGTCCGAATGGGGAAACCCAACCAGTTTTACTGGTTATTCACACTCCAAATTTGTTCCCGTAAGGGAGCGTCAATAAAGTGTGTAAAGGAAACCACCCGAACTGAAACATCTCAGTAGGGTGAGGAAAATAAATCAATTGAGATTACCCAAGTAGCGGCGAGCGAAAAGGTAACAGCCTAAACTTCACATCACTTCGGTGATGAGGAGGGTTGCGGGAGTTCTAATATGGGATTAACAGTTGCTAGCAGAATGGTCTGGAATGGCCAATCACAGAGAGTGAAAATCTCGTAAGCAAAAGTAAATGTTACCCTAAGAACCACCCAAGTACCACGGAACACATATTCTGTGGGAATCTGGAGGAACCATCCCCCAAGGCTAAATAAGGCAAGAGAGCGATAGTGAACTAGTACCGTGAGGGAAAGGTGAAAAGAAGGGTGAGACACCCAATGAAATAGTACCTGAAACTGTTTGCGAACAATCCGTGAGAGCCCTGTTAAAGGGGTGATCGCGTGCCTATTGAAGAATGAGCCGGCGAGTTCTCAGATATTTCTTGTTTAACCCCGCTAAGCGGGGGGAGGCATAGGGAAACCAAGTGTGAATAGCGCGATAGGAGTATCTGAAAGACCCGAAACCAGGTGAGCTAACCATGTGCAGGGTGAATGTAGGAGAAATCCGTCAGGAGGCCCGAACCCGTTGTTGTTGCAATAACATGGGATGACGTGTGGTTAGTGGTAATATACCTAACGAACCTGGAGATAGCTGGTTCTCCCCGAAAGGTCTATAGGGACCGTGTCACGTAAAGTACTGTTGGCCGTAGAGCACTAGATGGGTTAGAGAGAGCAATCAATTTAACTCAATTAAACTCCGAAAACTAACGTGTATTATCGTGATAGACAGTCGCATCGGGCTAAGCTGATGCGGCGAAAGGGAAACATCCCAGATTTTCAGCTAAGGCCTCTAAATTGTAACTAAGTTTTAAAGGAAGTCTTTTCTCTCAGACAGCTAGGAGGTTGGCTCAGAAGCAGCCACCCTTTAAAGATAGCGTAACAGCTCACTAGTCGACTGAGGAGAGGCGCCCAAGATTTATCGAGGATTAAGTTACATGCCGAAGCTAGAGATTTTTTCTGAAATTTATTTCAGAGGGAGTGGTAGGGGAGCGTTCCAACAGCGGTGAAGCTCTGACTGTAAGGTCGGGTGGAGCGGTTGGGAGTGAGAATGTCGGCTTGAGTAGCGCACAATGCTAGTGAGAATCTAGCGCACCGAATGTCCAAGGTTTCCACTGCAAGATTCGTTCTCAGTGGGTTAGTCGGTACCTAAGGCGAGGCCATATGGCGTAGTCGATGGAAGAGCAGTTAAAATTCTGCTATTTATGTTAAGTCGCCAAATTCCGCAAGGAATAGTTGGGGATTGACCAAGTTGGAAGTCCTAAGCCCTTTCGTGAAGTAGGGTGCAAGCTGTTAGATAGTTCTGATTAGAAAATCTACCGGAACGTTTAATTAAGCAGCAATGCAAATTCCGGAGCGATTCGGGAGATTTAGAAACTTTCAGTTTGCGAGAAAAGGTTCGCAACGAGAATTAACATAAGCCGTACCGCAAACCGACACAGGTGGACTGGGGGAGAACCCTAAGGTGATCGAGAGACAAATCCTCAAGGAACTCGGCAAAAAATCTACCCGTAACTTCGGGAGATGGGTTGCCCCGCCTTTGGCGGGGTTGCAACTAAAGTTTATTAGTCGACTGTTTATCAAAAACACAGGTCCGTGCAAAGACGAAAGTCGCAGTATACGGGCTGACGCTTGTCCAGTGCCGGTAAGTTAAGTAGAGGGGTGTTAGCCGCAAGGTTAGTGCTCTGACATTAAGCTCCGGTGAACGGCAGCAGTAACTATGAATCAGTTGTAGTTATGATAAAGTTAACTAAATGCTGGAATAACTCAGTATCCGACAGTACTAGAAATAGTAATAATTTGATCGGTGGAGTCAATCAGCAGGAAAGGCTTTGAAATTTTATTTCAAAGAATCCTCAGAGACTACATGTTAACTCCACTCACAGGTAATCTGTGAATCTGGAATGATATAGTCCTATCTCATAGGCGACTATGAGTCTACGTAATTTCAAAAGTCGTAGCTTTGTAAAAGATGAACTGTTCTAAGGTAGCGAAGTTCCTTGCCAGGTAAGTTCTGGCCCGCATGAATAGCGTAACGAGCTAATAACTGTCTTGAGGGTTTACTCGGCGAAATAGCGATGGCTGTGAAGACGCGGCCTACTTCTACATGGACAAAAAGACCCCGTGGAGCTTTACTGCAGGTAGACATTGCTTTCATATTTTTTGATTGTCTAGAATAGGTGGGAGCCGCAAGGCAATAGTGTAATACCACTCGTTGGAAAATGTGAGGCTTACTTTGGGACTCTGGAAACGAGTCTGGGAAAAGTGTTTGCTGGGCAGTTTTACTGGGGCGGTACCCTGCTAAAATGTAACGCAGGGACACAAAGGTTGGCTTTCCACCAATGGAAACGGTGGATTAAAGCGCAAAGGTTTAAGCCAGCTTGACTGTGACACCGACAGGTGAAACAGGGACGAAAGTCGGTCTTAGTGATCCTCCAAGGCACAATGGGTGTGCCTGGAGCTTAATGGATAAAAGCTACCCCGGGGATAACAGAGTAGTCGCGCCCGAGCGTCCATAGCGACGGCGCGGTTCGCTACCTCGATGTCGGCTCATCACATCCTGGCGC
>JAGVAE010000001.1 GCA_020060565.1 Candidatus Woesebacteria bacterium | reverse complement strand
GCAACAAAAAGTGATCTGAAAAGTTTTGCAACAAAAAGTGATCTGAAAAGTTTTGCAACAAAAAGTGATCTGAAAAGTTTTGCAACAAAAAGTGATCTGCAATCTTTTCCAACTAAATTTTATCTGAATAGAGCTTTAGAAAAACAAGAAGTGAAATTTGAGGCTAAAATTACAAAGTTTAAAGATGAATTTTACACTAAGATTGATCCAATTTTAAAGGAAGTCACAGCCAGCAGGGAAGAAAGAGTGGTCAGAGCTGAACAACATCAAATAAATCAAGATAGGATTGAGAAATTGGAAAAAATGCACCCTAACGGACACCATTTGGCCACTGTTTAACTCCACCTTGAAAATATCTCATATTTTAGCTACAATTCACCTTAGTTAACCAAGTTGGCAAAACAAAAACTTTTCTGGCGGACAGATTATCAAATTAGGGCTCCCTCCCTGCGAGTTATTGATTCTGAGGGTAAGTTGATTGGAGTTTTAGGAGTTTCTGAGGCGGTTTCTAAAGCAAAGGCTCAAGGATTAACTCTTGTAGAAATTGCTCCCAACGCGAGCCCACCCGTTGCCAAGATAGTAGATTTTGGCAAGTTTAGGTACGCTGAGGAAAAAAAAGCCCGTGAACAGGGCAAAAAAGTAAAAGGCGGGGAAGTTAAAGAAATCAGATTCAGCCCATTTATAGCTGAAAACGACTTTAACACAAGACTAGGAAGAATTAAAGAGTTTTTTGAAGAGAAAAATAAAGTAAGGGTTGTAGTAGTTTTTAGAGGCCCACAAATGAGGGTTAAAAATACAGGCTACGACGTAATAAATAGAATTTTAGCTGAGTTTGGGGATAGTGTAATCACAGACATGCCGCCTAAGTTTTTAGGCAAGCATTTAGTAACAGTAATATCATATGCCAAAACCAAAAACAAAAAAGTCACTGACAAATAGATTAAAAGTAACCAAAAATGGCAAAGTTTTGCGTAGGCAAAGCTTTAGACGTCATTTGAAAGCAAGTAAATCATCTAAACAACTTAGGGGGCTTAAGAGGACTTTGAATGTTACTGGATATTTAGCCAAAAAGGTCAGAAAAGTTGTGGGCAAACGTACCACAAAGAAAATGAGAGAAACAGCCAAAACTATAAATACAAAATCATGAGAGTTAAATCTATATCAGCTATAAGACACAGAAAAATTCTTAAGCGTGCCAAGGGATTTAGACAAGCACGTCACACTAGGATTCAAACTGCAAAGGAAGCACTTGTTCATGCAGGAGCTTATGCATTTATTGGAAGAAAACTTAAGAAACGTGATCTAAGGGCTCTTTGGATAGTTAGACTTAATGCTGCCGTTCGCGCATGTGGGGTTTCTTACTCAAAGTTTATTGCAGGAATGAAGAAAGAAAAAATTGAGATAGACCGCAAAATTCTTTCCCAATTAGCAGTTGAAGACCCAAATACGATCAAAAAAGTTGTTGAATCAGCTGGATTTAAATTTACCAAGCCCGAATAAGGGGTGGTATTGTCGTTCGTAAAATCACCCCGATAAAATCGGGGTTTTTTAATGTAAAATAACTAATATGCAGGAAGAAATAATGTCAGCAAAGAATCAAGCCCTGGCACAAATTACCTCGGCACATGATAATACCGAACTCGAACAAATTAGAATTGATTTATTTGGAAGAAATGGAAAAATCACCGATCTTTTAAAACGCATTAAGGAAGTCCCAGGTGATCAAAAACAACAAATTGGAATTCTATTAAACGACACTAAAAAAACTCTTGAGAGTTTAATTGCAGAGCAAAAAAACTCCTTTAAAGAAAATGTACGAGAATGGTTTGATCCAACAATCCCTGGAATTCTTCCTAATATTGGTAATTTGCATCCAACCTCAGTTGTAATCAACGAAATGTTTGAGATTTTTAAACATATGGGCTTTTCTATCATGGAAGGATCTGAAATGGAAACTGATATATATAACTTTGAAAAATTAAATCTTCCTAAAGACCACCCAGCCCGCAGTTTACAGGATGTTTTATATATTGAAGAGCCAGATGTTCTTCTTCGCAGTCATACCTCTTCAGTTGAAACAAGAGTTCTTGAAAAACTTAAACCTCCTTTTAGAATTGTTGTTGCTGGAAAATGCTACAGGTATGAAAACGTAAATGCCAGCAATAACTCCATGTTCTATCAATTCCAGGGAGTTGCTCTTCAAAAGGGACTATCTATGGCAGATCTCAAGGGAACTTTATTTTATTTTGCCAAAGAGTTTTTTGGGCATGACAGAAAAATTAGATTCCGCTGTAAATATTATCCAGAAGTTGAACCTTCTGCGGGGCTTGATCTTGATTGCCCATTCTGCAAAGGCAAGGGCTGCACTGTTTGCAAAGGACGCGGTTGGCTTGAGATGTTGGGAGCTGGAATGATTCATCCTAATATCTTAAAGGGCTTTGGTTATAACACCAATGAAATTTCTGGCTTTGCTTTTGGAATGGGGTTAGACCGAATAGTAATGGATAGATTCAAAATAAAAGATATTAGAAGTTTATATAACGGAGATATTAAATATCAATAATAAAAAAATTGAATAATTAAACCTATGAAAATACCACTTAATTGGCTTAAAGAATATGTAAAGATACCTAGTAGCGAATCTGACTTAACCCACAAGCTTTCAATGGTAGGACACATGTTGGATAAAAAAGAGGTAGTTGATGGTCAAACTATCATTGATTTAGAACTAAGAGGCAATAGGGCAGACTGTTATTCAATATTGGGAATTGCAAGAGAGATTTCTGCTTTATATAACACTCCAGTTAAAAATCCTAAAACTCTTCCAAAATTAAATATTGTAAGTCATATATCTGACTGTAATTTAACAGTCAAAACTCCTTTGGTTAAAAGAGTAATGATGGTAGTTGTTAAAGATGTAAAAATTATGCCGTCACCAAAATGGCTTACTGATAGACTTAAGGCTTATGGGGTAGATCCTATTAATAACATTGTTGATTTAACTAATTATGTAATGATTGAAACGGGTGAACCCATGCATGCTTTTGACTTAGATAAAATCGGAAAAAACTTAGAGATCAGACTTGCAAAAAATAATGAGGTAATTACAACTTTCCAGGATATTAAACTAACTTTAACTTCTGATGATTTAGTTTGGGCAGGGGAAGATGGAATTTACTCAGTAGCTGGCGCAATTGGAGGTAGATACCATTCAATTGGCGATGGTACCAAAAACATTCTTGTTGAAGCAGCTGGATATGATAGGGCAAATATAAGGCGTACTGTTCATAGACATAATCTTCTGACTGATGCAGGGATTCGCCATGAAAAAGAGCTTGATCCAAATTTAGTTGAGACTGCGTTCGGTCGGTTTATTTATCTGATTAAAGAAAATGGCTGGGGAAAAGTGGAGGAAAGTGTTTTTGACTATTATCCTAAAGTAGTCAAACCTTGGAAGATTAAAGTAAGTGGGCAAAAGATTAAAAATCTTGGGGGGGTGGAAATTGCAAGCACTCAAATTAAAAAAATTCTAAAAGCTCTTAACTTTCAGGTAGTTTCTTTTAAAAAAATATTCCTAGAAGTATTAGTCCCAACATATAGAACAGATGTTGTAGTTGAAGAAGATGTTATTGAAGAAATATTAAGAATTTACGGGTATGATAATATTCCAGTTAAAACTCTTTCTTTGGAAATACCTAGTGTTGTAACTCCAAAATTTATTGATGAAGAATTAAGTGTCAAAAACCAAATGGTTGGACTTGGTTTTAATGAAGTTATTAGTTCGACTTTTGTTAAAGAAAAATTACTTAATCTAAATCTTCTATTGGATGAGGGAATTGCAGGTAAAGTTGAGCTATCTAACCCTCCTTCTCCTGATAATAAAACATTACGTATGACACTTCTTCCTAATTTATTTGAGTTTGTTGAAAAAATAATTAATGAAAGGGGGGTTTCTGCTTCTCTTTTTGAAGTTGGAAAAATATATTTCAAAGATAAAGGTAAATATATTGAAAAAAGAAAACTTGGAATAATTAGCTGGAATAAAGATGGCCTGGTTTTTACAAAGTTCAAGGGTCTAATTGATGCATTCTTTTTGAAAAACAATATTAGGGAATTGGATTTTTCTAGTGTTGCCTTAAACGCAGAGGTAGATCAAACTTTTAGCATTTCCATAGATAGGGAGATTGTGGGGTATGGTGGAAAAATTAATGACATCTATTTTTGCGAAATAGACCTTGATGCAATTTTGGAAAAAGTGAGACCTGCAAGTGTCACTCTTTGGCCAAAATATCCGCCACAAATTGAGGACCATAATTTTGTCTTTCCCAAGAAAACTAAAATTGGAGAGGTTATAAAAACAATCACTACAGAAGGTCCAATTATTAAAAGGGTTGATTTGGTGGATGTCTTCAAGGATACTTATACGTTTAGATTTATATATCAGGATTCAGAAAAAACCTTAAATGACGAAGAGGTTGGCAAAGTAAGAAATAAAATTCTTCAAAAAGTCAAAGAAAAATTTGGTGGACAAATTAAGGAGTAGGTGATGGGGTGGCGTTCCAAGATTGCCCAACTCCAACCGTGATAATTCTATTTGAAGTGTGTCCTTGAGCATCACTTGCTTCTGCTTTTAATGTATAAACACCTTTATTTGCAAAGCTTACATTACATGTATAGTTATTATTTCCACTACTGAATCCACATATTTGACTATCATTTACTTTTAAGGACGATTGGGTAATCGCTGAGTTTGAATTGGCTTTAAAAGAAACCGTGTAATCTCCAGGTGGAATATCACTTGTTTGATCGGTGGGGCTTATAAACTCAACATTTAAAGGATTGCTTGTTCCACAGTATGAAGTGGGTGGTTTATAACGACTATCTCCCTGGGTATTTAACCAATTTAAGATTCCTTCCTGCCACCTATTGGTTTGCCCAGGAGCAGCTGTCGGGTCTTCCTCTTTAAAGACAAAATATTCCCTTTTGTCATAATTTCCAGCTGCTATGTCACTTGGATTTGCCAGATTTCCATCACTTTTACAAATCTTAAGCATTGTATGGATTGGATCGGTGCCAGTTGGTTCTGTTCCTTTAATAAATACTTCGGACCGAGAGGGGAATCCATCATGAGCAGCATAACCTGAAACTAAATCCACTTGTGCAGTAATCACCCCATCTGGAATGTCAAAGGAAAGTTTTGGCTTTCCTTGCATTGCCGCAACAACAATTTTATGCCAAATGGGGGAGGCGCCACTAATACCCGAGGCAACATTAAGCATTGGAGAGTTGTCATTGTTTCCCACCCAAACTCCAACCATTGCATTTCCATTTCCTCCAATAGTCCAGTTGTCACGTTTATCATTAGTTGTTCCTGTTTTAACCATTACGTTAAGTCCTGGAACTTTCAAATATGAATTAACTCCAAACTCAGCTGACCTGGCATCATTGTCAGAAAGAATTGAGTTTATGATAAAAGCTTGCTGTTCTGTTAGAACTTGTTTGCCTTTTTTGGGTTTGTTTTCCTCCAAAACCTTTCCGTTGGCATCAACTACTTTCAAAATAGATATGGGTTCAATTCTTGCTCCCTTATTTACAAATGCTGAATAAGCAGTTGCCATATCTAAAAGTCTTACTTCACCACCCCCAAGAGTCAAGGAAAGCCCTACTCGTTTTAAAGTATCATTTGTTGGAGGAAGGGTAGTTAAACCCATATCAGTTGCAGTAGTTAAAACATCTTTTATCCCAACCTTAGCCAGAGTTTTGACAGCTGGGATATTTCTTGAATTTGCCAAGGCGTATCTCATCTGAATGGGGCCAACAAATTTATTGTCATAGTTAACAGGAATGTAATCGGGCTGACCAGCTCCTCCAGGAAATGTGGTGGGAACATCCATAAGTAAACTTGAAGCGGTATAGCCCTCTTTAAATGCTGTTACATATGTAAATGGTTTAAAAGAGCTTCCGGGTTGTCTTAGTGCGGTCACAACATTGTATTGACCAACTCCGGGGGTATTAAAGTCTTTTGAACCAATCATGGCTAGAATTTCTCCAGTTTCGGGATTAACAACAACCGCCGCTCCGTTTGTAATATGTTGCTTTTCAACTTTGGCTATTTCTTCAGATACTATTTGCTGTGCTTTTTCTTGGAGCTCAAGATCCAGGGTAGTTGTAACTTTTAATCCCCCCTGTTCAACTGAGGCTTGACCATATCTTTCTTCTAGAATTTTTTCAACATATTGGACAAAATGGGGAGCTTTAAACCCTGCCCCCTTTGCCTGAAAAGTAACACTACTCAACTGCTCAATTGCTTGAGCTTCCTGTTGCTTATTTATATGTCCATCCTCCCGCATGCGCCTAAGTACATCTTTTGTGCGCTGAACGTATGCTTTGGGTGTTGAAGAATAAGGTGAATAGTTAGAAGGGCTTTGCGGCATTCCTGCTAAGATTGCGCATTCAATTAAATTTAAATCTTTAACAGCCTTGCCAAAATATGTTTGAGCAGCAGCTCCAACTCCCCAGGCGGTACCTCCGTATGGGACTTCATTAAGATACATCTGAAGTATTTGATCTTTAGAATATTTTCTCTCAATTTCGATTGCTAAAACAAACTCTTTAATTTTTCTCACAACCGTTCTGTCATTACTCAAAAGCGCATTTTTAATTAACTGCTGAGTTAGGGTTGAACCTCCCTGGGCACGTCCTCTGGTAAAGATCCTAAAAAGACCGCGAACCATACCCAACGGGTCAAAACCTGAATGGGTATAAAAATTTTTGTCTTCAATGGCTATTGTAGCCTGGCGCAGGTAAAGGGGAATGTCTTCAAGTTTCTCGGGGGACCTGTTTTGATTGGCGTAAACATCATAAAGAACCTGGCCATTTCTATCCATTATCTGGGTTGAAAAACCAGTTTGACGAACTATTTTATCAGGAGATGGAAGTGTTAAAGAAAGAAGGGGAACTCCAACAAAAAGAAGAATAACCAGAAAAATAACTCCAATAAACCCAAGCTTTGCATACTTAACAAGCTTCCTGCTCTTTGTTAATTCCGTTCTATATCTTCTTCGATCTCTCCACATGTTCCGATACATTCTAGCAAATTAATGAGTACATGGCTATAATTTAGATATGGACAAAATTGATGAAGTATTAACACGGGGAGTAGCTCAAGTTTTACCTGATAAAAAAGGTCTACACGACTTGATGGCAAAACAAAAAATCAAACTCTATCAAGGGTTTGACCCTTCCATGCCTTCACTTCATTTGGGAAATTTTGTGGGCTTAGTGAAACTTAGACAGTTCCAAAAATTAGGTCATGAAGTAATATTCTTAGTTGGAGATTTTACTGGAATGATAGGGGACCCAACAGATAAACTTGCAACCAGGCCAAAGTTAACACGCGAACAAGTATTGGAAAACGCCAAAGCTTGGAAAGCTCAAGCTTCAATGCTTTTGGATTTTGAAGGAAATAACCCCGCAAAGATTATGTTTAATTCCGAATGGAGCGATAAACTTTCTGCAAAGGATGTTGTTGAAATAACTTCCAATGTTTCATATGCACAATTGATTGAGCGTGATATGTTCCAAGAAAGAATAAAAAAAGGCACTGATATTAGAATCAGTGAACTTTTGTATCCAATCTTCCAAGGCTATGATTGTGTTGCTATGGATGTTGATCTTGAAATTGGAGGTAATGATCAGCTTTTTAACATGATGGTTGGCAGAACCCTGATGAAAGCCATTAAAGGTAAAGAAAAGTCTGTTTTAACAACAAAACTTCTGGTAGATAAAGAGGGAAATAAAGTAGGCAAAACAACAGGCAATGCACTTTTCCTAGACTCAACCCCTGAAAAGTTTTATGCAGGAGTAATGAGCTTTCCTGATGAAACAATACTTTTGGGATTTGAGCTTTTGACTGAATGTCCCCTTACTGGCTTGGAAGAAAAAATTAAGAAGAGTCCAATGATGGAAAAGAAACGCCTTGCATTTGAAATTGTAAAACTTCTTTGGGGAGAGGGAAGTGCTAAAAGCGCAGAGAAAGATTTTGAAACTACATTTCAGGAAAAAGCCCCTATTTTTGACATTAAAGTAATGTCAGGCAAGAGTCTTTCCGAAACAGTTTCACCTTATACAACCCTTGGAAGTATTAGTGATGCGAAAAGATTGATTAAACAAAACGCTGTTGACGTAAATAATAAAACTGTTACTGATCCAAAATATAAAGTTTGTGTGGGAGATGAAATAAAAGTAGGAGAGAGAACTTTTTTAAAAGTTTCAAAATAAATGATATCTAAAAAGGGTAAAAAAATATTTGTGGTTATTACAGTAATTGCATCTCTGGCACTTCTTGCCGGCACCATCCTCCCTTATATTATTTATGGATAAAAAAGGATCTTCTTCAAATATTAATTCGTCTGACCTGGCAACAGATAAAACACACTTAATTTTAGTTAATGCTGTAGTAGAAAAAGATGGCAGGATTCTTGTTTCCCAAAGAAGTTTTGAGGAAACGCACCAACCAGGTAGTTGGACAATCCCAGGCGGTAAAGTAGAAAAAACTCCTGGAAATGTTTGGAACATTATCGAAGAAACTCTCAAAAAAGAGGTCATGGAAGAAACTGGAGTTGAAATAAAAGATGATGCTCAACTTCTAACTAATAACACTTTTATTCGTTCAACGGGTCAGCATGTAGTTGCCTTGGTTTTCCTTTGTCACTGGAAATCTGGTGAAGGTAAACCTTTGGAAGACACAATTGACGTTAAGTGGATAACAGAAGATAAATTAAAGAAAATGGAGTTTGCCCCCAATGTTAGTATTTACATTCAAAAAGGATTTGATGCACTTAGGAAATAAGTTATTTACTATCCATTCTCCCTACATATTTCCCTGCATTTGGAAATCCTTTTTTATGATTCTCAACCAATTTTTTGGTTAGAGGATGGGAAATAAATTATCGGGAAGATTTTCCATTTTACATCCTTCCAGAACTGTTTCACCATATTCAAGATGTCCTTCAATATAAAACAAAAATGGTAGAATCAATTATGGATAAAATATTTCCAGAAAAATTAAAGGCAGGAGATGAAGTTCGTGTTATTGCTCCATCAAGATCTTTATCAATTATAAGTAAAGCAAACAGGAAAATTGCTAATGATAGACTTGAAGCTTTAGGTCTTAAATTAACTTTTAGTAAACATGTGGAAGAAACGGACGATTTTTTATCATCTTCAATTGAATCACGTATTGAGGGTCTACATGAAGCTTTTTCTGATAAAAATGTTAAAGCAGTTTTTACCGTAATTGGTGGTTTTAATTCAAACCAACTTCTTAAATATATTGATTGGGACTTAATTAAAAAGAATCCGAAAATAATTTGTGGCTTTTCTGATATTACTGCGCTAAACAATTCATTCTTTGCAAAAACAGGTCTTGTGACTTATTCTTCACCCCAATATTCAACATTCGGACAAAAGTTATATTTTGACTATACGCTAGATTATTTTAAGAAATGCTTGTTTGAAAACAGTCCCTTTGAAATAAAACCAAGTGATGCCTGGACAGACGATGAATGGTACATGGATCAAGACAATAGAAAACAGACCCCCAATGAAGGTTGGCTCGTAATTAATGATGGAGCGGCCGAAGGAACAATTCTGGGAGCAAACTTGTGTACATTTAATTTATTGCAAGGAACGGAATTTATGCCGCGACTTTTTAAATCTATTTTATTTATTGAGGATGATAGAACATCAAAATATGTAGATTTTGACAGAAACCTTCAATCTCTAATCCACTTACCAGATTTTTCTGGAGTTCGTGGCATTGTAATTGGCAGATTCCAAAGAGAAAGTGAAATGACAAATAGTCTACTAACTCAAATTATAAAAACTAAGAAAGAATTAAATAATATTCCCGTTCTTGCCAATGTTGATTTTGGCCACACATCTCCAATAATTAGCTTTCCAGTTGGTGGAACTTGTAGGTTGGAGGTGGCAAAAGACAAACAATTACTTCAAATCCTCGAGCATTAATTAATACTGATATAATTGTCCTTAATGAATCTTGAAGACAGTGTTTCAAATCTTTAGAGTAATATAAAGAGCATCAACATGTGATTATTTGCATTGACCTATAATATAGAGTATTATACCTTCTTATGAAAGAGATTTCGCGAAGAGATTTTCTTAAAATTTCAGCAATTAGTATGGTTGCATTATTCCTGTCGACTAAAATTGAAAATGCTGGTGACGCACCCGCGGACACAACCACAAAAGAAGATAATTCATCTTTTCCAAAAAGTGATAATTCTACGCAAGCAGAAATCAAAGAAATTACCGAAGCCAAAAAAACTCAACCTGTATCAAAAACAGCTACGCCCCCCCTAAATAAAGAAGCCGTTGGCGATCCTTCGGAATGGAAAAATTGGCCAATAGTCCCTGAGTTTGTTAACCCAGAAATCGTAGACATATACAACAGTGGTATCTCGAAAAGGCTGACGAATTCACATGTTTTTTCTAAAGCTGGTGATTGCGAGTCGGTACCAACTAGTGGTTATTTGTTTGGCCAGTTTGACTTTCCCAATAGTTACAAGCTCGGAAAACATCAAGATCTTGAAGCTACCATTAAATGGTTTGAGGGATCGTGGAGTTGGTTTCCTCCTACTGTACACGGAGGGCAAAATGCTGCAGGTATTTTGAGTGTTAATCCGATTTTAAAGTATGATAATAATCATCAAAAAGAATGTTTGTCACACCAATCCTACCTTGAATGTGAGGTTGCTTTAAGACAACCATCGCTTCTTCTAATATCGTATGAGCAAGAATCTCAGTCACCAGAAAATTACAAAAAATATTTAAGTACGGTGGTCAAATATGCAATTGATCACTATATTATTCCCATTGTTACAACATGTGCCAACAGTGAAGCCATCAATAAGAAAGTTGCAGAGGTTGCAGTTGAAAACAGAATTCCTACATGGAATTTCTGGAAAGCTGTACAGCCACTTAAATATATTTTTGATCCCAATTTAAATGATGGTTTTCACCTAAGCTACGCAGGTGAGACAGGAAATTTTGATTTCACTCTAGAAAATCCATGTGCTTGGAATATACGTAATCTTACTGGTTTACAGACTATGAACGCGGTTTTATCAATTTTAAACCCAGACTATAGAAAGTTCAAAGAAGCTTTATAAAGTATAATAAGTGTTAATGAATCTTGAAGACGGTGTTTCAAATCTCCCCAAAATTGGTCCGTTCTTTGCCAGAATGTTTGAAAAACTGGGAGTCAGAACCATCGAAAACCTTTTTTACCATGTCCCCTCACGTTATCTTGATTATTCACTTGTAACCACAATAAATAAGCTCCGTGCAAATGAGGTTGTAACAATTCATGCCAAAATTATTTCCATTGCCAATATTTTTTCAAAAAAGGGAATTAGGATGCAGATTGGGTCAGTTGAGGATGCAACAGGAAAAATTATGGTTGTTTGGTTTAATCAACCTTTTTTAATTAAAACTTTATATCCAGGGCGACTTGTTTCTCTTTCTGGAAAGGTTGGATTTTTCAATCGCAAACTTTGTATTAACTCCCCTGATTATGAAATATTAGATTCTGAAGAAAAAGAAACGTTTCATACGGGACGATTTGTTCCAATTTATTCCGAAACTGCGGGTCTTTCTTCTAAATGGATTAGAACAAAAATTAGAGATGCTTTTAACTTTGTTTCAATTGATGATTACTTACCCAACGATTTATTGACTAAATTTGGTTTTGTAGATTTTAAAGAAGCAATACGCGAAGTTCATTTTCCCAAGGACTTAAAAGAAGTAGAAGAGGGAAGAGGAAGGCTAGCTTTTAACGAACTTCTTAATTTGCAGCTTAAAAGTGAATTTCGAAAACTAAACTGGAATAAAAATAAAGTTAAAAATAAAATATCAGTTAATTCTTCAGCTATTCAGCCATTTATTGCATCTCTGCCTTTTGATATGACTGAATCTCAAAACAAAACCATAGATGAAATTTTAAAAGACCTAAATCGTGATATCCCCATGAACCGTTTACTTGAAGGGGATGTTGGCAGTGGAAAAACAGTAGTTGCTGCCGTTGGAGCTTTTGCTTCCTTTCTTAACGGCTATCAAAGTCTTATTATGGCTCCTACCCAAATTTTAGCTAATCAACACTATCAGACTCTTAAAAAATTATTTTCGCCATTCGGTATTGGTATTTCTTTAATAACAAGCGACACCCGCCTGCATTCGCCTGGAGCGAAAGCGACTGGCGGGCAGGTTTTTGTGGGAACTCATTCACTAATTCATAGCAAGGTAAACTTCGACAAAGTAGCTTTTGTTGTAATTGATGAACAACACAGATTTGGGGTTGAACAGCGTACCCATCTGGTTAAAAAGACTGGTACCCCACATGTTTTAACCATGACGGCAACCCCAATCCCACGTACCATCGCCCTTACTTCCTATGGAGATTTAGATTTATCCATCTTAAAAGAAATGCCGAAAGGACGACAAAAGATAAATACCTGGGTCGTTCCTGAAACAAAAAGAGAAAGGGCTTGTGAGTGGATAGAATCTAGAATCTTGAATTTTGATACGCAGGCTTTCTGGGTTTGTCCACTGATTGAAGAAAGTAAAAGCGAAACTATGAAAGATATTAAGAATGTGACATCCGAATACAAGCTTCTAGCTTCGAGATTCAATAAACAAAGAGTTGGGCTTTTACATGGAAGACTAAAAGTAAAACAAAAGGATGAGATTTTAGAAAACTTTAGATCAGGAAAAATTGATATTTTGGTTTCCACTCCAGTGGTTGAGGTTGGGATAGATATTCCAAATGCTACCATCATGGTAGTTGAAGCGGCCGAAAGATTTGGACTTGCACAGCTTCACCAACTAAGAGGACGTGTGGGAAGGGGGGCTAAACAGTCTTACTGTCTTCTTTTCAGTAATTTCCATTCAGGAACTGCATATAGAAGATTGAAGGCCATGGAAAAATCTCAGTCTGGGTTTGAACTGGCTGAATTGGATCTTAAAATTAGAGGGCCAGGAGAGATATTTGGAACAGCCCAATCAGGTTTCCCTGAGCTTAAAGTTGCCAGTTGGAGTGATATTGAACTAATTAAAACCGCAAAAGATGTGGCGAGAGATATAATCAAAAATCTTAATAAATATCCCAGGTTGGTTTCCCGATTGAAAATTGGTAATTAAAAATTTATAATTGAGGTATGGTACCACTCCCAAAGAGAAAACATACAAGATCCCGAAGTAATATCAGACGTGGTGGACAACCCAAGATTAAACTTGGAAATTTAATGAAATGCACAGGTTGCGGCAAACTCAAAGAAACCCACAGAGCTTGCCCATATTGTGGTTTCTACAAATGAAGACAGCTACTGACCCAAGACACTTAAGAAGACGTGAGGCTGTGAAAATCCTCTTTGCTGAGACTTTTACCAAACAGCCACGTTCCCCTGAATTGGTTGAGTCAATTCTTAAACAAAAGGAAAAGATTGATAAACTGATTAAGAAAGCAGCCCCTGCATGGCCTATTGAAAACCTTAATAAAATTGATTTAGCAATTCTAAGACTTTCGGTATATGAGCTTAAGAATGGGAATACTCCACCCAAAGTCATTATTGATGAGGCGGTAGAGCTTGCAAAAGAGTATGGGGCAGAATCCTCTTCTTCATTTATTAATGGTGTCTTGGGTACAATATATAAGGACGTTACCGATAAAGACGGGACAGACAAAAAATAATATGGATACTGAGTTTGCAAATACAAAACAAAGAGTCAAAAGGGAGTTGGCAGACTTTCTTGGAGTGGATATGGAGGATATTGAAGATGAAACAGAATTTTCAACAGACTTACATATGGATGCTACAGCCATAACTGATTTTATGGAAATTTTAGACAAAGGTGGATATGATATATCCCAGCTAGATTTCACAGAAATTGACACATTTTTAGAACTGGTTGAAGCCCTTACCGCACACGAATGACAGATATTAAAAAAATCAAGGACGGTTTTAACAATAAAAATCTTTTTGACCATGCCCTTACTCACCGTTCTTGGGTCAATGAACATAAAGGAGAAAGAACCAGTAATGAAAGACTTGAGTTTCTGGGGGATGCTATCTTGGAATTTGTAGTTTCAAGAGAGATCTTTAATGATTTTTCTGATAAAGAAGAAGGATACTTAACAGCTCTTCGGGCAAACCTGGTAAATACTACAGCACTAGCTAATTTTGCAAAAAAACTTGATATTGGAAGTGTTTTATATCTTTCAAAGGGTGAGGAGGAATCGGGGGGAAGAACCAACCCTTCACTTCTTGCAGATACAGTTGAGGCAATAATAGGAGCCATTTTTATGGATAGGGGAATATTGGATGCTGAGGAATTTATAAAAGAAAATTTAATGAGTGATGTTGCAAAAATTGTTTCAGAACCCTTGAAAGACCCCAAATCCCGTCTTCAGGAGTATGTTCAGTCACAAGGTCTTGCCACTCCTAAATATAAAGTAGTTGAAGAATCAGGGCCTGACCACAGTAAAAAGTTTGTTGTTGAGGTTTTAGTTAATAATGAATCCTGGGGGGTAGGGGAAGGAAGAAGTAAAGGAACCGCAGAACAAGCTGCGGCTGGACAGGCTTTAACGAAAAAGGTACAATAGGCCTTCATATGGTAGCTATACGACTTGCAAGATTCGGCAGAAAAAAGGGAGCTTTCTATAGAATTGTTGCCGTGGATTCGACCAAAAAGACTGCAGGAAAAAATTTGGAAGTTTTGGGATACTGGAATCCTCTAAAGAAAGACTTAAAAATTGACAAGGAAAAAGTAGATGTCTGGGTTAAAAAAGGAGCCCAAGTTTCTGCCACAGTCAAAAAATTAATCAAATAAATCATGAAAGACCTACTGGATTATTTACTTAAAGGAATATTAGCAGAAGAAGAATTTGATATAGAAGAAACAGAGGATGCGGGTCGTATCATCTATACAATCAAAACCGATCCCAAAAATGTTGGTCTAATAATTGGCAAGGGTGGACGCATGATTAAATCCCTCCGAAATATCCTCAAAGTTCGTGCAACCCTCGAGAAGCGTGCAGTAGCCCTCAATATTGGAGAATAAAATTGCATAACATAACACCCCATGATATATTATGGGTTATGATAAAAGAAGTAGAATTCTTAGTTTTGGCAGGAGGGCAAGGTGAAAGAATGAAGTCTATAACTGGACAATCTATTCCCAAGTGTGCTCTCCCTGTCAGATATGGCATAAGGGGAATCGACGTCATCTTAAATCAGTTAGATTTGATTAAAGCAGATGCAACATTCGGCTCCAACAATCATTTTTATCAATATGAGGAAATTATCAAAGGTACAAACCATAGAATGCTCTGGCAAAAACCAGGCGGGATCACTCAGGCGGTATTGCAAACAGGAAATAGAATCTTAATAATTGCTAGCGACTGTATTTTTCCTTTCGAACAATTAAGAAGAATGATCGAACAACACCAGCAAGGCACTATTAGTTGGGCCGTGACAAAATATAAATCTCCATTAATGTCTGATTATGCAGGATGTGATGTTGTCAACAATAATATAATAGGGAGGTCTAACGATTCAATTATTAGGTCCCCCACAATGGTTATCGATTTTGAAGTATTAAAGCCATTTGTATACGATGCTGAGAAAGAAGATCTATATTACACTGTAATGCGAAGAGTCGAAAAAGAAAATCTAAGCAGAGTAGTAAACGGTCAAAAATCAATACTAAATGCCTTTTTCTTAGACGGACCAATAATGGATTATGGAACACCAGACAGATTGAAGGAAACCGGACGAGCACTCGATGATCTTTTACACCCTAAAAGCAATGAATAAGCTTCTTATATGCGACAAATCAGGAAACAAAATTGGGTTACAAACACGTCAGAATGTGCATACAAAAGGTTTTTGGCATAAAGGTATTCAATTAAATATTTATTATCGCGGAAAATTACTCATGCAAAAAAGATCTGTCGAGTGTGATATAGCATGGAACTTATACGACCAATCTCTAGCAACTCAGATGATTGAAAGTGATGACGAGGATGAACAGAAAACTCTAAAAAGAGGTCTGTTAGATGAGTTGGGATTAGATTTAAGTCTCTTGCCAAAACCCCAAAAAGTTGCTGGTCCGTATAAAATCAAAAAAACTTATAAATATGCTCCAGAACTGAGAAATAATGAGTTTGTTACTTTGTATAAAATAGACTTGGATAAGATGATAAAATTCAAAATAAATCGTCACAAAATTGATTTGACTGAGTGGGTAGATATTGAAAATGTTAAAAAGGATGTTAATAGCAATCCAAATAAATACACTAAAACATTTTTGTTTTGGATAAAGAAAGGGTATATATGAAAAGATATGATAATTATGTTGTAATCGTACCCATAAAAGAAGATAAAGTACTTATCCAACGGCAATATAAGCCTGGTGTTAGAAAGTATTGCACTGGTTTTCCTGCAGGATTCATAAATGACAAAGAAAGTTCATTATCAGCCGCTAAACGGGAACTTTTAGAAGAGACGGGATTGACAGCAAACCTGCAAGAGGTTGGGAAATATTATGATAACGTATCAAAAGGAAGAGAAAATTTTACTATTTATATAGCTAAAAATATAAAAATCAAGAATACTTCTGGTTTAAACCCAGATAAAAATGAATCAAAAATTCAGAATAGATGGATACAAATGAGTAAATTAAAGAAAGTAAAGATGTTGGGGTCGTGCATGTCCCTGGCTAAGCTAATAATATTAAGTAAATATAAAGATAGCTAAAGAGAGAATGGATCGTTTCTTCCTCCCTCTCCAGCTGGAATATCTGTAAATATTGGCTGAGTTAATTCACTTAAACTCTGAAGTGTTTGTTGTTCCTGTGAAGTTAGATCTGATATTGCTTTATCAACAGCTGGTATCTTTGTTGGAAAAGGAGCCCAGAAAGATTTGACTGATATGTTTCCCATAGAAGTTCCTGGCGTGGATTCTGAGATTTTTATTTTATCTACAATTGTAATGGGAGCAATTTTACTTATTTCTGTTACAAATGATTCTACCTGTTCTCTTGGCCCTATTACTTTAAATGAAACATTAACCTGAGACAGTCCAGAAGAATTTACTCCAGGAGAACCTGCTTTAATTTCACTTACAGTGAGCCCAATTTTCCCTGAAAGAATTTTTATCTGAGAAATAACAGAGAGAGAAGGGTTGGTATCTGGTAAGGCGTTAACTGCAATGTTTGATGATTTTTCCCCAGTGGCCTCAATATTTCTTAAAACATCCAACTTCTGGGTTAAAACCTGTTGATCATTTTGTGTTTTTTTTATTTGGTCTCTAATTTCCACAATCTTTCCAAAACCAAACTTGCCAACTATCACAAAAAGGATAATTACAACAAAAAAGGGAAAAACCGCTTTTAGGGTTGTTGCAACATTGTCTGGAATTTTTATCATATTATTTTTCACTAAAACTTAGACTAACTTGATAACCTGCGGCAGGGCTAAAATTAAACGTTCCTAAAGAAACTGTTTTATACGTCTTAGTTGAACTTATGGTTTTTAAGAAATTGGTTAGATCAGCATTAGATTTAAAAATAACAGACGCATTGGTTTTTTGAGAATCCACCTCAAGTTCTGAAAGAAGTGAATTTCCAGTAATCAATGATAAAACTGGTTTAATATTAGCTAAATTTTTGGAAGCTCCAGGAACGGCTTGGGCAAGTTTGATTTGGTTAAGTCTATCTTTCAAAAGAACTATTTGTTGTTGGGCTTTTGATCTTTCCTGAATTTGACTTTTTAAAGTTTCATTTTCAGCTTTCAGACCTTTAAGTGAAATTGAGCTGAAAATAAAATATATTCCCATACCGAACCCTGTAATTAAAAAAAATGCCAAAAGTATGACGTTTAAAGGGCGAACAACTTTTACAATCTGCCCCATGGGGCCTGATAGAGTGTAATTTTCTGGAAGTAAATTTAGTTTGACTGCCATATTATTGTTCCCGCATTGCAAGTCCCGTTGCTATTGCATAAAGCGGAGCATATGGGGCAAGCTTTTTAGCAGTTTCTGGATCCATCTTAACTCTTGCAAATGGATTAGCAACAGAAACCTCAATTCCAAGAAGTTCCGTAAGGGAAGTTATTATTTGGGGCATACCACTAGTGCCTCCTGAAATTTCAATAGCAGTTGGAACTTCTCCTTTTTGTTCTGATTGATAGAAACTAATAGCTTTTTTAACCTCATCAACCACCAAACGAAGAACGGGGTCTAATGCCCCTTTAACTTTTCCTTCAAGTTGGGAGGAAGTAAGACCGTATGTTTTTTTATATTCCTCAGCCTGGGTAACATTTACCCCTAATCCTTGGGAGACTGCACGAGTAAAAGCCTCTCCCCCCAAAGGAATTGAACGGCTAAAACAAAGGAGACTATTCTTTGCAATTGCTATATCAGTTGAGTTGGCTCCCAAATCAATAAGAAGTGATGTTTTATCGACTGGGGCCAAGCACCGTGTAATTGCTATAAGCTCTGTTTCTACTGCAATAGGATTAAGTCCACTTAGTTGTACTAATTTTGTATATTTTTCAACAAGTACTCTAGGAGCCGCTACCAAAAGAACCAAAACGGATGGGGGAGATGATTTTTCATTTCTCTCAAGAATTATGTGCTGACTAATAGCTTCGGCGGCAGGAATGGGAATATATTGTTCAATCTCCCACTTAACAGCAGAGGCGATCTCTGCATCAGTTAAAAGGGGAAAGGTAATGGTTCTTGTAAATGCCGCTTGTTCTGGAATGGAAAAAACTACATCGCGACTTGATGCTCCTGTTTCTGCATGAAGTTTTTTAATTATCTGAGCGATCGAGGCCATCTCTTTGTCGTCAATTATTTTTTCAACACTATTACCCGAAAAACCGACAATTCCTGAAGCAGATAGGGAAAATGAAGATCCATCGCGGTCAAGTTCTACAATCTTTATAGTTTTAGTACCAATATCAAGTCCTACCATGTGAGCAGTTATCAGTTAATATTAGATCATTTTGTCAGTCCAGTCGAGCTGTAAATTGCAAACTGGAATGGAGCTGGAATTTCAGGCCAACCCTGAAAAACCTGCACTTTACGGCTTGATTGTCCCGATACGCCTGAAGAATCAACTAAAATTCCTTGAGATGGGAAAAGTGCACCATCTGTGCTATCAAAAGCAAGGGGTTGCCCTGAATCTGTATTGTAAAACATTCTGACTAGTACAAATTGGGGATTAGGAATTTCACTTAAATCAAGTGTTGCTTGAAAGCCAAATGATTGTCCACCAACACCACAGCTTCCTCCTGCCGCACTAAAAGAATTACTTACACGTCTACTTTCATTAGGGTCAAAAGCCGCTCTGGCAATCTTTGCAGAAGCGGGGACATCTGCAACTGTTTCATAAAAAACCACAGCTTCAATAGCTGGAACTAAAGCGGAATTTGCATACTCACCCGATTTTCCCCAACAAATTTTTAAAGTAGATCCATCAAAATCTGAGCTATTTGCATCCTGTGCATTTAACCATAAAGTCATACTATCTCCTGAATTAATATCAATTGGGTATACAAAACTGGAAGAGCCCAATCCAACACTACTTACTTGAGAAGTATAGCTACCAGATCCAACAGTAGCACTTCCTCCAGATCCTATTACAAGTGCTTGTTCCACTCCCGCTTCAGCCGCAGAGAAAGCAGAAACAGCAGAACTCTCAGAAGAAGAAACCGCAATGTCTGTAATGCTACGAGAAAGAACAAAAAGAACTATTGTAAGAACAACTGCCAAAGCTAAAAGAACCAATACAAGAGCCTGACCTTGGGAGTTTTTATAACGCAGTTTCATCAATAATCAGTGTAGCAATTTTGATAGTAACATGCAAAATCAAACCCAATAATTGTCTTTAGAAATAATAACCGCCTTTGACTTTGGGTAACGTGCAGTAAACGCCTGGTTAGTTCTTTGCGATTTACTCTTTATTTCAACTGCAATTAGATCTTGATCGGGTTTATCCAAAACTAAATCAACTTCAGAGCCACTTTTTGTTCTCCAATAATTAAAACTATATCCAAAATCTCCATAATAATTATATTTTAAAAGCTCACTAACTATAAAGTTTTCAAACATTTGCCCTGCATCACCTCTTGTTTCTACCGCTTCAAAATTATTTATCAAGGCATTTCTAAGTCCCAAATCATAAAAGTACACTTTAGGCATTTTTGCAATCTCATCTCTCTTTCTGGTTGAATATGGTTTAATTGTAAAAATAATAAAGCTTTGTTCAAACAGTTCGATATATCTTTTGACTGTTCTTGCACCGATACCTAATTTTGATGCCAATTCCGCATAATTTACCAATGAACCAATTTGGTATGCCAGAAGTTTGAGAAGCGAGAGTGCTGCAGATTTATTTTCCAAAAGTGACAACTCAACCAAATCTTTAAAAACAACACTGTCAATTAAATTTATTAAGTAATAAGAGTCGCTGGGATGAGATTGCATCGCAGGATATAACCCATATATTAAAACATTGTTTAGAATTGCACTGCGATCATATTGTTTAAATATTTCTCCTGCTTTTTCCCCATTTACCAAAGCTTCCATCGGTCGAAATGATAATGTATTTTCAAGACCTTTTTGTACCAAATGTTCACTTAAGCTCAATGGATATAGATGATAATCCATTTTTCTTCCTGCAAGGCTTTCTGATGATTTATTTTTAATATTAAAAGCTGATGAACCTGTTATAACAAGTTTATAATTAGGCATTTGATCAAAAAATATCTTAGCGGCACGTCCAGGATCACTTAGTTTATGAATCTCATCCAACACAACCATTCCACCATCCGTACTTAACAGCTGTCTATAAACTGCTGGATCATAGCGCTCAAGAGCATTTTTGATAGGTTCATTATCTACAACTAGATAATGTGCATTGGGGAATATTCTCTTAAGAATAGTGGTTTTACCTACCTGCCTTGCTCCCAACAAAACCAAAACCTCGTTATATTTAGTAAAGTGGCCACTTAAAGCCTCGTCTAGGTGTCTAATTATCATACAAATACATAATAGTCTAGACTTTTATGTATGTCAAGTACTGTTTAGTCAATACTTTCGACCCAACTCCCACCCCAAATCCTTGCTACAATCTGGTATAATCAAATCATGAAGATCCATCATTACACAGCAATTTTTCAAAAAGAGCCTGAGGGGGGGTACACGGTTATCATTCCCGCCTTAAAAGGTTGTGTTAGCTATGGAGACACCATTGAAGAAGCACAAAAAATGGGAAAGGAAGCTATTGAATCATATTTGGGTAGTCTAGCAAAAGACAATTCTCCAGTCCCATCTGACGTCGATTTTGTTTCCACAATCGATTTCAATTATGCCTAAATTGCCTTCTTTAAAGCCAAAAGAGGTGGTTAAGAAACTCAGAAAACTGGGATTTATTGAGCATCATCAAGTAAGCAGCCATTTAACAATGAAGCATCCTACAGGCAGACGAGCTGTAATTCCAATGCATCTAAAAGATATTCCAAAAGGAACTCTGAACTCACTTCTTAAAGAGGCTGGAATATCAAGAGAAGAAATAGAGAAATAATCCCCACCCACCCCAAATCCTTGCAGTATGAAAATTTGAGCGTATAATAGTACTTGTTATAGGTTTCTTAAATCTGCCATTGAATATACCGTAGGAAAACTACTAAAATGGAAAGAATGTCTGAAGGCTTAGAAAACGAAGTAAGAGTTTTGAAAACTTCATCGTACGATCAGTATGTAGGAGCTTTGTCCTCAAGAATGATGCTTCCCAAAAACTGGCAGGAGAATACCGGTGCAAATATTCCACTATCTCCCATGGATGTTGCTCCTTATGTTACAGACAAAAAAGATGAAAGAATCGAGCTTGGTATGCGAAGTTTAAAGAGTGGAAAATATATTTCTACTAACTCAGAATTACCATTTCCAGCCAATGGAAATGAACTTAAAAATGCTTCAAAATCAGAACAACTTGCCGCATTAGCCGAAGCTGAAGCTCGTCTTAGAGCTGCTTCTAGATCAGACAATCTTCCTGACTACATAAGATATTCTGGTAATATTGATGGAAAAATTAAAAGACTTCGTAGTGAAGCAGAAAAAATATTAAATGATGATAGTGCACAAAAACGAATAAAGACTGCATCTGGCTTGGCAGCCCTCGCAATGGCTGCATCCGCATGTGCTTCCGTAGTTGCTCCCACCGCTCAATCAACATTAGGTCCGGAAGTTGCTACAAATGTTGCACAAGTTGTGGAAGCACAAAAAACACAAGCCGCTGAACCAACTAGATTTCCAGATGGAAAATTTTATCCTATAAAAGAAGCTTTTGAAAAGATAGATAATCAAACCATAACTACTGTTACTGAATTATCAGCAAACGATCCATTATGGCTCGATATTCAAAATGCAGCCAGAGAACAAGAAATTACCATTACAGATATAACAGCTTTTTTGCTTATAGACGAAAATGGAGAAGAGCGCCCTTTTGCTTTTATTAGTCAAGGAAAATACAATCAAGTTGTTTATAAAATAGATTCAAAAGGTTATTATCATTCATTATCTGACGAGGGAGATTTTGTTTTTCTACCAATAATTCACACTGAGTCAAGTGGTCAAATTATTTATGGATTTAGCGTTGAAGAAGGTATTTTATTACCAGGAATTTTTAGTTATAACATAGAAGAGAATAACCTTATATTTAGAGATCCACAAACGGGTAGTACGGTTAGTGTTCCAATAGAAACCAATGTGGGTCAAAAGGTAAATGCAAAATTGTTGTTGAAATCAAATCAGGTCTCTTTTTTAACTCAGAAGGAAACTCCCGAACCTTTGTCCCTAAAAATGCAGGCTATAAAAGATTTTAAAGAATTAGGAATGGATCTTAATTTTTATTCTTTAATCGAAAACCAAAATGGGATAGAAATATATGCGAAAAATAATAATACCTTGATTTATGAAAACGGAAAATTCAGTTATCCTTACGTCATGTATGCTGCCAAACAAAAATGTGAAATAACAGACATCGCTTTCAAACAAGGAACCAATGTGTCTTTATCAGAGGACAAAAACAGACTTAACGATTACATTGGTAATATAATAAAAACTTACAAATTCGATAAGTTTGGCGATCACGGAATGTTTATGGCATACCCAATTAAAGATACTAAGACTTGCTGGGTCGGTGCAGATGAATACTACTTCTTTTTTCGAGACAGGGATGGAACTGTTCATCAAGTAGCAGTTAAAGATATTAAAAAATTAAGAGGAAAACAGGACAGCTCCTTTAGTGAAAAGTAATAACTAGTATGTTAATATAACTTAATGTCCAGTGTTGGTCCCAATATTAAGTTGTTTGTGAAAGTTTCTATTGTACTTATTTCTATCGCTACATTGACTCTTTTTGGTATCTTTTTTTACAAAACTGGTGGATTTAGAATATTAACAGTAGCGTTTAATTATCTAATTCCAAATATCCCAAATAAAAAATATACCTGGATCGATTTTGTGGACCGTGGGCCTAACAAAAAAATTAACGGATTTTATGCTGGAGAGGATGGAGAAGGATTCAGAATGTGGACATTAAGTGGCTTGATGAGATTTAGTCATAATAGGTCCCATAGTGTATATGGTTTTAAGGATGTATGTCAAGGAATAAATAGTTTAAAAAACAGAAACTCCCTAGGAACTCACGAAGTCACTGTAATAGAAGAACTAACTGGAGATTTTGACTTGTGGAGAAAACAAATGGATAACGAGTATTTTGTTACAGTAACCTACATGGACAACCCCGAAAAGAGTAAATATGTTTTAAGAGCTTGGGGAGTAAATGTAAAATATAAAATAATTGGAGTTATAGAAAAGGAAGGATGTAGCCAATGAAACTTATAATATCTAAAATTATTGTTTTCGTGTCTCTTATTATAATTTCGTTACTTATTCCTGTAAAAATTAGTGCAACCGAAGCTGAGTGTGGTTGTGAAATAACGGCCTATTATTATCCTTGTGGTTTTAATAACCTGGATATTTGCGTCGATTATCAGGAAGGCTGCAGTAATCCTGGCAGTTGCACAGATTCACAATGTGGACCAGGACAATATTCATGTAATATTAGTGGATGGCCTGGTTGTTGCGACGTTGGAGAAGCAGAAGAAGGTGGGGGGAGTTATGATGTTTGTAGGCCAAATTGCCCCTATGCAAGTTATCCTGCCGACAACTCCACTATTGAAATTGAAGACTCTCTCACACTTCGATGGGAATACAGCTTTAGATATGATAGCCATTCGGGAGGATACTATTGGTGTAGACCTACTGGAGAAGGTGAATATCATTATGACGAAGCCCACGTAAATTTATATAAAACCTATCCAGGACCAAATAATATAAATTATTCCCGAAAAGTAGCATATCACAAAGGTACCGCTCTCTACTCAGGTGATCCTTCTCCTGCATATACATACACGCCAGGAATTTCATATGGAAAAAGTATTACATACGACGACAATTTATTAAACTATTCAGGTTCTTGGCAAAATGTTACAAATGACTATCTTATTAACAGCACTGCAAAAACAACCTCCCAAACAGGAGCCTCGGCAACCTACGAGATTGATGGAGAAGGTTTCGTGATAAGTTATCCGAAACGTCCCTATGGAGGAAAGATGAAGGTTACTATTGATGGGGACAGTGAAAACGCGGTAATTATTGATCAACAGATAAACAGGGATAAAATTGCCTGGCAAAAGGTTTGGACAAGTCCCACCCTTTCCAATGGAACTCATAATGCCACTTTCTCTGCACCATGGTGGTATTATTATCCCAATTTTGATGCTGCTGTTGTTGGAAATACTGTATATGATGATAATCATCCAGCAATAACATTTACTGGCGGTAGAAACGGTTGGACAAGATATGATCATCCTAATGCTTATGGTGGATACTTTATGCAGGTTTCTGCTCCTGGTGTATATGGTTATTTTACATTTACGGGTGATAGGTTAAGTATTATTTACGGCAATAATATGCCAGGGGGAACGTATGTTTGGGGAGATGGCAATATAGCTAATTATCCAGCTCCAATCTTAGATGTTTATATAGATAACGTTCTATACCAGATTCAAGAGGGATATTCAGATTTATACCCCAACAAGGAAAGTGATTACTGGCAGCACTATAATGAGTGGGTCTCACCAAAAATGGCAAATGGTCACCATACCATAACTGTTGAAAAGGTGGATCCTCCTGTTACTCAGGTTGGTATTGATGCTATTTCAGTTGCTAATTATTCAACAGATGGTGTTGAGGGTCAATACAAATGGACTATTGGTGCAGTAGGTGGAAACACAATGGGAAGTATTAATTGCCCCATTTACACTTTCACTGTTGGATCCCCTGAAGTTTCCCTTAAAAACTTAGTTCTGAAAAATAGAACAAACACAATAGTTCCTCCTGGGGTGGGAGGGGCTAACAGTGTGTGTAATGAATTTCCAAGAGGAAAGATCACTTTTGACGCCACAGTTACTTCTTTAAAAGAAAATGGAGGAGATGAAATAAGTAAAGTCTACGTTGGTTTATACCAAGGAGGAGTTCAAAAAATGGCTGTTATGGCAGAAGATCTTGATACAGGAAACATTACCTCAAGTATTACGGGACTAGGTGCAAGTATAACTGGAAATGTAACAACTTCCGTGAATGGAAATGACAGGACCGTTAGCTTTCCCATTAGCTATACTGGTTTTCCCTTAGGTACCTATGAAGTCAAAGTATATGGCTATATAAGTAAAGGTCTTTGGATGAGTGCAACGCCCCCCAGATTTCTAGTTTTTGATCAATGTGCTCAGGCTTGGTGGCAGGTTGGGGATAGTGATATTCAAAGCACGGGAGATTTGACCAGCATGGTTCCAACAGGGTCTTATTTTAATCTTCCTGGTCTTGGAGGATTTCCTGGAATTCCTGCATACGCCACAACAACTAGTTTAACTGCAGAAGATGTTTCAGCTGTGGGGTGGCTTGTAAACAGTTCTCCTATTGGACTTCGTGGTTATGATTATGCCTATTTTGCAAACCAAATCCCCGATGACATATTGTCTTTAATGAATTCGGTTGATGTAGCTGATGTTTCAGGAAGTTTATCGAGCGGTGGAATACCCGATTCTAATGATTACTATTGGTATAAATATGATGGAGTAACTTCTGGCAATCAGGACTTAACCATTCCTCAAACAAATATTGGAACAAGAAAGGTAATTGTTATGGTCGACAATGCCAATGTAAATATTACAGGTAATATTAATTTAGTCGACGGACAAGGGTTTTTCATGCTAGTTGTAAATGGAAACATTGTTATTGACCCCACTCTTGGAGATAGCGGTGAGCCTGACTTAGAAGGGCTTTATTTTGCAAACGGTGCAGTAAGTACTGGAATTGGGGAAACACAGCTTTGGACCAGGGGAAGCATTGTTGCATATGGTGGGGTAGCTCTTGAAAGAGATTTGGGAAATGACGGGAATAGTGATCCATCAGAATATCTTGAATATGCCCCTGATCAAATTATGCTTTTCCCCAAAGTGTTTGGCTACAGAAGAATTAACTGGAAAGAAGTAGCTCCCTAGCCTTGACAAATATACACCATCTGGTGTAATGTATATTTATGAAAAGATATCAGGTTTACTTAAACTCCCGATCGGTGAGCATAATAGATAATTTCGAGAAAGAAACGAATATTCCACGCTCAGCCTTGATTCGCATGGCTATAAATTCTTTGGCTCAAAATCTTGTTAAAATTTCTCCTGCATTTTCCGATAAAATTGGAGATCTTGATGAGATAATTGGCATTATTAATACAAAGGGTAAGAGTGTAACAAATTCTTCAGAAAAGGTTGATGATATTTACTACAACAAATGAAAGTATTTATTGACACTGGACCATTAATTGCTATTTTGGTAAAAACAGACATCTGGCACAAAAAGTGTCTTGAAAAATACAATCAATACAGAAAAGAAGATTCGTTATTTTTCACTAATATATTTGTACTTTCAGAACTATATACTAGAATTCTTTATGATTATGGCTCCGGAGCTTTGAAAATAACAATAGATAGAATTATTAAGCTTCAAAAGGATGAGAAATTGAGGGTCTTCCAAATTGAGGATGGAATATTCAAAGATTCAGAAGATGCCATGATAAAATTTTCAGAACACAATCTCTCGTTTACTGACGCTTCTATCTATTCTTTAATAAAATCCTTTAAATTGGATGAGGTCTTTACCTTAGACAAAGGTTTTAAAAAAGTAGGTATAACAACTTCGTTTTAGAAGTAGCTCCATAAATTATAAATGGCTTGAGTCGTTCCAGGTATTAAGACTCCAGCCATATTTTTTTGAGTGTTCACAAATAGTAATTCCTGTATTTTTTGCCCATAAATGCTTCCTCAAAAGGATAAACTGTGTGGGGATTAGAGTATTTCCAAAAATTATTTTTGCAACAATCATTTTAGTCATGGTGCTATGTGATACACAAAGAACATTCTCAGCTTTATGTTTATCAAGTAGGTGATCAAGAACTGTTTGAGCCCTATTTGCCAATTCCACGAATGTTTCATCATCCGAATACCGTTCATTTTTTAAAAATTTGAGATCGTAAGTGTTATCAATCTTTTTTATCTCAGGATCATTGATAGATTTTCCCCAAACTTCAGATGGAACTCTAATTTCCCTTAAGAAATCCCAAAACTCAATGGGAAGGTTTTTTTGTTTTGATATTATTTCAGCCGTTTGTCTAGCTCTTTTTTGAGGACTTGAATAAATAAAATCGATCTCAATATTTTTTAATCTTTCAGCCACTGTTTTTGCTTGTTTTATTCCATCTTCTGAAAGAGGGGTTTCTGGTGTGTGATGAAATCCTTCTTTGTTTGCCAGCGACTCTCCGTGTCTAACAAGATAAAGCTTCATATTGTGAACTATTATATAGTTTTAATAGTTTCTAAGAAAGATTTGGGTTTTTGCAGTAACTATCGTATTTTCAATCCCTCTTGTTGATGCATCAGTTCCTTCAAGATTTATTGTAACTGAAGATGGAGTACCTGAGGAGGATGCACAAACAAAAGAACAATTTGTGATGTTGACAGTATCTGAAGATAACTTTGCAGATCCTGAAGCCACGTATCCTGCCAAACCTCCACTTCCAGCTACACAAGAAAAAGACGAGGCTATACCATTTTGATCTAGGTAGGTTATTGAAACTGTATCAGAATTTGAACAATCAACTATCGAGTCTGCATTTCTCAATTGTCTTTCCATAACAGCAATTGAATAATTCAAGTTTTCTCTTATTTTTATTAGTGACTCACTTTTTTTCCCACCTCCAAGAGTCAGAAGAATTGACCTGGTTATCAGTATTCCAAGAATTGAGAAAACTGATACAACAACCAATATCTCAAGCAGAGACATTCCTTTATTGTTCATCTTTGCCTCCAATCTGAAAAATCTGTTGCATTTGTTATTTGATGCAACCCTTTCGAATCTGTCCAGGAAACCACTACATCCGTTTGAATTATATCTTTTGTAACCCCATCTACTTCAGCATTTACAGTTTTAAATGAAATTTGTCTTGTAAACTGTCCATCAATAGTGTCACCCTCTCCACAAGGGCCTATTGAAACCCAATTTAAAGTATTAAAACACCTAGGAATCTCATATGGACGAGATGCTACATTGGCTCTGAAAGCGTTGGTACTTACATCTCTTTGTCCTCTCAGCCATTCAGTTGCTTCTTGGGCATATCTACCTGCAAGGGTTTGATTTTTTGCAAATGCTGCGTTTTGTAGGGCGCTAGATACCAACGAAACCAAAACAACAATAATTAGTGCACTTATGCCAATCGCAATAAGTAGTTCAAACAATGATTGCCCTTTGTTCACTGTATTTGTCCTCCTGAACTAATTGTAATGGTTGATTGATTATTTGTTCCAATTTGTACTATACCAATAATTACATTTTCTCCATCTGGAATGTTGGTTCCATTTCCTAAAACTTTAAATAGTATTGGATTAGGGGAGGGGAAAGGAGAAGAAAACACCGCTCCAGTTCCCAGATTTACTGTTTTTGTTGCCTCAGAAACAACTCCTCCAGTACAACTTGCTCTTACCTCATAAACGGATTCTGAAAGAATTGTAAAAAAATAACCATTAAGGGAGTTGACTGGGGAATTACAATTTATGTCAGTTGGTTTTTGTCCAGAAAGGGCAATTTGTTGAGTAAGTCTTAAGTCTGCCTGAATCAACTTTGCTGCATCTTTAACAGCTTGACGCTGGGAAAATGCTCTGAAGTTGGCATAACCAACACTAAAAAGAATCCCAATTATGGAAACTGCTACTAAAATTTCTATCAGTGTATAGCCTCGTCTGCATGTCATGGGTTTGAAACTTGGTAGTTACATGTAGCTCCACCACAGTTGGTTGATCCTCCACAAGAGATTGTCGTACCCCCTTGTTCAAGTGAGGCGCAAATTGTGTAAGTTATTCCATCGGATGAACTATAAACGTATGAAGCTGCTGGTGAAATTGGATCTGTTGGAATTTCTGAGATATAAACATTGGATACTAAACAGGCAGTAGTACTGCCATCACCACGCAAGCTTGTAGCCGAAGATAGGTTTAAATCTGATGGGAAAAGGTCACAATCCGCTTTATACATACCAAGTCCTGATCTTATTTGTTCCAAATCAGCTTTTCGAACAGCATCACGAGATGCTTTCCTTGCCCCTTGAAGCCCAAAAACAGAAAGCCCAATTAAAATACCAATAATGGAAATTACCACAAGAAGCTCTACCAGCGTAAATGCTGAGTACTTTGTACTTAGTACTTTGTACTTAGTTATCATGGTGTAAGTCCTGATGGACAGTTTCCACCAGTTATAGTTGTTGTTGATGCCGCTTTTCCAGACTGTCCAGTTGAACAAACAACCCAAAGCATATTTGTTTCGTTTTCAAGTTTAGCCCAAAGAACATACTCTGTTGCGGCTGCTAACCCAGTACTTCCTGATCCATCTGATTGATAACTATACTGAGGGTAATCTGCTCCACTCTCAAATTTAGGATCTTCTGGACAGCTACCACTTCCTCCTAGGTTAGTATTTAGAGCCGTACAAGGATTGCCTGCAGCTGTCGTAGTAGTTGAGTAAAGGGGATAAAGTCCATTATTTTTGTTAGCAAAAGTCTCAAGTAAATTTCTATATTGCGATAGATCACTTTTTCTTGCAGTATCTCTGGCTTGTTTCTGGCTAGATGTAAAAGATACAACGGCAAGTCCAGCTAAAATCCCAATGATGGAAATTACCACGAGAAGCTCTATCAGCGTAAATGCTGAGTACTTAGTACTTAGTACTTTGTACTTAGTTATCATGGTGTGATTTGAAACATTGTCCCCGTTGGACACCAACTTTCAGCTGGAATTCCATTTGCATCACTCTTGTTTTCTAAACATGCTTGAAGAGTAAATGAATCCGTATCTGTTGAATCAGATATTGTTCCCATTATATAACGATAGTCTTGAGTAGGGGAAAAAGGGTCGCGGGGAAGAGTTGGCATATAAACAGTAGAGCTATCGCTCCACTGCTCACCCCAGGATGGAAGAGTCGCAGGATACCTATTTTTATCGTTATAATAAACACGAAGAGCTGTTGCAATATTTTTAATATCACTTTTTCGCTGAGTATCTCTTGCTCTGGATCTAGCTGAATTTAAATTTGCAGTAACAAGCGTAGCAAGTATTCCTATAATAGATATTACTACAAGCATCTCAATAAGTGTAAATCCAACTTTATTCATAATTTATTATATATTATTCCGACTAGGGAGTTGTATTAGGACTAGTTATGGCAAAATTACAAAGTTTTCCACCTCCGCAAGAAACTGCAGTTGTTATAATTGACTGATCTTGTGAATTTTCAAGATAGCTATAGATTTGAAATCCGGCATTATCTACCGAATTAACAGCCACTGTATTGTAATAATAGGTGTGTTCAGTAGTTGGATCTTTTGGTAAGACTTTAAAATAGGTAGTTTTTGTGTCACTGAATTCGGATATACCCCAAACACACGCAGTCTCTGTTGTCGAAGGACACGCCATTATTTGGCCATTATTTGAAGATGGATATCTACCATGATCAGAATAGAAAAGCTCAAGTGCATTTGTAAGCTGTTTCATATCTGACTTCCTCTGGGCATCCCTACTTCTGAACTGTGCGCTTCTGAAAGAAACCAAACCAATGGAAGCAAGAATTCCAATAATCGAAATAACAACTAAAAGTTCTACTAATGTGAATCCATTTTTATTCATATTGTTCAGGTGGAATAGGTTTCCAATTTATACATTTTTCATTTTTAGGATATTGACTACAAAGAATCTGCAATCCATATTCTTCGACTGAAATATAAAGTGGTACATTATTGGCTCTTCCTAAATTACAAATTTTGTTTCCACATTTAACCCCACGTTTCTCAAGCCTCCCATCATATTCAATCTCATCTTTTTCACCTTCAAGGTATGCCAAAAGCTGATAACGGCTGCCGTCTGAAAAATAAGAATAACTTATACCTTTGCTCAAATTTGGGTCTCCTGGAACTACCTTCATATAGGTTTTATTTACCCCTGGAGTAAGATTTATCCAAGTATCCTGTCCCCAAGCACAGGGTCCCTTACAAACAGCAAGTTTGCCGTCAGTAGATGATGCAGGAAAAATACCATAATCGTCAAAATATTCATCGATGGCTGCTTGAATATTTCCAATATCATCCCTTCTTATTTGATCACGAGCTCTTCGCATACTAAGTGTAAAATTTGGCCAAGATACTACAATCAAAATCAAAAAAATTACAGCTATCGATATTAGTTCTGATTTGGAAAAAAATTTCATTTTATTCTATATTTTTGCACTCAAGAACAGATGGTCCACAACGTCCATAGCAATCACTGCTCTGAAAGCTAGGGTCACACTCGGGTCCCGGTCTTGTCTCGTCCCAGGCAATCGGCACACAAGCTCCTGATTTGCAGCCGTAATACTGTGATTCTATAATTGGCTCTTCAATTCCACCTGTTGGATTCGGAACTGATGAGGTATTTGGTGGAGTTGATTGTACAGAAGTTGGCGCATTCGCAGAGCCTGTAACATAATTGAAAGCTGAATTAGGCCCTATGTCAGGTACGACGTCTGGATCTTGTGTAAAATATAACTTTGAATAAAAACGGTACCAGCTGGGACAAGTGCTTCCCTCATAATCATAAAAATAGGAAGCATTTGTATCTGGGTCGCAAGGAACATTATTTAAATAAGGATAAATTGGCTGATCGGGGTGAATGCCACAAATTACATAAGGAGGATAACAATTATGATCCTTTTCATATTCTTCAACCGCAATCCTGATCCTTTCCATGTCAGCCTTACGTCTGGCATCATTGCCTTTAAACGCCTGACCACGAACATACATTATGGCAATTGTGGCCAAAATCGCGACAATAGAAAGCGTAATTAAAAGCTCAATTAATGTGAACCCAGTATATCTATAATTTTTTGTCCCCATAATAAAGTAATTGGAATTGCTGCAATTAAAAAAGGGCCAAAAGCGATTTTACTTTTAAGCTTAGCTTTTCCAACTAGAATCAGTATGATTCCGACCACTGCACCTGTCAAGAATGCTATAAGTAGCCAAATAGGGGACAATGGTAGTCCTACAATAAACCCCCCAAGTACTGCAAATTTAACATCCCCAAGTCCCATTCCACGGCCCTTGGTAAGTAAATGAACAAGTAATAAAAATGATGCACAAACCAACCCCGCAAGAGCTGAATTGAAAATAATTACACCTTGTGATAAAAATTGAAAATTTAAAATTACTACAGCTAGTCCAATAAACACAAAAATGTCAGGAATAATTTGATTTTCCAGGTCAATTATAAAAATAACTTCTAAGATACAAAATAGAATTAACCAAATGATATTAAATCCAATTAACACAAAAAATACAGCAGTCAGTATTTCTATGGCAGGATAACGTAATGATATTCTGCCACTACAATCTCTACACCTTCCACCAAGAAAAATAAACGATAGAAGGGGAATGTTATCAAACCATTTAATTTGCTTTTTACAATTATCACAAAAGGAACGTCCGTAAATATTTGAAATTTTTTTTGGATATCGATATGTGAGTGCTGCAATAAAAGAACCGATAACTATACCAATGATAAATTTTAGAAAAAAAAGAAGAAACATTATTCAGGAACACACTCGGAACACGCACCTGTGGTCCATCCTGTATCTGTAATAGCCGTACAAGTTCCACCTGTCGGTATTCCTGCACTTGTAAAAGCAGCCGTTGTATCAATCATCTTGTTATTTGTACCCACACTACTAATTAACACTTGTCTATTTGAATTTGCTTTTGGTACCCAGCAAGCATAGACACCCGACGAAGAACCAGCTCCTTTACCTACTAAAATTTTATCGCTTAGAGCAGTAGCTCCAATCCAATTCTTACTTAAAAACTGAGTCTGAAGCTCAAGACTTGAAATCAACTCCCCTTGGTTGGCTGTTGTTTTACAAGCAACGCCTGCTGCCCCACAAAGCCCAATAGAAGGATCGTCAGCGGAAAGAAATGCCAATGTCGCATCTGCTCCCTGGATAGGTTCACAGAAGGATCCTCCGTTTGCGGTACACGAAGGTGCTTGCCAAGGAAATTGACCGTGAGTCGTGTAATAGCGTTCAATGGCTGAAATAAGCTGACTGGCATCAGCTTTTTTACCCGCATCTGAAGCTCTGTTTGCTTGTTCAATAGGATTTATCGCGGCAATAACTATTGTTGCTATAACACCAAGGAGCGCAATAACTATCAAAAGCTCAACCAAGGTAAAGGCTTTACGCATATATTTAAGTATTATTCATTAGAATTGACTTGTCAAGTTATATATTGGAAGTATCACAGCAATAACCAAAAACCCCACCCCCAAACCCAAAACCACCATAACAATAGGCTCAATAGCGGAAGTTAAACCCTTAACCCTCTCGTCGCTTTCCACTTCAAAAATGTGGCTTATCTTTGTTAAAACATCATCCATTTTTCCAGTTTCCTCTCCAACTGCTATCATTTGACTTAAGATAAAGGGAAATGCTTCTGGATGTTTAGAAAATGAGTAGGCAATAGGAAAACCTTTTTCTACTTGTTTAGCAGAATCTTTTAAGGCATCTGAGACTATTGGACTGGACACCACTTCACTTGTTATGTTCAGAGTTTCAAGTATGGGTACTCCAGATCCAACCATAAGGGACATTGTGCGTGTTAGTTCCGTTAAAACTACTTGACGCTGAAGATCTCCAAAAACTGGTAATTTGAATTTAATAGAATCTATATGTCTTTTTCCGTTTGGGGTTGCGTCGTAAAGCTTAAGGAAATATGCAGCCAGTCCCAAAATAACAACAATTATCCACCAAAATTTAATAAGAAAGTTTGAAATACTGATTAAAATTAAAGTTGGAAGCGGTAGTGTTGCATTAAAATCAGCATATAACGACAAAAGTCGGGGAATAACAAATATCATCATAATAATACTTACCACTACCATTCCGACAATAATCACTACTGGATAAATCAACGCTCCTTTAACTTTACCCGCGAATTCCTGTTGTTTTTCCAAATTATCTGCAAGTCTTCCCAAAACAGCATCCATAACCCCTCCAACCTCACCTGATTTAACCAATGCCATATATGTTTTTGAAAATATCTTGGGGTGGCGTTCAAGAGAATTAGATAATGACTCTCCCGCTTCAACATCAGCTAAAATTTGAGCAACAATCTTTTGCATAGAACCTTTTGACTGTGAACGTAATATTAAAAGAGCTTCTGTTATGGGAAGTCCCGCATTTATCATTGTTGAAAGTTGTCTTGTAAATGTTGCCACATCGCGACTGGTAATTCTTTCTTTCATCCTCTTAATTAAATTGAGAGGTGAATCAATCTTTGCCTGAAGAGAAATAATATATAAACCCTTACTTCTTACTAGTCTTGCAGCATCTGTTAATGATCCAGCTTCAACTTCTCCTGTAACAAGCCGTCCATCTTTATCCTTGGCTTTATAGTTAAATCTATTCATATACTTCTAACTAGTCTTGCAAGTTCTTCAGGGCGAAGACTCCAACTTTCAGCGGTTTCCATGGTAATGGTTCCCGCTTTAACCAAATCAGCCAGGGAGCGCTCAAGAGTGCTCATTCCAGCTTCCTGGGAAGTTTCAAGAATACTTTCTATCTGATGAGTTTTTCCTTCCCTTATGGCAGTTTTTACTGCAGTTGTACCCAGCATGACTTCATAGGCTACAGCTCTGCCTTTTGCAGCCGAAGCAACAAGGCGCTGTGAGAATACAGCCTCCAAGGTATTACTTAACTGAAGCCTAATTTGCTTTTGTTGTTCATTTGGAAAAACGTCAACAATTCTGTCAATTGATTGAGCTGCACTATTAGTATGCAAGGTTGCAAAAACTAAATGTCCAGTCTCTGCAACAGTTAATGCTGCTGCAATGGTTTCGTAATCCCTCATTTCTCCTACCAAAACCACATCAGGATCCTCACGAAGTGCGCTTCTTAACGCTATTTCCCATGAATGAGTATCACTTCTCATCTCCCTTTGGGAAATTATTGATTTAATGGGTTTGAAAATAAATTCTACAGGATCTTCAATTGTCAAAATATGGCAAGTTCGATTTTTGTTTATTTCATTGATCATAGCCGCTAGAGTAGTGGACTTTCCATGCCCAGTTGGACCAGTAACAAGTACAAGTCCCTGACGCAAACTAGTAAATGAGTGGAGAATTTTGGGAAGTCCCATACTATCTATATCTGGAATCGCAAGAGGAATTAATCTAAAAGCTGCTGCCATGGAATTTTTTTGTGTATAGGCATTAATTCTAAATCTTCCTTTGTCCGAAAAACTTAAGGAGAAGTCAATTTCTTTATTCACTGACAACTTTTCCAACTGTTCTGCAGTCATTATCTGTTTTAAGAATTGATTAATCTGATCAGTGGTTAAAACACCAACAGAAGGAATTGGGACAAGTTCACCATTAATCCTTAGGGTTGGAGGAAGACCTGCAATTAAATGCAGGTCGCTGGCTTTACTGTCTATTGTATTTTGTAATAACAACTTTATATCCATATTATTAATTTTAAATTATAAATTTTTAATTTTTAATTGAGTCGTCACTCCTGTGCAACTCTGATTACCTCTTCCACTGTAGTAATTCCTTCGATTACTTTCAAGTATCCATCCTGTTTAAGAGAAATCATCCCTTCTTCTTTGGCTTGTTTATTAATAGCAGAAGCGCTAGATCTTTCTAGTATGAGTCTGCTTATTTTTTCTGTTGTTGGAATAACTTCAAATATACCAACTCTGCCAAAATATCCCGAGTTTCCACATTCTGGATCACCCTTTCCTTTGTATAATTTTGTTTCACCTGTTGGTTGCCAAAGACTACCCAACTCAACTTTCATTTCCTCAATCACTTTTTGTTCTGGAATATATGCTTCCTTACAGTCATTGTGGATTTTTCTAACAACGCGCTGTGCAACAATACACGTAATCGAAGAGGAAAGAAGGTAGGGTTCTGCACCCATATCAAGTAATCTAGGGAGTGCTCCTGAGGCATCGTTGGTATGAAGTGTTGAAAACACTAAATGTCCGGTAAGAGAAGCCTGTATGGCAAGATCAGCGGTTTCTCGGTCCCTTATTTCTCCAACCAGAATGATATTTGGATCTTGTCTTAAGAAAGACTTAAGTCCATCGGCAAAAGTAAGACCCACTGCTGGGTTTATTTGTACCTGATTTACTCCTGGAATTTTATATTCAATAGGATCTTCCAGAGTAACAATATTTACTTTAGGAGTATTAAGCTTTGATATAACTGAATAAAGAGTGGTAGTTTTTCCTGACCCAGTAGGGCCACAAATTAAAATTATTCCATGCGGACGGAGTATAGCTTCTTGCAAATTTTTAAGTCCATTACCACGAAGTCCCAATTCAGGTAAATCAGGAACACCTCCAGATTTTTTAAGAAGTCTCATGACAATCTTTTCTCCCCAAGAGGTTGGAAGAGAAGAGATACGAAGATCCACTTCTTCCTCTTGGCCTTTGAAATTAAATCTTCCATCTTGAGGGATTCTTCTTTCGTCTATTTTCATTGCACCTAAAATTTTTATTCTGGAAACAAGTGAGTCGTGAAGCTCGTGGGGGATAGTTAATTTCTCCTGTAAAATACCATCAATACGATATCTTACCCTGGTGGATTTTTCCTGGGGCTCAATATGAACATCGGATGCGCGCGATTTAATGGCAAAATCAAGTATTTGGGAAACTATTTGAGCCACCTTTTCTTCTCTAATAAAACCATTTTTACTTGACTCCAGGGTGTGTATTTCATTCCTCTCGGGGGCCACTTCCTTCATTGCCGCTGTAACTTCCTGAGTAAGAGAAGATGAATAACGGTTTTCAATAAAATCGGTTATCTGCATAGCTTCAGCCGCTCGGGGTTTTACATGAAGGCCTGTTTTTTGTTCAATAAATTCAATGGCAGAAAGGTCTAAGGGATCCGCCATGGCAAGAGTTAAACTTTTTTCTTTTCTATCAACAGATATTGGAAAAACCTTGAACCTTTCTGCAACTTCAGAAGGAAGAGAAGCCAAGGAAGCTGGTTCAACTGGTATTGCACTTAAATCAACATATGGAATGTTATACAGCTGTGCCTTGGCTTGAACTAGCTTACTATCAGGCACCAAAGCACCTTCTTTAATAATTTCTTCTTGTGATTTTCCGCTTTGAATTTCAGCTAATTTTATTTGATCTGCACGAGCTTTATCCAAAGCTCCAATTACAACCAAAACATCAGCCAAAGTTCCATTAGGAAGACTTTTGTCTGCGGGGATGGCAGGTGTCGGTTGAGCAGTGGGCATACATTAATATTAACATATAAAATGTCATTTGATGATAACTTTTGACTTTTTACTTCTAAGATTTAAACTGTCCATATGCATGCATTTCTGTTAGTTGGTAACAACAGCGAAGAGTTAAAAGTTAAAAGTGAAGAGTTGGCAAAAAAACTTCATACTAAAATAATGAATTTTCCGTTAACCAAAATTGAGGATGTTAGAAGTCTTAATAGCTTACTTAGATTAAGTTTTAATGAACCAACATTAATAGTATCTGAAAAAGTGGAGAATGCCACAGAGGAAGCTTTAAATGCTTTTTTGAAAAATTTAGAGGAACCACAGGAAAATATTTATTTTGCCCTAACCGCTTCATCCGTACGTAAAGTATTACCAACTATCGTTTCGCGCTGCCAAGTCATCAAACTTAAAAATTTAAAATTTAAAATTGAAAATTTGCAAGAAGTTGAAGACTTCTTGGCCATGTTACCCTCGCAAAAGATAGCTTTTTTTGGTAAAATAGGAGATAGAAATAAGGCTATAGAATTTATTGAAAGCCTGATTTTTTTTCTTCACAAAAAGAAAGATTTTACAAATATGGAACTACTAATTAAAACTCGGGCTTGTCTAAAAGCAAATGGCAATGTAAATTTACATTTGTTAAATCTAGTAACTCAATATGGCAAATAATGATTACACGGCAGAACAGATCCAGGTTTTGGAAGGACTTGATCCAGTCAGAAAACGCCCCGGAATGTATATTGGCTCCACTGATAGTAGGGGACTTCATGAGTGTTTAAGAGAAATTGTAGATAACTCGGTTGATGAAAGTTTTGCAGGAGTAGCTGACTCCATTTGGGTAACTTTAAACAAGGATGGAAGTTCGACAGTGAGGGATAACGGACGTGGTATTCCTGTTGAGAAACAAAAAAAGACAGGGATTTCAGCACTTGAACTAACCATGACCAAACTTCATGCTGGAGGAAAATTCGGAGGTGGTGCATATAAAGTTTCTGGGGGGCTTCATGGAGTGGGTGCTTCTGTTGTTAATGCCCTTTCTTCTTATTTTCGTGTTGTGGTTCTTAGGGATAACAAAGCATATTATCAGGAATATAAAAAGGGAAAACCTGAAAAAGATGTTTCTATTGCATCTCAGAAACAATTAGATGAATGGGGAGTCAAACTTGAAGGAACGGGAACAATCACAACTTTTATTCCAGATAGGGAGATTTTTGGGGATGTAGTTTTGGAAAATACCAAAGTTAAAAATTTACTTAGAGATCGTGCATATTTAATTGCTGGCCTAAATTTTCATTTTGAAGATAAGGTTGGTGGTGACAGGGCGTCTTTTTATTTTGAGGGAGGAATAAAATCTCTTGTTGCCCACACCAACCGCGGAAAGAATACTTTAAATGAAGTTATTTATTTCCAAAAAGCTGATGAACATATTTCTTGCGAAGTAGCCCTTCAATACTCCGATTCATACAACGAAAATGTAAAGGGCTATGTTAATGGAATATATACAACAGATGGGGGAACGCATGTAACAGGTTTTAGAATTGCCCTAACTCGTGCTATTTCCGACTATTACAAAAAACTTCAAAATGGAAATGGTAAAGATGATGCGGTACTAACCGGAGATGATATGAAAGAAGGTCTCACTGCAATCATTTATGTAAAAATGCCATCTGAGAGCTTGCAATTTGAATCACAAACAAAAGCCAAGTTAAATAATCCCGAAATTCAGGGCTTTGTAGCAACTGCAGTAAAGGAAGGGCTTGATACTTACTTTGAAGAACACCCCCAAGAAGCAAGAAAGGTGGTTGAGAAAATAATGTTAGCTGCAAGAGCAAGACTTGCTGCGCGCGCCGCAAAAGATGCGGTATTGCGAAAAGGTGCCCTGGAAGGCGCAACTTTACCGGGAAAACTTGCCGATTGCCAAAGCTCAGATGCTGAAATTTCTGAAATATATCTGGTGGAAGGCGATAGTGCGGGAGGTAGTGCAAAACAGGGGAGAGATAGGCGTCATCAGGCAATTCTTCCTTTAAGGGGAAAGATATTAAACACAGAAAGAACACAACTAGACAAAATGATGAAGTCTGAAGAAATTAAAAATCTCATAGTTGCCTTGGGATGTGGAATTGGGGATTCTCTAAATTATGACAAATTGAGATACCACAGAATAATTATTATGACAGATGCTGATGTTGATGGAGCCCATATTGATGCGCTCTTTTTAACATTCTTCTATCGACACATGCCAGAGATAATTAACAAAGGATACCTTTATATAGCCCTTCCTCCACTGTTTAGAGTTCAGATAGGCAAGGAGGTTAGATATGCATATTCAGAAGAAGAGCGTGACGCAATGGTAACAGATGGAAAGAACCAAAAAGCGACAATTCAACGCTATAAAGGTTTGGGAGAAATGAATCCTTCTCAACTTTGGGAAACAACCATGAATCCTGAAACACGTACTCTAAAACAAGTAACTATAGAAGATATTGAAGCAGCAAGTAATATGTTCGAAATGTTAATGGGGGAGGAAGTTCCACCAAGAAAGAAATATATCCAAACCCATGCCAAACTTGCAACTTTAGATATTTAGTTTAACCAGTATTCTTTCAGAGGTTTTACTTCGCCTGAAGGAGGGGAGAGATGGGCCTTCAAAAGTACAGGTTTTACTTATTTTAATATTTTCTTTTTTAACACCATTATTAATTAATTGAAGTTCTGCAATTTTGGCAAGATCTAAAAATAATTTGTTATTTTTTTGTAATAATGCTTCTGGATACTTAGTAAATTTTGAGAAAACATCACGCCCAACTTCATAGTGTTTTTGACAAATGTGAGGACCGATAGAAATTTTTAAGTCTGAATTTTTGATTCTTAATTCTTTCTGCATCAAATCAATTGCTTTTTTAATAATTCCTTTATCGAGCCCACGCCAACCTGCATGAATAAGTCCGAAAGAATGGGTTTTTTTATCGACTAAGGAAATTGGAAGACAATCTGCAACTCTAACCAAGAGAGTAACTTTTGGATCATTCGAAATCAGTCCATCACAATTTTCAATAATTTTTCCGTCATCTTTTTGGGAAACTCTGACAACGTAACTTCCATGAATTTGCTGCATTCCAATCATACCCAATAGTACCATCTTTACAAATTAGCTATTGAAATCAGAAAGACTAACTCTTAAAATATCAAGCTATAATGAATTTTGTAAACATCGCTCTTGTTTCTAGCCTTCTTGCAATTGCCTACGGAATAATTCAAACAGTTAGAATTTTACGCCTTCCAACAGGAACACCCAATATGGTTGCAATTTCTGATGCTATTGCAGAAGGTGCACAAGCATATCTTAAACGTCAATATATCGTAGTTTCGGGTATCGCAGTCGTTATTTTTATAGTTCTTTGGCTTCTCCAAGGACCATTTAACGCCTTTGCATTTTTAGTCGGGGCCGCTCTCTCTGCTGCTGCAGGATTTGTTGGAATGAATATCTCAGTTCGTGCAAATGTTAGAGTAACTGAAGCTGCTAAAAAAGGTCTTTCTCCTGCCTTAATCACCGCATTTGCAGGTGGAAGTGTAACAGGACTCATGGTTGCAGGACTTGCACTTATGGCTATTTCTGGAACATATTTGGTTCTTCAAAAGTTTGGTGTTGATTCTCTCAGTCCTTTAATTGCACTTGGTTTTGGAGGCTCTCTTATTTCAGTATTTGCACGTTTAGGTGGAGGAATCTACACCAAGGGGGCTGATGTTGGAACTGATATGGTAGGAAAGATTGAAAAGAGTATTCCTGAAGACGATCCTAGAAATCCTGGAGTTATTGCTGATCTTGTTGGAGACAACGTGGGTGATTGTGCAGGAATGGCCGCCGATTTATTTGAAACTTATGTGGTTACTGCGGTTGCGGCAATGATTCTTGGCAGCTTGGTTCTTGCAAACTCTCCATTGGCAATTAATTTTCCACTAGCCATTGGAGCGGGCGCAATAGTTGCATCCATTATCGGAACATTTTTTGTTCGACCTGGAAAAGACAAAAAAATCATGCCTGCACTATATAAAGGACTCGCAGTAGCTTCGATTGTTTCCGCTCTCATTTTTTACTATCTTACCCAAGTTCTGGCTGGGGGAGACATAAAAGTATTTTTGGCCACATTGATAGGAATTGTGGTCACAGTAGGAATGGTTGTCATTACTGAGTTTTATACTTCCAAAAACTCCCAAGCAGTAAGACATATTGCAGACGCTTCGGTCACGGGCCATGGAACAAATATTATTGCAGGCTTGGCAGTGTCTATGAAATCAACTTTCGCTCCTATTATGTTAATCTGTGCGGCAACTTTGGCTTCATTCTTTTTGTTTGGTCTTTATGGTGTAGCCATTGCCGCCATGTCCATGCTTTCTTTAACTGGGATAGTTGTGGCAATTGATGCTTTTGGACCAATCACAGATAACGCAGGTGGAATTGCAGAAATGACAAACCAACCTGAAAAAGTTAGAGATGTTACTGATGCACTTGACGCTGTAGGCAACACCACAAAAGCTGTTACTAAAGGATATGCCATAGCTTCTGCGGGGTTAGCAGCCTTGGTTCTTTTTGCGGCATTTACTGAAGAACTTTCAAAACTTGGACTTAATTTAACTTTCTCCCTTTCTGATCCAAAAGTTTTAGTTGGACTTCTTATTGGTGCTTCACTTCCTTATCTTTTTGCAGCAATGGCAATGGAAGCGGTCGGGTCTGCCGCAAAAGCAATTGTTGAAGAAATCAGACGCCAATTTAAAACCATTAAGGGAATTATGTCAGGAAAACAAAAGCCAGAATATGGGCGTGCCGTTGATATAGTTACAAAAGCAGCATTAAAAGAAATGATTGTTCCTGCTATTATTCCTGTTGCTTCTCCAATTTTAGTTGGACTTGTACTTGGAGCATCTGGAGTCGGAGGGCTTTTGATGGGAGTAATTGTTACAGGAATCTTTGTGGGAATTTCAATGACAACTGGAGGAGCAGCTTGGGATAATGCTAAAAAATATATTGAATCAGGACATTTTGGTGGCAAAGGAAGTGAGGCTCACAAAGCTGCTGTTACGGGAGATACAGTTGGGGATCCATATAAAGATACTGCAGGCCCAGCCTTAAACCCGATGATAAAGATTGTAAACATTGTCGCCCTTCTTATCGCTCCATTTTTGATATAAAAAGTTTGACAAATACAATTCCGATAGTATACTCAGAGTGTAATAGTTGGTATTCTGTTATATGAAACTAAGAATACTGAGGAAAATCGTTTCTTTTATCGCCACTGTAGCATTACTGTTCAACTCCCTAGGCGCACCATTTGCAGTGATAGCAACGGATGAGCCAACTCCTTCTCCAACTACAGAGGAAACACTTGTGCCTGCATCCACAACCACAACTACACCAACCACTGATCCAATCGAAAGTTCTGAAGCTTCCCTTTCCTCCACAATTGAAGAGTCTCTCATTCTAACTGCGACATCTGAAGCATTTTTAACTTCTGTTGAAAATAATGCACTAGCCGAACAATCCAATAAAATTACTTATACTAGCGTTTCTCTTAATACACAATATTTTTACAAAGATACCAAAGTTTCAGTTACTTTCACTAAACTTCCAGAAACACCAAATGATCTAACTATTGAGGAAATCATCCTTACTCCTGAACAAATGGAAAATTCCAAAGCTCTTTCAGACAAGGCTTATGACATTACTTCCACCATGGATAATGGAACCTTTGAATATAATCTTACGCTTCCCAAACCAGAGTCCAACGATCTCGAAGTTAAATTCTCGGAAGATGGGCAAAATTTCGTCACATCTGGGGGAGTTTCCACAACTGATTCAGAAGTTCTCGTTTCAAATATCGATCACTTTACGATTTTTGTTGTAGCAAATCCTACAAAGTCCACCCAGACCGATTTTTGGGGTAAAGTAGAATGGGACAACAAAAACAAAATTTACACATCAGACGATAAATATGCGAAAGTCTACCTTAGTTTGGGATTGAGATCGGAAACATTGCAAGTTACAAACTTTGATTTGTCAATTCCCTCAAACGCAATAATTGAAGGGATTGTTGTAAATATTGAAAGAAAAGCTTCTCCTGAAAGATCCAAAGAGTCTAAAGATTATATTGTAAGACTAATTAAGAATGGAGAAGCAGTGGGTAATAACTTGGCTAGTGACGAAAAATATCCCACTATAGACGCTTACCAAAAATATGGTAGCAAGAATTATCTATGGGGTGAGACATGGACACCTGCTGATTTGAATAATCCTAGTTTTGGTGTGGCCTTCGCTGCTCAAGGAAACACCGTTTTTGGACAATGGATTGAGGTGGACCACATTGAGGTAAAAGTATTTTACAACACAGTTCCAGCTATTACCGTAATCTCACCCAATGGTGATGAAATCTATGCGGGAAGTAGTAATCAAGATATTTTTTGGAATGCTTCAGATATTGACGGGGACACACTTCAGATAAAATTAGAGTACACAACAGATGGAATTAATTATCAACCAATTGAAGACAATTTACCAAACACAGGAAGTTATTCGTGGACAGTTCCGAAAATAGATTCTTCAACCGTAAAAGTAAGAGCAACTGTGTCAGATGAAGATTTAAATATATCAGATAGTTCAGATGCTGATTTTACTATTGATTCATCTGGTCCATTTGCGCCAGATATTTTATTTCCCAACGAAAATGATTGGTTTACAACACAACCTATCTTAAATGACTGGGGAGATGCATATGATTCATCAGGAATAAATTATTACAGAATTGAGTATCAATATGATGATCATCACACATTCCCAGACGCACCTTATCGAACAAGCACTCTTTCGCAAAGAAACCATTTACCTAACAGCAATGAGCAAGGTGGAGTAAGGTTTAGAGTCCAGGCTTTTGATAATCTGAATAATGAAGGGGTTTGGAGTGAATGGAGACATTATTACTATGATGCAACAGCACCAACAACCACATTGACTTCCCCTTTGGGAAAAAGTATTTGGAAAACTTCAATCAATATAAGTGGAATTTCGACCGATAATTTATTTACAAAATTAGTAAACATTTCATGGAGGATGGCAGGAGAAAATGTGTGGAACCTACTATCTACATTGACTAATTCAAATCCCAACAAAATCTTTGATTGGGATACTTTTTGGAATCCCTCTATTGATGGGGTATATGATATAAAAGCATCAGCAGTTGACGAAGCTGACAATGAAGAGACAACTGCATATGTATATTCTGTTACATATGACACTACCGCTCCCGATGTAGCCATTACTTCACCAACAGAGATTTCTGTTAAAGGTATTGTCCCAATTTACGGTACAGTCAGTGATATCAATCCTGATCATTATTGGTTAGTGATACAGGATTCAAGCGGAACAACTGTTGCTGGTCCGGAAGTAGTGTATGATAAATCTTCATTTGAAGATAAACTTATTTTTAATTGGGATACATCCTCGATTCCTTATGGAACTTATGTTATCAAGCTCGAGGCACGTGATGCAGCTGGCAACAAAGATAATGGATCAATTGAATGGAAAACAATAATAGTTGACAATACTGCACCAGCCAAACCAATTGGATTAACCCGTTTTACACCAGACAAAATAAATGAATATGGTTGTGGGGCCATGAGCAAACGTCAAACACTTATTCCAACGTGGAGTGCAAATAATGATTCTGATTTTAGTCATTATGAATATACTTCATTTAACCCCAATGGTTCTATTGGAATCAATGAACAGATCTTAACAACTAACGAATTTGTACATACTTGGGTACCCACTTCCGACGGAACTTATGGTTATGCAGTAAGGGCCGTGGACTATGTTGGAAATAAATCCGATTGGGCACTCACATCAAAAACACTTGCTGGAAGTTGTCAGATTACATATGATTCAACTGCCCCCGAAATTCCTGTTTTGAACTCTCCTGCAAATGGAGCAGTTGTTAATGGAAATCCCAAACAATCATGGAGTTTAATACCAGATGCTCATCATTATATATATGCAAGCTATTTTGATGAATCTGGAAATGATAGTAGTCTGATTTATACAACCTCTATAACAAGCAACAGTCGCACAGTTGGAGGTACTCAAACCATAACTTTTTATTGGAGAGTAAAAGCAGTTGATGTAGTAGGAAATGAAAGTGGTTGGAGTGAAATGAGAAAACTAACAGTAGACAACAATGTGCCCACTATTAGTAATCTAGAAGTAAATCCCCAGTTTTATATTAAAGCAGGTGATACTTTAAATGTTTCTGCTGATGTAACAGACTTTTCAGGTATTTCAGCTGTCTCAGCAGATTTTTCTTATAACAATTCCTATACAAATAGGCCAAACCCAACATCAACTACAATGACTAAAATTTCAGGAAATTCATATCAAGTTCATTATTTAGTGCCAACTTCATGGAATGAAGGATTAATGTATATTAAAGTTGCAGCTAAAGACAAAACTGGGGGAAATTGGGTAAGGAGCATTGACACAAAAATTGTAACTGTTGACAATACTTCACCAACCACTCCAATGGCAACTCCTGTTGCTGGCGATTATACTTCTATTCAATCGGTAACATTGACAAGCTCTGATGGGGGAAGTGGTCTAAAGAATATTTTCTATACCACAGACGAATCAACTCCGGACGATACGAGTCTATCATATACCGATGCCATTATAATTGACCAAGACACGATTATTAAAGCCATTGCTTATGATAACGCTGGTAATGCCAGTGATATTTTGGAAGCAGTTTATAGAATTACACCTACTATTTTAGCTTCCTCAGTTGCAAATGGTGGTGACGGTGGAGGTGATGGTCTAGGTTGTGCTAATCATGACTGCAGTACACACCCACAAGTATTGGGAATAAGTGCAACAGACAATAGTACTACTACACCAGAATCAACTTATACTGGGAGTGATCCAACCGTAGTTTTGGAGGTAGAGACAACAAAAGAGACACAGGAATCTGATAACAACGAAGATAAAGGTGATTCAAATGTTCTAGGAGCTTCAATTAATAAAAATCGATATTTATGGTTACTACTTCTTCTTACCATTCCCATTTATTATGGAATTAGGGGTATATTAAGAAAAAAATAAAGCAGTTTTAACCATCTTCCCATTGCTTCTAGGGCTTCAAAGGGTTAAGGAGTTGGTTATTGGATCGCTAAAAGAAAAAAGTGGTAAACCCATAACTAATACTTGACATATTGAAAAAGTGCTGATAACACCAGCCCAGTTTAGAAAAATATGAGTAAATTAAACACAGGCGAGGTTTCCATCTTAACCCTTACAGCAGTGTTCGCTGTTGCGTGTTTTCTTCTGGGTCAATCATTCTCGTCGGTTTCGGCAAAGGTTAAACCAAGTGCTACCCCAAAGGTTGATTATTGTGTTTACTCTTGCCCAGTAATTTCATTAATGGTTTGTCCGACTGACGAATTGGCCTACACTAGTGATGATAAAACAAAAGCCTGTAAAAAAGATTTCGGAACAGGAAATGACAAATATAAGATGTATACCGATAAAGTCTTATATACTCCTGAAATAAAGGTCTCTTATAATAAAGATAACAAAGATCCCCATAAATGTCATCGTCCCCAGGATAGTGTCTTGAAAGACGATTATAAGATGACCAATGATCAGATCAAGAGTTTTAAGGATGACAATGCTGAATGGATGGATTCTATCCCTACCGCACCTCAGGGATATGACCTTATAGACGGTGTTTGTTATCCATCAGAAGAAGAAATAATTCCTACTGCTACACCTGTAGCTACTGTTACCACAGTTACTGTTGTTCATGATGGTGGTGGAGACGGATTAGGTTGTGCCAACAACGACTGCAGCGGCAACACTGTCGGTGCTTCCCAAGTACAAGTATTGGGAGCATCTACACAAGTATTGGGAGCATCTACAATGGCAGGTACCGGAAACTTTGCCGAAGACTTATATTTAGCTATAATGACTTTAGGTGGAACACTTTCTGCATTCGGCATCAAAAACCTTAAAAAGGCTTCTTCGAAAAAGTAAGCTTTTCCCCTTTGTTTTAGTTCTTATCGGCCTTCTTATTTTTTCTTTTGGCGCTTTTAATTACTACAGAGTTAGAATTTTGTCGTTTTCTAAAGTTCCAGCCTCAGCTTCCAAAAGTACCCAAAACTTGGACATTCCCGTAGAAATTATAATTCCCTCCATTAAAATGGACTTAAGGGTGGATCCGGGACAAATTAAAGATGGCGTCTGGCAAATTTCGGATAACAACGCCACTTTTCTTGATACATCAGCCGTACCTGGGGGTGGGGGAAACATTGTAATTTACGGCCACAATAAAAAGGCTGTTTTTGGCAATCTTCCATATCTAAGCCTAGGACAAAAGATATCTATCAAAACCAAAAGCGAGAAAATTTATACCTATGTTGTATATCAAAAACACTTTGTATCGCCGGAAAGGGTAGAAGCTGTTTCACCAACAAACACGGAGGTTCTTACCGTCTACACCTGCTGGGGACTTTTTGACTCTCAAAGAGCAATAATTACTGCCAAACCTATTTGAAGTTCCTTTTCCCATTGCTTCTAGGGCTTCAAAGGGTTAAAATGATTTGAGGCTGAAGTAGCCTCATTTTGTACTCATGGATATAGGTAAAATTCAACTCACAGAAATTACAACTGAGCTTTCAAAATCCTACTTGGACTATGCAATGAGTGTCATTGTTGCCCGTGCCCTTCCTGATGTCCGTGATGGCCTTAAACCCGTTCATAGACGCATTCTTTATGCAATGCATTTAATGGGACTTCATTTTACAGGCTCTTCTACAACAAAGTCTGCTAAGGTCGTAGGAGAAGTATTGGGCAAGTATCATCCACATGGAGATACTGCAGTGTATGATGCTATGGTGCGCTTGGCGCAGACTTTCTCCATGAGATACCCACTGGTTCATGGACAGGGAAACTTTGGTTCTGTTGATGGTGATCCTGCAGCTGCAATGAGGTATTGTGTCACAGGCGACTCTTTGGTTATTACCGATGGTGGACTTGAAAGAATAAAGGATGTTGGTGGAAGGAAAAATGTAAAGATACTTTCTTACAACAATATAGTTAAAAATGCACCAAAATGGTTTGATTCAGGGGTTCACCCAACAATAAAGATAGAAACTTTCAGGGGTTTCTCTCTTCAGGGATCAGTTAATCATCCCATCTTAACCTGGGGGTTTGATGAGAACGGAAAACCATCTCTTGCCTGGAAAATGCTGGGTGGAATTAAAAATGGAGAATATGCAGTAATAAACAGGTCAGATGAATTATTTCCAACCGACCCGATACTTACCAGTTTTTACCCCAAGTTAAAAGATAAAAGAACTGATGAACATAAACTTCCAAAAAAGATGTCTCCCGATCTGGCATTTATTTTAGGATCTTTAATTGCAGAGGGTAGTGTTTCAAAAGAACAAATAGGCTTTACAAATAGCGACAGTGAATATCTTGAAGCTTTTAAAACGGCTTTTGCTAAAGTCTTTCCTGATTGCAGATTGCATGAATTTAAAAGAAATCCTGTAGGTTTTACCAAAAAACCATATATATCACTTGAAATTCATTCTCTTCAGATTATTCAATTTTTAAATAACTTGGGACTAGTTAGGGCAAGAGCAGGGGAAAAGACGGTTCCGAAGATAATATTTTTATCATCAAAAGAAAGTTTGTCTGCTTTCTTGAAAGGATATGCTGAAGGGGATGGAAGTGTTTATTTGTCAGGCGCTCCTGAAATATCCTTCATCTCAAAAAGTAAAAAACTACTTTCAGAGCTGCAAATTATTTTACTCAGATTTGGGATTGAATCGTCAAATAGATATCAGCCGTCAAAAGATATTCATAAGTTGTTATTCAGAGGTCGAAATAATCTAAATCTGTTTAAAGACAGGGTCGGATTTGTTTCCGAAAGGAAAAATAAGAAATTAATGGAAATTTCAGAAATGAATTCCGATGATTGGGTAATGAGTAAAACCGATTTTATTCCATTTATTTCAGAATATGTTCGAAATTCGGTTAAGTATGCTAAAAACACAGACTGGCTTAAAAAACATAATTTTGATAGGTATTCAAAACTTAAAAATATATGGCCTGAGTTAAATAAAATTCTAGATAAGGAGGATAGAACAGTATTTGAAGAAATTTCTAAAAACGGATTTTTATTCGATAAAATTACAAAAGTCGAAAATTCAACAAAAGAACGTGTTTATTCTATAGGAGTTGACAGCTCAAATCATTCATTTATTTCAAACGGGTTTATTAGTCATAATACCGAGGTGAAGCTTGCAAAGATTTCAGACATGATGCTTTCTGACATGGAAAAAGACACCGTAGATTTTACAGACACTTTTGATGCAACAATGAAAGAACCAGTATATCTTCCCTCGGTTTTACCTAACTTGCTTCTAATGGGGTCGGAAGGTATTGCAGTTGGAATGGCTACTAAAATCCCTCCCCATAATTTAAACGAAGTTGTTGATGCAATCGTCGCAATGATTGCCAAGGGAAAAGTAATTACAGAAGGTACTGAGCAAAAAGATCAGACCGATTTCGTACTCAAAAAGATTAATTTGGTTGCAGCAGGGCAGGAAAAAGGATTAACAGAAGAGGAGGTTGATCCTAAGTCAATTTCCTTTGAAAGTGAAATTGAACTTGAAGAATTAACAAAAGTAATTCCAGGTCCAGATTTTCCAACAGGGGGTGCAATTTATGATGCAAATTCTCTTAAAGAGGTATATGCAACGGGTCGCGGGAGAATTGTGGTAAGAGGAATTGCGGAGATAACGGAAGGTGCAAAAGGTAAAACCCAAATAATTATTACTGAGCTTCCATATCAAGTAAACAAAGCCGAATTAGTTGCCAAAATTGCAGAACTGGTTAAGGATAAAAAAGTTGTTGGAATTGCCGACCTTAGAGACGAATCAGATAAAGATGGTATGAGAGTTGTGGTGGATCTGAAGCGTGATGCCAAACCCAAGTCGGTTTTAAACAATATTTATAAACACACACGTCTTCAAAGTTCTTTCCCTGCTAATTTTGTCGCACTTGTTGATGGAACTCCACATACTTTAAATCTTAAACAAATTTTGTCTGAGTTTGTAAAGCACAGACAAAAGGTGGTCACAAGACGAACTATTTTTGATCTAACCGAAGCCAAGAAACGTGCACATATTTTAGAAGGACTTAAGATTGCCCTTGATAATCTTGATGCAGTAATCAAAACCATTAGGGAGAGTAAAACCCAGGATGACGCCAAGACCAATTTAATCACCAGATTTAAGCTTTCCGAAATTCAAGCAACTGCAATACTTGATATGCAGCTTAGGCGTCTTGCAGCTTTGGAGCGCGAGAAGATTGAGAAAGAATATGAAGAAATTGAAAAACTAATTGACCGGCTTGTATCAATTCTACGCGATCCACAAAAAGTTTTGGATATTATTACCAAAGAACTTACAGAATTAAAAGAAAAATATGGAGACACAAGGAGAACTAAAATATATAAATCCGCTTTGGGGGAAATCAGTGAGGAAGATTTAGTTGCCAAAGAAGAAACTCTAATAACTATCACAAAGACTGGATATATTAAAAGGCTTTCAGCAACGAGCTACAGAGCCCAAAGAAGGGGTGGAAAGGGTGTAATCGGAATGACTACAAAAGAAGAGGATGAAATAGAACATATTTTATCAGCCTCCACTCATGACCAAATTTTATTCTTTACCAATAAAGGCCGAGTTTTTGGGACAAAAGCCTGGGAGATTCCCGAAACTTCCCGTCAGGCCAAAGGTCAGGCACTTGTAAATCTTCTAAATCTTGAGAGCGGGGAGGAAATAAGGAGTGTTCTACCTCTTGCCAAAGATAGCGGAATTAAAAATCTAATAATGGCAACAAAGAGTGGGGTAATCAAAAAAACAAAAATAGGAGAGTTTGAAAATCTTAGAGCATCGGGGCTTATTGCTATCAAACTAAAAAGTGATGACCAACTTATTTCAGTTCACCCAACAGGGGGAGATGACCACATCATTCTTTTAACAAAGGCTGCAAAATCAATAAGGTTCCCCGAGGCAAATGTGCGCCCCATGGGAAGAGCAACAACTGGAGTAACGGGAATAAAAATGGAGGGCAATGATGAGCTTATTGGAATGGATGTTTTCCCAGCAAAAGAGAACATTCCAACTGACAAAAGAAAGAAATATTTTAGAGACATCCTAACAATTGCAGAAAAAGGGCTGGGAAAGCGTACTCCAATTCATTTATTCCCGGTACAAAAGAGGGCAGGTAAAGGAGTTAAGGCTGCAGTTGTAACAGATAAAACGGGAGATCTTAAAACCGCGGCAATGGTTACACCAAACATTGACCAGATAATCATTACTTCAAAAATGGGACAAGTGATAAAGCTTCCACTAAGAAACATTCCAGAACTAGGTCGTGCAACTCAGGGAGTAATCTTAATGCGCTTTGCAGATAAAGGAGATTCGGTTGCCGCCGCCGCAGTTTTGGAAAAAGCAGTTGATGAAGAGGAAGAGATTTAAGGTTTAGATATTCGTTACGGTTTCCACCAGTCTCTCACTACCTTGAAATTTTGTGCTGTTAACATCAGCATTATAGATAAGGTCGTCTGATGCGTGTCCAATAACTTTAATTTGAGGATGTTGTTTTTTAATTTCAGAGACTATTTTTTCACCATCTCTTGTACCTCCATATTCCTTTGAAAGATTACCATCTACAACGGCAACATTCACACCCTTTTTATCAAGTGGGGATTTTTGCCATAGCTTCCTCCACAGTCCTAGCAGTTTCCACTATTTGGTGGCCTGCCTGTTCAAGATAAACCCTGCCCAGTTCATGGTGGGATCTTTCGTCATCAACAAAAAAGACTTTTGCTTCAATCGGTGCCATTTGGCCTGAAGTGTACTACTTGATTTCTGTATTTGCAACTCACTTTCTTCTTTGTCAAACCTGAAGATCAAAAATCAGATACGGGGATATTTAGATGAGATTCAATCTCACGCACGTCTCTCTTAACTCTTAAATAATCTTTGTCTAAAAAATTGAATAACTTATCAAATTTTTTATCGATTTTCTGAACATCTTTTTTGGTTGCCAATGTTTTTATAACTTCTTGAATATTATTTGTATCACTTTTGATAGCATTTAAATCATCTTTAGTTGCAAAGCTCTTTAGATCGTCTTTGGTTGAAAGACCCTTTTCCTTAATCTTATTATCAAAAGTTTCCTCAATTAAACCTTTAAACGCTTTTAAATCCTGTTTTGTGAGGTTCATATTCTAATTTAATCACAATTGCAAAAAAACACAATTAGCATTAGTATTAATTAATGGAAGAAAAGAAGGTAGTACCACCACAATCAGCAGCGATTCCAGCAGTTGTAATATTTTTTGTTCTTCTTTTTGTTTTTGCTAAGTGGGGACCTGCAATTAATTTTAGTTCAACCACTCAGTCCAAAGGTGAGCCTTTTATTGTAACAGGGGAGGGAAAGGTCTCGGTAACTCCTGATGTTGCAAACATAACTTTGGGAATCCAAGAGAATGGCAGTTCTCTGAAAACTGTCCAGAATGCTGTTAATACAAAGTCTAAAACACTAACAGACGCTATTAAAAAACTTGGAGTAGAGGAGAAAGACATCAAAACTTCCGCATATAATGTCTATCCTCAATATGACTACTCAAGCAACGTCCAAAGAATTACAGGTTATCAAGTTTCAACGAATTACATAGTTACAGTTAAAGATTTTGATAAAGTAAACGATATAGTTGTTGCCGCAACTGCGGCTGGTGCAAATGTTGTGGGAAGTATTAGTTTTGACCTCAATGAATCAACTAAAACTGAAAAAATGAATGAAGCAAGAGTTGAAGCTGTAAAAGAAGCTAAAGCCAAAGCCGAAGGACTTGCAAAGGCTGCAGGTATAACCTTAGGAAGAGTAATCAATGTTTCTGAAAACCAAAATCAAAATATAGTTAGACCCGTCTATGCTGAAAAGTTATCTATAGATTCTGCAGGTAGTGGAGTGCCTGTTGCCCAACCAGATATTCAACCTGGACAAACTGAATTAAATGTTGCAGTCTCTCTAAGTTACGAAGTTAGATAATTATTGAATTCTTCAAAAAAGGGGTAATCGTGGTCAGCTCTATCTTTTGAAACAATTTTGATTTCATTAGATAAAAATGTTTTAACTTCTGGATAAGATCCATGTGGATCGTTCTCATTTTGGAAACAAACAATCTTTTCATTATCCAAACTTTCAATAGATTTTTTAACTTCCTCCTTGCGACCTTCATCAATGTCATTTAATGGGATTCCACAGATAATTACTTTATTTATTTGATGAGGAATTTGCTCAATGATTAAGGCTGCAACATAAGTTCCAATTGATTTGGCTATGATGTTTATTTTATCTCCTTTGGAATGGCGAGAGATTAAGTCTGCTTTTTCTTTGGGATCAAACTTTTGGTCAGGATCATCCCAATGGTCCCAGAAGATGGGACGGACATACCCTTCAGAACTAATGCTCTTTGCACATTCTTCCAACCACTCTTTATTTTTTGTGGAATACCCAGGAAGAATAAATGTAATCATTGGTGTTTATTGTATAATAATGTGTATGTTTCTTTCCAGGATCAAAACAAAAAACAAAATCGTAATGGCAATTATCTTAGCAGGTTTTCTTTTTGTGGGACTTTTAATATTTCTTCGTATGAGTGAGGATACTTGGATTTGTGATGGGGGAGTCTGGGTGAAACATGGCGCCCCTTCCGCCCCCATGCCTACTTCAATTTGCAAATGAATATTAAGGATTACCTCAACAAAAGTGTCTATGTTGTAATAAATAGGCCCATGGGTAGCAAACACCCAAAATATGGTTATAAGTATCCAGTAAATTACGGGTATGTTCCCGATACAAAAATGGCTGATGGAGAGGAGTTGGATGTTTTTGTTTTGGGGATTGATACCCCTCTAGAAAGCTTTTCGGGCGAATGTATTGCAATCATTCATAGAACTAATGATGATGATGATAAATTGGTGATTGTTCCTGAAGGAAAAAATTTTACGAATAAAGAAATTGAAAAATTTGTTGAATTCCAAGAAAAGTGGTTCAAACACATATTAATCAGATAGCTTGGAGTCTTCACTACAAAATGGTACAATCCTGACTATGTTGGAAAGAAATCCTTGTAAGAGATCGGGGTGCTTAGGTCTTTGTTGTCAAAATATAGCTTTAGAATTGACTAAGTTTGAAAGAAAACGTATTTTCCCAAACGCCATCAGGGTAGATAGTATCGAAGCATTACGTACAATGAAAGATGAAAATGTACAGGGTGCGTTTTATACAAGAAACAGAAAAAAACATCTCATTTCAAGTGGTTTTGTATTACTACAATTAAATGGTCCTTGTCCTCATAGATCACCCAAGGGTGAATGTTTAATTCACGAAGAAAGGTCACATGCTGCTAGGAATTTCACATTTGGCCGTAAAGATTGCAACGAAATCAGAAAAGAGAACGGCTTAGCTCCAGTCTTTATTGAAACCGCAGAATAAGTGGTAAAATGGCTCGGATGAAAAATATTATACTTACGGTACTTCTGATTATTCTTGTAGGAGAGGGAATAACACTATATATGATGAATGAAGATGAATCTAAGGAAAGAGTTTTGGCGGAAGAAACTGTAATACCTACAATAACTCCCACAGAAACACCAACCATAATTCCTACAATTACCCCCACACCCACCCCTAAACCAACCCCAACCATTCAACCATCCAGCTATCCAACCATTCAACCCATCTCTTCTCAACAAATTAACGAATATGTTAATAGGTATGCGGGACAATATGGTGTAAGCCCGGATGTAATCCGCCATGTGGCCTTGTGCGAGTCAGGCTTTAATCCATTATCGCGTTCTCCAAATGGCCTTTACACAGGTCTATTCCAATTTAGCGCCTCCGCATGGGTAAATTACAGAGGGAAAATGGGGGAAGACACCAATGCCGATTTAAGAACTAATGCGGAAGAAGCAGTACAAACCGCAGCGTACGTAATAAGCATTGGTAAAGGTACAATTTGGCCTAATTGCATGCCTTAAAAGTGCTACAATAGTCGCAGATGGAAATTAGCAGTGAGACCCCTAAGAAAATTCCGAGTCTATATTCAATGATCAGCGATCTCACTGTGATTAAAGATTTAGACAAAAAACCCATAAAAGCTGATGGAGAAACAATATCTAAAGCCATACAAGCCAGAGATGGAATACTTTGGTGGGCTCATAATAAAAGAGAGGATCTTCCTACAATTATTAATGAACTTGTAAAAATCGGTTCGGATTTTAACATGATTAGAAAGGGGGATAGAATTGGGGCTTTACTTGGGGTGCAAGAAAATTTAGTAGATGGAAAAACCTCTTCTGGAATCGTTACCGAGATTATATTAAAAATTGGAGAACCAGCCCTCCCTTTACTTGAATCAAATAATGCAAACCATGCCAAGTATTTGGCAAGTAAATTAAGAGGGAATTTGAGAGCAAAACAGATGGATAGATTTTTCAAGAAAATAACCCACAAGATAGTAAAATAAACCATCAAATAAACCTTTCCCCAACTTCCTCATATAACTCTTTTGTCCCAGGGGTGTCCTCTAAATATTTTTCTTCGATATCCGTCTCTTTTACGATTTTCCTTGCTTGGTTCTTTGTTGCTTTTTTGCCATTCACTTCTTTTTCGAATTTTATAATTCCTTCCATTAGGGAATTTTTTACTTTCTGATCTTCGTGTTGATACATAAACTGCCTAAGGTATAGTCCCATGTTTTTTGTCTCTATTGCGCTAGGTAGATGAAATAGTTCTATAACTCCCGAGTTTGTTCTGGGAACTGGAAAAAACTTCTCTTTGTCTACTTCAAAATGAAGTTTGTATTTAAAGAATGACCCAAAAATTGGGTTTTCCGTTACTTTCTTTACAAATCTTAGAGGAACTAAGAGAATTACTTTATCAAATTTTAAAAATGTAAGGTTATGTAGAAATTGCTCTACAAAAGAATAGGGGAGGTTAGAAACAATTTTGTTGTATTCTTTCTTTTTCCAATTTTTTCCATGAAGTTGTATATATTCCCATGCATTCTCGTATCTGATATCTACATTTTTGGGTAAGTCATTCAAGATTGATTTAAAACGGTTATCTATCTCAAATGCTATAACTTTTTTTGCCTTTTTTGATAGCTCCTTGGTTAATATTCCCGTCCCCGCTCCAACTTCCAAAACCACATCATTTCTTTTTATATCAGCCAAATCTGCAATCTTTTTTGCAATATTTTCATCATTCAGAAAAAACTGATCCTTTAGGCAGTCTGGAGCAATATTGTACATTGCTAAAAGTTTCTTGATTTCCATGAGTGAATTATATCATTTGCTTTACAACGGGTTGATAATTGATTTTTAGTGGCATATAATTATTTTAGTGAACAAAAAAATATTGCCGATTGTGGTTATAGCACTTCTTTTACTTTTGGGTGGATGGTATTTTATGTCTTCCAAAAGTTCTTCTTCTCCCTCAACTGCAACCAGTCTTAAGGATTTATTGACCAAAGGTTCCGCTCAAACCTGTACTTTTACAACTGAGAAATCTAAAGGAACCGTCTATATAGACGGCAAAAAGATGAGACAGGATTTCGAAGTTGTTGTAGATGATAAAACAATGAAATCCCATGTAATAGTTATAGACAATACCTTTTACAGTTGGGAAGAAGGCGGGAAAACCGGAATTAAAATGGCTTTTGATCCAAATGCCACTTCACCTCCGGCGGCAGGTGATCCCAATGCAGGACCAAACGGAAGTTTTGATACCGAGACCAACATGGATTACAAATGTAGTCCCGGAGTAGTAAGTTCCAATATATTTAGTCTTCCCAATGATATAACCTTTAACTCATTTGACATTCCTTCGGAAGATATTCCTTCTGACAGTTCTTCTTCCTCATCTCAGTGTGCATATTGCAACAACTTAACAGGAGATGACAAAACACAATGCTTGACTGCATTAAAGTGTAACTAATAATTATGGCAAAGGGATTTGTACAAAACATTGAAAAATTAACAGAGGAAAATACCAACTTCAGGAAGGTTTTATATACCGCACACCATTCCCAACTGGTTCTCATGAGTCTTAAGCCGAAAGAAGAAATAGGGGTGGAAACCCATCCTGATAATGATCAATTTTTTAGGGTAGAAGAGGGCGAGGGTAAGGCGATAATTGATGGAAATGAACAACAATTTTCTTCAGGTTTTTGTGTAGTAATTCCCGCAGGAAGTGAGCATAATATTGTTAATACCTCTACGACTAAGGAGTTAAAACTCTATACTATATACTCTCCTGCACATCACAGACTTGATGTAGTTCACCCTACAAAAGCTGATGCCGAAGCAGACGAAGGGCATGAAGAATTTGATGGGGTAACTTCTGAGTAACTTCTTAATTTCTAATTTCCACCTTTCCCATGAAACGCTGCATGTATATCTTTTAATTGTTTGTTTGTTACATGTGTATAAATCTGAGTAGTTGAAATATTTTTGTGTCCCAACATCTCTTGAACACTCCTTATATCAGCACCAGCATTAAGTAAATCCGTAGCAAAACTGTGACGGAGTTTATGAGGCGTAACTTCCATTGGCATTTTCATTTTATGTGAATACTTTTTAATCATCCGCTGGACTGAACGGGGAGTAAGTCTCATATATTCATCGGGGGTAGTTGGATCCATTTTACCTTTGTGGTGTATAAACAAGGGATTGAAGTGATCGGTTCTTTCATTTAAATATTTAATAAGCCAATCGGTAGCCCTGTTTGATAAAAAAACAACACGGGCTTTTCCCCCTTTTCCAACTATCCCAAATTCTTTTGTATCAAGATTTACTTTATCACGATCCAATTTTGTTAATTCTGAAACACGAAGCCCTGTAGAAAAAAGTACTTCCAAAATTGCCTTATCACGTTTGCCCTGAATTGAATCTTGAGACGGTGCATTAAGCATTCTATCAACTTGTTCACCAGTCAAAAATTCAATTTTTCTCTCTTCAACTTTCGGTAAATCAATTTTGTCCGGAGCCATTACATTAAAATCGTTCTTTATTAACCATTTAAGAAAACTCCGAAGTGCGATAACGTGATAGCCTTGAGTCCGCCTTGCTAAAGTTGAACCTTGTCCATCCGGCAGATTTGAGAGGAAAACCCTGAAACTTCTAACCATATCTTGGTTAATATCAGTTAAGTTTTCTCGGATTCCTTGCGACTCCATCCATAACATAAATCTACTTAAATAATGTTTATAGTTTCTAATCGTTAGGGGAGAGGAGCCACGCTCTACTTGAAGGTATTCCAAGAAGTCTTTAACTTTTCTTGCTATCTCACTCTGATTGATCGGGCCAGGATCGGGCATCTATAAATAAAGTTTACACCGGATAGAGTCGAGGTGTCAATGACATTGTGCGACTAACTATTAATAAACAGCTTACCAACCTCGTTCTTAGATAATTGGCCATCTGATATAACGCTCCAAACGCCCTTAGAAATCCAATCTTCCTTGCGAACATTAAAATTTCCACTTGTACTAGGATAGACAACAATGACGCGTCGACAATTACCGCCCATATTTTTGTACCTAAGAACTTTAGCTTCTGGTTCCTTGGGATCTATTGATTCTTGTTCAACCGACCAAAAACGACCATGCTCAGTTTGGCCAGACTCCAATATCTTGTATTTGCCCTTGTCAGACATTTTACGTTCAAAAAATGTTTTAGCCCAAAATGGTCTTGCCCCATGTTTATCAAGTTTTTTATACTCATGAATAGATAATTTATAGATTTGATTTTTCTCAACAAAAATATTCCAGACGTTTTCTTTCATGAACATGTGGTCATTGCTAATAAGATACGTTTTTCTACCAGGTCTGATTCCACGTCGACTTCTGTGAATGATTGGATGAACTGAAATTTTTACTTCATGGGTCTGAGCAAACTCTGTCCAAATACTTTCTGAAATTTCTCCAGGACCAACTACAAAATCAGGTAAAAGAAGTTGACTAAAATTTTCTTGAAGTTCTTTTGACATGTCAGCATTCTACATCAAGAAACCGAAATTAGCCAATCATTTGTGCCTAGGCTCAGACTACGGCCTCACCAAATCGATTTTAACGCGTTTATTTTAAAAAGATGACCTACATATCACCTTAGTTTGGTCGAAAACATGGCCCCATTAGTATTTTTCTTCAAAAAATCTAACGGGGTAAAGAAATACCTAAAAGTGGGGGAGGGGTATAAATGGAATAATTTTCATTCGGTTAAACTTCGGAAGGACTAATGGACAGCCAAACTAAAAAGAGGATATATTTAATACTAATAAGCAAATAAGTTAATAAGCAAATAAGCAAATGTATTAGCAAACACAAAATACGCTCTACTCTCCATCAGTTTTGGTATACGTCGCAAAAGTATTATTGTGCGACACTGTATGAATAGCTTCCCTAAGAACACATCTATCTAGTAATACACATCAGTCCCTCTTGGGAGAATAGTAATCTACACAAACTAACAGGACAATTGTTTTGTACACTTCTCCATATATACCCATCATTAAAACCCTTTAGACGCGTTCTAAACGTCTTGGTATACGGGAGATATCAATGTAATGTTCATGGTCTTGATTACTTATCCACATTAAGCTTGATAAAACAGAGAAATGTAAATCTTTGAGGCTAATAACTATATCAATGTATATCAATTCTCCAGTAGTGGGTCGTTCGGGTTTTATTCTAGCACGTACATGCGTCGCATTTCGTGAAAAATGCCTATAATATTCGTGAAAACAGAGCTACTGAATACACTATTTATCCTATAATTATAGGGTATATCAACCCCCTCTCCCCTGTCGCCCAGACTGCGTCTGTAAGTTTAAATTTATAATTTTAAATTTTTAATTGAAGCGAAGCGCTATGCACCCCAGTGTGTAGCAAAAAACATTGCAATAAAAACTACCACACCCACAACTAGGTGTTCCCTAATGGTTGTAAAAAACAACCTACCTTCGATTTTACTTTGTCCTAGTCCAAGTAAAACATAGAAAGTGACTGTAAGAAAAAGTGATCCAACCACAACTGTAACTGGCCAGAAAAAAAGAGCCGCCGCCGTCTCTGCCATTATTAATGCTGTAACTATCGACATAATAAATATGTCTTTTGAATACTCTTTTTCAAGAATTACTGACCAAAACCCTTGAAGAAACAATGGAAAGGAAACAGCAAAAACCAAAGGTAATAATACAAAAATCTGAGTTTTTAGTGACAATATTGCGTCAAAGACAAGGAACGATGTAACTAAACTGAGTACAAATCCCACTCCCCTTGCTGCTCTTAGAAGAGCAATCGTTCTTATTGCAGAAACGGTAAAGATATTCATCGTTAAACAAAGAACATATATTCCAATTCCATAGAAAATAACTATTGGAATTCTAGCAAAAATATTGGATGGGAGAAGAAACCAAAAAGTCCCCACCCCAAGTGTAAAAATGGTCGGAAGAATAAGTATCAAAAGAGTCATATTTTTACCTAAACTGTCAAAGAGAGACCAAACAAAAAAACCTATGGTAGCAAGCCCTAATATTCCTATTGCCCAAAAACGGTTTTGATCTGTTAAAAATTGAATTGCCACAAAACCCAAAGATAGGATAATTGAACTGATAACAAAACGGCGACGTTTACTCATAGATTTTGCATTACACTATCTGGAATATCGAGATTGGAGAACACTTTTGCAACATCATCTTGTTCCTCAACTGTTTCTAAAAATGTAATGGCCTTAGTAGCAACTGCGGCGTCTGTTATTGTCTGAAAGTTTTTTGGTTTCATTACAAGTTCTGTTTCAATAATCTCAAAACCAGATTCTTCAAATTTTTTCCTTTGCTCATTAAGTTTTTCTGGAGCAACATATACCTCGATTCCATCATTGGTATCAGAAACATCCTCTACTCCAAGATCTATCATCGTAAGCATCTGGGTTTCGGAATCTTCTGATTTCTTAACCAGGATGTATCCTTTGCTCTCGAAATTAAATGAAACAGCTCCGGGTCCTGCCATACTCCCCCCTGCCCTCTCAAAAAGATTTTTAATCTCTTGTGCGGATCTATTTTTATTATCAGTTGTTACATTGATAATTACACCAATTCCACCAGGTCCAAATCCTTCATACACAATTTCAATTAAATTAGCCGCCTCAGTGGTAGCTTTGGCAATTGCCCTATCAATATTTTCTTTGGGCATACTAGCCGCTCTTGCTTTGTCGATCTCAACTCTTAGTTTAAAATTCATATCTGGATCAGCTCCACCTTTGGCTGCAACCATGATAGCTCTGGCAAGTTTACTAAAGAGGTTACCTTTGGCGGCGTCATTGACTGCTTTTTGTCTTTTTATTGTGGCAAAATGGGAATGTCCGCTCATTTTCTTCTAAGTGGTATTATACTTTCAAAAAATATCCTTGACAATGCCGTTCACCCCCTTATACTCATACTAGTCAAAAGATAATGGATATAACACTTGCCCAAAAAGCCATCAGCCTAGCTCTTGCAGGAAACTGGCAAGAAGCTCTTAAAATCAATCTTGAAATTATTTCAATAACCCCTGAGGACACAGATGCTCTAAACAGACTGGCTCGCTGTTATTCTGAAATAGGTGAGATAGATAAAGCGATAACCACAACTCAAAAAGTCCTTAAAATCAACCCCGATAACACCATTGCTCAAAAATGCATACTTAAATGGAAAACTTGTAAACCAAGTGGATTAAACACTTCCCCTACTCCATCAGGTGAAGTCTTTATAGAAGAATCTGGTAAAACAAAAATGGTCACACTGGTTAACACTGGGGATGAAAACGTTTTTGCAAACTTAGATTCTGGAGATGAAGTAAAACTGACAGCTTTTGCACACAAAGTCTCTGTAATTGACAATTCGGGTAGATATATTGGAAGACTTCCAGATGACATTGCCGCAAGACTTAGAAATATGCTTAAGAAAGGTAACAAGTATCAAACCCTTGTTAAATCAATAGATCCAAAAGACGTTACGGTACTAATTCGTGAATTGGAGAATAAAACTGGAATAGCATCATTCCCCCCAGAAAAGATGGACTATGTCAGTTTTACCCCCCCTGAGCTGGTACATAGGGACACTCCTGAAATGTCAAATACAGAAGAGGTCCCTGAATAAATTAGAACCTCTTTGCAAATTTAGTTCCCAGCCTCATCTCCAGATCAAAATTACTTTTGTCTGGAATCTTTTTACAGGAAAAGAGAACTGCTACTTTCTTTACAACATCAGGATTGTTACCTGATACTTCGCAGTCAAAAGATGTTTCCTCCGCTCTTTTGTCTACTTCAACAACTTTACCACCCATTACTTCCAATATTTGCCCTACTTTTGATGCTACAATATGACTCCCTGTCGCATCGACCAGTACAAATTTTATGTTCTTATTTGCAAAATTATTGTCTGCAAAATAAATAGTCAAGCGTCCACTAATATTCCCTGCTGTAACATAACCAGGTTTACCATCTGTTAAGGTTTGTTTTCGCAAAAACTGACTTACACCTAAATCAATTTCGGTTTTATCTATTGCATTAATTCTCAATACAAAGATTCCTGCGGCAAGCCTGTCACCGAATGGGATATTCGTTTGCTTGGAGGCAAATATAAATTTCCAAACATCACTCATATCACAATCGCTCCACAAATTTGTTGGAAAAAGAAAGCTTTGCGTAACTGTTTGGGCAAGAAGTCCACCACCTAATTTTTCATTAACACCCAATTGCCAAATGTTTTTTATTCTTAAGGTTCCATAACTTCTAGCAACTATTACTTCGGTGTCTCCAGGAATAATTAAAGTTGTCTGTTCGTTTAATGCAGGGTCCAATACCACCACCCCAACTTTCCCTTCTGAATTTTGAAAAGCAAACGAAAATTTATCGTGATCATTCCAATATTTGGTACTTAAATTCAAATAAAGAATAATAGACAAAAAAATAACTAACGGGATGAATACTTTAATCAGAAGTCCATATATATGAACCTTTTTCTTTCCGTTTTCGATTCTAGCTTTTCTTTGAGCAGAGCGCATTTTATTTAATCAAGACCAGGGAAACTGACTTTCGGCCAATGGTCTTTTATTTGTTTAACAAGATATGAACCCGTTACACGCTCTGGAGACATTATGTAATCCGCTCCTAAGGTTTTTAGTGCTTCTCCATGGACCCTATCCTCTGCCCTGACTATTATGATTGCATCTGTTTTTCTGCGTTTACATTCCGAGAGAAGTATTTCATTATCACCCAAACTTGGTGCGGTTGATATAATAAGCTTTGTTTTTTCGATTTGAAGACTATCTAAAACCTCAGGGTCACCAATATCTCCATATATCACATTCATCCCTTCATCCCTTAATTTATTAACCAAATGTGGATTAAAATCCATAATTAAGAATGGAACACCTTCACGTTTTAAATACTCTGCTAAAGGGCCCCCAACTCTATGTGCCCCAATAATAATCACATGCCCCTCCATCTCCCCCACTGGCTGCGTATCAAGAAAATGTTTCTCTCCTTTTCTTTCAAATATATGCATTATTGGAAGTAAAAAACTATATATTTTCCTACTATTGGAAATTAAAATTGAAGAAGCTATTATAGAAACTACAGCAACTGCAGCCATGATTGAAATTGTGGCAACACTTACACCAGCAAAATTTGCACCCACAACGAGAACTATTAAGGAAAATTCTGAGATTTGAGATAGACTGATTGCTGTTTGAAAAATTGTGTGTTTTTTAAATCCAAATAATCCCATGACAAACATATAGACAATTGGTTTAAGGACAAGTGCAAGTGCTGTAAATATCAGAATTATCGGAAGACCTTGATAAAGATACTGAACTTTTATTTGAGATCCTAAATAGATGAAAAACAAAGTTATAAAAAAATCTCGTAAGGGTTTGATTTTTCCCTGTATTTGAAAATGATAAGGAGAAGAAGCAAGTGCTATTCCTGCTAGAAATGCTCCAATTTCAATCGAAAAGCCAGCAAGAACTGATAATGACGTAAAAACAAAGCACCACGTAATGGATGTAAAGAATAGAAGCTCGGTAGATTTAGCAACAATATCAAAAATCTTTTTTAACGCATATTTTGAAAGAACAAAAGCTAGAACAAAAAGGCCAACTCCTTTTAGGACCAAAGTTAACATCGGAAGATTTTCCTGCAACCCTACATTAAACGCCGATGATCCTACTGAAATAGCCATAAGCACCGCAACTGCCACCAAATCTTCGACTAAAAGAATTCCAATAGCGAGCTTGCCATATAAAGAAGATGAATCCTGTCTTTCGGTAAGAATCTTTACAACAACCACAGTTGATGAAAAAGCTAAACCTAAACTCAGCAAAATTCCTTCTTTAATTCCAAAGCCTAATGCACTAGTTACAAAAAATCCAACAAATGTTGTAATCAAAATTTGTATCAAGGCTGCAGAAACAATAGGAACACCTAAGGATTTTATTTCGCGTAAATCAAGTTCCATTCCTATAAGAAAGAGTACAAAGGCAATTCCAATCTCGGGTAATATATGAAGAACCAATGATCCGCTCGTATCAAATACACTCAGAAGTGAAAGAGCCACTCCAGCAAGTAAATATGAAACAACCAGGGGAAGTTTGAACTTTAAAGCAACTAAACCCAGTAAGGATGATATCGAAAGAATTATTGCGAACTGTACGAAAATGTTGTCCACACAATCAGTTTAGGTTGTCATTAAGCCTGTGTAAAGTAGATATGTATCTATAACCCATCTTAAAGATTTCAATCACAAAGAACATTAAAATTGATAGACCAACTGCAACCATCCAGTAATTTATATTGAGATAGTTAAGTCCAAAAAATTGACGCATAAATGGAGATGTAAAGGGTAATAGTTGTAAAGCAAAGCCTGCTACAACTGCAATAATCAGCCATCTGTTTTCAAAAATATTACTTTTCCAAAATGGAGCCATCAACATTCTAACCGAAAATACATAGGCTAAGGAATTAAGTCCTAAAGTAAGAAAGGCCATAGAACGAGCCGTAATAACATCGTCAGTTAGTCTATAAACAATAACAAATGAAGTTAAGGCAACAAAACCTGCCACTGAACTCACGATACCTATCAAGCTGACCATCCAGCCATTAACCAATCGCTCATTGGTCTTGCGTGGTTTCTCTTTCATTATGTCTGCTCTTTTTGGATCAATTGTTAATGCCAGACCTGGAAAACCGTCAGAAATTAAATTTATCCACAATATTAGCACTGCAGTTATAGGAAGTGGGAGTCCAAGTGATATTCCCCCAATAACGACTAGTATTTCTGCAAATGCATCGCTCATTAAATATAGAATAACTTTTCTAATATTCTCAAACATTGATCTACCCTCCTCTATAGCACTCACAATTGTAGAAAAGTTCGAATCAAGAAGAATTAGATCCGCCGATTCCTTGGCTACGTCAGTTGCTTCTTCTACAACAATGCCTATATCTGACATATGAAGAGCAGGAGCATCATTAACACCATCTCCCATCATGGCAACAATCTCACCGTTTCTTTTTAAGGCCTCAACTATAGCGAGTTTCTGGTCTGGGGTGGTTCTTGCAAAAAGTTTGATTGTTTTAACTTTTTGAGCCAATTGTTCTACTGTTAAATCATTTATCTCGTCCCCTGTCACAATTTCTTCTTTATTAAAGGATATTCCCAATTCCTGAAGAACAAATTCGGATGTCTTAGGATAATCTCCTGTAATAACAATTGTTTTGATGCCAGCAGAAACTGTCTGCTCTAATACCTCTTTTACACCAAGCCGAACAGGATCGTTGAATGCCAATATTCCAATCCATGTAAGTCCACTCTTAGCATCTTTATTTTCCAATACATTTTTATTGACTGACACCTCTTTTCTGGCAAATCCGATTACCCTTCTTCCTTGATCTGTTAAATTATCAATAACCCGCAATATTTCAGTCTTCTCACTTTGGGATGTTTCTGTCCAATTAAGTAATAATTCTGGTGCTCCATTTACAAAAATCATATTTTTATCTCCTGACCATTTATGCATACTTGCAAAAAATCGTTCTTTAGGGGAAAAGGGAATGCTATCCAGTCTCTGATATTTTGAAAGGGAATGTTTTACTATTGTACGCCCCCACTCATAAGCAGAAATAACAATTGGATCATCAAGATCGTTAGCCAAAAGTACTTGAGTAGACAACTCTTTTACATCACCAACATGTTCGACAACTTCCATTTTACCTTGTGTGAGAGTTCCTGTTTTGTCGACACAAATAGTGGTAACTCCTCCCAGAGTTTCGGCTGCAGAAAGTTTTTTTACCAGTCCACGATGTTTCAATATCTTCTGCATCCCTATTGCAAGTATTACAGTAAGTGAAACAAGCAGGCCTTCCGGAATACTTGACACTGCAAGGGCTATGGAGGTTGTAAATATTTCCGTTATACTGAACTTATATAAAATTCCTAGACCAAAAACTAACAGGGTCAAAACTCCAATAATCACAACCAATTGTCTACTGAAAACCTTAAGTTGTTTTTGAAGCGGAGTGTCTGCCTCGTTTTCTTGAATCTTTTGGGCAATTGTTCCTATTTTTGTTGCGACCCCAATTCCTTCAACTAACATTACTGCCTGACCAGAAGATATGGTGGTTCCCATAAATACAATGTCCCCTTTCTGTTTATTAACAGGTATACTCTCCCCCGTTAATACCGATTCGTCTATATAGAGACGATTTGCAAATGTAATTTTTCCATCGGCTGCGACTTTTATACCCTGACCAAGAATTACTAAATCACCCGGAACAAGTTGTTTAGTATCAATAGTAATTCTTTTCCCATTACGTATAACAGTAGCCTTATGAGCAACATAGCTTTTAAGAGCAAAGAGGGCGTTTGAAGCCTTACTTTCTTGGATAAAACCCAGAATAGTGTTTATCAGTACCGCAAAAGAAATAATTATTGCATCAGAATAATGGCCGATGGCAATAGTAACCAATGCAGCCAACAAGAGAACATACACCAACGGGCTTTTCAATTGTTGAAAAATAAGTAGAGCCTTACTTGGGGGTCGTTTTTCAGGCAGAATGTTTAAACCAAACTGAGATTGTCTTTGTTTTACTTCGTCTGTTGTCAGTCCTTCTTCGTTGGGAAACACTATCTATAAGTATAGCTTAAATGAGTTTTTGAAGCACATCTTTCAAATCCTCAGGTAGGTCAGATTTATATTCTACCACTTTGGAGGCTTTAGGGTGAACAAATTTGATCGAGGCTGCGTGCAAGAAAAGCCTTGGACACCACTTTCTGTCATTTCTAGCAGTTTTTCTACCTGCATAGAATTCGTCTGCAACAATTGCGTGACCAACATGTCTGGCATGAATTCTGATTTGATGAGTCCGACCCGTCTTTGGATGAAATTCAACCAGGGAATGGCCCGCGTTATTTCCTGGATAAAACTTTAAAACTTTATATTCAGTAGCTGACTCACGTCCTCCAGGAAGAACTCCAAAACGTGATCTGTGCCATGGAAGTCTACCAACAGTAGCTTCTATTTTACCTTCCCCATTAGTCATTCGACCATGTAATAATGCAAGATATGTTTTACTCACTTCCCTATTTTTAAATTCGGATTGAAGTTTCTCAAATGCCTCTTTCGTCTTTGCAACAATCATTACTCCACTGGTCTCTTTGTCTAGTCTGTGTACAATTCCGGACCGCAATAATTGGTCATTGGATATTGGATATTGGAAATTACTACGAAACCATGTCTGAAGAACAGGTTGATTAGTTGTTGTATCCGCATCGTTGGTTATCCAACCAGTTGGTTTATCTACAACAAACAAAGACTCATCTTCAAAGATTATTTTAGGTTCCATTGAGGTCTATTGTACTCTATTTTTCCTTCTTTGCGGCGTCTTTGGCGCAAAGTGTTGCTTCAGGATAAATCATAAGGCGATCTGTATCAATCATTTGTCCACACACCTCACAAATGCCGTACTTTCCAACTTTTATACGTGTTAGGGCCTTTCTGATCTGAATTGTTGCCCTATCTATTTCTGATCTTATAGCTGAAGTTCTTGCGTGACCAAACTGTTCATCCGCTTCAATATCTGGTGCCGCATTATCGTTTACCCTATTAACGTCCTTAAAAGGATCCTCTTTGCTTATTTCTTTTTCTCTTCTCTCCAATTTTGCAAGTTTCCCTTTAAGCATGTTGGAAACCGGAATCAATACATTTGATGGAAACTTTGGTGGTGTGTTTATTTTTGTCATAGCTATTCCTTAATCCTAGCTAAATTTAAAAGTAAAATAAAACAAAGAAAAGCGGCTGCGCCTGAAACTACCGCTTCGATTTTAAGACCAACAAAGGATATCATGTGTATCCCAAAAATAGCAAGGGTGGATCTAACTATAAAAAAAATACCTAAAGTTACAATCCCCGCAAACCCAATTTTTCCGGATTTGTACCAGCTAAAATCTTTGTAATGAGTGTCCAAATAATATGCAGCAAACACAAAAATAAGTACCGCAATAAATGCAAAGAAAGAGGTTAATGAAGAATGAGTTATGGAATCAAGTAAAAATGTTAGTCCAATCCAGGGAAATGATGCAATTATAAACGCTTCAAAGGTTTCATAAAATCTTACTCTAAACCTAAAAAATGACAGTCCCAATCCAACCAGTGCACCAACAAGAACGGGCCAGAAAAAACCGATTTGAGAAAATTTTAGAAAAATTAATGACCCAACAAGTATACCCACCAGAATATTAAATGCGGTTTTAAAAACTATTTCAGAAGAATAATCCTCCCGAAGTCTTTTCCAAAAAATAAATAGGAATGTTAGACTTCCAACAAAATTAATTAATATACTTGCAATTGCCATCATCCAGATAATATCATAGTAGTCACCATGCTTGAAACCCCCCATGTTGCAGTAGGAGCGGCAATTGCAACAAAAATCCCTAATCCTTTTTTAGCAATCCCTCTAGCCTTTGCCAGTCACTTTGTTTTGGAACATGTGCCACATTGGAATCCACACCTTGTTTCAGAAACCAAAAAATATGGAGCCCCAACAAAAAAAAGCATTGTAATTATTGCCTTTGACGTCTCCCTGGCTCTTGTTACAGGCTCTCTTATTGCTTGGCAAGTAATGCCAAACAAAGCCCATGCAATTACAATAATGTTCGCTTCATTCGCCTCAGTCCTTCCAGATCTTATTGAAGCCCCCTATTTTTTCCTACACATGAGAACAAAGTTTTTAAAAGATTGGTTAACTTTACAAAAGTCCTTACAGGTTGACACAACTGTATTTTGGGGTCTTCTAACTCAACTCGCCACAATTGCAGCAGCCATCCTCTGGCTTAAGAACTAACTATTTAGCTTCGAATGTGTTAAAATTATACCAGGCCGAGGTGCTGAAATGGTATACAGGATGGTCTCAAAAACCATTGGAGTCTAAAGCTCCGTGGAGGTTCGACTCCTCTCCTCGGCACTTAAAAACAAACTTGATTTCTCACTTTGTAATCAGATAGTCTTTTCCTTCTGTTCCATTGTAATTAGTAGTTGAAGATCTTGGTATGTTGCTGTTAAGGTGATGCAACGATGACAAGTACTGGCGGGCAAACCATTATGTTTTTCGTATAGGTGAGCGGCAATATTAGCGGAAACAATTGAAAGATCTTGCATTAATGCCTCTAATCTTTTGGGATTACCAGGTTCTGGATATGTAAATTGAGATTCTTTCATTAGCAAAAAACAATATCATTTTGACATCACTTGTGTTTAACATCACGGCTGAAGAACTTAATCCTATCTCCTCTAAAGTGAAGTGGGATACTTCTTAAGGGTCCATTTCTATGTTTGGCAATATCAAGTATCATATTTTCGCTATTTTCATCATCCTCACGCCATAAGAACATAACAACGTCTGAGTCTTGCTCTATGCTTCCCGATTCACGAAGATCTGATAATTGTGGTTTTTTTCCTCCTCTGGTTTCTACCGCACGAGATAACTGGGAAAGAACCAACACTGGAATTTTAAGTTCACGGGCTAAATTTTTCATTCCTTGTGAGATTTCCGAAACTTCTTGGACTCTATTTTCAAGATTACGAGACCGGGCAAGTTGAAGATAATCTACAACTAAAAAGTCTAAGCCATTTTCTACCTGAAGTCTTCTTGCTTTTGTTCGCATTTCTAGAACGGAAAGAGCTGGTGTATCATCTATATATAGTGGAGCCTCAGCCAACTCCCCCATGGCATTACTTAACTTAGTAAAGTCATCTTCGTCAAGTTTTCCGGTTTTAAGCTTCCACGCATCAATGTCTGCCTGTCCCACAAGAAGTCTATCAACCAACTCCTCCTTACTCATTTCAAGTGAGAAGAAACCAACACAACGCTTCAGATTTACAGCAACATATTGAGCAATATTCATGGCAAGCGACGTCTTCCCTACTCCAGGCCTTGCTGCTAAAATAATAAGATTGCTTTTTTGCATACCAGCTAAGGCATCATCTAAATCGGAAAATCCAGTAGGAACCCCACGCATCCCCTCACCTTGTTTATGTAGTTCGTCAAGTCTGTCAAAACTTTCTGCAAGTGCGGTTTTGACCGCAGTGAAACTTTGAGACGTGCTTTTTTGGGAAAGTGAAAAAATTTGGCTTTCTGCTGAATCCATAAGCTCAGCTGCAGTCATACTTTCATCCATAGAGCTTTCCACAAGCCTCCCTGCCGCAGACAACAATGATCTTTTTGTTGCCGTATCTTTTACAATTTTTCCATAGTGTTCAACGTGAGCCGCCGTTGGAACTTTATTTGCAAGATCGGCTAAAAATGAAGATCCAATATTTTTAAGTATTTTTTTCTTTTTAAGTTTTTCTGTAACCGTTAAAACATCAATAGGAACCCTTTCCTCATATAAATCAAGGCAGGCTTCATAGACAACCTTTAATCTTTCGTCGTAAAAATCTTCAGGAAGTAAAAATTCAGCAACGGCAATAATAGCGTCTTTGTCCAAAAACATTGCTCCCAACACAGACTCTTCCGCTTCCTGAGAATGAGGAGGAACTCTGACGTTAGTGTTTTGAGTAGCCATTTATTTTTTGAAGGGCAGCTACTTTTTTTCAAGCACTATTATTTTAGTACTCTGATCTTCTAATATATCTTCTTTCTTTATAGAAAACTTGGGCAAATTTTCAGTTACGATACCACATTCTTTTAAGAAATCTTCTAATTGTAATAATTTATCCCCCAAACCTAGATTCATTCCCGAAGCTTTATAATGCATAGGAATAACAAAGGATGGACCAATTTTACTTACTACTTCAGTTGCTTCTTTTGGTCCAATTGTAAAAAATCCACCAACCGGAATCATAAGAACATCCACATCCCCTATTTCATCAATCAAATCATTGCTTAGTGGATGTCCCAAATCTCCAAGATGAACAATTCTAAGCCCTTCAGCCTCAATTACATATATTGTATTTTCCCCTCTTTCTGCCCCATCTTTAGCATCGTGGAAAGTTCTATATCCCATGATACTTATTCCTAAAATCTCATACTCACCGGGTCCATCAATTATCTTTTTAATTGATGTAACTTTATCTACCACATTATGATCAAGATGATTATGTGAAACTGTAACTATTTCTCCTTCTGTCGCCGAATATTTTAGACCTACCTCCTTCGGATCAAAGGGATCGGTAATCACAGAGGCCAATTTGGTTTTAATCTTAAATGAAGAATGTCCTAAATAAGTAATATCCATTTCAATTGACAATATTATATTATTCCTTTATATTGGTCAACGATGAGAAAAGAGGTTATTTATGCCGTGATTGGAGGAATCATTCTGGGCCTTGTTGTTGCTTTTGGTGTCTGGAGAATCAACTCCTCTATACCAAAGAATAAAAATCAAGATATAAACACCCAAAGTCCTACTCCCAAATCCTCAACTCCAGGTGAATTTAAAATAGTTTTGGACAAACCAGAGAACGATGATGTTGTAACTACCGATACTGTTAATGTTTCAGGTCTTACCAAACCTTTAAGTTGGATAACAGTTGCAGGAGACGAGAGTGATTATATTATCCAATCAGATACAAATGGTGTTTTTTCTCAAGAGGTTGATTTGACTCCTGGAGTAAACCAAATCAAGGTTACCGCATTCTATCCTGAAGGAGGTACTAATGGCGTCAAACCTAGCGTTACTGAAGTATTAGTAGTTTATTCATCAAGTTTTCAAACAAGAACATTGCCTACAGATGCCCCAACAAAAAGTGAAGCATCAGGAACTAGTGATATAAGAGCCAAGGTCGCACAAGATGTTGCAAACACAATCAACCGCCCCAAAGCATATATAGGAACTGTTACAGATATAACCGATTCAACACTTGAAATTAAGACTATGAATAGTGAGATCAAACAAATTTCAGTAAACTCAGAATCTACGGATGTGATTAATGCAAAAGGAACAACAAATAAACAAGTCAAAGTTGCTGATATTGCCATAGGAGATTTCATTGTTGCCATGGGCTATATTAATGGAAATTCGGTTCTTGCCGCTCAAAGAATTCTAATCACAGATCCAGTAACTGAACCAAAAGTTAGTGTAAGCCAAGCTAAAGTTGCCACAGTAGCCACTAAGACACTTACCGTAAATACCATTCCGGATAATACTGAAGAGACCATACAACCAAACTCAAAAACAGACATTATGGCTGTCGAGAAAGAGAAAGTATCGATCGCCAAGCTCGTAAACATTCAAAAAGATGACGTAATTATTTACGTCACAACCATAGACATTAAAGGTAATCTTTCCGTCCGCACAATCTTCGTGGTATCATAGTTTCATGCAAAAAGGGCCACCTACACCAAAAGGTTTTGGAGATATTATACCTGATGAAGCAAGAGCAAGGCGTACGATGCTTAATGCTATCGCAGACGTCTTGGAAGATTACGGCTTTCTGCCTCTTGAAACTCCCACTCTTGAATTTGCAGAAACATTACTTGGAAAATATGGTGAAGATGAAAAATTAATTTATCAACTTACTGATATGGGAGGAAGAAAGTTGGCATTAAGATATGATCTTACCGTTCCCCTAGCCCGTTTTGTAGCTAATAATTTAGGGCTTCTAAATCCAACATTTAGTAGATACCAAATAGGTCAGGTATTCCGTGGTGAGAATCCACAACGCGGCAGAAGGCGTGAATTTACCCAATTTGATTTTGATACTGTAGGATCAGATGATACCAAAGAAGACGTAAGGGTAATTGAGGCTGCAATTAAAGGTGCTAGAAAGATTGGTTTGGAAAATGCCATAATCCAAATCAATGACAGAGAGATTTTTGATGAATTAGGTTTCACCAAAGAACAAATAATCACAATTGATAAAATTGACAAAATTGGCAGTGAGGAAGTGGAGAAAATAACTGGAAGCCTTGAAAAACTTGATAAATCAGAAAAAACTGATCGTTTAGTAAGAATATTCGACAGCTTAGAGAAAGATGGGTTTAAAAAAGAAATTGACTTCACATTTAATCCATTTCTAGCACGGGGTTTGGATTATTACACTTCTACAATTTTTGAGCTGAAACTTGATAAAGCTGTCGGTGGGCTTTCTGTCGGGGGTGGCGGAAGATATGATAATTTGATTGGAATGTTTGCTGGTCGCGATATTCCCGCTGTTGGTTTTTCCTTTGGGATCGACAGAATTGTGGATCTCATTGAAAATTAAAAATTGGTAATTGATAATTGATCCATGAATCCTGTCCGAAAACGTGCTTATATAGAACTTCTTATTGTTTCTTTGATCTGGGGAATGGCAACACCTATTATTAAATATACTTTGGGAGGATTCTCCCCCGCTGTATTTCTGACATACCGTTTTTTTATCTCAGCTATTATTGCTATCTTCTTTTTTATGTTCTCTGGAATTAAACTGCCAAAAGACAAAAAAACTATTATTTTTGTTTTATTGTACGGTTTGATTTTCACCTCGGTCGGACTAGGACTTTTATTTTTGGGGATAAATAAAACAAGTTCAATAGATTCAAATTTAATTTCAGCTATGTCTCCCATTACCATTGCTATAGCTGGTGTTTTATTCCTCAAGGAGCGCGTTACAAAAAGAGAAAGTATTGGGCTTTTAATTGCCCTTACAGGAACTTTTATTATGATAATTGAGCCCATTTTTAAAAATGGGGCAAGTTTTGGAGGACTTGAGGGAAATTTATTAGTTTTTGCTTCAATTATAAGTGGAGCTGCAACCGCTGTTTTGTCAAAAAAGATTCTAAGAAAAGGGGTGGATGCTATTACTGTCACTAATCTGTCTTTTATTATTGGTTTTCTTGCTTTTGCTCCTTTTACCCTCCCCCAAATTCTAAATTCTAAATTCCAGATTTTAACTTCCGTTCCCATAAGCTATCACCTTGGGGTATTTTATATGGCAGTACTTTCGGGTACTATTGCTTATATTCTTTGGCATAGGGCTCAAAAATCTATCGAGATTGGCGAGGTCGGTCTTTTTGCTTATTTATATCCAATTTTTGGAATTCCGCTTGCCGTTGTTTGGTTAAATGAAAAAATAACTATCCCTATAATTATCGGATCTGCAATCGTTGCTGTTGGAGTATTCCTTGCGGAGTACAAGAAAAAACAGTATAATTGAGCCTCATGAAAGCTAACATTCACCCAAAATGGTATGAAGAAGCAAAAATAACTTGTGCCTGTGGAAACACATTCACAACAGGGGCAGTAGTTCCCGAACTCAAAGTTGAAATTTGTTATGCCTGTCACCCATTCTATACAGGAACAATGAGATTTGTGGATACGGCTGGACGTGTTGATTCATTTAAGGCCAAGGTGGCAGGAGCGGGAAAGAAAATTATGAGTAAAACCGAGAAAAGACAATTAAAGAAAGAGAAAAGGCTTACAGAAGAATCAGAAAGGCCGACTTCGCTTTCCGAACTTCGAAATGGATAACCAAATTGCTTATTTAGAAATTCGTGGTGCTACAGGTGGAGATGAAGCCAAACTTTGGGGCAGCGATCTTCTTAGGATGTATATACGCTTTGCAGTCAATAAGAACTGGAAAATGATTCAGATGGATGATAAAACGATAAGAATTAGTGGGATAGGAGTCTTTGATGCTTTGAAAAATGAATCTGGGGTTCATAGAGTCCAGAGAGTTCCAACTACAGAAAAACGTGGCAGAATCCATACTTCTACAGCAACAGTGGTGGTCTTGCCCGAAGTTCACGAAACAGACGTTCAGATTAACCCACAAGACCTTGAGTGGCAATTTACAACAGGTGGCGGACATGGTGGACAGAATGTAAATAAAGTAGCTACAGCCGTAAGGCTCACACATAAACCAACAGGAATTGTCGTTCAGGCCAGAGAAGAGCGTTTCCAAGTACAAAACAGGGAGATTGCCTTAAACCTACTACGTTCCAAACTTTGGGAAAAACAGGAAGAAGAAAAACTAAGAACTGTTGCAGGTTATAGATCAATTATTGGACGTGGAATGAGAAGTGAAAAAATAAGAACCTACAACTTCCCCCAAGACAGAGTTACTGACCACAGACTTGGCAAATCCTGGGGAAAATTGGAACTTATAATGGACGGCGACTTGGACAAAGTAATCGAGTTTACTAAGGTGTTGACAGCCTGATAACTATAGGTGTAAAATAGTCTGTATGAACATTATTGATAGAGAACCTAAATTGGGTGCAATCGAAAGTTGTTTACTTGAAATTAAAAACTTTGAGAAAGCAATGGATGGAGCCACACAAGCTGGGAGCGCAAGTGTAGAAATTGGTGGTGTAGAAGTTCAAATATTAGACCCCAACCATAACGGAAGACAATTTAACACTATTGGAAAGATCGATTCAGCTCTTTAACCCCCTTTTTTTATTTGAAGTATTCTATCGCTGTTTTAAGTTGAAGGTCGTTTGTGACATCCTCATTAACAATCTCTTTGTCAGGAGTTAAACCTTTATCGTGTACCCAGGTTCCATTGGGTGTAAGCCATCTGGCGGTTGTAATGTGAATACCACTTCCTCCTGCAATATCTATTGGCTCCTGAATTGTTCCCTTTCCAAAGCTTTTATCTCCAATAAGTTTAATATCTGAAATATCCCTTAGTGCGCCCGCTAAAATTTCTGATGCTGAAGCACTCCATTTATTAACCAGTACAACAGTTTTATAACTCAGAAGCCTTGGAGATTTCTGTGATTTATAGTTTTGTTTCGTCCCATTTCCGTTTTCTTGTATGACTATAGTTTTTCCATATGGAACAAAGTCAGAAGCAATATCAATTGCATCCTGCATATATCCACCGCCATTGTTTCTAAGATCAATTATGATTCCTGCCACATCCTTTCTATCTGTAATTTGTCTAACTGCTTTATCCCATTCTTTCGGCGTTTCTGCCCCAAAAGTACTTATCTGAATATTGGCAATGTTAGAATTATCCCCCACCCAAGTTAAGTTAAGTGATGGCACTTCAAGTTTTGCACGAATTAAATCAACTATTATTGGTTCAGTGTTTCCATCACGTATTAAAGTCAATGTCACTTTTGATCCCGCAGAGCCCCTAATATAGGCAACTGCTAAATCCAATGCCATTTTTGAGGAATCTGTATCAATATTTTTCCTTTCGTCTTTAATATGAACTATATAGTCCCCTGCTTTGACACCAGATTTCTCCGCCGGAGATTCAGGAAGCGGGGAAAGAACTGCTAAAGTTCCTTCTCTATAACCAATGGAAATTCCTACTCCCTCAAAATTCCCATTTAAGTTTTCATTAACAATCTTGTTTTGTGTCGGGGGCAAAAACATTGTATATGGATCCCCAATAGAACTCACCATTCCAGAAACTGCACCATAAACCATCTGCGTTGGATCTAATTTTGTTTTATCAAAATACTTTGAAGATACCGTATCCCAAACTTGCCAAAAAAGAGTAAAATCTACATTTTTATCAAGTGGGATCTGTCTACTTATTGTGACTTCTAAAGTCTTCGTTACCTCTGCTTTATATCCTTGTACTCCAAGATAATATCCACCTACAAAAGAAATACTGATAATAATTACCGCAAAAATAAAATTGCGCGCTTTTTTGAAATTCAACCTCAAAGACATACTTAAAGATAATACTAGATAGAAGGAACAAATGGAAGAAGTGCCAAATGTCTTGCGCGTTTAATGGCAATAGAAAGACGTCTTTGATGTTTTGCACAAAGACCTGTGTGATCCTTACCCAGAAGCTTTGCACGATCACTCATATATTTTGCCAAAGCTTCAGGCTCTTTGTAATCAGGGCTTGTTCTGTTTTTACAAAACGGACAATACGGGCTACCGCTTCAAATATTATCTTTCTTCTTTTTTTGGAATCTTTTTTCTTAGCCATATTGTTAAAAGGGAATATCCTCATCATTTACTTCCTCGGTTTTTTCTTCCTCTTTTGGTGCAGTTTTTGATTTTTTAGCTGTTTTTTTCTCTTCTTGTGGTTCTTCAACTACTGAATCTGGGATTTCAATTTCACTACCAGGCTCTCCCCCATCATCCATTTTTCTATCCAAAATAACCATATCGGTAATTACTACTTCAGTTCTTTGTTTTTGAGCTCCGTCAGTACCTTGCCAACTCCTGGTTGAGAGTCTTCCTTCAACATATACTTTTCTACCTTTCTTAAGAAGTTGTGAGCAAATTTCAGCTAATTTGTTCCAGGCTACAACATTGTGAAACTCCACATCTTCTTTCTTTTCTCCAGCATCTGTTGTCCAATTTCTATTCGTGGCTACTCCAAAAGTACAAACTGCAGCCCCTTGAGGTGTATAGCGCATTTCGGGATCGCGGGTTAGATTCCCTATCAACATCACTTTGTTTAAACTTCGTGCCATATAATTAATTTTAAATTATAAATTTTTAATTTTTAATTAAAAGAAATCTTAAAATATCAGGATCTGTTCTAAGCTTTTCATTTAAAGCTTTGACTCCAGCTCCGTCCAATTCTAGCTCAAAATAAAGGTAAAGGCCAGTTTCAGCCTTACCAATCCTGTATGCCATATCTTTGACTCCCCAGTCTTTTGAATCAGAGATTTCTCCCTTGAAAATCTTAAGAGTTTTTTCAAGAGTTTCTGTTACTTTTTTCTTTTTGGCTGCCCCACCCTTGCCATCTACTACCAAAGTCAATTCATATTTGTTCATGTCAGGTGAATTATATCAGCTTCCGATTTTGAATTCCACCACATCTCCATCCTTCATAATATAGTCCCTTCCCTCGCTTCTAACCTTGCCCAGCTCCCTGCAAGATTTCCACCCCCCATTTGCTATAAACTCCTCAAAGTCTACAATATCAGCTTTTATGAATTTTTTCATGAAGTCTGTATGTATAACTCCGCTTGCCCTGACGGCATCAGCTCCAGCCGGAAGGGTCCAAGCGCGAACTTCTTTCTCTCCTGCTGTTAGAAAAGTAATAAGTCCCAAGGTTGCAAAAGCTTTTTGAATTAGTCTTTCTAGCCCCGAAACATTAACTCCTAATTCCTGTAAATAAGCTGTCTGGTCTTCTTCTGATAATTCTGAGAGTTCGCTTTCGGTTTTGGCAGAAACTATTATTACCTGATCCTTGTTAACATTAAGTTCTTCTGCATACCTAATTTCCAATTCCTCGCTTCTAACCAACTCACTCTCATCAACATTCAAAACTATAAGGAATGGTTTCTTGGAAAAAAGGGGCAAAGCTTCAGGTTCTGCATTTTTTTTCTCGGAGTGTTTAGCAACCATTTCCTCATCCGCCAAATCCAGTTCAATTTTTAAAACTTCGAAATCAGTTTTTGGATCAGTTACTCCTTGTTTAATAATATCGGGGTCAGAGAATGCACGGAGTACAAAACAAATTGCATCTGTCTGCCTAATATGACTTAAAAATTTATTTCCCAATCCTTCTCCCTTAGAAGCCCCCGCAATTAATCCCGCAATATCAACAAACTCCACAGTTGCAGGAACTTCTGGAGGTAAAGAATCCATACCTTCTGAACTCCTTGTAACTTCAGCAAGTTTTTCTAGTCTTTCATCGGGAACAGGGACAACCCCAATATTGGGTTCAATTGTGGCAAATGGAAAATTTGCGACATAAGCTTGCTGCTTTTTAAGAAGAGCATTAAACAGTGTGGACTTCCCCACATTTGGTAAACCAACAATTCCACACGAAACAGAACTCATGGAAGTATTTTACCATCTTATCTATTAAAAATTGTTAAGAAAACAACCTAAACAACCAACCGAACATACTTATGGTTTGCTCTTCCGTTGCAATTCTTTCCTGTAAGGATATATTCTCCTGAATCAAAGCCTGTATGGTTTCCTGAACCATTGCAATATCACTTTGATTGGAAAGTTGAGTCTGTAGTTTGGTCAATTGTTCAATTCTTAACTCATTCTCATTAAGTTGCTGCTTAATGTTTTTAATGGCTCCAAAATCAGTGCCCGTTAAAAATCTAGCCAATCTGCCTTTTGATTCAAGTTTATTTAACTGTTCTTGAATCTGGGTTTGTGCTTGATTCTGTTCCTGAGCAATCTGTTTTACCTGTTCTCCAATTCCACCAGATGTTTTTGTTTGCAATAACATCTGAACTTGTTTAGCAACTTCGCTCATATTTTGAACAGCGGTTTGATTGCGTGTTTGTAAACCCTCACATTGTCCATCTTCTACATTTTCCTCTTCCTGAGTATTAACCTGCAGTTGAGTATCTTCACCTTGGTTTTGTATTCATTTTATAAACTATCAATTTCCACTGTACACATTATCACGACCATTTTGCATAGTTCCTTTATCCGACCCGTTAGGACCAACTCTCTCCATAATTTCAATCCTTTGATAAAATTTTTTCATCATACCTCCGCGTGACCAAATATCGTTTAGTCCCAAGCGATCGATAATTAATCCCGCAACAATAATAGAAATAATGAATCCGATAATTAAGGCAGTAAAGTTTTTTTTGTATGAAAAGTCGTATTTCTTTAATAGCCAAATACCCATGGCAATACCCACTATCGCTAATATGGGTATCCACATAGGAAAATCATTCAGCATTACCTCAAGTCTCCACTGACCCATCCGACCGTGTTTGCGAAATAAAAACATCACAATATTGGCCAAAAAAACCAATGCAACACTTAGGGTCGCCAGCCCAAAAATTGAAAATATGGAGCCGAAGACGAAATACCACCTTGGTTTCATATTAATCTGACCGGAAGTTACTTTAGACATGATTTCTTTTTCTAAATCAATCCTTTTTTCTTTTACTGATGTTACTGTTTTATTTTTTGGCATATTTTTTTCATTAGAATCTTGGCACGATTTATTCTGGTTCCGACCGTTCCTATCGGAATTCTTAAAATATCACTTATCTCTTCGTATGATTTCTCTTCCAGATAATAAAGTGATAGCGGTTCACTGTAAATAATCGGCATTTGATTTAAACAGTTATGGGTATGATTTTTTAATTCCTTTTTAATAAGAGCCTCCTCAATATATATTCCGCTATCAAAATCTTTATCCTCATTTAACGAAACCTGTTTTTTCCGCCTATTAATCAAATTCATTGCTTCATTATGAACAATTCTGTATATCCAGCTACTAAATTTCTTTTTTATATCAAAGCCGTTTAAGTTTATATAGGCCTTAATAAAAGATTCCTGAACTATATCTGCAGCATTGTGTTCATCATCTGTCAAATAATTTGCATACCTTATAAGTTTTTCCTGATATCGTCTAATAATATGGATATACAACTCCTTGTCCTTTTGGCGGACCATCTCGATTATTTTTTCGTCTGGCAATTTTGTTAGATCTTTCATAATTTTCTATTTTAGTATAAATTACGTCCATATATTTTTCTGTCTATTTCCACTACCAAAACCCCACTTTTTAGGTGAGGTCTGGTAATCCCTTTTTATCTTTAACGGTTAGCATTTCTGCCATAACCTGACCTTTGTCCCTGACCCTGTCCAGAACCATCTTTAAGACCAAGTCCGAGTTCGGTTCTTATTTTATTGGCCTCGTCAGTCTTTCCTTCAAGCATGAGTTTATGCATTTCGGCAAACTTGGAAAAGTTACCTTCGTTTATCACTTGGACAACTCTGCCTTTACTCTGCATCAACCCTTTCCAAGCATTGTAATCTTTATTATCAAATGCTTTGATCATCGCTTCGTGCCTTTCGGCAGTGTAGTTAGGACCCTGAACATTAGGATCACCCCTGTAAGCAAGTGCTCTTGAGGAGCTAGCAAATAATACCCCTGCCCCGAGTGCAATAGCTGATAAAGTTAATATTGTTTTATTCATATATTTTCACCCCCCTTCAATTAATACTGTCTACTTGTTATACAAAGAGGAAAGTATATTTCTTTCATGCAATCTGAAGTCTCGCCATTTTTGAACAGACTATCTGTTCCACTTTATTCCCTTGAAGTATTGATCTCTATCTATTGCTTCGGGAAGAGAAACTATAAATCCAAAACCAAAAGATGGGACAGAGAGGTAAGTATTCCTACAGAAAGACTCATGAGAACGTATTCTAACATAGTTTAATATTTAGTTTTCTATATCTCTCCGTCTAACTTTTTATGTACCTTTTCTTCAATTTTCCCTGTTAATTGACATATTCTACTCTCGGAACAACCCAATTCTCGGCCTATTTCTAACATGGTTTTTCCACAAATTCGTCTTTTTAGTATTATCTTTTCCCTACAATTCAGGGTTGTAGATTCTGGATCTAATAAATGTTGTATAGTATCTAAAATTTCATAGCCGTTAAGAATATCTTCGACAGGTCTTGTATGTCCATTTCTAGCTTTTTCATCAAAAACATTGTCAAAAACTAGACAATCATCTGATGAACACGAAGATCCTTCCAACCGTTCATAAAAGGAGTCTAATGAGACTGGAGGATTTAAAGCATGGTAAAACGCATTATACTCATTAGTATTTTTAGCATTTTTTAGTATTTCATCAGTCTCCATTCCAGACATTTTTTTCAATTTTTCAACAACAGTTCTGGATACTGGATTCATCCTCCTAAATTCATCCAAAATTTTCCAGCCAGCTCTATTAACTATAAAGGTAAATAAAGAACACTTATTTGAATCATATTCTGGTAAATATTTAACTACTCCAAGCATCCCATCTTGAAAAAGGTCTTCCCATTCCCCTCTATCTAAAGGGGGTGATCCTGTTATTTTAATGGCAAATCTTACTCCCTGCGATACAGCTTCTAAATTTTCTTCCAAAAAACTGCTTACAGTTTCACGCGTAAAACCGTTCTGAGGAGGGTTTAATCTCTCAGATGTTTCTGTTCTTTTTGCCTCAAATTCCATATTTTACGGGATTTTATATGAAAAGATACCTATTGGAAAGGACTAATTTACTCTTTATTTCTGAAGTTTTATCCTTTAATAGCAACTTCAACCTTGGGGAGCTCTCTTTTATAAGCAGCTAGTATTTCTTTAACCTTTTGTACAACTTCTTTGGGTGTGTAATCAGCTTTAACCAAATAAGCAACTGCTCCTAATTCCAATCCTTCATTACTATCCGCTTCTGAGGAACTAACGTTGGTAAGCATTATAACTGGAGTTGTTTTTATGGATGCGTCAGCTTTTATCCTTCTTAATGTTTCCAATCCATCCATCTTGGGCATCATAATATCCAGAAGAACAATGTCTGGTTTATCCGAAACAATCTTTTCCAGGCCTTCATGGCCATCTGCCGCAGTTACAACTTCATTTCCATCTCCTTCAAACTTGGTCTGGTACATACGAACCAACAGCGGGTCGTCATCTACAATTAGAATTTTTGCCATTTCAATAATTAAATATAACCCTATACCACTGCATAATCAAGACATCTCCTTTTGATTGGGATTATTCTTTTCTTCTTTTGCAATCTCAGCTTTAATCTTTTCTGCAATTTTACTTTGCATAAGAGGAAGTGAAAAACCAAATACAGACCCCTTCCCAAGTTCAGATTTTTCTAACCAAACATCTCCCCCAAGCTTATTGGCTATTTGTTTTGAAATATAAAGACCCAGACCTGTTCCCTGAGGTCTTCCTTTTTGAATTGATGAAATTTGTTCAAATTTTCCAAATATTTTTTCTACATCTTCTTTGACAATACCAACCCCAGTATCTTTAACAAAAATTTTAAGAAAGTTCTCGTTAGTCTCAGTATCAACAACTATTGATCCTTTATCTGTGAACTTTAACGAGTTTCCAATTAAATTGTTTAACACTTGGCTTATTTTGTCTTCATCACCAAGAATTTTAGCCTTACTTACAGTTCCAACTTTTAGTATTATGCCCTTTTGTTTGGCAATAGGATTTAAAGATTCCACTACTCCACCAATAAGGACTGTTGGGTCAAATTCTTTCAAGGTAAACTTTAATCTTCCTGATTCAATTCTTGAGAGATTTAGCATGTCGTTGACCAAGTGAATAAGTCTATTTGTTGAAAGAGCAATATCACCCAACGGTTGAAGTAGTTTATTGCCAACTTCACCATAGTCCCCTTCTAGAATCATTGAAACAAGACCTTTGATAGCAGTCATTGGAGTTCTAAGCTCATGAGAAGCCACTGATACAAACTCATCTTTCATTTTGTCAATTTCCTTGGCTTTTGTAATATCTCTTTCAATACCAACAAAAAAGATTACTTCATTGTTTTGATCAAGAATTGGAGAAATGTTGGCTTCAACCACATATTGCTCACCATTTTTCCTATGATTGTTAAATTCTCCCGAGAATGACTTTTTCTCAACCTTTATTTGATGCCAAAACTTTTTATAAACCTCCGAGTCCATTTGCCCACCCCAAAGACTTTTGCTTCCAGCCTTTTTACCCATGACCTCACTTATTAAAAACCCTGTTATCCTTTCTACAGACTTATTTGCATATACAATATTCCCCTCTGCATCAGTTATTACTATATGATCTGAGGAATTTTCAACTGCTAATTTAAACTTCTCCAAATCCTTAGTAAGATCTTTTGCTAATTTCTCTGCTTTCGATTTGAGTCTAGCTGAGTTTAGAAGTACCAATGCAATCAAAAGAGAAATAACAAATCCCAAAATGGATAATGCATATGGTGTTATTAGTCCCAAATTGTCAATTTGTGGCTTTGTGTCCGATCTAAAATTTATTCGCCACGTTCTGGATCCAATACTAATTCTCGAAGTTTGAACTGTCGGTATATTCTCTCCCGTGTCATTTGTACTTCTTCCTAGAACATCTATATAGGGAAGTAAAACCGCTGAATTATCCGTCACATCGGTTACACTTAATCCAGAAAGACTAGTTAAGGGAATTGAAAGAACAATTTGAGAAAAAAGATCAGAAGCACCCACCGCTGCTAGTATAAAACCTTGAATATCGTCCCTTCTTCCTTCAAGACTATCAACTTTGTCATTTTTATAAACAGGTAATAGCATCAAAAACCCCTTTTCTCCACCTTTTTCTTGTATGAACATTATCGGTTCTGTTATTGCCGTTAAACCCGTATCGCGTGCCAATTCGATAGCCATCCTTCTTGCGGAATCAGAAAAAACATTAAAACCAAAGGCTTCTTCATTCCCATTTAAGGGATATAAATAATCAACAATATAGTATTCATCACTATCTCCTTTGGGAGTTATATCAAAATCTGGATATGCTTTCGGATTAATAGATTTATCCAAACGAACATTGTCAATAAATTCATTTTTCTCCAACGGCAATACTCGACGAACATATGCTATTTCGGTAAGTGATGGGTAATTTGCTGAAATATCTAAGGAGCTTCCATAAGCCTCCCATTCAGCTCTGGTAATCTCTTTGCTTGAATAAAAAAGAGATCTAGCGGATTTAAGAAGAAGGTCATATTTCTCTATTTTATCTTGAGTCGCTCTCAACATTGTGCTAGTTTCTGTCAAAAACCTTGCAGACAAACGCTCTTCACTAATTTTATATATTGAATTTTTTACAACAAATGATCCAACAACAAAAATTAAAAAAAACAAAAGGAATCCAACCAAAAAACCAATATTATTTTTAATAGTAGAAAAACCAGACTTGAGCAGTTTAAACATATTTAGGGAAGAAATTCGTTTGTAAACAAATCATTTACTGAAAATTCTTTTGTAATAAATTTTCTAGTCTTCATCTCTCTATATAATCTATCCCAATGTATATAATCCATAATGCCTATGCGATTATTTGAATTAGGTTTTATTAGTGGCTCACTTTGTTCCAAAATATACATCTCATAATCACGATCCTTATATGCATTCGATGTCACATGGTTCAGGGTATAATCAACCGCCTTAGATTTGTTTTTAAATGCCTCCTCCCAACCTTCAGAACTTGCACGTACAAAATTTCGAACAAGGGCTGGATCTGATTTAATTAAATCAATTCTTGTTACCAATACGTCATTAAAAGTTCCTATGCCAAATTGCTCGGGGTAAATAATATTGTACTTAATCCCTTCCTTATCAAAAAAGTAAAGTTGATCGGTTCTATACAGATCAATTACATCTGCATTTTTCATAACAAGATTTTCCATCTCTTTTTTATCAAATCCCAAAATCTTAATTTGAACATCATTAGTTGTTAGTCCAACGCTATTAAGTAGCAACTCGTAGATCAAACTTTCTTCGACTTTACCACTCTTGTTTCCAAGAACTTTTCCTTTAAAGTCAGCTGGGTTTTTGATTCCACTTTCAGTCAAAGATACAATCGCATAAGGAGAAGATTGGTAATAGGCAGATACCGCCATTACTGACAGTCCTTTATCTCTAGCTAGTAAATATTCTTCAGCGCTTGTTATAGTAAAATCTGTTTTTCCATTAACCAAATCGCTAAAAAGATCTACATCAGAACTAAATTCCCTAAATGAAGTATCTAGTCCGTATTTCCTATAAATCCCTTTATCTTTAGCAACAAAAAGTCCTGCAAATTGAGCTTGATTAACCCATTTGGGTCCCACAACAACCTTTTTTACAGGCAAAAAACGCCAGACAAAATAAACCAGAGCCAAAATTCCCAGGATAACTGCAATTATAATGATAAAAATCTTTTTATTTTTAAACATCAGATATGTATCCAGTAGCATACCCCTCATCTATATACTACAATGAATTCGATACTATTTGTATGTCAAAAGTCTGCCCAAAGTACATTTTGAGTTTCTTTCTAATATCTATCTTTTTAGTGCTTAATCTTTCCACCCCCCCCTTAGTAGAAGCTGCTCCGTGTCCAAATGGGGTTTGTCAATCATCTCAAGGAGAAAATTGTAACACCTGTCCACAGGACTGTGGAGCCTGTCCAACCACACCTCCCACATCACCACCGACAACTCCCCCAACCCAACCTCCCCAACCAACTCCAACTCCAGGACCAGGATCAACCCCAACTCCAACTCCAGGACCAGGATCAACTTCCACTCCATCTTCTGATTCTGGTAGCAGTTCATCTTCAACAGATACATCTTCAACAACAAACTATTTTCCGTCAGTTACTGTAAGTGGAAAGGGGTTAAACTTTTCAGGAACTGCATCAATTTCAAACGGTGTAATTGATTCAGTCGAATACAGCCTTGATAATGGTACTAGCTGGAAAAGTACTGAAGCGGTTGATGGAAAATTTGATGAAATTTCTGAAGATTACAGATTCTCTTTAGGAAATATTTTTACTATTGGGACATACTCTGTGATTGTTAGGGGCAAGTCGTTAGCCAATGTATATACCCAATCATCAAGCTTTGCCAAAACAGATATTACAATATCACCACCAAAAGTAACCCTAAATAAATTTTTGCCTAATCCTACAAAAGACCAAACTCCAACCATAACAGGTGCTGTTAGTTCAAGCTATCTGTCTATTTCCAAAGTAGAAATAAGTTTGGATAGTGGAAGAACTTGGTTTACAGCAACTCTGGTAGGTTCTAAGTTCAATTTAACAACCAAGTTTTTGGAAGATGCTAACTACCCTGTTCAGGCTCGTGCTTTTGATATTTCTGGAAATATAGGTCAATCAGAAATTCAAACTTTAATAGTCGACTCCATCCCTCCCATTATTGGTGGTAGCATACAATATTTTGGTTCACAGATTCTCACTCCAGATAAGGATAATTTATTAAGAATAGTTGCAGGTACGGAGTCCACAATTGCTTTAAGTATGAAAGGTGGAGTCACCCAAGCTCAAGTAGTTACTCCAGAAAAATCATTCGACCTAACTCAAACACCAGGAACAAATATTTGGTTTGGTAAAATGAAGTTTGAGAACGAGGGAGAAAAAGAAATAAAAATATCCGCAATTGATGGGGCTGAAAATAAAACGGAAAGAAATCTATACCCCATTCAGGTAGAAGATTTTGGAAATGTGGTTGAAGAAAAAACAAAAAGTCCAATTGAGTCAGCTACTGTTTCTTTATATCTTTTTGAGACATCAACAAAAAGCTGGATGCTGTGGGATTCAACGTCGTATGGCCAAGAAAATTCCCAAAAGACACCCCAGAATGGTTCTTATAGCTACATGGTTCCTCCTGGAAAATACTATATTGAAATAAAAGCTCCTGGTTTTGTTACCACACAGAGTGAAATACTTGATATATCACAAACTCAAATACTGAATTTTATTTTTCCACTTCAATCAAAACCAAAAATCATTTTAAATCTTCCCTATTTTGGTAAAGTGGTTCTTAGCCCACCCACCATTATTCCCCAAACCGTTAAAACAAATTCACTTACTAAACCCTCAATTACCTCTACCACAGAATCACAATTGATTCTTACACCAGGTACAGCCTCTCCCCTTTTGTCTCTACCTGACTTGAATGGAAAAGAAATCAAACTTTCAGATTATTCTGGAAAGAAAGTTATTTTGAGTTTTGTTTCAACTTGGGACAGCTCTTCACTTGAACAGGCGCCAATTCTTTCCAATTTAACAGGCTCCTTATTAAAAGATCAAAATTTATTAGTTGTCTCACTTCAAGATTCAATCGCTTCCATGGATACATTTGTAAAAAGAGGAAAGTATAAATTCCAGGTAGTTGTGGATAGAAACGGTCAGAGTGCTAGCGATTTTAAAATCACTCTTTTACCTCAACACTTTTTTATAGACTCAAAAGGAAAAATCCAGGAAGTGTACGTTGGAGTACTTAGCCAAGAAGATGCTTTAGAAAAGTTAAGTAATTTGCAATAATGAAATAGCAAGAAAATGTTAACACAAATATTGTTTTTTAATACCAGCCACTTTGCAATCACTGTTTTTACTGCTTTCACTTTCTTTGCAGCAGGTCTTTTATATTTGGATTCTTGGCAACTAGATAAAAAAGGTAAAACTCCACTTCTAAGAAGCCTGGGGTTTTTCTTTTAGCTGCCGCTACAGCCGTCCATACTACTTCCCTAAATATTCCAATAGTAAATTTGTTGACACAGATAGTCGAGGTCGGAGGTTTAGGGCTAATTATTTATAGCTTGATTTTAGAGCCAATATTACATAAGCCTGGAAAGGTAAAGGCATTGGTTGCTATTCCCTTGATTTTTCCTGCCATAACCCAATCCCTTCTCCCCCTCTCGGCCGTTTTGACCATTATAGTTGCTCTTTGTTATTATCGAAAATCCACTGAAGGATTAGAAAAGCAGCTCAAACCAGCTGCACTTGCTTTTTTACTTCTTGCTATGGCAAAAATTATCAATCTGTCACTGTTTTGGTCAGACACGGCCAATGTTTTCTGGTCAAAAATTCTAGCTGATTTTGGAGTTGTTTGGTCTATTCATCACTTTTTACTTCTTGTTGGTGCTGGAATACTGGCGGTTTGGATTTGGGGCTATATACGTTTCAGATTACAAATTCAAATATTTACAATTATTGTCGGTTCTAGCTTATTTATATTTTTAACCATAACTTTCTTCTTTGTCTTTTTGTTACTTAGAAACTTAGAGACAGATGCCCTATCTCATTTAAGAACAGACGTAAATGTTTTTCAATACTCACTGAATCGTCAGCAAATGGAGGCTCTTTCAGATGCAAAGGCTATTGCTCAAGATAGTGGTTTTCAAAAAGCCATGGGGGAAAATAATTCCGATGCACTTTATAAAATTACATCTGATTTTATGCTTTCACAGGAAACTGACTTCTTAACCATTGCCTCTTCATCGGGAGAAGTAATCATGAGAGCTGAAGATAGAGATCGCATTGGAGATAATGTTTCTGAAGATTTAGTAGTCAAGAGTGCTTTTATCGGTAATCCACTTAGTACAATTGTTTCAAACACAAGCCACTCCACCCCCGAGATTCTCATTAAAGCGGCTTCCCCAATCAAAAATAAAGGAGTTGTTGTCACTGGATTTATTATTGACAGCGCGTTTGTTGATGGAGTTAAAGAAGTTACTGGTCTTGATGTGGCGGTATTCAGTAATAACATTCGAGCTGCAACAACGTTTACAGCCCCTGATGGTAAATCAAGATTTGTTGGAACTACTGAAACTAATAGTGAAGTACTAGATACTGTTTTGGTAAAAAATGAGACATATATAGGTTCCCTATCTATTCTTAATCGTCCATACTACACAGTATACGCACCCATAAAAACTTTAGGGGATAAAACAATTGGCATGCTATTTGTTGGCAAACCCCAAACAACTCTCATGGCTACTGCTCAGAAGTCTGTTGACTCTACGTTTTTGGTAAGCATCATCCTTATGGCAATTTCAATAATCCCCGCTTTCTTTCTTTCAAAATATATTAAGGAGAATGTAAAAGCTTAAAGAAGATTATTCTTTCTCCTCAACAAATTGAAACTATCTGTTTATTTTTTATTTAGAAAGATTCCTAGGATAAAAACGGAGATCATGTCAATCTGACACATAATACAAACTGGGCAAACTACATGAAGTTGAAATAGCTCACGATATGCAATATAAAGACAGAATACCAGCCCAAAAAGAGCCATTCCCAAAATTAATTTTGCATTTTGCCTGAAGGCTGCAAAAAGAATTATTATGTAACCAACTAGCCCGATTAAGGGGGTTGGAATACCTAACGTTTTTGATACTTCCCCAGAAATCACCGCATCACAGTTTACTGTTGCGTTAATGTTGCAAGGTTGGAAACTTGGTCTAAACATTTGTTCCCAAAGAAGAAAAACTGCAAGAAGAATTCCAATAACTGCCAAGATTTTTACCCAGATTACAAGTCTTTCTTTGTTCATAATAAATATGATACCATTTTCGTTGTGACAAAATACAAAGAATATTTTAATAGAATGCTTGAGGAAAATAAAAAAGCATTTGATGAATTTAGACTTCTTCATGCAAATTATGGTATGGATGAAGAAAAGTTTCAGGATGAATTTAATAAAGAAGGTGAAAAAATACTTAAAATTGTAAATGAATGGGAAAATAAACTTTGCTCTCAATCAGAAAAAGCTGGTTACGCAAATTACACGGGAAATTTAGCTGAAAAATTTCAGACAGAACTAAGAATAATATTTCCTTTGATAGACCATGTAGGGATTGTTTCCACTAAATCAACTTTCAAACTCAAAAAACTTCTTTAAATTGCTAGAAGTACTGAAGCTAAAATTGCAACTATCCCCACCCCAATACCCACAAAAGTTGCCCAATGAGTTCCGCTTACGGGAATTGGAAGAGGGGTTGTTTGAGTTCCTGAAATTGCAGCTGACGCAGTAGAAGTTGCGGTTGGGGTTGGGGTTGAGGTTTTTGTTCCACAGCTACAAGCAGCATCACTAGCACAAAGAGGATTTCTACAATAACCTGAATAACAATACAGACCACTTTCGCAATTTGAATTACTTCCGCAACTGCTATTACATGAATTTCCACCAGCGGTTGGTGTTGGTGTAGTAGTACTTCCAGTTGAAGTAGGAGTTGGTGTTAGCGTAGGTGTTGCTGTTACAGTTGGAGTAGGCGTTGCACACGCACTCATGTTGGTTGTCCAAGTTCCCCCTGCTGAAGGGCAACAATATTTCGTATACGAAGCTCCGCAAGTTTCCACTCTTCCTGCTAGATTACACAAGCTTTCATTGGCCGTTCCATCACTGTCTGGTGGATGGCAACTCTTAAGAAGATTCCCGCTACATACTTCCTCACAAGAAGCAGCTTTTTCTTGAATGGTTTGTTGCTGACGAACAAGAAGTACTCCAGCAACAACACTTAAAACCAAAAATATAACTATTGAGACTGCAACAATTATCCCAGTCTTGCCCATTTTTTTTGATTTTCCAGGAGTTATTATTTCAAACGGTGAAGCTTGAGCAGATTTATTTTGGTCTGGCATATATCTTTAATAATACTAATGTTACCTAGATGCGTCAATCACTGATGAATCATTGACTTTGTAACCCAATTCTTCAATTTGCTTCCTTATAGTATCCGCTTCCTCAAATTTTTTTTGTTTCCTTAATCCTTCTCTTTTTTCCATTAGTATTTTTACGTCATCTGGGAGATTGGATTCTAGATTCGAAATTCCAGATTCTAGCTTCAACCCCAAGACTTCATCAAAACTCATTGCTAAATCATATTTATCGGCTGAGGGAATGTTGCTTTTTAACATCTCCCACATTACTGCAAGTGCTTTGGGGGTATTTAAATCATCATTAAGGGCTTCCATAAACCTCACTCTATACTCATCAATCTTCTTCTCCTTCTCTGGCGACAGAGTAGTCCGATCGGTCTGAGATTTTAAATTTGCAATTTGACTCTTAAGATTTTTAAACCCATTTTGAGCAGCTTCTAATGAATCCCATGTAAAATTTAGGGTATCGCGGTAGTGTGCTCCCAAGAATAAATATCTAAGTGCTAAGGGATCAAATCCTTTTTCAATTACTTCACTTATTGTGTAAAAATTTCCCAAGCTTTTACTCATCTTTCTACCATCAACCATTAAGAATGCCGTATGCAGCCAGTATCTGACAAGTGGTTTTTTACCAGATGCAGATTCCATTTGAGCAATTTCAGCCTCATGATGTGGAATTATAAGATCAACCGCTCCTCCATGAATATCGTATTGTGGTCCAAAAAATGTCTCGGTAATGGCCGTGTCTTCTATGTGCCATCCAGGTCGACCGTCTCCAAATTCAGCTTTCCAGCAAGGTTCGTCTGGTTTTGAAAATTTCCACAAACAAAAATCATTCCAACCTCTTTTTTGTTTATTTTCATCAATTCTTGACTCCGAATCCCCTTGTTTAAGTTCAGTACGCCCCGAAAGCTTACCATAGTCCGAGAACTTGGAAATTTCAAAATATATTCCGTCATCTATTGTATAGGCAAATCCTTTTTCCATAAGTGTTTTAACTTGCTTAACTATTTGCTCAATATAGTCCGTCGCCCGAGCATATTTCGATACAGAAGTATTGTTAAGTCGGTGCATATCCTCAACATAAAATTTTTCGTACTTTTCGGTTAAAGTCTTCCATGCAACGTTAGTTTCTCTAGCTCGGTTTATTATTTTGTCATCAATATCCGTAATATTCTGAAGATAGAAGACATCGAAGCCAAGACTTCGTAAAAAACGTACTAAAATGTCAAATTGTGTATAGGTTTTTGCGTGTCCCAAGTGCGAATGATCATAAACGGTTGGTCCACACACAAAAAGATTAACCTTTTTATCATTTATTGGCTCAAACTTTTCCTTTTTACGGGTTAAGGTATTTGTTATATATATATCCATTTAAGGCTATTGTATCAGATTATCCGCTTGGAGGAATGGGTTTTTCTACGCGTGTTTGTTCATTCTTCATCGCCTGTTTTTTACCAAAGTTAAATAGTTGTCTTCCTTTTTTGGTAGCAGGTTCAACAAGACCAGTACTTTGTACTTTGTACTTAGTACTTTGTACTTTTACAGCTTCCATTTGGGCTTTCAAGACTTGTTTCTGTTCCATTGAAAGCTCTGGGTATTCTTCTAGAGAAATTTCTTCTCCTTCTGAAATCCTTTTTTGAAGTTCGGAAAATTTTTTTTGTTTGTGAATGTCATCAAGTTCACGGTTTAGTGCCTCCATCCTCCTGCCCGCTTTCATTTTGTCCTGAATTTCTTTTTGCTGTTCAATCTGTTTATTTTGATTGTCTGAAGATTCTGTTTGTTGATTGCTTGGTTGTCCAGACAGTTCCTGTCCAGTAGTTTGTTCCCGTGCATCCTTTAATATTTCTAAAGGTTCACGAACCATCTGTTTAGCAATTTGTTGAGCTAAGTTTTTTGCAGATTTTGTGGTATCCTGGGCAAGATTAGTCATCTTTTTTGTTATATCTCTCTTCTTCCTTCGAGAGCTTGGGTTAGTGTTGTCTCATCAGCATACTCTAGATCTGCGCCTGTGGGGATACCCATCCCAAGTCTAGTGATTAGTAATTGGTTATCAGTAATTAGTAATTGTATTTGCTTACGCAAATACATAGCCGTTGCATTTCCTTCCATTGTTGGGTTTGTCGCTATTATTACTTCCTTAATTCCAGATTCCATATTCGAGATTCTATCCAACAGCTGTTGGATATATATTTCATCGGGGCCAATATTTTCCAATGGATTAATTGCTCCATGAAGAACGTGATACACACCTTTGAACTTTCCAGTTCTTTCAAATGCCAAAATGTCTAAGGGCTGCTCAACCACTAAAACTTGCGTATGATCCCGAGATTTATCAGAACAGATTGGACAAGGCTCGGTCTCGCCTATATTTTTACAAACTGAACAAAGAACAGTATCTTTTTTAAGACGCATTATGGAATCAGAAAATTCATCCAATTGGATTTGTGGAACATGGAGTAAATAATAAGTAAGACGTTGTGCGCTTTTAGGTCCCACTCCTGGAAGTTTTTGAAAACTTTCAATTAATGCCTGTATTGGTTTTGCAATTTTCATATAGGTTCTATCTCAAATATACTAGCAGAATTCGGTGAGAATGCCATGTCTGTACTCCAATTGGGGGTATCTATATCTACAGTTTGAGTTGAACTTCCTCCCAAAAAATCAATTCTTTTAATTGTAAATTTTCTATATGGTAAATTTATTAAATTAAAGGGTACAACTTCTCCATGTTTTCCTGTCGGATCATAATTAACAACCAAAATCTTAAACTTGTTTCCCTGGTTTCTCCCAAAAGCCTTAACCCAACTTCCTGACCCCCCAACTGAAATTCTCTCCCCTACCATTCTGTTTAAAAACTGAATTGCATAGAATCTTGTTTTTGGAGTTGGAGCACCAAATTTTTCATTAGTTAAAAGCCCCCACCTTCCCCACAGTTTTTCTGGACCAGCTCCATCAATAATCTCAAAGTTAAAACATTTGTTTACATTAGTTTGGAGAACAGAGGCAGAGGCCAAAGTATGAATAGCTGAAAGATTACCGTCATATGCTGGGTCGTTTTCACTGTTTATCCCAAGCTCAGAAACAACCAGTTCAATATTTGAATAATTTGGATAAGCCGAGACCCATTCTGCAATATTTTGTATATTCTCATCATACTTATCTATATCTCTTGAATAATTGTGCCAAGAAAGAAAATCTAGCCTAATTTTTCCACTTTGTGCCATTAGAAGGAGAGCATCTATCCAGGATTTATATAAACCAGTTGTAGCGGGACCACCAATTTTGAAAGAATTAACCCCCCTTGCCGATTTGGCTCCAAGTTGTGCATAATAATAGAGATCTAAATAATTTTTGTCTCCCCCTGCCTTAAACCTACCAAAAAGATCTGGTTCGTTCCAAACTTCATAATAAACTCCACTTAAGTTTAATCCTCCTTTACCACTAACATGCTCTATGGTTTTTTGAACAACTATTTGCCATTCTACCCAGTTAGTGGGAACACTATCCACATTGCCATCTTTGGAAATTGCGGGTGGCATATAGGAAAGACTTAAGAAAGGTTTAGCACCAGTTGCCAAAATGTCTTGAATAATCAGATCCAATTCCTGCCAATTGAAAGCAAGTTGTCCCCCGTCACGCCTTACAACATTATAGTTATCATAAATGTGATCAATACGAATATATTGAGGTTGAAGTTTTTTAACTTCAGAAATTGCAGGAGCAATCATTCTACCCCTTGATTCTCCTCCTTGAGCCAAACTTCTCCAACAATCTCCAGGATTTGCAAAACTTGATCCCAAATCAATTATTAAATTAGCAGGAGTTCCAAAAGCTTTTTTGATAAAACCTGTCTTTATCCCAACCAAATACACACCAGCAAAAAGAGTAGCTAACAAAAAGATAACAGAGAAGATTCCGGCAGTTCTAATTTTCATCACTAATTTTTACTTAAGTCCACCAAGAAGTCCACTAAGTCCTCCACCCATTTCCATCATTTTCTTTGCAGATTCTTTTTGGATGTCTTTCATTGCACTGTTTATTAGATCTACCAATTCTTTAAGATCCTCCCCATCTTTTTTAATGTATCTAATTTTTTGGTCACCCGTAACAGAAACCTGCCAACCGTTTTTTTCAACAGTTTTTATTATTTTTTCAAGTTCTTTCTGGAGAGCTTCTCCTTGTTTTTTAAGCTCTCCTAGTTTTTTTAATTGGTTAAATTTGTCGAACATATATTAGTTTCCAAATATCTCTTCAGCAGCTTTGATTATATCTGGTTCCGAGCTTTCAGTCAAAACTGGTTCGGTTTTTGCTTCTTCAATAATAACTTTTGGTGGAGGGGCAACCAAAGTGCAAACAATTCGTGTTGGGCAATTAAGAACTTTTTCAATAACGTCTTCCAAAATTTTTCTATGGTTTGCGTCCTCAAGTCGCTCTTTATGGAATTTATAAAAAACACCTAAAGTCAGAGTTTTTCCATCGTATCCCACAGGACGACTAGCCCTTAAAAGTCCTTCAATTGAAGCATTTACTGGGTGAATTGCTGATAAGATTGTTTTCCAGATATCGTCATTAACTATACCAATATTAGAATCTGGGACTTGGAATTTAGAATCTTGTGTGGAAATAACTACATCAGGAGCTTCTTTTACTTCGTTATCTTTCTTTAAGTTCAAGTTTCTAGATTCGACATTTTTGTCCTCACCGCACCATTTAATGACTGCAATTTCAACGGGCAACTGTTCGATTGGTGAGTCCACCAAAGATTTGTTTGCCTCAGTGAATAAATCGGTTAATATAACTAAGTCTTTCTTATCCAAACCCTCTATTTTGTTTTCCCCCACTCCAACCTCAGACAGTATTGCTTTGTGGAATAAAGTCAAAAGCACTTGTAAAAATACTTCAATAGATATTCCCAGTTCAACATTCTTTTCAATCTCGTTAATTGCACCTTTTTCATCTTTTTTAATTAAAGCTTCTATAAAACTAGTTAGTTCAGAACATTTAAATTTATCCAGATAAATTTCTCCCTCAGCATTAAACTGTTCAAGAATTTTAATTGCATCGCGGAATGCTCCCCCTGAAACTTCAGCAATCCTTAAAAGTGATTCTTCTTTTATTTTAATTTTTTCAGAAGAAACAACTCTTTTTAATGCATTAACGATTTCACCAATGGAAGCTTTTCTGAATGTAATAAATGTGGTTCTGGAACGAATAGTGTCAATTAATTTTTCAGGGTTTGTTGTCGCTAGTATAAAAACCACATGATCGGGTGGTTCTTCCAAGGTTTTTAAAAGTGCATTGGAAGCTTCCGTTGTTAACATGTGCGCTTCGTCAATTATGTAAATCTTCTTTTTTGCTTTTGTTGGAGAAAGCTTAACCGCATCCCTCAAGGTTCTAACATCATCAATCCCACGATGAGAAGCTGCATCCATTTCAATAACATCTAAATTGGTTCCTTTTGTTATTGAGACGCATTGTTCACATTTATCACAAGGTACTCCACCCTTTCCTAACTTCTCACAGTTAATTATCTTTGCCAAAATTCTGGCAGCTGAAGTTTTACCAGTTCCTTTAGGTCCTGCAAAAAGAAATGCGTGAGGAATTGAACCAGAGTTAACAATTTTTTTTAGTGACTCAGCTACCTCAGGAAGATCCAGTTCGTCTAGATTCTTGGATCGATATTTTAAATATAGTGTCATCTGGCAATTTTAAATTTTTATTTTTTAATTTTTAATTTCATGGTGTATCCCCAATAAATGTAAGGCTCCGTGTTCAACCAACTCGCAAACTCTTTCAATAGTCAAAACATTTTCCTCCCCAGCTTCTTTGACTGCAAGTGGGTAACAAACAACAATTTCACCCAGATGAATTATTCCATCAGGGGGAAAAATAAAATCAGCTTTAGTTTCATTTGGTGTAAAAGAGAGGACATTATGAAGTTTCTTGTCTTTTAGGTATTTGTTTCCAATCTCCATCATTTTTTTCTCACCGACAATTGCAACAGAAACTTCAGCGTCTGAAACTATTCCCTGTTTCTGCAAATATAAAGACAGTCTTTTTTTAATTGCAGTTGAATTTGCTGAATAATTAGATTGTTTGGTTACGGAGACTTTGATCATATACCAAGTTCCTTTTTAATAATTCCCGCAACACGTCCACCATCTGCCTCGGGGGCTTTGGATTTTACCATTCCCATTACTTTCCCAATATCAGCCATGGTTTTTGCTCCAGTTTGGGCAACTACCTCAATAACAATTTTTGTTAGCTCTTTCTCATCCATCTCTGGAGGCAAGTATTCTTGCAAAATAACTAACTCCGCTTCTTCTTTTGCAGCTAAATCCATTGCTCCTGCTTTTTTATAAGCCTCAACAGAATCTTTTCTTTGTTTTGCCTCCCTCCTAATTACTACTAACTCTTCGCTATCGTCTAGATCGTGTTGTTTAGCAATCTTTTCATAATTAAAAGCAGATGAAAGAAGACGAAGTGTTGAAAGCTTTACTTCATCATGAGCTTTCATTGCCTCACCTATTTTTTGTTGTAGAGTTTGAGCAATCATATTTTATATATGGCGTACTTAGTCTAATTCGAAGATCAGAGAAGATCAACTATTGATTTTGCTAATTTTTCCGAATTGTGACGGATTAGGCTTCTAACTAACTTATCGCTCTTTGGTTTTTTGTATACTTTATTTGAAATTAACTGTTTTCTAACAACTTTCATTTTTGATTTTTTTAAATCGTCGCGTACCATTTCAGCTTTTTCCACTTTATACTTTTTTAAAATTGAAATTGGAATCTTTTTACCACTATTTATTAGTACAACATCAGGATCCTTTCCTAAATATTTATTAATTTCAGAAACAAAAGTGCTTGCAGTAAAACCAATGGTTTGTCCATATTTAGTCATTAAATTCATAACAAAGACTACTTTTCCATGCGATTTTTTAATCTCTTTTGCAACACCATCCACAACTATGTTAGGTAAAATACTTGTATAAAAATCTCCCGGTCCCAAAATGATTAAATCAGCGGAAGTAATTGCACTTAGAGCGTCTTTATTGACCGCAATTTTTGGAAAAATCTGAAGGTCAATAATTTTTGATTTACCTACACCACTGCACGGCTCATCAATTTCATGTTCTCCCAAAACCTGTTTACCATTTGCATATGTAGCTACCAAGTTTGTCTTTTCAAAAGTTACAGGGATAATTTTCCCCCTTACCCCCAAAAGCTCACAGGTTTCTTCGATTGCCTTTTTCTGATCTCCCCCATAAATATCAGTTAGGGCTGCCATAAATAAATTTCCAAACGTCATGCCTGCAATTCCCACCCCATTCTCATATCTATATGTAAATAGTTTTCTTAAGGTTTCGTCAGAATCGCTCCCAGCAAGAGCCACCATGCACTGCCTTAAATCACTCGTGGGAAGAAGTCCAAACTCGTCCCTTATCACACGATTGCTTCCCCCGTCATCCATCATGGAAACTATTACACTGATATCAAGCTGGGGATATTTTTTAAGACCTGAAAGAATGGTAAAAGTTCCTGTCCCCCCTCCTATAACAACTACTTTTTTATTCTTATTTACCAAAGCTATTTATTATCTCATTCAATGTCAATAATTTGGATGTATTCGAAAATCTTTCTTTCCACTCAATCTTGTCTCCGTTTCTTTCTGAGACTACAAGTCTTACAGGAATTCCAATAAGATCACTGTCTGCAAATTTTTGTCCTGCAGGAACATCTCGATCATCCCAAAGAACATCGATCCCTGCAGCTTTAAGATCCTCATATATCTTTTCAGTGTTTTTAACTCCAGGAAGCTCAATAAGGTGTATATCAAAAGGTGAGATTTCGCGGTTCCAAATAATTCCACTCTGATCATGTGATACTTCAACCCATGTTCCCATAACACGAGTAGGTCCGATTCCATAACTTCCAAACCAAACTGGTTTTTTGCCACCATCGCGATCTGTAAAAAACATTCTCATGCGTTCCGCATACCAAGTGCCAAGTGGAAAAATGTTTCCTACTTCCACGGTTTTGGCTTCTTCACTAATTTTTCCTTTTTTGCATCTTGGGCAAGATTCCCCAACCTTACCTTTGAAGATTTCCTTGTTCTGCGCAAAATCACATGAGTCACAAATATAAATAACATCCTCACCATTTGCATTTAATACTTGAAACTCATGTGTATGTTTATCCGTAAAAACCCCACCCGAAGCCTCAACTACTCTGAAATTAAATCCAAGTCGTTTAAATATTTTGGAATATGCACCTTTTACTTTTTCATAATAATCCGTTAAACCTTTTTCTGTGGTGTGAGCAGAGTAGAGATCTTTCATCATGAACTCCCTTCCCCTTAAAATTCCACTTTTTGCCCTAAGTTCATGTCTGAATTTTGTGGAAAAATGATAAACACAAACAGGTAAATCCTGATAACTTGTAATGTTTTTTCGAAGTAAATCCATGACAATCTCTTCGTGAGTAAAAGAAAGTACATATTCTTTTCCCCTTGCATCTTTGAGCTTGTACATAATCTCATCTGCTTTGTCCCATCTTCCAGTTTCACTCCAAATTTCTTTTGGGTGAAGTAACGGCATTAACATTTCCTGACCCCCCACTGCATTAATTTCTTCACGAATTATCTGATTTATTTTTGTTATAACCCTCCACCCTAAAGGAAGAAGAGTCCAACTTCCTGCCATGAGCTGATCAATAAATCCTGCCCGCACTAGAAGTTTATGGTTTACACTGGTAGCATCTTTTGGAGCTTCCTTTCGAGTTTTAGGGAAAAGCTGAGATTGTCTCATATATAAGCCAATTGTATCATTTTATAAATGAATTGATGAAGCCTGTAAATCCCCCAGCGGCAATCACTCTTTTTATGTCAAAGAATGAAATTACAATGATAAGACCAATTAGAAGCATAAATCCCACTGAGTGAAATGCAGCCTCAACTTTGGGTAAAACTTTTTTGCCAAAAATCGCTTCAATTCCGATGAATAATAAACGTCCTCCATCAAGTGCTGGAATGGGAAGAATATTAAGTACTGCCAAGTTAATTGAAATTAGTCCCATTAGATTTAATATAGGTAATATTCCCTGCTTTAAAACATAATAAATGATGGCAAATATTCCAACAGGCCCTACAGTATCCGTTGGAACCATTCCTCGGCTTGCCTGAGAGAATATTCCTGCAAGCCCTTTGAATACGGAGATTGTTGTTTCGTAAGAAGCTATGGTTCCATAATATGCGCCATAAAAAGGTCTCTGCCAAATTGGTGGGTAATAAGTGGTTTGTGAACTAACAACAATTCCTAAAAACGACTTCCCGTCGGTAGGATTTTCTCGAAGTGGGATGTTATATTTTTGGGTAGCCTCACCTCTTTTAATTTCAAGCGCTATCGTCTTTCCAGCATTTTCTTTGGTCAGGTTTGTAAAGTCGGTTGACTTGGTAACTGGGTTTTTATTTAAAGAAACAACAACATCATTTACAGTTAGTCCCGCAACCGCTGCGGGAGACTCAGTTACCACATCAACTATTTGCACAAAACCCTGTTCCTTTGGGATTCCAAGAAAAGAATAAACAATTGCAAAACATATAAGACCCAAAAGCAAATTCATAACAATTCCGGCAACAACAATGCCTGCACGTTTTAGCTTACTTTTTCCCAAAAATGCCCGATTAGGTTTCGATATTCCCTCTTCGTTTTGTTCTCCATGAAGTCTTACAAATCCTCCAAATGGGAGCCAATTAAGAGAATAGATTGTTTCCCCTATTTTTTTTCCTACAAGCCTTGGTGGAAGTCCAAAACCAAACTCTTCAACCCAAACACCAGATTTTTTAGCAACTATAAAATGCCCTAACTCATGAATCAAAATAAGAACGGAGAGAACAAGTAAAATTCCTAGTGCATAAAGAACAGTCAAAAGCATATGCAAAAAGTATATAGTATATTGAATATTGCGAGTAGAGTTAAAAGTTGTATTATAAAATTATGTTGACCAAAAATGATGTTAAAACCATAGGAGATCTGTTTGATGAGAAATTTGATAAAAAATTTGATGGGAAGTTTGAAAGTGCATTCAAAAAACATACCACTTCTATAAAAGAGGATATTGAACAGATTCGAAAAGATCAAAAGTTAATTATTAAATTTTTTGACCGTGAATATCTGAATCTCAGAAAGCGCGTTGAAAGAATTGAATCCTATTTGAAACTTTCAGCAATAAATTAAATCTGTAATAACTCAGTTTTCTTTCTTTCCCCCATTTCTTCAATTTTTGCGATAGAAGAGTCTGTTAATTCTTGGAGTTTTTTCTCAAAAGCAAACTTATCATCTTCTGTAATTTCTTTTGCTTCAAACTTCTTTTTAATCTCATGCATTTCATCTGCCCTGACTTGCCTAACCATTATTTTTCCGTTTTCAAGTTTGGCAGAAAGAATCTTTACATATTTTTCCCTATCTTCAGTAGTAAGTGGCGCAATGGCAATTCTAATTACTTCCCCGTCTATTGAAGGATTTAGTCCCACATTGGCTTCCAATATTCCTTTTCTAATATCTCCAATTATGCTTTTATCCCAAGGGGAAATAACAATCTGTGTTGGATCGGGGGATGTTATACTTCCTACTTCCATTACTCTTAGTCTTTGGGTACCACCATATGCAGGAACTGTTATATTTTCAACAAGTGCAGGACTTGCTCTTCCTGTTCTAACTCCCGCGATATCTCCCGCCACAGCACTAACCGCCGATTGCATTTTTGCTAAAACTGAAGCTTCATCCATTAAGTTGATTAAAACACGTTTACCCGCCGAGTTCAAGTTTTTGAACACGACCTAATTTTACATTCTCACCAGTTTTTGCAATTAATTCTTTAACTAAATCTTTTACTTTCTTGCTTCCATCCTTAATATATTCTTGATTTTCAAAATCTTCATCCCCCATGGATGCAACTTGTAAAGAAAGTTCTTTTCCCAGGGTTTCAAACAATTCATTTTTAGCTACGAAATCAGTTTCGCACAGAAGCTCGACTATTCCGACAACTTTCCCTGTGTGATGTGCATAGGCAAAGATTTTTCCTTGAGAAGTTTCTCGTCCCTCTCTTTTTTCTGCTTTTTCCAAAGCTTCTTTCTTCAAAACCGCAAGAGCTTTTTTCTCACCTCCGCCAACTTCCTCTAATACCTCACGGATGCGAATTATAGCAACCCCTGTTTCTTCTCTTAATTTTTTAATTAGTTCAATATTAATTTTCTTTTGCATTTTTTCCTTTGGCTTTCTCAACGGTACTTTTGAACAAATCTAATACATATTCTAATGCTTTTGAAGCATCATCATTCATAGGAATTGGATAGTCAATCATATCAGGATCGCTGTTGCTGTCTACAATTCCAATAACGGGAACCTTTTTTGTATTTGCTTCATGAACCGCTCCTGCTTCGCGCTTGGTATCAATAACAAAAAGGACATCAGGAACTCCTTTTAGGTTTTTAATTCCCCCAAAGAATCTCTCAAGTCGGGTAATTTCGCGGTCGATTAGAAGTCTTTCTTTTTTGGTGTACTTATTGTAAAAACCACTGGCTACATTTTCTGTCATCTCGGTCATTTTCCTTAAAGAGTTTTGCATTTGATTAAAATTGGAAATAGTTCCTCCCAACCAACGTTCGTTAACATAGGCAATTCCAAGAGCTTCACCAACTTCAGCCACTTTATCTTTAATTTGTTTTTTGGTTCCAAGAAGAAGAATGGTTTTTCCTTCTTTAACAGATTTTGAAAGAAATTCCAAAGCTTCCTCAAGCATGGGTTTAGTCTTTGTTAAATCAAAAACATGGACCCCATTGTCTGAGCCATAAAGATATTCCTCCATCTTAGGATTCCATCTTTTAGTCTGGTGCCCAAAATGGGCTCCAGAATTAAGTAAATCTTCAAGCGATACTTTTACGTTAGCCATTAGTTATTAGAAATTAGAAATTAGCTTGCTTCCTTATCCCGCCGCAGGTTGGAAGTAATCCAGGAAGCTTAACCTGCGTGTGATATGGGAATATTAACACGCCAAGATCAAATTCTCAAGTAGGCAAGATATTGTGATGGGTCCTACCCCACCAGGAACAGGAGAGATAAAAGAAGCTTTCTTTGAAACTTCTAGAAACTCCACATCTCCTTTGGGAGAACCAACATCAATTATGACTGCCCCATCTTTGACCATATCAGAAGTAATAATTCCAGGCACTCCCGTGACACTAACTAAAATATCAGCTTTACGAGTTTGTACACTCAAATCTTTTGTTTTAGTACTACACTCAATAACTTTATATAGTTGGTCTTTTAGTTCACGCACAAGTGGTTCACCAACCATTCCAGTTGCTCCAACTACAACCACTGTATAATCAGTCAAGACAACTTCCTTTTTAGCCTCATCAATCACCTGCATCACAGCTTTACTTGTTGGGTGAAGATATGGGCTATCAACTCTTAATCCATCTACATCCTTCTCGGGGTTTATAGAATTTAGAATTTTGAATTTGGAATTTCCCAGGGGACCTGGGATTGGCATCTGTATCATAATCCCATGAACAGTCTCATCTTCATTTAGGGTTTTAATAAGAAGGAGAAGATCTAAAAGCTTTGAGTTCTCCTTAATGTAGTAAATATCTACCTCTGCCCCAATTTTTTCTCCAGCTTTCTTCTTTAATCCCACATATAGTTTACTTGCAGGGTCCTCACCCACAATAATAGACGCAAGTTTGGGGTGCACACCACGGGTTTTAAGACCCAAAACACGAAGAGTTAGAGCTGTTTCTTTCTCAGCCGCAAACTTTCTGCCATCAAAAACAATTGCCATAAACTGTATTATATATCATTTTAGGCTTAGAATCGGGATTTAATGTCCCAGTTGGATACTTTCAGATCCAACGGGACCCAGTTTGATGCAAAAGCTATCAAACAGGGGGGAACTTTTTGCAGAGAGACTTAACCTCAAAAGCAATACTTTGTAAAAATTTATCTTTGGCAAGCCCTTTTCTAAAAGATTTCATGAACTCAACTCTTTTTTCTTTTTCCTCAGGGAGAACTTGATCTTTTACATGATCCACTACCCTTAAAATCATGCTTGCTACAACAACCATTTCCTTTTCCCCCATCCCACGAGTTGTAAGCCCTGGGGTCCCTAAACGAATTCCAGATGGATAGAAAGGAGGAGCAGGATCATTAGGAACTGAGTTTCTATTAACTATAATTCCAGAAGTCTCCAAAGCTTCAGCAACAACATTACCAGAAAGCCCCAAAGGTCTTAAGTCCACTACTATCAAATGACATTCTGTTCCACCTGTAACAATGGTAAGTCCTCCTTTTTTTAATTCTTTTGCTAAAACCTTCGCATTAACAACAATCTGTTTTCCATATTTTTTAAATTCAGAACTGTCTGCCTCAATCAAAGCTTGTGCAATGCCTGCAGTTGTATTATTGTGTGGACCTCCTTGAAGTCCAGGAAAAACTGCACGGTCAATTTTAGAAGCGATTTCAGGATCTTTCTTAACCCCTTTTTTGGTAACCATAATCATTGCTCCCCTGGGTCCTCTTAATGTTTTATGCGTTGTAGTTGTCACAATGTGACAAAAAGGAACAGGAGAAGGATAAACCCCTGCCAAAACCAAACCAGACACATGAGAAATATCAGCAACAAGCCAAGCACCGATTGAGTCGGCAATACTACCCAATCTTTTCCAATCCAAAACCAACGGGTACGCGGTTGTTCCTATTATTAGAAGTTTTGGTTTCTCAATCTTAACTAGTTCTTCAACCTCGTCGTAATCAATAATTCCGTTATCTTCAGTTCCAAACTGAACAGATTTATAGAATCTCCCAGAAAAAGTAATATCAGGATGCCCGTGGGTTAAATGCCCACCGCTACTTAACTTTAGTCCCATTATTTTATCCCCTTGATTAACTAACGCAAATAAAACTTCTGCATTGGCAGGAGAACCAGAATACGGCTGAACATTTACATGTTCCACTCCAAAAAGCTTTTTTGCTTTTTCTATCGCAAAATTTTCAATTTCATCAATCACTTTATTTCCCTGGTAATATCTTCTTTCTGCATAGCCTTCGGAATATTTATTCATGAGGACCGACCCAACAGCAGCCCTTACTTGCCTTGAAGCATAATTTTCAGAAGGAATCATCATCAAAGTTTCCTCCTGACGTTTTTTTTCCTGTTTAATCAAATCCGAAATTTTGTTCATAGGTAAATTATACTATTCTCTTTCTAAAATTCTGAAGGTAAATCTGTGACCTTCATCAAAATCTTCCTCTGAGAAAATTTCTTTATTAAAATCTGAATAATCTGGGAAAAAGGTGTCGCAATTAAACTCCCCTTTGACTACCGTTAAATATAATCTATCCGCAAATTCAATAAACTGTTTATATATCGAGGCCCCACCTATCACAAAGACTTCTTTCTCTCCGCTTTTTTTAATCCTATTTAAAGCGTCCCCAATCGATGTAGCAACTGAAGTGTTGTTTCTTTGGCTTTTGAAATCTTTATTCTTTGATAGTACTAAATACTCTTTTGCTGGCATTGGCCTACCACTTCTATCATAGTACCCTGCCATTGAATTATATGATCTATCCCCAATTATCGCCATATGATCCCTCGTCATATTAGCAAGTCTGACCAAATCTTTTTTTATATGCCACGGAATTTTGTCATTTTTTCCAATACCGCCTTTTTCATCTATCGCAACGATTATGCTTACCTTAGGAAGATTCATTTCTTTTTTTCCTTAGCTTTGGCTTCTTTTGAAAAATAGCCACCAGACACAGTTAACTCAGCTTTTATAGGAGGATGAGGATTATAGTCTTCCAATATCACATGTTTTGGTCTAAATTGATCTACAGTTTTTACTTTCGAATCAATTTTAACCGTAGGGAATTTTTTTGGTTTTCTTGCCAATTGTTCCTTCGCCTGGGCGAAATGATTTTCGTAAATATGAACATCTCCAAAAGTGTGGATAAATTCACCAGGTTTATAACCCATTACTTTTGCAAAGATAAGAGTCAAAAGAGCATAGCTTGCGATATTAAAGGGTACCCCAAGAAAAATGTCAGCGCTTCTTTGATATAAATGTAGACATAGTCTCCCGTTCTTAACATTAAGTTGATACATGTTATGACAAATCGGAAATCTTGATGCCTCTTCAGGAAGTGCCATTCCATACAAAAATTCAGGATTCCAAGAATTAACAATTAAGTTGTGAGCATCGGGATCATTCTTCATCTCTTTCAATACCCACTTAACTTGGTCAATGGTTCTACCTTTTGCTGGCCATCTCCTCCAAAGCTCGCCATAAATATGTGGAAGTTCTCCATACTTTTTAGCATACTTTTTGTCTGTCTTTATCTTTTCTATAAATTCATCCTTTGTTAGTTCAGGAACTTTCCCCTTAAGCATTTTTTCTTTGTACATTTTATAAGGATAGTCATCCCAAATATGTACATCATTATCAACTAAATATTTAATGTTGGATTGGCCAGACAAAAACCAATAAAGTTCTGCCACAACCCCCTTCCACCAAACTTTTTTAGTTGTCAAAAGCGGAAAATCATCCGCCAAATCAAATCTTATTTGGGCTCCAAACTTACTGAAAGTTTTTACACCGGTATTTACATCTTTTTGCATAACTCCATGTTCAACTAATTCACGTAGTAAATCTAAATATTGGTACTCAGGATGTCTTTTCGTCATACTTTGTTTATTTTTTACCTGTGCTTCCAAAACCTTTTATTCCTCTTTTACTTTTAGAAAGATTTTTTGATTCGACTATCTTTGCCTGGGGAGCTAATTGTAAAACCCCCTGAACAATCTTATCGCCTTTTTCAATTTTATAATTCTTTCTACCGAGATTTACAAGAATTACTTTCCACTCTCCTCGATATCCCGCGTCTATCACACCACCCAAAACATGTAAACCAAAATTATAAGCCAAACCACTTTTGTCTCTAAAGGAAATAAAATAACCCTTTGGTATCTCAGATGATATTCCTGTAGATATTCCCACATATTGACCTTTTTTCAAGACTAAAGACTCATTTGAGTAAATATCAAGCCCTGCATCGTCTTCGTGTGCATATGAAGGTAATTTTGCTCCTTTACTTAAAAGGGTAAATTTAACTACTGGTTTTTTGGTTGTCATTGTTTATTTGACTGTGTAGAACTTTATTTCCATGATAACGCGGAGTGGTACGATCATATGTGTTCTCAACTGGAGCTGAAAGTTTTTCAAAAGAAAATGCACATATCTTGTCTCCACAATAAATAACAACATCATTGTCACTGTTATTTTTAAGTTCCAATGCTGCAGGACCACTCCAACCAGGATCAAAACGAGCTGACGTCTGATGAATAACTATCCCTAACCTGGCAAAACTACTTTTACCCTCCAAACGGCCAATTATAAAATCAGGAAGTGTCAAACTTTCTAGTGTTTCTCCTATAAAGAATTGCCCAGGTCTTATCGTAATGGGATCTCCAACTTTTAATTCAAGTTTTTCATACATGGCAGGATTAACACCTTTTCTAATATCAATAACTACATGCCTCCCCATCGTTGGAATCAAAATTCTTTTTCCTAGGTGAAAATCCATTGAAACCTGATCTATATCTTTCTCCCAATCTTTAGATAGATTGTCAATTTTTATCTCCCCTGAATTTATATATTCTTTAATCACCCAATCAGGAAGAGTTCCTCTGACATTTTGAAGGAGATAGGATTTTGTTGAAATCATGTTTACTTATTGTACTTGTTAAATCCAACGGCATTGAAATATCGTTATAGCTTTTTAGCAACAACCTTTACACATGTCAATATGGAAAGAGGGTTTACGTTGTTTCTTTTCATAAAATTTTTTGTTATTAATAATAAACAATGAATAAACTTGTTTGTATAACAGGTCTCCCAGGTTCGGGTAAAAGTACTGCTTCTGATTTCTTTGTTAAGAAAGGTTATCAATTTTTGAGATTTGGTCAAATCACTTTAGATGAAGTCAAAAAAGGAGGACTTGAACCAACAGAAGAAAATGAGAGGCCAATTCGTGAAAAAATAAGAAAAAAATATGGTATGGGTGCTTTTGCAATTTTAAATCTACCTAAATTTAAGAAACTATTAAGAAGGGGTAATGTGTTAGGAGATGGCTTTTATAGTTTTGAGGATTATAAAGTCTTAAAGAAAGAGTTCGGAAGGAGGAACAATTGCTATGGCCGATTATACGATTGCTAACACAGGAACTAAGAATGATTTTTTGAAACAGGTCTCTAAACTTTTTGACTCTCTTCTTCTTTCTTAGGACTACGCCAGGAGGCATATTTACAATCGGGGTACCTACTGCAACCAAAAAACTTTCTGCCTTTGCTAGTCTTTTTAACAATGACATCCCCTTCTTTACAATCGGGGCATTTTACCCCAACTTTTTCCAAATATTTTTCAGTATGTTTACAATCTGGAAAAAGTGAGCAAGAAATAAACTTACCAAACCTTCCCGTTCTTATAACCAGTTCCCCTTTTTTACAATCGGGGCAAATCTTACCCAATTTTTCAACTTCAATTTTTACTCTTTTGGCGTTCTTTTCAACACTCACAAGTTTCTTATCAAACGGTTTCCAAAAATCTTTGATTGTTTTTACCCAAGCCAGTTTTCCTTCAGCTACACTATCCAACTCCCCTTCCATTTCAGCGGTAAATTGATAATCAAAAGTATCAGGAAAATTACCTATTAAGAAATCATTAACTGCTACTCCAACCACCGTTGGAACAAATTGTTTACTGTCATTCTTTTCAACATAGTTTCTAATTTGGATTACAGAAATTGTTGGAGCATAGGTTGAAGGTCTACCAATTCCTAACTTTTCTAGGGTTTTAATAAGTGAGGCTTCGTTAAATCTTGCAGGAGGTTGGGTAAATTTTTGATCTCCCCAAGTTTTAACCAGTTTGAGTTCTTCATCCTTCGAAACATCGGGAAGAATAACAACAACTTCTTCTGGATCTTTTTTGGCAGGCAAAACTCTTCTCCAACCATCAAATTTCATTATTTGTCCTGATGCACGAAGTAAATATTTTCCAGCTGCAACATCGATTGTCGTTTCATCATATATTGAAGGGTTCATCTGACAAGCAATAAATCTTGCCCAGATTAATTCATATAGTTTTTGCTCATCTGCAAAATATTTATCATCATTTGGCTGCAATTTTTCATTCAGACCAGTTGGGCGTATTGCCTCATGTGCTTCTTGAGCAACTTTACTTTCTGTTTTATATAATCTTGGTGTTTCGGGGAGATATGTTACACCGTAGTTTTTCTTTATATATTCCCTAGCTTTGGTAACTGCTGGGACTGAAAGATTTAGTGAGTCAGTTCTATGATATGTAATAAGACCTTCTTCATATAATTTCTGTGCAACTGACATTGTTTTTTTAGAAGACCAACCCATAATCCTTGCAGCAGCTTGAGTCATCGTCGAAGTCGTAAAAGGGGTATATGGTTTTTTAATAACTTGACGCTTCCTAACATCAGAAACTACATACTTCGCTTTTTTTAGATTCGCCAAAATTTGATCAGCTAATCTCTTTTCTTTAACCTCACTCTTAACAAGCTGTGCTTGAAACTCTTTTGATTTTGAAGTTTTAAGAAGTGCATTAATTTCCCAATATTCATCAGATTTAAACTTTTCAATCTCTCGTTCCTTTTCAACAATAAGTCTAACTGCAACAGATTGTACACGACCTGCAGAAAGTCCCCTTCTTACTTTTTTCCAAAGAAGCGGAGAGAGTTTATAACCAACCAGTCTATCTAGTACACGTCTTGCAATTTGAGCATCAACCAAGTTTCTATCAATCTCCCTTGGTTGTGCAATTGCGTCTTCTACAGCCTCTTTGGTAATCTCGTGAAACGAAATGCGGTTCAATTTTAAATTTTTAATTTTAAATTTTGAATTTGAGCGAAGCACCTCAGCAACATGTTGAGCGATGGCCTCCCCCTCACGGTCAGGGTCTGTTGCGATATAAACTTGCTTTGCGCTTTTTGCTTTATGCTGTATGGTTTTTATTGTTTCTTTTCTTTTAACTACATCCACATACTCTGGAGTAAAATTGTTCTTAATATCAATTCCCAAGGTACTTTTGGGTAAGTCTTTAATGTGCCCAGTAGTTGCTTCCACATCAAACCCACTACCTAAAAATTTAGATAGTGTCCTAGCTTTTGTTGGTGACTCAACTATCAATAACTGCATTTGACTTAAGATACTGTATTACGTCTTGTGGGGTAGTTGCAATACTCGCTCCTTGTTCGATCAACCAATCTGTGGCAGGACTTCCAGGAATTGCAAATACTTCTACCCCCATGTTTGCCGCCCAAGACGCGGTCGATAGTGTACCACTTCGGGCTTGTCCTTCAATAACCAAAACAGCAAGTGAGAGAGAGACTATTACTCTATTTCTAGCTAAAAAGTTCTTGCCAATTGGTTTTGTATTAGGTGCAAAAGGAGAAATCAAGGCACCCTGTTTAACAATCTTTTTAGCAAGATCCACATTTTCAGGAGGATAAATTATATTTAACCCCGACCCTAATACTGCAATTGTTCTTCCTCCATTATTAAGTGCAGTTTCATGGGCAACGGTATCTATCCCGCGAGCAAGTCCCGAGACAATAGTTACCTTATTTTTAACCAGTTCTTTGACAAACTTTTTAGTAAAATTTTTTCCACGTAAACTTATCTGCCTTGATCCAACAACAGCAACAGCAAATTTATCAGACTTTTGGACTTTACCTTGAGTATACATAGTCAGCAATTTTACGAGCCACAGGACCCGCAATTTGAGAGCCCTGTCCACCTTTTTCAAAAACAATAGTTGCCACCACTTGTGGGTTTTCTATCGGTGAAAAAAATGTAAACCATGCGTTAGGTTCTCCTGTTTCTCCCACCTCAGCAGTTCCAGTTTTACATGCAACCGTAGCACCTTTGTTTTTTTCTCCAAAATCAAAAAATGTATATGCTGTTCCACCCGAATCACAAGCAGCCTTCATTCCTTCCTTTACTAAATCTAAATTTTTCTGGGTAACTTTTATTTCATTACATATTGAGGAATCTTTTAATAAAAAGTGTGGTTCACAAATTTTTCCATTGTTGGCAATTGCAGAAATGAAAGTATTTAACTCAATTGGTGTAACCGAAACATCTCCTTGTCCAATTGATATGTTGTATGTATCTCCTAAAAACCAACTTTCATTAAAAGTTTTTCTTTTCCATTCAGGTGTTGGAATCAAACCTTTTGTCTCACCAGGGATATCAATCCCTGTAATTTTATCCAGATCAAAAACATTTGCCCATTTGGCAATATTGATAGGTCCCACCATTTCTCCAATTTTGTAAAAAAAGGTATCGGTAGATCTGGCCATGGCGCGGGTTAGATCTATCAAACCCTCACGCCTGCCATATTCCGTAAAATACCAATTGTTATATGAGAATGTATTAACGGTAATCACTCCAGGATCATCATATTTAAAATTTTTGTCAATTACCCCCTCCTCAAGAGCAGCCAAAGCAACAAGAGGTTTAAAAACGCTTCCTGGATGAAAAGTTCCACTTATCACTCTATTAAAAAGAGGTAAATCTGTATTTTTAAATAGATCGGATGTTAGATTGTTCGGGTCAAAACTTGGACTGGAATAGAAGGCCAATATCGCACCATTAGCATCTGTAACTATGGCTGCCCCTTTTTTGTCCATATAACTGGCCAATTCTTGCTGCAAACCATAATCAATTGAGGTCATCAAATCTGTTCCGGCTATTGGATTTTTAATTCCTAATACTCTGGTTTTTTTGCCTTGTGTGTCTACTTCAATAAGTTCTTCTCCAGGAATACCGAGAAGAGAACATTCATACTGAGCTTCCAGCCCAGTTACCCCAACCAACATCCCACTTGTTCTTGTTCCTTTTTCGGGACAATCAGGATTTACTTTTTTTATTTTATCTTCAGATACAACTGATAAGTAGCCTGTTCCATGGGCAAATTTATCCCCAAGTGGATATACCCTTTTGTAATCCGTAATAATTTCGGAAGGGTCAGCATCGGTTAAATCCTCTGTAATGGTAATTCCACCATTGGGTGCAAATTTAATTCTCTTTTTAATAGCAACATTATCAGCTAGTGCCTCTCCATTTTTGGCCAAGATGCGCCCTCGAGCAGCAGGAATTGGAATATGGCGAATTCTGTTTTCTTCAGAAAGTGCACGATAGTAGTTTCCTTTAATTATCTGTACTTCAAATAGTTTTACAAAAAGAATTAAAAATAGAAGAATCAGGGTTCCTCTTAAAAACCATGAAAGCCAAGAACCTTGATTATTTGAAAAAGAATTCATAAACCTATTCTAACTGTAATCTTCCAAATCTCAAATTTTGGTATAGTGGGCTTTACTAGATTTCCAAATAATTCTGCTACATAATCGGCTCATGAAAGAAATAGATCAATTAATTGAAAGTTGGCATCTTGCTGATGTATACGAAAAAGAAGACCTTGATCAATGGGAATCTGACGTTAGATTATCTGTATTAGAAGAATTAATTAAACTACCAGTAAAAGATAGAAAATTGTTTTTGGAAAGAGTAAACTCGGCACAACAAGATGGAAATTAAAGTTCACGATTTTCAGATTTCAATACTTAGAGAGTTGCTTTTCAAACCAGGTGCCAGATTTCGTGATCTAAAAAAATTTGATGTAACAAACGACCATTTCACTTTCCATGTTAACCATTTAATTAAAGAGGGTTTAATTGCAAAAACTAATGGCAAATATTTCTTGACAGATGAAGGGAAAGAATTTGCGAACCGCATGGATACAGATTCTTTAAAATTAGAGCGTCAAGGAAAGATTGCAATTGCGATCCATGCAGTAAGAAAAAATAAAGGAATAGTTGAGTATTTGGTTCACAAAAGACTAAAGGAGCCTTTTTACGGATGGTATGGGAGCCACAGTGGCAAAGTCAGATGGGGTGAAACACCAAACGAATGTGCAAGACGCGAATTCTTGGAGGAAACTGGTCTAACTGGAGATTTTACACATAAAGGAATTGTTCACTATCACCATTTTCATAAAGATGGCAGACTTTTAGAAGATAAATATTTTTGGGTATTTAGAGTTGACGATGTAAAAGGAGAGATGAAAGAAAAAGTTCCTGAAGGAGAAAATATTTGGATGAGTGAAAAGCAATACCGAAAGTTAAAAAATGTTTTTGCAACAGTTGATGAAATAGTAGAAGCCGTTAATAGTAAAAAACTATTCTATATCGATCGTGTTCGAATTGTAGATACATATTAAAAGATGCCAATTGAAATACTTAGAAGTAAAGAAGCTCCACCCCGCCTTTATTTTGCATACTGTCACTCTTGTGACGATATAAATGAAGAAAATGGTGATTATCAAGATGGACCACTACAACTATCAGGATGGGGTGCATCATTAGAAGAGGCAAAAAATCAGGCTCAAAGACATATGCAACTATTTTCAAGCGATCATAAGATTACCATTGAGTAGAAATTATTTTATAGTCCTTTTGTAACTCTGATTTTTTTAAGAAGATCACTATTTTCCAAACAAATTCCACATCCTCTGACTACACAAGTTAGTGGATCCTCGGCCACCCAAACTGGCATGTGAGTAGCCTCACTAATTGCTTTATCAATTCCAGGAAGAAGAGATCCACCTCCCGCAAGAATAATACCTCTTTCCATAATATCACTGGTCAACTCAGGGGGGGTTTCTTCTAGTGTATCCACAATATTTCCAATAATTTCCTGAATAATTGGAGCCAAGGCTTCACTTATTTCACTATTTGCCAGTTTTATTGATTTGGGTAGTCCGGTTTCAAGGTCTCGACCTCTCACAACCGCAAACTTTTCTTTGGCTTCTCCTGTATCTGTTACTATCGAAGCTATTCCAATTTTTACAGATTCTGCTGTGGGTTGACCCAAAAGAAGCGAGTATTTAAGACGAACATAATTGATTATTGCCTCATCCATTTCATCTCCAGCAACTCTAACACTTCTCCCCAAGACTATTCCCCCTAGTGAAATTACTGCAATCTCACTTGTTCCTCCTCCAATATCAACTATAAAATTACCCTCTGCCCCTTCTACTGACAACTTGGCTCCAATTGCAGCAGCCATTGGTTCTTCAATCAAATAAACTTCGCGTGCTCCCGCATCCATTGAAGCGTCAGCAACGGCCCTGCGTTCAACCTCGGTTACTCCTGATGGAATCCCAATTACCACTCGGGGGCGAGGAATCTTTGGCATTATAGTTCCTCCCTCATGGACTTTTCTAATGTAGTGCTTAAGCATTGCCGCAGTTGCATCAAAATCTGCAATAACTCCATCTCTTAAGGGTCTTATCGCTTCAATTGTGGAAGGAGCCCTTCCATACATTTTTTTGGCAGATACTCCAATGGCTAATATTTCTTTTGATTTTTTGTGACGAGCAACTGCGGATGGTTCACGAATCACTACTCCTTTACCACGCACCCAAACCAAAGTATTTGCTGTTCCTAAATCAATGCCAATATCGTGTGAGAAAACTCCTAAAAATCTGTCTATGGGATTGATTATTTTCATGCAACGCAGTATAGCTGTATACTAAATTTTGTGCAATGAAAAAAATAATTTTTATTCTTTTTGCAGTTTTGTTCTTCTTTGTTCCGCTTGTATTATGGCCTTTTACTTCAGAAGTTTTTGAATTTAATAAAATGGTCTTGGTTTATATACTCACAACTCTAATTGCTGGAGTTTGGGCGGTCAAATGCATTATTGAAAAGAAATTTATATTCCGTCGCACATTATTGGATATTCCCCTTTTAGTATTTTTTGGAACACAGCTAATTTCTACATTCCTTTCAATAGATTTCTACACTTCAGTCTTTGGTTATTACTCACGTTTTAATGGAGGAATTACCTCCACTATCTGCTATCTTCTCCTCTACTGGGCTTTTGTAAGTAATTTTGACAAAGATAAAGCTTTAAAACTGATTAAAATCTGGTTAGCTTCAGCTGTTTTAGTATCCATTTATGGAGTTTTGGAACATTTCGGAATTGATAAGGATATCTGGGTACAGGATGTTCAATCCCGAGTATTTTCTTCCCTGGGGCAGCCTAATTGGTTAGCCGCTTGGATTATTGCTTTTATTCCCATTACTTGGTCGCTATTCGAAACAAACAGTAAGAAGAAAAACTTTTGGATTTACCTACTTCAGTCCACACTCTTTTTTGTTGTTCTTCTTTTTACTAAATCAAGATCGGGGTTATTGGGTTTTGCAGTAGCCTCAGGAATTTACTGGGGATTTGTATTGATAAAAAACTTTAAGCAAAACATAAAACCGTTTTTGATTTTTAATGGCTTATATTTTATATTCGCCCTAATTATAGGAACACAATGGACCCCCAGTCTAAATTCCATAATAAGCACATCTACAAATAATCAAATGGCGACAGTTCCTCAGGGCACTGCTCTTGAAACAGGGGGAACAGAGTCAAGTGCTATAAGAAAAATAGTTTGGAAAGGGGCACTCCAGGTTTGGCTACACTATCCAATATTTGGAACTGGAGTTGAAACTTTTGCCTACTCTTACTATCAGTTTAGACCAACAGAACATAATCTGACATCAGAATGGAACTTTATTTATAACAAGGCACACAATGAATTCTTAAACTTTGCAGCCAATACTGGAACTATGGGACTTATTGCATATCTTACCCTAATTGGCTTTTCCATTTTTCAAATTTACAAATTAGAATCTTCAAAACTCGAAAATTTAAAATTTGCTCTAATTGCAGGATTTGTATCAATTTTGGCCACCAACTTTTTTGGATTCTCAGTAGTTCCAATTCAACTTCAATTCTTCATCTTTCCTGCAATAGCGGCAACACTAGTAAATAGCGATCAGCAATTAGCGATTAGTAAGCAAAAAACGTCAAATTTTCAAAAAATGTTAATTCTTGCTATTTTAATCGCTACTGGCTACTTGCTAATTACTATTTCAAATTATTGGTATGCTGATATTTTGTATAACAAAGGAAAAACCTATAACGCTGTTCCCCGCCCTGACTTGGGGATTGCAACACTTACTCAAGCTATAAAACTTGTTCCATCCCAAGCTCTTTACTATGGAGAACTTGCTAATTCCTATACTTCAGTTGCCATGGCCTATAACCAAGCAAGCGATGCTTCTTCAGCTTCCCAATTTACAGACCTAGCTATTGCCAGTATCCAAAAGGCTGTTGAACTTTCACCTTCCAATGTAAATATTAGAAGAGTTGAGTTTGGAACGTATGTGAAACTTTCTACAATTAATGAGAGGTATTTAATCCCCGCTCGCAATTCTTTGATCGAAGCCATAAAACTAGCTCCAACCGATGCCAAGCTCTATTACAACTTGGGGGTAGCTAATGCCAACTTAGGTGACTACCAAAATGCCGCAGAGGATCTCAAACGGGCTGTTGAATTAAAACCTGATTATGGTGATGCCCGTTTGCAATATGCAGCTCTTTTGGTTCATTTGAATAAAAATAACGAAGCTAAAGATCAACTAAACTACATTCTAACCAAGATAGACCCCACAAACTCCATAGCCAGACAGGCTTTGGAAAATATTAAATAGCCCCAAAAACCTGGTATAATCAGGCTATGGTCCAAAAAATTGTACAGTCGGGTGACCCAATTCTAAGGGCAAAATCAAAACCCGTTGCTTCTGTGGATAAAAAAGTCAAAGACTTAATTAAAGATCTGAAAGATACTTTAGCAACTCAAAAGGATCCAGAAGGGATTGGTTTGGCTGCCCCCCAGATAGGACGCAATCTTCAAGTGTTTATATGTAACTACAAAGATTTCAATAGAGTTGTGATTAATCCAAAGATATTGGCGATAAGCGATAAGCGATTAGATGATTGCAAAAAAAAATCCAAGCGTGAAATTCTCGAGGGTTGTCTTTCTTTACCCTACTACTACGGACCTTTAAGACGAGCAAAAAAAGTAGAGGTTGAATATCTAAATGAATCAGGAGAAAAAATCACAGAAGAGTTTGAGGATTTCAGTGCTCAGATAATTCTCCATGAAATTGACCATTTAAAGGGGATCTTATTTATAGATCATCTTATAAAAGAAAAGAAACCTCTTTACAAAGTTGAGGGAGATGAATGGGAGGAGGTTGAGCTGATTTGAAAATAGTATTTTTTGGTACACCAGATTATGTTTTACCAATCTTAACCCGTTTACATAGAGAGTATGTGACGGGACCTGGAAAATCCCCCATTATTGCCGTTGTCACTTCTTCCCCCAAACCAGTAGGAAGAAAACAGGTTCTTTCATATTCACCAATTGATAAGTGGGCACACGAACATAAGATTCCTTGTTTTTACAGTGCAAATGATCTACTTAAAGAAAACCTGGATTTTGAAATTGGAATTCTCGCTTCATATGGAGAGATAATAAAAAAGGAAATAATAAATCTTTTCCCTCAAGGAATTTTGGTAATTCACCCATCTCTTCTTCCCTTGTATCGCGGTGCTTCCCCTGTCCCAGCTGCTATTAAAAATGGAGACGTCAAAACCGGAGTATCAATTATAAGAATGGATGAAAAGATGGATCATGGCCCAATCATCACCCAATTTAAAGAAGATATTTTATCCTCCGACACTTCAGATGTTTTAAGAAATAGGCTGTTTGCTAAAAGTGCAGAGGTGTTAGTAGAAACATTAACACCATATATCCAAGGCAAAATAAAAGCCAAAAAGCAAAATGACGATGAAGCAACATATACAAAACTGGTTACAAAAGAGGATGGGTTTATAGATCTTAAACTTAAAAGTCCATCTGAAATCGAAAGGTTTATAAGAGCCATGTATCCTTGGCCGGGTGCCTGGACATATTTACCTAACCAAAAAAGATTAAAGCTCCTAAAAAGCCATATTGAAGGAGATAAACTAATTTTGGATGAAGTTCAACTCGAGGGAAAACTACCCGTTACAAAGAAGCAGTTTGATGAAGCTTACCCCCAATTTTCCCATCTTTTTTAAATCTACTTATACAATCCGTACAAAGCCTCATTTGGGTTTTCTTACCACCAATAACAGTCTCAATTTTTTGCAAATTGGGTTTAAATGTACGAAGTGTAACTTGAGCACGTTTCTTCCAGCGTTTTCCAGCCACACCTCTATGGTGACTACTTTGACGCCCGTAGACTAATCCTTTTCCACAATTGTCGCAAATGTATGCCATATATATAATATCAGCTACGCTTTCGCTAGCTGTAGATCGTGATTATACTATATAATTGGGCTATACCGCAATGGAAATTGTAATTGGAATTATTGTTTGGATTGTTGCTTTTGCTGTAGCTATTACTGTACATGAGGCCTCCCATGCTTGGATGGCTAATAGACTTGGAGACCCTACCGCAAGACTTTTAGGAAGACTTACTCTAAACCCAATAAAACACTATGACCCAGTAGGAACCACTCTTCTTCTTGCTCTTGTCATCATGCGTTCAATTGGAATTCCTGTAATTCCTTTTGGCTGGGCAAAACCTGTTCCTATTGATCCATACAATCTCCAAAACCCAAAGAAAGACGCTGCCCTAATTTCTCTGGCAGGACCCATGAGTAACATTATTCTTGCAACCCTTATCGCTATAATTTTAAGAATCTTCCCCAACGAAATTGTTTTTACCATCACCTTCCCTTTAATCCTACTTAATGTGGTTTTGGCAATTTTTAACCTAATTCCAATTCATCCACTTGATGGAGGTAAAATTTTAGTAGGAATTCTTCCTAAAAAGGAAGCCCATGAATTTGATATGTTTTTAACTAGGTACGGAATGTTTGCACTTCTAATATTAATATTCCCATTTGGTGGAAATAGCTTAATCTCATATGTTTTTTATCCAGTAGTTAGCTTCATTTTGAACCTTTTAGTCCCAGGTTTTTAATATAACTAGTTTTTTTCACGATTGACTTTCATGTTATAATTATTTGACCCTGTTAAAAAGGAAGGTCGGTTTTAACTTTCTGACTATTTTTAAAATTGGGAAGGCGGAGTTCCTCCGTAGCTTTAAGCGAAAGAGGACAGCTTACCCACCTGGAGATTTCCAGGAAGAGCACCGATCCCCTTGATGACGGGGTCATTTTTGGAAGATCTTTTGCTTAGAAGTAATTACATTTCCCCGTTATGTGCTGGGAGCAGGATTCGAACCTACGTAGCCCTTCCGGGCATTTGATTTACAGTCAAATGCGATTGACCGCTCCGCCATCCCAGCATTTAAAAGGTCAGAAGCAATTATATCAATATCTGAAAGGATTTTCCTGAGCAGCTTCATATCGTTATATCTAATATGAACCAGCCCAAAAGGCATTTTTTCAGACTTTTCAATTTTGAAATCCTTTCTTACGTACGGTTTTGAGAATTGAGATATGGGAATTTTCAATTTTGCAGACCAATGTCTTATTAATTCCACAATATTTTGGTTTGCAAAACAATAGAGATAAACCCTTAATTTTTTCTCATCTACACTATAAATATTCCTAAGCATTTTCATAAAAATCGAGAGCATTTTTTCATTACTGTTGGCAAAGTCAACGGTGTGTGTATTGACCTTTGATCCTTCCGCCCAATAGAGCGAAAGACCACCAAGTAATAGTTTTTGTTCATTTTCATCTAGTTTTTCCTTTTTATTGAATGTTAAAGCTTTTCTTTCGAATTGAAGCTCTAATGTCTCAGAAGGTTTACGTCTTTTCAACTTATTTCGTCTCATAAAGCTAATAACACGCCAAACAGAAATATTGTATTTTTTCGCAATTTCACTGGCACTTAGGCCTTTTTTGTTGTATAGATTTGAAATCGTCAATTTATCAAGCACCATAGATCTATGATATATCTGTCTTGACAAATAATCAATATTAAAATCGGATACAATTTGATATAATTCAACGTGTGCCGGCGTAGCTCAGTGGTAGAGCAACACTTTTGTAAAGTGAAGGTCAGAGGTCCAAATCCTCTCGTCGGCTCAATTTGTTTGCCTGGGTAGCTCAGTGGTAGAGCACCAACTTGGTAAGTTGGGGGTCGTGAGTTCAATCCTCACCTCAGGCTCAAGAAAGAAGTTTTTTAAGCTTTTCTTCAACGGCTTCGTAGGAAAAATATTTTTTACTTATCAAAAAATTTCTATCTACCATTTTTTGAAGCCTATTAGAATCTTCTAAGAGGTTTTTGATCTTGTAAATTACATTATCTGAAATGTTCTTATTCATCTCAATTACTTTATACCCTAAAGGTTTTATGTCTTTTTTGTAGACCGTGTAAGGGGTTATAACTATTGGTTTTTTAAAAAACGTTGCCTCAATAAACTGATTACCAAATCCTTCCTGTGCTGTAGGATAGGTTATTATATCCGAATTAACAAAAGCATCCCACAAAGTATAAATTCTACGTCCACCTCTAATTTTTCTTCTAGCATTCACATAATCTCCAACAAAAAAGGCTTTAATTCCACTTTTTCCTGCAATTTTTTTAATCTTTGTCTGATATTCCAACCCTTCATCCCCCGCATGACCTGCAATAACTAGTACAAACTTTGGATTTTTCAGTTTTTTAACAAGATTAATTGAAAGTTCAACTCGTTTTCTAGGAACTATTCTAGTTGCTTGGAGAAATACCACGTCATCTTTTTTAATCCCAAAGTCTTTTCTAAAATGACCAGAAAAAGAATCAATCTTTCCTAATTCCGAATCAAAATCAAAAGTATCAGGAATTACAACTGACTTATAACCGAAACGCTTTTTTAATTCTCTCTGAGCTATTGTATTTATTACCACATGCTTCATATTTGGTATATTTGGAGGAAAATATTTTTCAAAAAAGGTAAACATTGATGAGCGCAAATATCTTTCTCTTTCCCACCAAAAATCATGATGGCGGCAAATAATTGGAATTTTAAGTTCTTCCTCAATTCGAGAAAGTGCAACTGCTAATGGAAAATGTACAGGAAGAGAAAAAATATTAGCAACAATCAAAAGATCTGGCCTGTTGCCATTATTAAATACTTCTCTTAAGACACCCTCAATTTTTCCAGCAATTTCATATATTTCCCTCTCTACTTTTCTATAATTTTTCTTCTCGTAAGTAACCTTGTCATGAAGATTGACTACCTCTTCTCGTTGAAAATGAAGTTCTGGAATTAGAATACCTCTTCTGTCGAGCTCCCCTGCCATAAATGTCACCTTGTGACCCATCCGCTCCAATATTTCTTTCCACCTTACTGCTTCCAGTGAAACCCCATCGTTTCCCGCTATTCTAGTCGAAAGAAAAACTATTTTCATTTACCACAAACAGTTTAAGCTGAATATTAATCCTTGGTCAAGTCTTTTCTTAACCAGAAAGAAGTGCTAAAATACCAAACATATGGCAAAAAAGGGTGCTCGAGAAATTGTAGCTTTAGTTTGTTCTATCTGTAAAAACCAAAATTACGGAACTACTCGTAACAAAGTAAACATGGACACAAAAGGCAAAGGAAAACTTGGCCTTAAAAAGTACTGTAGATTTTGTAAAAAAGTTCAGCTTCACAAAGAAAGCCTCAAACTTAAGTAGCTAATCTTAGTTTATAAATCATCATGTCAACTAATCCTTGCATTGGCTGTACAACCAGAACAAAAATAAAGGAAGGTTGTTGTGTCCAAGGAAACTATCCAGGCGAAGGAAAAATTATCGTCCAAAAAATCAATGGCCAGATCGTAAGACGGATTGATGTCTGTCAACAGCTGGATCCCGCAACTGGCGAGTGTTTAGACTACGCAGAAAGGGGTGAAATGTGCAGTTCCTTCATTTGTGAACGCTTCTAATTTATTCAACCTTTAACTACTTTTAAGGTATAATAACGATTAGCCTAGGGGCGTAGTTAAACGGCAGAACGGCGGAAGGGCAAAACAAAACCTCTAATTAATAAGCCTGTGATGAAATGGTATCATGGCGGTCTCCAAAACCGCTCTTTCAGGTTCGAATCCTGACAGGCTTGCAAAACAGTACCGAGTGGTATAATTCGGTTTATGGAAAGTTCAGACAAGAAACACCAAGATTTTCTAAAAAGAAAAATGGAGGAATTTCAATCCTTAAGTAATACTGATTTGTTAAGTAGGCTAAGATTAGAAGAAAAAAAAGGTATACTCGAAGAAAAAGTAAGAGGAGCAAAAGGAGCAACTACTTCAGATACAAATTGGAATATTAATGTTCTAAGAATGATTGCAATTGACAGAAATCTGGGCAACTCCAAATAGAATCACATATTAAAAGCCATCGAATCAGCTTGTGATATCATACAGCTATGAGAGCTAAAAAGAAGGTGTTAATTGGGGGGTGTTTTGATATACTTCACTTTGGCCATATTCATTTTTTAAAAGAAGCTAAGAAAAAAGGTGACTGCCTAATAGTAGCTCTTGAAAGTGACGAAAATACCAAAAGGCTAAAAGGACAGGGTCGCCCAATTCACACCCAAAAACAAAGACTAGAGATTCTAGAATCATTAAATTTTGTAGATGAAGTTATCCCCCTTCCAGAAATGAAAAGTGATGATGACTACAAAAAATTAGTAGCAAAAATAAAACCAGATATTATCGCTGTCACCCAAGGAGACTCCATGAAAGATAAAAAGAGAGAGTATGCAAAATCGGTCAACGCAAAACTGGTTGAGATTAAAAAAATCAAAGTTCCTTCTACTACCCAAATTGCGAAGCTAATAGGTCTGGACTGAATTATTTAAGTCTGGCTAGATGGGCATTAACCATTATATGAACCAATTCCTTGAACTTCGTTCGTGGAGTCCAACCAAATACCCTCTTGGCTTTCCCAGCATCGCCAACCAATGGTCCTGTTTCTGTTGGACGGACAAATCTTTTATCAATAATCACATGATCCTTCCAATTTAGACCTATATAATCATAGGCTTCTTCACAAAGTTCTTTAATTGTATGGGTTTCTCCTGTTGCTATCACAAAATCGTCAGGCTCATCTGCCTGCATCATGAGATACATTGCCTCAACATAGTCTCCTGCATATCCCCAATCGCGTTTTGCCTCAAGGTTTCCAAGTGACACTTTTCCATTTTTAACGATTTGTTCTCCCTCTTCATTTAAATGTTCCGAATTATCAATTCCCAATTTTGCACAAGCTGCGGCATAACATACTTTTTGGGTTACAAATCCTAAGTGTCTACGAGGAGACTCATGATTAAATAAAATCCCGTTACAAGCAAACATTTTATAACTTTTTCTATAAATTTTAGTTATGGCAAAGGCATATAGCTTGGCTGCAGCATATGGATTAGCTGGATTAAATGGAGTTTCCTCTGTTTGAGGAATCTCGCGTACCCAACCAAACATCTCAGAAGAACTTGCTTGATAGAATTTACATTTTGGATTCACGTCCAGTGTAGCGTCAAGTACCCTATGCGCCCCAATTCCAGTAATCTCTGCTGTATGGATTGGCTGTTTAAAAGATTCTGAAGGGTGTGATTGAGAAGCTAAATTATAAACTTCATCAGGAGCAAACTTTTGGATAATTTCTCTTAAAGAAACCGGATCAAGTAAATCTCCCTGATACAATCTTAATTCTTCCTGGATATGCCCAATATTTGCATAACTTTCATGAGAAGTCTTTCTTACTATTCCCCCAACTTCATAGCCTTTTTTAAGTAAAAGCTCTGCCAAATAGCTACCATCTTGTCCCGTAATTCCGGTAATTAATGCTTTCTTCTTTGCCATCAGTAAACTATAATACCATACGGAGGTGATTTACAACAAGATAAAATGTTCATACTTAAAAAGAAAAAGGGTGAAAGCGATGATAAGCTAATTGCCCGTTTTCGTAAAAAAACCATTGACGAGGGTGTAATGCAGGAGTATCGCGATCGTGAGCATTACAAAAAACCCGCAGAGAAAAGAAAAGAAGCTAAATACAGAATCGCTCATTCTATTGAGCTTGAGAAGAAACGTAGTTTCTAACAAATAACTTCCTGTGAAGCTTGGAGACTCCATACTTTTGGATCATCTTTCTATGTTCCCTAGTTCCATATCCTTTGTTTTTATTCCACCCATACTTTTTGTATTTTGCCTTTTTACCCAATTCTGTCATTAGTTTATCTCTATAAACTTTGGCAATAATTGAAGCTGCAGCAATTGAAATCGATTTAGTGTCCCCATGAATAATAGCTTTTTGATTTTTCCTTCTAAGACCTTTTACATAGGGAATATAAAAGGCATCAATTAAAAGATAATCAATTTCTACCCCACAGTTTTTAATAGCTTTTCTGAACGCAATCTCAGTGGCTTTTTTAATTCCCAACTTGTTTATCTGGGAAATACTGGCTACCCCAATCCCCCATCCTATCGCATTTTTCCTAATCCATTTATCCGCTGTCTCTCTTTGTTTTGAATTTAATTTTTTACTATCGTCTATCCTTAATTTTAAATTTTTAATTTTAAATTTTAAATTAGGCGCGAACACGGTCGCGCCTGCCACTACAGGTCCTGCAAAACAACCCCTTCCCACCTCATCAATCCCAGCAATGAGTTTGTCACCTTTGCCCCAAACCTCTTTTTCATACCTAAAATTCGGCATATTGTTTATTCTAAGCTTTTTTGGTAAAATTGCATTCGTGAAAGCTGTAACCAATTTTTTTGGTGAGGTAAGACATGAGCTAAGTCGTGTTACCTGGCCAACCAGAGAAGAAACAATCAAACTTACCTTGACAGTTTTCTTAGTTTCAGGCATATTAGGAGCTTACGTAGGAGGACTTGATTACCTCTTTACCACCCTTCTAACTAAAATTATTACAAAATAATGAACGACGATATTACAAAACAACCAGAAGCAGTCGCTGGAGTTTCTGAGCGTGGAACAGGAAAAAAGAAAATTCCTGGACACATTATTGTTGCCCAAACAGAAGACCCTAAAGCTAAATGGTATGTAGTCCATACTTCCTCGGGACATGAAGTACGCGTCATGGAAACTTTACGACAAAGAATTGAGACCATGAACCTTCAAGGTCATATCTTTGAAATGTTAGTTCCCACTCAAGACAGAGTTATTATAAGAGGAGGCAAAAAAGCCACAGTTAAAGAAAAGATTTTCCCAGGATATTTACTTGTCAAAATGATTCTAGACGACCCAACTTGGTTGGCTGTTAGAACCACAGCAGGAATCACAGGATTTGTGGGAGCAGGTAATAACCCCACACCTCTATCCGAAGCTGAAGTAAACAACATTCAAAAGTTTATAAGCTCCCCCGCCCCCAGATTTAAAACAAAGTTCAGTGTTGGAGAAGCTATCAAAATCACAGATGGTCCATTTGCAGATTTCTTGGGAACAATTCATGAAATGGATGAGGAAAAAGGAAAGGTAAAAGTCTTAGTATCTATTTTTGGCCGTGAAACCCCCGTCGAGCTTGATTTCCTACAAATTCAAAAAGTTTAAACTTCTCCCTTTTTATTTTTTAGGTATCACCACAAATCTTTCTGGAGTAACAGTCTTATCATCACCATCAAGAGGAAAATCTATGCCCGAACGTTTAGCTACCTGATTTAGATTAGCCAAATCTCCAACAGTGGCTTTACTAATATCGATCGGTTTTTCTCGTTTTTTATACACCCCACCTTGAAGTTTTTCAACCCCTTCCTGTTTACCTGGTTCTGCCATTTGAAGAAATTATACACCAAATACTAAAGTCTGCTAAATGCTTCGGAAGATTTCATTGTGGGATTCTCAGTCATTAATTCTTTAAGCTTGTCAGAATCAGTCCATTCATTTCCTTTATAATTAACTTCCCAACCAGATCTATCTCCTTTAAGTTTATAAAAAACAGTCCTATCAAAACGGCCACCAAAAACAGTTAAATACGTCTCCTCGTTGTCCCCACTATTCTTAGTTCGCGATTCCAAAATAACCCTTTCTTGACCAGTCAAAATACCGGGTTCTGATATAGCATCTCCCATGGGTTTTTCTGGTCCGAAAACAATTCTGTCGCCAGGTTGAGCATAGGGTAAAGGAGCAATATCTTGATATAAGAATGCCTTTTTATTTTTAAAGTCATAATCTACATCGTTGTTTGTCCAAACCACTTGTAAACTCCCGATCGAATTTAACGATCGACCTGATACCCTTTCTATTGCCAAGGTCAAACTTTCACCTTCTTGAATTTCTCCGTATTTTATTGGGTCACTTTCTTCCTCTTTTGGTAGGGTAATTTCTTTAGCCTGAGCAGGACTTTCAATGGCTGATCCACATGAACTCGATAATGCTGCCAAAGCACCACTCCCAAAACCAATACCTATTTTTTTAATAAAATCTCTCCTTCCTGGATTAGACACTCCTTCGTTCCCTGGCATGACTATCATCTTAAAACCCAAGAAGGCCACATGTCAACGACAGTTCTTAAAGTGCTTTACTGATTAGAAAGTTTGGTCTATAATACCCTTACCTCGCTTGGGAGTGAGGCAGACGCAAGTCGAAACTTCTTTTAAAAAGCTTCGAGTGCGTATCCAAAACAAAATGGCAAAAAAAGTCAAAACTATCGTTAAAATTAATCTAAAGGCAGCAGAGGCTACCCCAGCTCCTCCAGTAGGAACCGCATTGGGTCAGCATGGTGTTGCTATTATGGATTTTGTTAAACAGTACAACGATAAAACCCAGGCTCTTAAAGGTCAGGTTGCTCCAGCAGTCATTACAATTTACGAAGATAGAACATTTGATTTTGTTATTAAAAAAGCTCCTGTTGCAGACATGATCAAAAAGGTTCTTGGAATCGAAAAGGGATCGGGTAAAACTCCCAGAGAAACCGCAGGTACTCTAACACACGCCCAAGTTAAACAAATTGCAGAAGATAAATTGGACGATTTAAACACAAAGGACGTAGAAGCTGCACAAAGAATAGTCGAAGGAACCGCAAGAAGTATGGGTATTAAAATCGAATAATATGGGAAAAATGAAAACAGCCAATGTCGGAGAAAACGAAAACAAGAAAGAAGAAAAAGTTCATCTTAGTGGTCTTAAGGGTGGACAGCGTGTCAAAGTAGTTGAACCCTCCTCCGCTGAAGCTACGGAAGGGCAAGGACAGCAAATTGATACTAAATCTCCATTGAGTCAAAGGAAAATTGTTGAGCGAGTTCGCTCGAAAAAATATGTAGAAGCCAAGGCTAAATTTGATCACGAAAAAGCATACAAATTAAGTGAGGCTGTAAAGTTGGTGAAAAGCGCATCATATTCAAAATTTGATGGAACAATGGAACTCCATGTTATTGTTAAAAAAGCTGGAATTTCTGTTCAAGTCAATCTCCCCTTCCAAGCAGGAAAAGTTAAGAAAGTGGAAATTGCAGATGAGGATACAGTTAAAAAGCTTACGGAAGGAAAAGTCGATTTTGATGTATTAGTAGCCACCGTTGAAATGATGCCAAAGTTGGTTCCCTTTGCAAGACTTCTTGGACCAAAAGGTCTAATGCCAAACCCTAAAAATGGAACATTAGTTGCCGATCTCAAAAAAGCAAAGGGTTATTCGGCAGGGTCAACAACAGTCAAAACAGAGAAAGATGCCCCACTTGTTCACACTGTAATTGGTAAAAACAGCCAGAAAGACGAAGAAATAGTTGACAACGCAGAAGCAGTTATCAAGGCTCTTGGAGGATCCAAATTGATAGTCAGAGCATTTATAAAATCAACCATGAGCCCATCCGTTAAATTACAACTAAATTAAGTTGTATTCAAACAACCTTTCCATATTAAATGGTAGAAACACCCCAAAACCTATCAGATTCAGTATTAAAAAGACAGACACATGCTGGAATTGATGAATTACCGCTCACTCCTGACGAAGTTGTAAGAATTCAAAGTATAAACGCGGCCTCCAATCTTACCCAAGAAGAGATTAGCATTTTAAGAAGGCAAACACTGGCGGGAGTTTGTGGAGAGCCTGAATTGACCAGGGAAGAACGTCAAATAATTGTAGAGATTAATTCTAGACGAAGGTAAGTTTTAGTGGTATACTAGCCCATAAGTCCTGAGAAGGCGCGCAATTGTAAGCCACGCCGGAGGAAAAAAGTCCGCTTTTTATCTCTCCACTTGGGTTAAATCAGTCTTAATAAGATGGAAGAATTGATCACGTAAATATGTTAAAAGCACAAAAAGTTACATTAGTTGATAATTTAACAACCGAGCTTAAAGATGCTAAATCTTTGGTCTTGGTTAACTACACTGGTCTTAATGTAAAATCCCAACAGGAACTAAAAAGAAGACTAAATGAGTCAAACGCCCGTATGGTTGTTATTAAAAACACTCTTCTTAAACGTGCCATTGAATCAGCCAAAATTGATAACAAGATGGCAACAGATGAGATTCTTTCAGGCCAAACTGCACTAGTTATTGCAGATGGCGACCCAATTGCCCCTATTCAGATTTTAGGTAAATTCGCCAAAGAACAGGAACTTCCAAAATTTAAAGTAGGTGTAGTTGATGGAGCATTTAGTGATGAATCGACTCTTACTAAAATCTCAACTCTTCCTTCAAAAGATGTCCTCTTGTCTCAAGTTTTGGGATCATTAATATCCCCGATGTATGGATTAGTTGGGACATTAAACGGAAATATGCAAAAGTTAGTTTACATTTTGAAAAGCAAGGCAGGAGGTGAAAATTAATGGCAAAAAAAGTAGATGAATTAGTAGAAGAAGTATCAAAACTCACAGTTTTGGAATTATCAGAACTTGTGACTGCACTTCAAGATAAACTTGGAGTAAGTGCAATGCCAGTTGCAGCAGCAGCACCAGCCTCCGCTCCAGCAGGAGCTACGGCAGGCGAGGAAGCTCCAGCAGAAGGAGGAAACCAAACTGTTGTAATGACAGCTGCAGGAGACGCAAAAATCAATGTCATCAAAGCACTTCGTGAGATTAATCCAAATTTAACTCTTATGGATGCAAAAGGAATGACAGAAGCAACTCCAGCAGAAGTTTTGAAGGATGCTAAGGCAGAAGATGCCAAAGCAGCAGCAGAGAAACTTAAAGCTGCAGGTGCAACAGTAGAGCTCAAGTAATTTCTAATTAGTTAGGTGTTACTTAGCTTTACAACAAAATATCCGTCTGAAAGATGACGGATTTTTTGTGCGGTAATAATTGTATACAAAAATTGCTTCGTATTATGTTGGGATTGTGAAAAGGCTAATGTTTTCACGCTTTGCTGGATATTTTAATTGTTCTATATATGTAGTTAATGGCCAAAATACCAATAAATAGTTAGTGGGCAGAAAGCTTACCTTTGAAGTTCTCAATCAGTGAAAACAAGAATTTGTCCCTATTCTTCATGTCCCACTGAGGGAAACCTATTTGATCATTAATCTCAAATATTCTTGGCTCCCCTTCTCTATCAATTCCAAAATCTAAACTATAGATAGGACTGTCATACTTCTCAGAAAATAATTCTGATACATTTTCCACAACACCTTTAACGGATAGTGGTACTTTTGAATAATCAATTTCCACTAAGTTTCCACCCTGTGCAGCATTTGCTAAAAAGCTCTCACCAACTGGAGTTCTTATATGACTCCACACTACTTTTCCGTTTATAATAACAATTCTTAAATCGTGTCTCCCTGACGTGACTCCCTCAATTCCACCCGATGTATCAACAAATTCTTGAGCAATGTAGGGCCTGTATTTTTTATTAAAAGTAAAATCTTCGGCATCAGCCTTTGGACCAATAAAAATACCAATCCCCTTTAATCCGTTAAACGGCTTAAGTACTACCCAGTCAGTATTTATTTTGGGTAAAATTTTGGATAGCATACTTTCATCTTCAACCAACAGTGTTTGTGGCATATATTTTCCGATTCCTTGATAGGCAGCCCACTTGTCCCACGCTAAAGTTTTAAAGGAATGTTCATTTACCCAAATAGTACTTGTGTCATTCTTTGGAGGAAACTTCACACCAGCACTTCTGTCATATACCAAATCAATTTTTATAGAAGACCTATCCAAAACAAATTTTTTTTCATCATACTTCCACCCTCCTTCAAAGATTCCATTTCCTTTGTACGTCTTTCTAGTTAAAACATATAAGTTCCATCCCTCTTTTTTGCATAACTCAAAAAATCTCATATATACGGGCTTTTTAACACCAATATGCCCTAGAGGATCACTCCCAGTAAGTTTTCTGGAGAAGGCCATACCAACACTTTTTTTGATCATTTATCCTCTGCTTCTTTCTTTAAAAACTTTGCAAGTTCATTCATTTCAGGAGAGATATTTGTATCATATGTAAACCCTGGTCCACGGTTTACCTCAATCATTCTATACTTCCCATCTGATTTAGCCTTTGCAACATCTACTCCTGCAATTTGAAGATTAAGAATCCTGGCACTATCAACTGTAATTTTTTCAAGATCGGCAGGTAAATCGGCAATCTTTAGATATTCTTCATCTGCTCCGAGTGATAAATTGTGACGAAACTCCCCCTCAACCGTAACAATCTTTTTCTCCCAAACCCCCACCCTATTACCTAAAACTAAAAGTCTATATTCCTCATCTAACTCTGCAAATTCCTGAAAAAGATATTGATTATCTCTACCACCTTTGTCAGTCATTGGAAGCTTGTCGAAATCTTCCAAAGAGCTAATCATATGAACCCCCATTCCTCTTTGGGTTGAAAGCTCTTTTGCAATTAGGGGTAGTTTTAAATTTTTGACTATTCTTTCTTTATTATCAGAAATTTGAGTCTTCCAGACATAAATTGAATGAAATATTGGAAGGTTAATACTAGCCAATTTTACCAACGACGTAAATTTGCTTCCCAAAGACCCAATATCTCCCCAGGTGGTATCCATGAACTTGACTCCAAGATGTTTTAGACTAAAAGCAAGAGTTGCAGCAAGAACCGAGAAGTCATTACCCGCTCTTCGGAAATACACTAAGTCATATTCCACAATTGGTATTTTATTTATTTCTACATATATATTTTCTTGATCAATTTCAAAATAAAGATCCGAAAATCTGGCCAGAGTTATGGTTGTTTCGGGAGCTCTTTTGGCAATTTCTTCAGCAAAAAGCTCCTTTTTGCGTCCTATTTTATCTACTAGTATTAATATTTTTTTCATAGTGGGTGTCCTATTATAAAGCTTATTCTTTGTTTGTCTTAACCAAAAAGCCTTCGAGGTCTCTCCTACCTATAATCACTTGGGACCTAAGGTTTGACCGATTGGCTACATTGGCAATAGTTGTTATCCTTCTTCCTGCTATAAAAATGGTCAGGCCAATAACCTTTCTTCGCTCGCTTCCCAGGGAACTTTTATATTCCTTTTCCCAAAGAATGTTACTTTTCTTTTCAAGATTTAGTTTATCCGCTAAATCTTTATCGATAGATGTTTTCCAAGCTCCAGTGTCAATCTTGGCTTTTACGGCAGCTTTTACTCCATCTCCAGATAGTACTTTTATTTCTTCCCAGACACCAATGGTTTTTACCCCCTCCTCAGCCCTAACTCTATCTGCAAACCTTCCAGCAAAAAGAGCCTTGGCTATTTTAACACCATGCTCAGCATTTCGTATTTCTAAATCATCAATTCTTTCCAGCCTTCTTCTTAGCCCCTCCATATTAGCCAACTGGATCTGAAGCCCTGGTTGAGCATTCATTTCAAGAACCATGGGTCCTTTTTCTGGATGAAGTACTATGTCTATTCCAACATAGCCCAAATGTGAGGCTATTTGAGCATTTACTGCAGTTTCAAGAATGTTGTTCCAATTGGGTATCTTTATTCCTCTAAGTTTCTTTACTGTCCCTGGTTTGAATACAATTTGCTCCCCATGCCAAATGGCCTTTGTGGTTATTCCAGTTGCAATATCTATTCCTACCCCAATCGCTCCTTGATGTAAATTTGCTCTTCCCCCAGACTCTTTTGTTGGAAGTCTTAGCATCGCCATAACGGGAACTTTATTAAAAATAATAATGCGTATATCAGGAGTGCCCCTAAACGCCCAACGGCGAAATGCGGGGTGACGTCCAATATATTCTTGGGTAAACGCAACATCAGGCTCATCCCCCATTGAATAAGCACCTTCTAAAATATCCAATGTGTGAAGTTTAAGATCGGAAATATTAACTTTCTCTTTTTGTGTTGTCAGCCAACCGCCACCATTGAGCCTTTGTTTAACTACAATTATTCCCTCTCCCCCAAATCCTCGGCTTGGTTTAAGGGCAAACTTATCAGGAAGGCTATCCCAATTAAAATTTGTTACCTCCCTAGGATCCCTAAATTTTTTAAAAATCTTGGGGTGGGCAACCCCCGCACGTCTTAATGCTCCTGCAGTCTGGATCTTACTGTCAGCAATCTTTTTACCCTTGCGAGTATTGTAACGATAAGCAAAGAGTTGAGAACGGGCATTTAAACCGAGAATTGAAGAAAGCTTCATTTATTGATTAATAATTTTTCTAAAACGATAGAACTCCATTACCCGAAGTCCAGCATATTTACCCAATATCAAATCAAGTAAGGCAACTCCAATAAGACTAGCCTCAGGATTAAGAAGAACAAATTCCTGAAGAGGTTTAAGAGTCAAAAAGAAGAAAGAAATTAGGGAAAGAACTAATGTTTCAAATGTAAGATTTATAGCTGTCTTAGCACTTTTACCAAGTTGGACTCTGGTAAAATCTTCAGATAATAATATCAGTATCAAGACAGCAAAAATCGAAACATTATTTAATTGTGAAAATTTAAGATATGGAGCCAAGAATAAAGCTCCCAATACTCCAACAACCACACCCCAAAGGATAAATGCCATCCTGGGTAAATATTGAAGTTTGATCTTTAGTGTTCTTAAAATAAGACGCAGGAGTGTTGAAACTGCAACAATTAGTAAGAAAAGCCCAATTCCTACAATTGGTCCAGTTGCAACTAAAACAACAGATAAAGCAGCGGGAAGAAAAATTCCAAACCCCCTAATTCCAACAACATTGCGTGAGAATGCAATAATAAAGGTCATTATGGGAAGAAGTAGAAGAAGAACTATTGTATTGGCAGGAACTCCCGAGCCAACTGCTCCACGGATTGCGTACTTAATAGGGTTTGTTGGCCAAACGGGACCCAGAATTTGGGATTCTAATATTTGCTCCAATGGACCCAAGGTTTCTGCTGTTTTTTGAGTTATGTCTGGTACAGAAGTAGGTATAGCAATAGGGACTGCACTGGCTGAAGCCTCAGGGGATGGACTAATTGTAGGAACAACAGCAATGGCCCTTTCGGGCAAAACCAAGCCTACAACCACAAATAACAATAGAAAAATTAGTTTTCGCATGGAAATTTAGTTGAAAGTACTGGTATTATATCATACAATTAAGGCTCGCCGCACACTTTTCCCCCTCGGGGGTGTTTTTTATGCTTAAAGTACTAAAAACTTTTTTTCATTTTGTTTACCGTAAAAAGGCAGTTTACATACTGTTTATTGTTTCTATTGTTGTGGCTGGAATTCTACAAAGCATATCTCCCTACTTTTTAAAACTGTTTGTAGATGCTATTCCATCCCTGGATTATGGAAGGCTCATAAATATACTACTTATATATACGGGAGCTAGTGTTTTGGGTTTAACTGTCTCAATACTAGGTGAGTGGGTTGGGGATGTAATTCTTCTTAACTCATCACGAGATGCCAGACAAGAAATCTTTAAGCACGTTCAAGACCTTGATTTCGTCTTCCACTCAGGTAAAAGTACCGGTGGGCTTATTTCAGCCTTTAAAAGAGGTGATGGATCATTCTTTGATATGTTTCATACAATTCACTTCAATATTATAAACATTTTAATAACCACAATAGTTATGGTTTTCTTTTTTACAAAGATTAACCTTCTAATTGCTGTAACTATGGTTGTTCCTTTAGTCATAATACTCATATCCATTAAGTTTTTGATTAGGTTCAACATCCAAAAAAGAAATATTTTTAACAAAGAAGAAGATTATGTCTCGGGAATTATCGCTGACAACATGATCAACTACGAGACTGTAAAGCTTTTTGCCAAGGAAAAATGGGAAGAAAAACGTCTTTCCGTCGCATTTATCAGATGGATTAAAACACTTTGGGGCTATGCCAACTCATTTAGGTTAATTGATGTTGTATTGGGAATTATAACAAGTATCAGTACATTTCTTACTTTTTTTGTGGCTTTATATCTGACGGTTAATCATAGATTGAGTATTGGGGAGTTTGTTTTGGTCATAGGATTCATTGGAATGTTTATTCCAAAAATATGGAATCTGGTCTATGGAATTCGTGGAATTGCTAAAAACTACGCTGATATTGAAAAGTATTTTGGATTTCTTGATGAAAAAATAGAAATCGTCGATCCAGAAAATCCAATAAAAATGTCCCATGTAAAAGGTGAGATTAAATTTAACAATATTCGCTTTACATATAACGGCAGATCCAAAAATGCCATAAACGGTATAAATCTTAATATCAAGCCCGGTGAATCAATAGCGCTTGTAGGTAGAAGTGGAAGTGGAAAAACCACCTTAACCAAGCTATTAATGAGATTTTATGATTTGGACAGTGGTGAAATCACCATTGATGGAGTGAATATCACAAAATTTACAAAAAGCACTTTAAGAAGTTTTATTGGAGTAGTTCCCCAAGAACCAATACTATTTAATAACACAATTGCCTACAACATCGGCTATGGAAAAAATAGACCAAAACTAAGTGAGATAAAAATAGCTTCAAATCTTGCTAATATAGATGAGTTTATAGAAGATCTTAAAGACAAATATAATACTGAAGTTGGTGAACGCGGTGTTAAGCTCTCTGGAGGACAAAAACAAAGACTTGCCATAGCACGCATGATACTAAGTGATCCAGATATTGTTGTATTTGATGAAGCAACAAGTCATTTAGATTCCGAGTCTGAAAAATTAATTCAGGATGCCTTCTGGAAAGCTAGAGCAGGAAAAACCACCATCATTGTTGCCCACAGACTCTCAACTATTATGAGAGCAGATAAAATAGTTGTCATGGAGTATGGCAAAATAAAAGAAATAGGAACTCATGAATCCTTACTCAAAGATAAAAATAGTTTATATTCCCACTTTTGGAATTTACAGATTAAGTTAGACTGAAGTTATTCTTCCTTTGCCTGCATGCCGAGAAGCCAAAGAACAGCTTCTTTCTTGTAACGTCTATCACCTCGAGAGTTTATACGTATTGCAGGAAGCTTGCCTCGTTTACCCCATCTTTTAATGGTTAAGGGTGAAACTCGAAGTATATCTGCAACTTCACGAACAGTGAGTAAATCGGGTAAAGCTTCTAATCTGACTTTCTTTTTTGTAGTTGGTTCCATTTTGTTATAGTTCCCTGCCTATCTCTTATCAATCTTAGTCAGAAGATATCAAAGCGCTTCATGGGTGTCAATAGTCATTTTGATATTAAAAGTTTTTAGTTGACAAAAAATTAAGAAGTAATTGATTAAAATTTTCTTTTTAATTCAATCTGGGAAACTGCCTTTAGAGCCTTTGCAAACTCTAATGATTTTGACCCGAAGTCTTTGGGCTCATCCCTCATAAAATCGTCTAAGTCAATACAAACCAAGTCTTGCGTCGTTTTTACCCCATTTCTGGCAAGATTATTCAAGGCTCTCGTAATCAAAGTCGATGAAACATTGATTTTTTGGGGGATTAAAGTAGCAATCGCATCTTCACCAAAATTTTTTATGGCTCCTTTTCTATACTCATACCACGTATCATTTATGCGGCTTCCGGGGGTACGGCGAAATTTGTCCAACATCCTCCCCAAATTTCCGTACACTTCAATATCTTCAGGGCTTGGGTTAAAAGATTCTGTCATATTCATATTATATATCAAAATCCATATATTTTTGAATATTTTTTCTCCAAATATTTTAAGTTAACGCTTGGATCAAATTTCATATGATTTTTCTTGAGTAGATCGTCAAGTGTATATGTTGAGCCATATTTGTGAATGTGTTCTTCGAGCCAATTCTTCACAAACTCTAAATTCTGAATTCTAAACTCTAAACCCATTTTTTGCTCCCACTGAGCGCTCAGAAACGTACCTAAACTGTAAGTTGGAAAGTACCCAACAGTTCCCCCACTCCAATGAATATCCTGAAGTACCCCATCCGAATCTTTCTTAGGTATAACACCCAAATATTCCTTCATCTTGCTATTCCAAACCTCCCTTACATCCCTTACCTTCAATCTTCCTTCAATTAGTCCTTTTTCAATCTCAAACCTTAACATTATATGGAAGTGATAAGTGACTTCATCCGCCTCGACACGTAGCAGACTAGGTCTTACTTTATTAAAATATTGTAAATACTGATCAACTGGCAAACTGACAGACTGTTTAACTGACAAAACAGAGTCAAAATCTTTTTTATACTTTCTTATAAATCCCTCACTACGACCTACGAAGTTTTCCCAAAGCCTACTTTGGCTTTCATGAATAACCAGTGAAGTTCCACCTACAATTGGTGTCATTTCAAGTTCATCTTTACATTGCAAGTCATATAAAGCATGACCAAACTCATGAATAGTGCCTAGTAAACTTCTTGCAAAATCGCTCTTGTGATACCATGTAGTTATACGGGTGTCCGTATTAGAAAAGGAGGTTGTGAAAGGATGACTTGAGATGTCCAGCCTTAATCGGCTGAAATCTGCCCAAAACGTCTCCAATATTTTAAAATTTAGGTCTTTTAGTTTTTCTTCATTATATAAGGCCTTTTCTAATTTGTGTTCTTTAAAGTACTTAGGTGATTTTTGTATTTTTACGAGTAATTCTTTAAGCGGTTCCCTAATCTCCCCAAAAAACAGTTCAACCTCACGGGTTGAAAGATTTTCTTCATATTGATCCATGAGTGCATCGTATGGAGAATCTTTGTAGCCAAGATATTCTGCCTTAGCTTTATTTAAATTAAAAATTTTAGATAAATAGGGTTCAAATAGCTTAAAGTTATTACTGTCTCTCGCTTCTCTCCAGATAACAGTGGCTTCCGTTGTAGTCTTTTCGTATTTCTCTAAGAAATCACTCGGCAGCCTAGTGTAGTATTTAAGTGAACGTATTAAAGCCCTAATAACTCCCTTCTCTTCATCAGTTAGATTCTTTTCTTTCTCACCTTTATGTATCAATGAAACAAAATCCTTCTTCAAAAAAAGATTTTGACTAATAGTAGATAGTCTCCCAAATGCCTCTCCTCGTACTTTCGCACCACTAACTGGCATATAAGTCTCCAGATCCCAATTAGCAACAGCTCCCATATACCCCAATGCCCATATATCTTTATATTTATCCAGAATATTTAGAATTACCCTGTTTCTAAAGGCTTTCGACATGAAGAGATTCTAGACTAAAACCATGTTTTTAGCAAAAAATAAAAATGTGTTATAATTCGCGCATTATGCCTAGAAAAAACGGACACAGTTTGATATTTACCAAAGATGAGCAAGAAATTATCAATAAATTATCCTCGGGGCCCCAACCAAGAGGTGAGTTTTTACCCAAAGAAGATGGAGCAAGCCATTCAGAATTATTCAGACTTTCAGGAATAATTGATCTTCTGGTAGAAAAGGGGGTTATTTGGAAAGCTTTTGGATCCTGCGATACTTTTTATTACTTAACTTCGCAGGAGAGTGAATTGGTTAGAAACGGTGTATTAAGTAGAAATGAAAGAGCAATACCAGATCTTTTTGATTTATTAAATCCCACAGCGCAAGAGCAATTTATCCAAAGAATCATTGGCAAAGAAATAAGTGGTTAAGCAACTCTTTCCTTTAGGGCATGATAATACTTTTGAAGATAATCCTCAGCTTTGGCCCAATGTTCCTCTCCTTGTCCTTTTTCTGCTTTATTTCGTTCAATATTAGCAAGAACTTTAAGATGTGCAGCTTTGGCAGCTTGGAAAAGTGAGATTCTATATACCTCTGCCAAATACTCACGAGTTGTATCTTCCCCCTCTCCCATTTCTTTTCGCATCCTAACTTCCAATGAAGCAACAATTTCAGGCTCAAATGCTAATTTAATTTCATCCCTGATTAGTTCATAGAATTTAACAGTTTTAACCTTTGCCATTTCAAATTTGGAATCATTTTCTTCAGCCAAAGATTCAAAAAGTAATTTGGCGGCATCTTTTGCCAATTCTTTAGAAAGCCCATACTGTTCCTTTAAATGCTTCATTGTATAATCCATAAATCTCATCCCTTCAGGAATCTTACCCAATCTCCACCACTTAATCTCAAGCCTTGCTAAAAGTTCAGGATTAAATTTAAAATGTTCCACTACATCATCTCCTCCAAATCTGCGCCTTCGTCTTGAATAATCCAAAATTGCAGTTTTTAGTTTGCCAGGAGTAAAGTCAGGAAGGTGTTCCTGCTCAAAATAGAACTCGGTGTAGCTCATTTGCCAAGGAAGAAACCCTGAAGTTCTTTGTTCCCCGCTGGTTCTAATAAACAAATCAGGGTCAGGATATGGTTGACCATATGTATCAAGACATTTTTCAAATGTTTTCTCGTCAATCTCATTCACTGGAACTTTATCTTTGACCAATTTCTTTACAGCCCTGACAATTTCATCCCTCCCACCATAATCAATTGCCATATTAAAAATATGCTCATTGGCATACTTGGCAGTTTCAGCCTCAATCCTTGCAACTTCCTCCTGAATATCAACAGGGAGTCTGTCTTTGCGACCCAAGTGAACCATAGCAACATGCTCTTTGTGGAATTCCTTCTCAGTTTCTTTGAGAGCTCGTCTAAATATATTCATAATCTCATCAATCTCGTTTTTAGGACGCTCCCAATTCTCAGTTGAAAATGCCCAAACAGTAAAAGTATGAATTCCAAGCTTTCTGGTTGCATGAGCCAATGCATTAACTGCTTTGTAGCCATAAAAATGCCCTTTCCAGGGTTCAAGTCCACGAGCTCTTGCCCAGCGTCTATTTCCATCAAGAATCATGGCTATGTGATTTGGGAAAACGGTGCCACTAGGAAGATTTATTTCGTCTGCCATGTAGAAAGTATTATAATACAAATCTCATGGTACAAGAAACCCTAGAGAAAACCAAAACACTTGTCTGGCCCGAGATTCAGAAATACTTAAAAGATCCTATCTATCCTTCCCAATTTAGAATCCCTTCAAAATATAAGAAGGATGTTGATTTATATTGGAAGATAAACAAGGAGTATCCAGAAAGAAAAGGTAAATATCTACGCCCCACACTTGTTCTTCTTATTGCCCAAGCCATGGGGACGGATGTCACAAAGGCAATCAAAACTGCCGCAGCCATGCAGCTTTCAGAGGAATGGATATTGATTCATGATGACATAGAGGACAATTCAGAGAAAAGACGAGAAAAAACAACTCTTCATAAAATCTACGGCCATGAATTAGCCATAAATGCAGGAGATTGCCTACACGTTATTATGTGGAAAATAATTAATGATCAAAACTCAAAAGAGATAAATGAGGAGTTTTACACAATGCTAATGCGCACAGTTCTTGGCCAAGGAGTGGAACAAATTTGGACAAACAAGGGAAAGAAAAATATCACAAAAGATGAATGCTTATTCATTGCTGACAGTAAAAGTGCATATTACTCTATTGCAGGACCCATGAGATTGGGGGCAATGATTGCCAATTCTACAAAAACACAATTAGATTCCATTACTGAATTTGGACTATACCTTGGACGTTGTTTCCAACTGGTTGACGATCTAATTGATCTAGAACAAGATAAAAAAGAAGGAAAGGTAACACTTGCAAACACAAAAGGAATAAAATATGCAAAAGAACTAGCAGAGGAAATGAAACAAAAAGCAAAAGAAATTTTTGACACAAAGTTAAATTTTCTGAAAGATGAGCCTGCCAGAAATCAACTAATAGAACTTATAGATTTTATTTTGGAAAGAAAATACTAAACTTCAAGCTTTTCCATAATGATTTTAAACCATGGAGTGTATTTTTTAGGATTCTTTTCAATATCCTTCTTTAAATCACTTGTCTTAATCCATTCATATCCATCAACCTCAGAAGGATTGGGAATCACTCTTCCTTCATATTTACCAACAAAAGTATGGTCAAGTTCATTTTCCCCCCAAATTCCATCAGCCATTTTTGCTTGATAGATAAAACTGAATGCCTCCTTAAGTGATGTTTTAAATCCCAACTCTTCATAAAGACGTCTTTTTGAAGCCTTTAGATAAGATTCGTCTGGGTATGGATGGGTGCAAACAGCGTTAGACCAAACTGATGGCCAGGTGGGTTTGGTTTTGGCTCTTTTTGTTATAAGTATCTGACTTTTATCTTTGTTAAAAATTACTATTGAAATTGCACGGTGAAGAGGAACTGGAATTTTGTGAGCTTCAAACTTTTCTTTTAACCCAATTACTCTATCCCTTTTATCAACTAAAACTATATTATTCATGGTTATATAACTCTCGCGCCACAAGCAGCTCTGTTTATTAAAACTGTCTTTACACTTTTAATATCCGAGAGTACTTTTTGTATCTTACGTTTATTTTCCTCTTTACAGATAACATGTACATTAGGACCAGCATCTATCGTAAAGTAACATTCAATTCCCTTTTCCCTCAACTCCAAAACATGGGATATAACATCCAAAGTTCCTGGTAATAAATAATAGAGTGGTGGAACAGAGGTCATCATAACTGTATGCATGTTAATAGCCTCAGCTTCTGTGATTTCACCAAATTTTGTAAAATCTTTCCTTTTCAATGCAGATTTAATTTCTGCAACTTTATCTTTCATACCAGAAAGTCTTGTTTTGTAAAATGGACTACTTTCAGCTACGGCATGACCTTCGGTAGAACTAATTTTTTTACTATTTTCACCAACTACTGCAATCAAATCATAGATATTCCAATATTCTGATCCGAAAAGTGATCGAGCGTATGAACTCTCGCTGGAATTTCCCATTTTCCATTCAACAAAGCCGTTAGGAATTGAGCGGCAAGCAGATCCCGATCCTAGACGTGCTAGTATAGAAAGTTTTTTTTCTGAGAGATTCAAGTTAACTGCTTTAGCCGCAGCAACTGTCAATGCAGCAAATCCAGAAGCAGATGAAGCTATTCCAGCCCCCTTTGGGAAATTGTTTGTACTTTTTACTTGAGCATAATTCTTACTTTTTGCAATACTTCTAATTAAATCTAGGTGTTTAGATACCCTCTCCATTTCTCTACCAACAACTTCTTTATTATTTAATATCAGGATATCTGATTTTAGCTTGCTATCAAATTCTACAGAGGTTGTGGTATATGCTCCTGATAAATTCATCGAAATAGAAGAATTGGCTGGCAATCTCAACTTTTCATTTCTTTTACCCCAATATTTTATAAAAGCAATATTTGCTGGTGCTTTTACTGTTATTTTCATCTTTTAATATTTATTTTCTCAACTCTAACCCCCTCTGCTCCAGTTTTGACAGGTAAAAATGTACCACCATGTTTCTCAATCGCTTTTTTGATTTTAGATGTTTTAGTTGGGGGTGCAAAGGCAATCATACAATCCCCTCCACCAGCCCCAGATAATTTGGCCCCAAAAGCCCCAGCTCCTCTTGATGCATATATCAAATTTGAAAGCTCAAAAGTACTAATACCCAATGCTTCTAAAAGTCCTTGATTTAAATTTGCAAGTCTACCCAACTCTTCACAATTAGCCTTTTTTAATAGTTTTTTGGCATCTTCAACAATTAAAACAATCAAATTAAATATAGAATTTACTACTTTTGGTTTTATCTTCTTTAATTCTGCCACTTTTTTTACCAGAGTGGTCGTATCCGCTTTAACTCCTGTATAACCAACAGTTAAGGGTAAATTCTCTTTTGATATCTGTGCAATTTTTTTACCACCCCCAACAAAATACAATGTTCCTCCCCAAATGGCCGCTGCAATGTCAAAACCACTCCCCACACCTTGAACATCAAGGATTGTTTTATAACAAATATCAAAAAGTGCTTTATTGCTAATTTTTATTCCAAAGATTTCCGCCAAACCTTTGACTACACAAACAGTAACAGCCGATGAGCTACCAAATCCGAAGCTACTTGAAAAATCGCTTCGGGTTTTAATATCCAAACCAGAACTAACCTTATATTCCTTGTAAAAATTTTTGACAGCCGCAAACACAAACTTAGCTCCCTGGGGAACTTTTTTCAATGGAATATTTATATCTGCTTCAAACTTTGGTATTTTGACTTCGGGAGCCGCGAGCTTAATTGTCAATTTCTGAGTGCGAATAATATTTGTCCACATTCTTTGATCCACCGCGGTGACTATGCACGGTAAACCGTAGACAACAGCGTGTTCTCCAAAAAGCATGAGTTTGCCTGGGGCAGAAACCGTAATGTTATTTTTCAATTCTTAATCCCTCCTCCCCCAATTTTACAGGAGATAAACCAAAATTATATTTTTTTGCTATCAAACTAATCTTTTTTATATCTTTATGATACACAATTACCATCCCAGACCCATCTTTAATTCCCCCCGCTCCTGAGATTTTAGCACTTCCTCCTTCTTTTTCGATTATCTTAATAATTTGTTTAGTATTATCCGAAACCACACCCAATCTTTCCAAAAGCTTCTCATTGTTTTTTATCAATTCCCCCAACTCAAAATTATCATCATCTAATAAAAGTCTTAAAAAACCTTTGGTTACACCTTCTATCTGTCTAAAAATTTCTTCTGTAGCCTTCTTCTTTCTTTTATATAATCCCGCTACAAATGAAACCATTTCTTTTGTAGATTCTTGTGGCTTACCTGAATTGAGTAAAAATAATTTTGGCAGTTTTGCTTTTGACTCAATTTGTTTAAAAGTCTTAAAATCCTCAGTCTCTTTTCTGTACCACAAAAAACCACCATAAGTAACAATTGTATTATCCACCCCACTGGGATTGCCATGAAGATCTTTCTCCAACTTATACGCATGATTATTTATTTTTTCAAAATTAAGTTCACCCACTTTAAAAGCAGATATTGCCACAGCAAAAGCGGCGGAAGACCCCATTCCCGCCCCAATTGGAATATCTGATTCAATTTTACCTGCTCTCGTGGCTGTTAAACGCAAATTAATAGCAGTAGCAATTGCAGGATAACCATAAACAACTGCATGTTCACCAGAAAGAATTATTTTACCTGGTGTTGATACTTTGTTTACTATTAATTTTCTCATGTTTCATCTAGGTCACAAGCAATTAAATCTTTAGAATTTGTTATTTTTGTCAACAAAACAGATTTATCCAATACTTCATTTTTGATTACACCAACAATGTTGACAGTCCCTCCTTTTTCTCTTAATAGTTTTAGGGCAGAAGTAATTGCCTTAGCTTCTGTAACCAAACCCAAGGACAAACCTTGTGCAATAAAATCCATCTTTTTATTTAAATCCGCCATACTACAATGCCATCCAAGACAATTGCCTGGCTTTCCATTATTTTGAAGTTTACACCCCTGGTAATCATTACTCTCTTTATCCCGACTATATAAATTCGGACACGGAGAATTTTCAGGTTTAATAACAGACACATAAGTGTTTTCCAATTCTATTCGTGATAAAACACAACAGGCGTAACAAAGGCTACCATCGGGTAATTCACATCCAACCTTTCCCCAAATATTAATCTTCTCTTGTTCCATTTGAAAAGTATTCTCTCATTTATCCCCCTTCAATTCCACTCTTGGCACCTGCATGGTATATAATTAGTCTTTAGTATGACTAAAAACCCACACTTCGACGCCCTCTACAGATCCATTTCCACCCCTCTTTTTAAATTCATTGCAAAACATTTAGGAAAAGATCAAGTTACTGTTGAGGAAATATTTGAAGAAACAATAGTCGCAGGTTGGAAAGGATATAAAACATTTCAACATAAAAGCACATATTTTACCTGGCTTTGTAGAATCGCTCTAAACAAAATCGCAGACTATTATCACGATCAAGTCAATGAAAACTCAGGCATAATTGTTCCACTTATTGATAGTTTGACATATATTGATCGAGATAACTTATCCCCCGAAGAAAATTTGGCCTTAAAAGAACTTAGAACCTCAGTTAACAACTGTTTAAATCTTCTTCCCTACGAAAAAAGACAACTTCTTTGGTTTAGATACTGGAAAGATTACTCATATGAGAAGATTGGAAAAATCCTTGGTATTTCAGATCGAGCTGTTGAAGGAAGAATCTATAGAGCAAAAGAGGAGTTTGCAGAAGTTTGGTCAGAGTCCAGTAAGCTTGAACCAAAACACTCTTAAAGGAAAAAGAGGAAAGGCATTAAATATTCTTGCCAATCTGTAAGGCTCTGTAATAAGCCTCCAGACCCACTCAAGCCCCGCCCTCTCCATCCAGCTAGGTGGGAGCTTACTTGCCCCAGCAATATAGCGGAAAGTGCCTCCTACAGCCATTGCACCCCCAACATTAAGGCTTTTAAGATTCTTGTGAATCCAAATCTCCTGCTTAGGATTAGTAAAAGCTACAAAAAGAAGTTGGGGTGAGAACTTATTTATTCTAGCTATAGCCTCTTTTTGAAGTTCTTTGTCTTCTTCCCCCACTGGTACACCCGCAGTATTTACAATCGGTCCTGCAAATGTTTCTATTTTGACGCTTTTGTAGTTAATTCTTAATTTTTCAGCTGCGCCTTTAGCCTCAGCCCCATGTCCACCCAGAAAAAATACTTTCCAGGCCTTTTTATTGGCTAGTTCAATCAAATCTTTAAATAATTTTCTTCCAGGAATAATATTAATACTTTTTCCATACAAAAATTTTGAAGCATAGTTTAAACCAACTCCATCAGGAACTGCATATGTTGCAGAGTTTAGTGCATTTTTTAAATCATTATTCTTAGTTGAAGCTAAAACAAGCTCGGGATTGGGTGTAAGTATATAAAACCTCTTACTATGGGTAACTTTTTCTCTTACGCTTGTTAGCAGATGGGAAGTGGTTGTGCTAAGCACGTTAATTCCCAATATATTGACGTAATTTTGGCTCATTTGGTTAATATTTTTCATAATATTTTTCATAAACTTTTGACTTTTACCTTATAATTTTTAGTTTTTATACTATTAGCCTCACATTTTCCGCATCTATCATCATCCTATATTTAAAAGGCCAAAGTGTTTATAGTATATTAGTTCTCAATCAAAATATTCATCTACTACAGGCAAAATTCTTGAGTGCTTCAGATAATCAAATACACACTATTGAGCAATTTTTTAACTCTTTTTTCAGCTTCGTCTGAAAAAACTTATCCTCATTCTATCAAGAATTATTCGTATATATTTATCTCGTACTATAAGTAATTCTCTCTAGCATGATTAGTAGCCCCAATATTTTTATTACTTTCAATATTATAACTTTTTATAACTTCGAAATATAACTCCTATAGCTTTTAGAACTCTATCAAATCAGATATATCCTATAATTAGATCTAACGCTTATTGGTTATACTTCTTTTCCAAAGTTCAATGTTCTCAAGAACTAGACCTGTTCCCCTGACTACACTCAAAAGTGGCTCGTCAGCCACATGAGCAGGAACTCCTGTTTCCTCTGTCATTAGTTTATCAAAATTCCTTAAAGTTGATGTTCCTCCACTCATAACTATTCCTTTATCTATAATATCAGCTGCAAGTTCGGGTGGCGTGTCTTCTAAAACTCCCTTAACACCCCCAATTATTTGTATCAAAACGGGCTTTATGGCTTCAGTAACCTCAGTACTTGTAATAACAACACTTCTAGGAAGACCAAATACCAAGTCCCTCCCCGATATTTCAAGTTTTTCTTCCTTAACAAGAGGTGTTGCCGAACCAATTTTAAGTTTGATATCCTCTGCAGTTGTGTCTCCAACTATTAGATTATGTTTCTTTTTAAGATATATTTGGATTGCTTCATCTATTTTATTCCCCGCTACTCTCACTGATTTATGATTAACAACCCCCCCCAAAGAAATAACTGCAGCCTCGGTTGAACCACCCCCAACGTCAACTATCATGTGCCCAGAAGGAGCTGACACTGGAATACCTGCTCCAATTGCAGCAGCTAAGGGTTCATCAATTAAATAGGCATGCCCTGCTCCTGCTGACATGGTAGCATCAAGTGCTGCTCTCCTTTCCACTTGAGTACAACCAGCAGGCACACATACCATCACTTCAGGCTTAAAAAACTGGAATCTTCCAACGACTTTGCCTATAAAATACCTGAGCATGGCCTCGGTTACTTGATAGTCAGCAATTACCCCATCCCTCATTGGACGGCTTGCGGTCAGGGCTTCAGGAGTTCTTCCTAACATTTGTTTTGCTTCCTCCCCAACTGCCACAACTTTTCCATCTTCTGAAGAAATTGCAACAACCGTAGGTTCATTTACAATAAGACCTACCCCCGCTACCCAAACTAACGTATTAGCAGTTCCTAAATCAATAGCAATATTTTTTCGAAGCATAATCGGATTATATCAGATCATCTGATATAATATGGCTATGGCTAAAATCAGGGTTATTGCTTTTGCTATTGGTATATTAATAGTGGGAATCGTGGGTGTTTTTTTTGCTCTCTATGCCAGAGGTTACAGATTCAATCTCAAAACTCTAGATTTTCAACCTAACGGAATTTTAGTAATCAAATCTGAACCCGATGGGGCGTCCGTTTTTATAAATGGAGATCTCAGGACTGCCACAAATGCAACAATTTCCCTCTCACCCGGGATATATGACGTCGAAGTAAGACGTGATGGTTATTTTAGTTGGTATAAAAGGTTAACTATTGAAAAAGAAATCGTAACTCAGGCTACTGTTTCATTATTTAGAAATGTCCCTTCCCTCTCCCCAACCACCTTTTCGGGAGCCTCAAATCCAATAATGGCCCCAGATGGAGGTAAAATTGCATACTCAGTTCTCCCTGGAGAAAGTATTACAACAGATAAAATTGGTCTTTGGACACTTGATACTTTTTCTCTTCCATTAGGTTTTTCCAATGATCCCAAAAGAATAACAGACGGCAATCTTATAAATACAACATATACCTTTTCTCCCGATGGTAGACAGATTATGCTAACTACATCAAACGGTATATTTGTACTTGATTCTGGATCATTTACAGCTCAAAATCAAATGGTTAATGTAACCAGTCAAAAGGAAACAATTCTAACCCAATGGAAAAAGGAAGAAACAACCAAAAACACCAGTCTAACAAAAAATTTACCTAATATCTTAAATGAAGTTTTAACTAGAAGAACTAGTAGTTTTGTTTTCTCGCCCGATGATCAAATGATACTTTATACAGCAAGTACTTCGGGTACTCTCCCCGATAACTTAATTAAACAATTGCCAGGAGCCTCAACTCAAAAACAGGAAAGAAATATTCAGACAGGGAGCACGTATGTTTATGATATTAAAGAAGATAGAAACTTCAAGCTCACTGATCAGCCAGTAGTAATTGGTGAGAAATTATCAGAAAAAGAAAATATAATTCCTGCTTTAAGGTGGATGTCAACAAGCCGTCACCTACTTTTGGCCTCACCTGGTCAGATTGTAATCATGGACTATGATGGAACAAACAGAGAAACCGTCTATTCAGGCTCATACATCAATACATTTGCTTTTCCATTTAATAACACCACTAGACTTCTTATTCTAACCAACTTAGGAGCAGAAAATACCCCAGCCAATCTTTACACCCTGACAATCAAGTAACTAGCTTCATTCGTGGTATAATTTCAAAGTAGACGCGCCCCCATAGCTCAACGGATAGAGCATCCGCGTCCTAAGCGGGGAATGTAGGTCCAATTCCTGCTGGGGGCACAAACTTTAACAATATTTCTCTCTATATTCCCTCAAAGATATATTGTTTCGTCTAAGAGCCTCCAACGAGACATAACCTGATCCTCGTACAGTCACAATTGCGTCTTTGCCTATTTTTTCCCTTATTCTAGAGATGCCAACCCAAATATTTTCTTTGTCACCAAGATCTTCATCAAAAGATAACCCCCAAACATTCTCATGAATAGTTTTTGCACTTACTGGACCTTCAAGTGTTAGTCTGTATATTGTCAAATAGTATTTGTACTCTTTTAAGGACAATAATCTTCCTTTTTCACTAATAAATTCCGAGAATTCAGATGTCACCACTTCCTCATTTGGTCTCATCAGACCAAAATCGATTGCCATTTGGTTCAATTTGTTGCGATCGGTTTCATTCAGAAAATTTCTCACTCCGTCTTCTGGTAATCCATCTATCAATCTAGCCTCAATGGGATCTCTTTTTGCATAAAAAATTTGATTGTCAATTTCAGCCATATTGCGACTTTATACTACAAGTGTCATAAAATCTCAATACGAATGATATATAATTGAAGCTATTCGGAGAGTAGGTCATCGGTAGACCGCCGCGTTCGGGACGCGGAAGTAGAGGGTTCAATTCCCTCCTCTCCGACTAAACACCCAATTCTACTTTAAGTGAAATACCCAAAGTCTCTGCCACTCTCTTAAGAAATGAGAGAGTGGGGATTGTCTTAACTGTTTCTAGTCTAGAGATCACAGATTGTTTAGTTTTTAGTCTTCTGGCTAGCTCTTTTTGGGTCATTCCCCTTTTTATCCTCGCTTCAATTATAGATTTTGCAATCTGAAACTCAAGTTCGCTTTCTTTGAGAGCCTGTCTTACTTCAGGATCCTTTAATAGTTGTTTTTTGTGTGTTTTCCAATCCATATTACAATCATAATATCACAAAATTGTGATATGTCAATGTTTTCTACTCTTGTATTCATTTAGCCTCATCAAGGCAACTTTCATCTCTTTGTTTGGTGTTTTTTGACTCTTTTTAATAAACCCGTGAAGAAGTAAAAAAACCTTGCCAGAAATCGCAATATAGAAAATTCTGATGTTATCACCTCCCAATATTCTCAATTCCCAAATATCTGTACCTACCAATTTCTTAACATGAGGCAATCCTAATCTGATTCCATACTCAGACAATAAATCAAAGGTATTGGAGATTTTAGATTTAGCCCTAGCATTCAAACTCTCAATAAAATTATGAACAGGAATGTCTCCATTGGTGCTTTCATAATAAACAATCTTCCATTCCTCACTTGAAATCATATTTTTACTATTTTAAAACTAGGGAAGAATTTCAGCAATCTGTTTGAGCATGGAGACTACAACTGGGGCTGAGAGTAAACTTACCGAGGAAATCCCATTATCATCTTTTACACTCCAAGGTTTCTCAACAACCTCAATTTTTTCTCCATTTAGTTTAAATGAATATTCAGGAGTAATTTCATAATCATCAAAGTAAGTATCTGATTCAGCTTCTGCTACATGGTTTCTAAGAAGAACCTTTGGAATGCCATGCAGAGCGAAGGCTTTTCTTAAAATCTCTTCATCTTTATCCAGCCTATCTCTGATCGGTCCAATTCCTAAACTATCCCCTTCTTTAGGCTCCATCCTGAATCCCCCTGTACACCTGGGGCTGTCGCAAAGCAGATAGAATTTTTTGGTTTTCTTGTCATATTCATACTTACTGGTTATAAGAAGCTTGATATTTCTTGTATTTTTACAGTTTGGGCAAACCACACGGTATTTTATTCTTTCATCAATTACTGACTCGGGAATATCAATTAATATAAACATATCAGGATCTTCTCTGTAACCAATAAGATCCCTGAAGTAGAGTGAATAGGAAACTTGATCAAGCTCACGAGGAAGTCCATCAATAAATAGAGTTTTACCCTTAAGATCTTCAATTGTAAGTTTCAAAAGTGCCAAAACAAACTCTGTCGGAAGCAACTTTGACTGTGTTCTCCCGGTTAACGCGTCACACGCGTCATCAAAGGAAATATAACCTCTGTATAGTCTTTTAAGTCTTTCAAATTTATCAGATTTCTTAAAATTTTCCCAGTCATCACTTGTATTTCTAACTACATCTCCTATAGAAACCAAGGCTATTTTGTCAGCACCAAATATTTCCGTAAATATCTGAGAATAAGTCCCTTTACCTGAATTTTTCTTACCTATTAAATAAGCAACAAAGGTGTTTTTATCTAAGTATTTTCTAATCTTTTCAATTTCCGTACCTGCTTTGGCTTCAAAATAGGCGGCACGGCCTTCTGGAGAATTAAGATCAAATTTTTTAGTTAAACCTGCGACTTTAGTGCCAATTAGTGGAAATTCCAAGCCTTTCATTTGAGCAATTGTACAAATTTTTCCCCACTCTTGAAAGGACCAATTATGGCTAGATTAAGTCTTTCAGGTACAAAAAGCTTTGCAGCCTCAAATAGAACACTATCGAGGCCTACTTTATCAATCTTTTTATATACCTCCTCGGGTGTTAGTATTTCATTGGCAAACAAAGCCTGATCAGCAAAAAAGGAAGTTACATCCTTTGTATCCTCCAAAGCCAAGGCTAAACGTCCCTTCAAGAACTCCTTGGCCTTGAGGAGTTCCGAATTTTTAATTTTTAATTTTAAATTTTTAATTCCATAGTACTGCTCCAGCATAACTTTTACAGCTTCATCGGCTTTTTCAACATTTACCCCCGCATAAGTAGATAAATAGCCCACTTCCTGATATCTATCCATTCCAGTTCTGATAGCGTAAGCAAGTCCGCGCCTTTCCCTTACTTCAATAAACATCCTGGAACTCATTCCCCCGCCCAAGATAGTAGAAAGAAGGCTTTGGGCAAATCTACCTTCATAATTTCTTCCCTCTGACATAAATCCCAGTATCAAATGTGCCTGTTCAGCATCTTTTGTTTGCAGTTTCACCTGAGGTTTTGCTTGCCTCACCGAAAATTCATTGAAGGTGGATTCGACTCCATTGGAATTAAATTCCCCGAAATACTTTTCTACTAGTTTTTTTGAATTATTATCAGTCACCCCACCCACAACAGTTACCAGCATATTTTCTGAGTAATAATGTATATCTCTATATCGGACAAAGTCATTTCTATGGATATTTTTAACTGTTTTTGCACTCCCCACCGTATCCCAACCAAGTGGATTACCGTCAAAAGCAACACTTTCAAAAATGTCCCCAATGTGCATCATGGGGGTGTCTTCATACATGGCAATCTCCTGAATTATTGTTCCCTTCTCTCTTTCTATTTCTTCTTCCTTTAAAAGTGGGTTTAGTACCATATCGCTTAAGACATCCATTGCGAGATCGATATTCCCAACTCTAGTTTTTATGTAGAAGTTAGTCCAATCTTTGCTCGTTCCTGCATTAAACTCTCCCCCAATTGAATCTACCACTTCAGAAATAGCATGAGCTGAGGGTCTTTTTTTACTTCCCTTAAAAACCACGTGTTCCAAGAAATGAGAAAGACCATTTGTACCTTTTTCTTCATACCGAGAACCAGTTTTTACCCAAACAGCAACAGTTGCAGATTCAAGTGAAGGCATAGGAACCGTAAGAAATCTAAGACCAGATGAAAGTTTTTGAAGCTTGTAATCCATGCGATTAGTATATAATAAATTATTAATATATGGCAGAAGTACGCGACAAAAGAAGTTTTTATTTAATCAAAAGTTTTGAGGCTCAAGCAGCAAAGAAAAGACCTTTTTCTATTAAATTAGCAGATATTTTTACTTCCCAATTCGGGACCCTAACATTTTTAGTTGTTAATATTATATTCTTTGTTGTTTGGATTTATATTAACAACGGCCACGTTAAATGGATCGGTGTGTTTGATCCATATCCTTATATATTTTTAACAATGACTGTCTCACTTGAAGCGATTGTTTTATCTATTATTGTTCTTATTAGTCAAAACAGGGAAAATCAAATGAATAGTTTAAGACAAGATCTTCAACTACAGGTAAATTTAATAGCTGAGCGTGAAATTACTAAGGTTTTAAAACTACTTAAAGAAATTCGTGAAGAAATTAAGAAAGATTGTGAGACAGATGTAGAACTTGACGATATGACAAAAAATATTGACGCTGGGTATATTGAAAGAAAGCTTCAAGAACAACTTGTAAACTCAGATAAACCTATTACTGAAATCACAGAAATTATAAAAGAAACTATTAATTCTAAAAAATAACTACATACGTTCGGGTGTTTGAATTCCCAATAGTTTTAGGCCATTTTTAAGCACCTGCCCCGTAGCTTTAGTTAACATCAGTCTGAAACTTTCATTTTCCGAATCTATTATCTTATGTTTATTGTCGCTCGATTCCTCGCTAGGTGCCAGTATTCTATATTTGGCATAAAAAGTATTGTATTTAGAAGCTAAATCATACAGATAATTACATAGCAAATTAGGTGAGTAACTTTTTGCTGCAGTCTCAATTATCTCAGGAAATCGGATCAAACTCCTTAAAATTGTAAGCTCTTCATTGTTTAAATCAGTTTTAATATCTGGTTTAATATCTCCCCCTTCTTTTGCTTTTGAAACAACTGAATTAGTACGAGCAACGGTATATTGGAGATATGGCCCACTATTGCCTTCCAAAGAAATTGATTCTTTAAGATCAAAAGCGATATCCTGGTTCAAACCCGTCTTTAAAAATGAATATTTAACTGCTCCCACGGCTATCATTTCTGCCACATTTTCTTTGGTTTTATATGTTTTTTTAATAGCTTCCTTTGCGTCATCAAGTATTTGCTCTCCCAAAACAACATTTCCAGTCCTACTGCTCATTTTCCCTTCTTTTAGTCTTACCCATCCGTACGGAATATGTATTTCGCGTCCTTTGGTTTCGGGTTCAATAAACTCAAGAGCTTTAAAAATTACCTGGAAATAAGCACTTTGTTCAGGTCCAACTGTATGAATTATTTTATCCGAATCGTATTCCAAAAATTGAAGTTTGGCCAAACCTAAGTCTTTTGCCTCATACGTAGGTACACCCTTACTGGATATAAAAACTCTGTCATGAAGGTCATATTCCGACCCAGGGAAAATTACTGCACCATCGCTTTTCTTTAAGATCCCTTTTGAAAGAGCTTCTTCGGCTATTTGTTTACCACTTTCGTATACTTCGCTCTCAAAATAGAGTCTGTCGAACTTTGTATATACTCTTTTATATATTTGATCAAAATAATCTAAGGACCAATGCCTGGTTTCTTGATAAATTTTGTTAATTTCAGAGTCAGATTTGTCATAGAGTTTTCCATTTATTGCATGAATTTCTTCTTTGGCCTTTTCGTCCACTTCATAAGCAGTAGCGCCTGAGGCATAAACCTTGCCAAGATACTCAGCTCTTAGTTTAATATCTTTAGGGTCGTTAAAACCAAGCCTTTTAATCCCATACAACGCTTTTGCAATATGGAGCCCCACGTCCCCCTGATAATTGGCACGGATTACTTTCGCTCCAACTGCTTCATAAAATCTCGACAATGTTTCCCCTATTGTAATATTTCTTAAATGTCCAATATGGAAAGCTTTGTGGGTATTAGGGTGAGCAAACTCAAACATTATTTTTTGACCCTTAAGAATATCTGATTTCCCGTAATTTTCTTTCTCACTATCAATCTGCATCAAATTACTAAGTAATATATCTTTTTTAAGCCAAAAGTTAATAAATCCAGGTCCTGCAATTTCGATTTTATCTACAAGCTCCCCTAGTTCATTATTTGTCTTAAGTTTTTCAACTTCTTTTTCAGCAAATTCTCGTGGAGATTTTTGATTCATGGCAATATTCGAAGAATAATCTCCAAAAATTGGATTCTCAGTAGCTTCAATCTCAAATCCCAATATTTTTTCAAGTTTATCTTTAATCATACGATCATTTTAATATCTTTAAGCAAAAAATGATACATTCCTATTTATTTTTTTAAAAAATACAGTTAAACTTGCCTGCTATGGTAGAAATCTCTACACAACCAATTGACATAGATCCCCCCTATCGTCACGCTCAATTAGTCAATCCAGTTAGTGAGACTGCACCCTCAGAAATTAGTCAACTTAGCAATAAACCTCCCACATTCGAAGTTTTTGATTGTGGCGACCATTACAACATTCATATGGCTAGAATGAGAGGAGATAACCATATAGATTCAATTAAGGTCTTCCCCAAGACTTCTGTAACAACTCAATTATTCGGCTCCATGGTCGAACGCAAACCATAATAGTAATATGCCCCAAAAAGATATCGATGTCATCCATGAAGTGGGAATAATAAGTGAAAGATTTAAAAAAGGCATTTTAAAAAAAGACACCCGTATGGAAACCATTGCTCAAGGTTTTGGGAATACTAAGTTTAATCTGGATCCTGAAGAAAAAGAGTCGCTTGAAAACCTTGGTGATTTTAAGAGATATGAAGATTTTGTTAAGGAATTAAATAAAATAAAAAGTAAACGTTAATTTTTCCACCAAATCCTCTCCCCATCACTAATCACCTCAACATCCCCCATAAGATCAGTCCGCAAAACTTCAACATTATTATAGTCTTTTAACATTTGGAGAATTTCATTTGAAGGAAACCCCCATGGGTTTTTAGCACTTACTGAGATTACCGCAACTTTAGGCACAAGAACCTTGAGGAGATTTTTGGTCATTCCATTGCGACTTCCATGGTGAGGTACTTTGATATAGTTAACTGTTTCCATCTGTTCTGCAAGTTTGTCACTTACTTCAGGAGGAATGTCTCCCATAAACAAGCCTGAGAAAGCTTTAAATTTCAATTTATAAACAATAGAATTGTAATTCGTATCCGCATTTGTGAAATCATATTCAGAGACTATATCTAAATATATCAAATCTAACCTAAAAGACATATTTATATCAGGCTCAATGACCCTTACCCCCCGACCCCCCACCGCATTCTCTAGCAGTCGTTGTATTTCAGTGCTAACTTCCGTTGGATTTTTAAGAATACTGTCAACATTATATCTTTTTATTACATCGACTAAGCCTGTCAGATGATCTGCATCGGGATGGGATAGAATAACCAGTTCTATGTCTCTATCCCAAAAAGGAATATATTTTCCAAGACAATCTAAGACAGATGAGTCTGGTCCTCCATCAGTCAAAATCTGAATATTTTTATAAGTAACTAAAATTGCGTCCCCTTGTCCAACATTACAAGCAATAATATGAAGATTGTCATCAGGTAGTTGGGTTATTGCAATAACAACCCCCGCAATTACCAAAACTAAAAGTTGAATAATGTAACGATATGTACGAACCACCATAATAAAGGATAAGCCATCCAAAGAACCATTTTTCCAATTATTGGGAAAATAAGTCCCATCATTCCTCCAACCACACCCAAAACCATAATATACGGAATGGTCCACAGAACAAGTGCATTAACCAAAGGGGAAAATATATTAAACTGACCAAAAGTAACAAAAATGATAGGAGAAACCCCAATTTGAGCAGCAAAAGAGGTAGAAAGCCCTTCTCTTAAGATTTCTGGCACCTTTTTTAAAAAAACTCTAATTCTTTTCTCAAAAAGCATAATACTTGCAGTTGAAACAAAAGAAAGGATAAAACCAATGTCGTTTGTCCACTCAGGGTTATAAATAAGCATAGCCGAGGCAGTCAAAACCAAAATCCTCCAAGAAGAAGAAAGTCTTCCACTTCTCTGAGCCACAAAAAGAAGTGAAGCCATGATAGCCGCTCTTATTAGTGGAGCATCAAACCCTGATATAAATAGATACAAAACAATACCAACTATAACAAACAATATCGCTTTTCTTCTAGAAAGTACCAATGTTAATGTTCCCATTAAGAAAGAAACTACAAAAGAAATATTTGTCCCCGATGCAACGACAACATGGGCAACTCCTACTTTTTTAGTTAAATCATAAAATTCAGTTGATAGTGCTCCTTTTGCTCCAATTATTATTCCGCTCATTAGTCCCCCCGAGGGCTCCGGCAAAACTCGTTGATAAAAAGAAATTATTGAGTTTCTAAAAGAAGACAAAACGGTTTTTTCTTTCTCCACCTTTTTAAGCTTTGTGTTAGTTAGTTTTTTAACTCCACTGTTGGGGTCGTCATTAACTACCCCCTCCACAATAATTTTGTCACCATAAGAAATATCTGTGTCTTTTGGTAAATAAACTTTTAAGTCCCTAACTTTTATATAAACACTGGTCGAATATTTAATTGGATCGGATAAAACAGAAGTTGTAATTCTTACCCTATCGCCGTCTTTATAGATGGGTCTAGCTGTTATATAACGGATGAAAATTACTAAAATTAGAAGAGAAATAATTACTAAATTTTTGATCAAAATAGTTAATATATGGAAATTTCGTTTTTAATCTTTTCATAAACAGATTTTTTCAAAACCCCTTTTGACAACAATTCTGACACATCTGAGTAAGGTCTGTGTTCAATGATACTTTGGCCGTAAACTTGGCCAATTCCAGGTAAGCTGTCTAATTCCCCAAGGCTAGCAGAATTTATGTTAATTAGACCCATACTATCGGATGAAAAATTGGTTGATATACTTTGATCTCCTCCCACATTTTTAGCACTTAAAACATCGGACTGCTTGTCTACCGATGGTATAAATACCTTTTGTCCATCAATTACTTTAGCTGCCCTATTTAAGTATTTATCCGTCCAAACTCTGTCCGCTTTTTGCGAAAAACCACCCGCAGCAATCAATAAATCATCAACCCTACCATTACTTGAAAGTTTATAAACACCAGGGTTTACTACTTCTCCAGAAATTTCAGCAGTTATACTTTTTGAATTATTGTTTTCCTCTACCCCATCTGTTAACACTTCAACTTTTGTCCCACCAAAAGAAAGACCCGACTTAAAAAAGAAAATTCCCCCCAAAACCAAAACCATACCAATTAAAAAAATTAATAAAGGATAACGAAATTTTGACAACAGTTCTTGATAATTGAAACCATCCATTAACTAGTTATATAACGAAGTTGATTAATTTTCCAGAGACGAAGATTGTTTTCTTAACTATTTGTCCGTTCAACCATTTAACGATTTTTTCATCTTTCTTTGCCAACTTCTCAACTTCTTTCTTATCTGTTGACCGTTCAATGTTCACTGTTAATTGTCCCCGTACTTTTCCATTTATCTGAATCACTACCGTTACCTCATTTTGCTTAATGTGCTTGGCTTCATATAAGGGCCAAGGAGCCTTGTGAATACTAAAAGGCATATGTAAGTACGTAACCCACACATCTTCCATCATATGAGGCGCAAATGGAGCTAAAAGAAGGGCGAGGTTCTTAAGGGTTTCTTTGTCCGCTCCTCGAGCCTGAATTACATTTACCAGCTCCATAATTGAGGCTATTGAAGTATTGAATTTATACTTTTCAATATCATCGGTTACTTTCTGAATGGTTTGATGTAATCTAGACACTACTTCTTCATCAGTATTTTTACTTTCCTTTAAAGCTTTAGGCTCAGTAAATAGCCTCCAGACTCTCCCCAAAAATCTACTCGCTCCTTCAATTCCAGAATCTCTAAAATCAGGAGAAGCATCCATGGGTCCCATAAAAGCAAGATAAAGACGTAGTGCGTCAGCCCCAAATTTTTTAATATAATCATCTGGATTGACCACATTTCCCCTGCTTTTACTCATCTTGGCACCATCTTTAATCATAAGACCATGAGCAAAGAATCTAGGAAAAGGCTCATCAAAGTCTAAAACTCCAATATCGTTTAGTACCATCGTTACAAAACGGGCATACATAAGATGTAAAACTGAATGTTCAGCTCCCCCAAAATAAAGGTCAACAGGCAACCATTTCTTTGTAATTTCCTTATCAAAAGGTATCGTACTAGCACTTTTACTTCCAACAGTTGGATATCTTAAAAAATACCAAGAAGAATCAACAAAAGTATCCATCACATCAGTTTCCCTGGCTGCTTCAGATCCACAATGCGGACAGCTTACACTGTAAAACTCTTTGTGATTGGCAAGAGGCCCTTTCCCTGTTCCTTCGGGTTTAAAATCAGTTATTGTGGGAAGCAGTACTGGTAAATCCTTTTCAGGTACGCTCACCCAACCACATTTGGGGCAATTAATCATTGGAATTGGCGCACCCCAATATCTCTGACGGCTTACAAGCCAATCTCTAAGGTGATAATTGGTTTCCTTTTTACCCCACTTTTCTTTTTGGATTGTAGCCCAAAGTTTTTCATCAGGGTCTTTCTGAACTATATCTAACTTATACTTTTTGGCAAACTCCCTATCACGTTCATCGTGTGCAGGTACTCCCATGACAACACCAGTACCATACCCTGGAGCAACATAATTAGTTTTCCAAATTGGAAGCTTCTTACCACTTAGTGGATCAATTGCATATTCCCCCGTAAACTTGCCCACTTTTTCTTTGCTTGCCTGGTTATACAGCTTCTCATCAGCTATCGCTATAAAAGTGATAGCATTTAGTGTATCTGGTCGTGTAGTAAAGACTGATAACTTACTTCCGTCCTCTTTTTTGAAATCAATAAGCATGCCATTGGAACGTCCTATCCAATTCCTTTGGGCAATAACTACTCTTTCGCTCCAGTCAATCTTATCTAATCCTGATAAAAGCTTGTCAGCATATTTAGTGATTTTAAAAAACCACTGGTCAAGATCTTTCTTTTCTACAACAGTTCCACATCTCTCACATACCCGTAACTCGTCACCCGCAATCGATTCACCTTGAGCACTCCTAGCTTCCTTCCCCGCTGCTTTGGGACTCATTACCTGTTCGTCAGCCAACACGGTCTTGCAGGAAGGACAAAAGTTAACAGTGGCTTTCTTTTTGTAAGCCAAACCATTTTCAAACATCTTAATAAACAGCCATTGTGTCCATTTGTAGTAATCAGGATCTGAAGTAGTTACCGTCCTTGTCCAGTCATAACCATGACCCAAACTTCTCATTTGTTCTTCATAATGTTTTGTAGTTCTTTTAACTACCTCATGAGGATTCTCATTGATCTTAATTGCGTAGTTTTCAGAGTGGATTCCAAATGAGTCATAGCCAATAGGCTGAAAGACTTCCATTCCTCTCATCCTCATAAAACGACCAAATATGTCAGAACCAGTCGATGCAAATGCGTGTCCTGCATGAAGTCCTTCGGCTGAAGGGTATGGAAACATCCAGAGATTATAGAAATGTTTACCGTTTCCCTTGATATCCGCAACGTACAAATTCTTACTTTTCCACTCCTCTTGCCACTTTTTCTCTACTTTGATATGATCATACTTACTAGCCATATATGCATCGTCTTGCGTCATAAACAAATTTTATCCGAAAAGGGTAAAATTGCAACAGTAAGCTACACAAAAAAATAATCCCCAATTTTTCGGAACAAATCACCAATAATATTTCCTAGCGCTCAGTAGTCTAATCTGCCAATTGCAATCTTATAATGTACTCGATAAAAACAATAATAATCTCCACACATAAAAGTATAAAAATAAAGCAGGTTATACAATTTGATATATTATGATATACGATATTAGGCATAACACAATATCGATTTCCGCAGTGCTACTAAAATCATATATATCTCCGCACTTTCCCGCAAATAATATTTAGGCACAAAAAATACAGGCAAAATACGTTAAAATTTAAGTTATAAGTTATCATATTATCCACTAAGCCATTAGATATATGCGTAAATATTATGCGGTAATTATACTACATACACCGTGAAATTTATTTGTTTATTTGATTATTTGCTTATTAGATTATTGGCCGTTTAGCCTCTTGACAGGTTCCTAAAATCTTTTAATAATAGTCTAATAAGTATAATCAGTATAATTTAGCCTTGAAATAAAATGCCCGAAAAACAATTAGACTCCATCAAAAACGAATTCGTAAAATATCTTGAATCTCTTGGTATTTCACCTAAATCCCACAAGAACTACAGAAGCGATTTAAGCCACTTCATTGGTTGGGCAATTCTTAAGATCAGATCATTTGGCTCTTACGTTGAATCATTGAGTGAGGTCGTTCCGTTTTTAACTTTTGATCTGGCAAAAAGTTACAAAAACTACATGACTGAAAATTCAGTTCCTGTTAAAACTGTTAATCGCAGGCTCTCTACCCTTAGGCATCTCTCACGCTTCTTAACTGCAACACAAATAATTGATCTTGACTTTATGAGTGGCATTGAAAACGTAGGAATTGGAGCTAAAGAAAAACCAAATATGGATCCAGTCGTCAACGACTTCAGAGCTTTTCTTGAGGCCGAAAAGGTTTCTTCTAGCACAATCAAAAACTACCTAAGTGATATCAAACAGTTCTTGACATGGTTAGAGACTAACCATGAAATTCTAAATTCTAAATACTAAATTCTATGTCTACTCTACCCACAATATCTCCCCAAATAATTCAAAAGTATCAAGAAGAGATGGCTAGAATCGCATCTCCTGCTACAGCCAAAAGAAAAGTAGCTTCTTTAAATAAATTCTTTGGCTGGGCGGAAGAGAAGGGCCACATTGAAACCAACCCCATGCCACAAACATTTACTAATTCAATCTCAAAACCCAAAGGCAGAATTTCGGCTAGAACTTGGTTACTAACGGGCACAACATTGGGTCTTATTGTTCTTATTTTTCTTCTTTCTTGGAAGCTTGGATCCCCAATTGAGTTCATAAGAAACTTTGCAGCAGGGGTTGAAAATAACCCCACAGCCAAGATTACTTTAGATAATCAAAACATACTTCCCAACTCAACCCCGTCAGGTTCAATCTCCGCAGATAATGCGTCAAATGGCTCCTGGAATCTTTACGCAAATTTAAAATTGTCAAACGAAGACGGAACTCCAAAGGTTGGTTCTCAAACCTTATCATTCAAAGTCTATAATTCGGAAGTCGGAGGAACAGCTCTATACACAAGTGAACCTCAAACAATAACAACTGATGATACAGGATCTGCTTTGATATCTTTAGATAGAGTTCCAAGCAACCTCTTTTTTGAGAATCAAAAGCTATTTGTAGAACCAGAGATAGCTTCCGCAACAGCAAATGCCAGAATTCCAGTTTCTACCGCAAATATTGCGGCAAATCTTGGAGGTTACTTGCCAGCAGATCCAAAAGTTGGAGCAAACGCACTAACCGTTCCAGTGATTGATGAAAATGGTTCACTTAATTTAGCCAGTGAATCCCCTGCCATAAATGCAAAGGCAGGAAATCTTTTAGTTCAAGGGCAAGCTCTTACGTTAAAAACGGTTGATGGCACGAATGGAAACATCGAGATTAACCCAGACGGCAAAGGTATTGCCCATTTTCTTTTTGAGGGGTCGAAAGGTAACTTTCTTAATGCCCAAGCCCCTAACCTAAACAGTGGTTCTCTTTATTACGGAATAGTGGCAAATAATGCAACTGGCTATGATCTCATAAGATTACAAAATGGATCAAAACCAATCACTCGTTTTTCAGTTGATGCATTGGGTAATACCATGGCAACTGGAAATATCAATGCTGGAGGCTCAATCCAAACAGGAGGCACATCAAGAATAAGTTCAACTGGAGCATTACAAAACATAACAGGCTATTCTCAAAACTCAGGTAACTTTGTCATAAATCAAAATCCAGGAGACTTTGCCTCTGTTACCAAAACAGGCACAGCATTAAACAATGCAGTTACTATGACATTAGACGAGCGAGATGTAACACCCAACACCAGCTATTCAACTTTAGTTCTTAATAGATACAACGCTTTTGGAACAGGCATGGCTCTTTTAGTTTCAAATGGAAACGCTCAATTTGATGGTCAATTAAAGCTAGGCAATTTTGTAACCAATCCCACAAATGTTGGAACAGGATCCATGGTCTATAACTCCACAGAAAACATCATATATTTCTGGAATGGTTCAGCTTGGGTTTCCGTTGGAACCGCAGCAACTGTCCCCTTCTCAGGACTTCTTTCAGGAACTAATACTACAGCCACAATGGTGGTAGGAACTGGAGCAAGTCTTTCTACAAGTGGAACAGGAACAATTTCAGCAACCGACCTTACATGTTCAGGTTGTGTAGCCAATTCCGAACTGGCAAATTCTGCCATAACAATAAATGCAGGAGGAATATTGTCAGGAGGCGGAGCGGTTTCATTAGGTGGAACTCTAAATCTAACCGCAACTGAAGCTGATACCTTAGATTCTGTAACTACACGAGGCGCATCAACAACTAACACCTTGACTATAGGAAACTTAATAGACAGTGGCCTTACTGCCAATAAAGTTGTATTTACAGACGGATCAAAACAACTTACTTCTACAGGTTCGATTGGAGTAGATCAAGGCGGAACGGGATTTTCTTCGTACACAATCGGAGACATGCTTTATGCAGATACCACTACTTCCCTTGCCAAACTTGCTGATGTAGCTACAGGAAATGTTCTTCTTTCCGGTGGAATTGGAGCAGCACCATCATATGGAAAAGTAACATTAGGTACACATACCTCTGGAAACTATGTAAGTTCCCTTGCGGGTACAGCTAATCAGATTACAGCTTCAGGATCAACTGGGGATATAACACTTTCAATTCCTTCTGATTTTCGTGCTCCTGGAACAGTTAATGCAGTCAATGGTTTGTATACTGGTGCAACTGCAGGAACACAAAGAATTGATGCATCTGGAAATTTAGTAAACATTGGAACAACCCAATTAAACGGAATTACATATACCTGGCCAGCCTTAGATGGAACCAATGGCCAAGTTCTTTCAACAAATAGCACGGGAGGACTTTCTTGGACCTCTGCCCTTACGGCATCTTCAGTATTTTGGGATCAAAGCACGGTAAATGGAGTCCTCTTCCCTAAAAATAACACTATAGACGTTTTAATAGGATCAGATGCAACCTCATCTGCCAAGTTTGCATTCACTGGGGTTTCTTCAGGAACACCAACAGCAAGTATTTCAGGTTCTACATCTGATGTAGCCACATATCTCACAGGTAATGGAACACTAGCCACAACAAACATGAACCACTTAACAATTGGAGGAGCAACAACTGGAGGAGTTGATTTTGGAAGTCCAATAACAAGTGGAACCTGGAATGGAACAGCTATTGGAGCAGCATATGGAGGAACTGGACAGTCGTCATATACAGTTGGAGATTTGTTGTATGCAGACTCCACCACTTCCCTTGCCAAACTTAGTGATGTAGCAGTTGGAAATGTACTTCTTTCAGGAGGAATTGGGACAGCTCCATCTTGGGGACAAATTACCCTTGGAACTCATACAACTGGAAATTATGTATCAAGTTTAGCAGGTACAGCAAATCAAATTACAGCTTCAGGATCAACTGGAGACATAACCCTAAGTGTCCCATCTGACTTTAGAGCACCAGGAACAGTTAATGCAGTTAACGGAATTTACACTGGTGCAACAGCAGGAACACAAAGGATTGATGCATCAGGTAATCTAACCAATATTGGTACTACTCAGATAAACGGAGTTACATACACCTGGCCTGGGAGTGCCACTGCAAATTATGTACTTCAATCAACAGGAACAGGAGCATCTTCAACCCTAGCTTGGGTGGATCCTGCAGATGCTGTTGCTTCTTCAATTTACTGGACTGCAGCAGAAGGAGCACTATTTCCAAAGAACAACAGTATGGATGTTCTAATAGGATCAGATGCAACAACATCTGCCAAATTTGCCTTCACTGGAGTTACATCAGGAACACCAACTGCTAGTATTTCAGGAACATATTTAACCTCCACTGGAAACTTGGCAAATACTGATATGAAAGATATTACACTTGGAGGTGCAACAACTGGAAATGTAATCTCCTCTTCCCCATTCTCTGCAGGATCCATAACAGATACAGGGCTGACTGCATCAAAAGGAGTATTTACCGATGCAAACAAAACATTGACCTCAACCGGAGTACTTGGAACTGATCAAGGAGGAACTGGCCTTAATTCATATACAACAGGAGATTTGATATATGCCAGCAGTACAAACACACTCTCACAACTTGCTGATATTGCAGTTGGAAATGCTCTAATCTCAGGAGGTGTTGGAGCTGCTCCATCTTGGGGAAAGATAGTTCTTGGAACTCACACAACTGGGAACTACGTAAGTTCTTTGGCTGGAACTGCAAATCAAATTACAGCAAGTGCAGGAACAGGAGATATTACTCTTTCAATTCCTTCAGACTTTAGAGCCCCTGGAACAGTTAATGCAGTTAACGGAATTTACACTGGTGCAACTGCAGGGACACAAAGAATCGATGCTTCTGGAAACTTAGTAAACATAGGGACAACTCAGCTGCATGGGATAACCTACACATGGCCTGATGCTGATGCAGTTTCTTCAGGATATGTTCTTTCTAGTGATGCTGCAGGACAGTTAAGTTGGGTTGACAATGGAGCAGGAGGAGGTGGAACCTGGACACTAGATGATGCAACAGGAACAATATACCCCAATAGCCAAACCGTTGATGTCTTAATCGGAGGAATTGCAACAGCTTCTGCCAAGTTTGCATTCACTGGAGTTACCTCAGGAACACCAACTGCAAGTATTGCAGGAACGACAGCCAATGTTGCTACCTACATAAATGGAAACGGAAATCTTTCAACAACAAATATGGCCAATCTTACCCTAGGGAGTGCAACAACAGGCAATGTAGTTATTAATTCTCGAGGTATCACCTCTTTAACTGCCAATGGATCAAATATTACAATTGCTGGAGATCTTAATTCTGGGGCTACGACAGCTGAACTTTTCAATACCACAACTACATCTCTTAATGTTGGAGGAGCAGCAACTACAATAAACTTAGGGCCAACTGGAAGTGGTGCTTCATCTATACTGTTCGGTGGTGGATCTACCGACACTGGCTGTACAGTAGATGGATCTAACGGCAATCTTGCTTGTTCGGGAACTATGACAGCCACAACAGGTCTTTTTACCTCAAACCTACAGGTAAACAACTCTTCAGCAACCGCATACAATAGATTTGGAACCAATACCACAGGACATTCAGGAGGAATAACAGATGGAAGCGATCTTCTAATTAGTAGTGATTTGGAACTTGATGGAAACTTATATCTTGATAGTGGAATAATCGCCAACTCAGCAGGAACTGCAACTATAGTTTTCTCTTCTGCACCAACAACAACATCAAACACATTAGGGGCTAGTAGCTGGTTGGTAGATAACACCGCAAATGTTGGTCAAGCAGCTCTAATGGTTAATCAACAAAAAGGTGGGGATATATTTACAGCTTCCGCTTCGGGTGTATCTAAATTTACAGTTCACAACGATGGAGCAATCACTCTAGCAGGTATGGCCTCAACTACAAATACTGCAGAAGGAACTATTTATTACGACACAGATGTTGACCATCTTTATCTTCGAACTGGAGATAGTGCTTTCCATAGGATTGCAATGGATATGACTAAATACGCAACAACTGCAGCAAACATTGCCAATCTTGGTTATGTTGAAGTAGCCCACAATCAAAACACAAATGATATAAGTCTCACCGGTTGGGTCAAAAATACTATTACAAGCCTGTGGGAAAAAATAACAGATAAATCAGTAACAATGAAGCAGTCACTTCAGAATGAATTTGATAATGCTTCAGCATCAGGAAAAGTTAGAACCCAAACCAGACTAACTGATATTGAACTTGCCCCATCAGTTGATACAGGAACAGGAGCAGATGGCGCCATTACTGTATCAGGAAACACTAGTATAAACGCCACAAGCTTAATTAGTGCCCGCTCCTGTGCTGACGGCGGAGATGCTGTAAATTATTCAGTAAGTTCCCTAACCTCAACCGCAGCAACCCTTTCCACTACCCCATCTGCAGGTTGTTTAACAGTAGGAGATGAAGTTTTGCTTATCAATCTTCAAGGAGCAACTAGTGCATATGTAAATGTAGGAAATTACGAAACACTTAGGGTTTCATCGGTTTCCTCCAATACTGTTAACTTCACCAAATCCAAAACAAAATTCTATGGTGATAATGCAACTGATGATTCCAATCTTGGTACCACCGCAGGAACACAAAGAGTGATGCTTCAAAGAGTCCCCAACTATACAACTGTAACCGTTAATGCATCTCAAAATTTCTATCCAACAGCTTTTGACGGAGCTAAAGGTGGAGTGATTTTCTTTAGAGCAACTGGAGCCGTTTCTATAAGTGGTAATATTCATGCCAACGCTATGGGTTATAGAGGTGCAACAACTGGTGGTGCAGGAGGTTATGGTGGTGGTAACGGAGGAGAAGCTTTCTGCGGACTAGGCGGAGCTGGAGGAACATCAGGAGTTAATGGATCCGCAGGGGCTGCTGGAGGTGGAGGTGGACACAATGCTTCAGGTGCAAATGGATACTGTGGTGGTGGAGGTGGTGGAGATCCTGCAGGAGGCACAGGTTCTGCCGCCCTTGGAGGATCAGGAGGAGGGGGATTAGGAGATCAAAACTCTGGAGGTCGCGCAGGTGGAGGTGGTGGTTACGGAACTTATGGTTATGGAGGAGATAATGGATCAAATGGAGGAACCAATACCTCAGGTAATGGAGGTGCATCAGGAGCTGGAGGTGGGGGTGGTGGTGGAACTTATGGAGATGCAGCACTTGCCGATCTTATGTTCGGGTCGGGTGGAGGTGCAGCAGGACAGTATTCTTCCGATACCCGTGGACTTGGAGGTGCGGGAGGAGGAATCGTTACAATCTCAGCAGCAAGTGTTACAGTAAGCGGAACCGTCTCGTCAAATGGTGCAAACGGTAGTGCAGGTTCAAATTGGAGTGCTGGAGGTGGAGGTGGAGCTGGAGGATCTGTTAAATTATCTGCTGGTACGGTTACTTTAGGTACAAACTTAGTATCTGCAACAAATGGATCGGGTGGTGCGGGAGGAGCTAGTTTACCTGTTGCGGGTGGTGCGGGAGGCAAAGGACGTACAGCTATTTACTACACAACCTCTTATACAGGTTCAACCAACTCCCCCACTGCAGCCTATACAGTTCAACCATACTATCCATATGGTTTGTATCATTCGGGAGTAATTAGTACACCAAACGCAGTTTCATTAAGTGATCTTAGATGGGAAGCTACCCCTTCTGCTTGGGGCAAAGTAGAATTCCAAACAAGGACTGGAAATTCAACCAATCCAACTGATGGAACATGGGAAGCTTGGAAACCTGCGATAGCCTCAACCAATTACCTTTCCCTTCAAGATGCCAACACCCACACAGATTGGACAGGATCTAGTGCAACAGTTGCTGATGGCACAGTAACAAGGAATGTAGATCAATTTGAAGATGAAGATGAAGGAACTGCGGGAAACACAACTCAATTTGTTAACACCGCCCAAGGAGGAGGTTACGCAGAAGCAACTATTGGTGCAACTGACATCTCTGGATATGACTACTTAACTGCTTGGGTATATGCAACCTCATCTGGAAATACTGTAAAGCTTGGTTTTGGAGAAGCTGCAGGAACAGAACAAGAAGAAACTGTAACAATTGACGCCACAAGTACTTGGCAAAAAGTATATTGGGATTTGTCGGATATAGTTTCAACTTCTAAGGACGGTGTTACCAAACTTAGAGTAACAAACTTGAATAACCCATGGAATACAATTCACTTTGATAATTTCAAAGCTGAAAAAGCTATGACTGTAAGTAGTGGTTCACCAATTGTCTCAACCCCCAACAATTACTTGCAGTATAGAGCAATATTTACTACCACCAATACAAGTTTCCAGCCCCAGGTAAACAATGTTCAGTTTAGTTATAACAACAGCTACAAAATAACTCAAACAGATGCAAATAATGTCAGGTTATATAACTACACTGGCCAAAATCAGGAACTTAGGCTTGACGCAGTTGTATACGGAGCTGACTTGGCTGAGTATTATGGAGTAGACAATCAAGATATTGTTTCAGGAGATGTAGTCTCGGTTAGTGGCAACTTGGACGATTACGGAGTACCAATTCTTAGAAAGTCAAATGGAATTCGTGACCCTGGACTTATTGGTGTAATTTCAACCAAAGCAGGTCAAACCTTGGGAATTGAAGCTGAAGATAGAAGACTTCTGGCTCTTGTTGGACGAGTTCCTGTCAAAGTTGCAACAGACTCGGCAGCAATTAAAACAGGAGATCCAATCACCTCCTCCTCTACCCCAGGACGTGCTAAAAAAGCAGTATTGGGTGAAAAATCAATTGGAACCGCTCTCGAACCTTGGGATCCAACATACCAAAAAGACAATGTAATGATTTTTATAGGAAACGGAAGTTCTTTAACTCCAATCCTTTCTGATATAAATGCCTACTTATTAAATGCAAAAGTAAATGCGGCCGGAATTGCATACGAAATTAAAGATGCTACAGGGGAAACAATAAATAACATTGGAATCTTCAGCCAGGCGCTCATTGCCAGTATCAAAGCAGGTGTAGTTGATACTGATAAATTAATAGCCCAGAGGATTCAAACCCCACTTATCTCCCCTCTTGCTGATGAAACAGATGTAACAGTAAGAATTGGGTCGGAAGCTACTCCATCAGGTAAATTTGCAATTCAAAACTCAGAAGGGTCAGAAGTAGCCTCAATTGACAATATGGGTAATGCCTCATTTAGTGGAGTCGTCAGATCACAAAACATTGATGAAATTGAAGCTTTACTTGCCCAAGTGTCAGCAGATCAATCTCTTCTTTTTACTGCAACTGCAGGAGCCAATTTAACTGCAAGTGGAAGTGCAAATATAGCAGAACTTATTACAAATGATTTATTTGTAACAGGTAATGCTGCAATGAGCTCAGTTTCCATTGCAGATTCCTTAACCCTAGGAAGCGACTTGGTAATTGGACTTAACGGCAATACTATTAATAGTCTTTCTGCCCCACTCCAAATTCAATCTCTCGCCATGGCACCAGTTGAAATTATGGGAGGGCTTATTTCAATTGATACCCAAGGAAACATGAGAATGGCTGGAAACTTGTATGTTGCAGGAAAAATTACAACTTTAGAGCTTAATGCCAAAATAATCAATGCAACAGGATCAGCAACACTTAATTCTGTTACCACCCCCGAACTAATTGTTGCCGCTTCCGACGCGACAGTCTCAGGCACTATTATAGATGGAGTTATTACTACAAATTCAATGATTGGACAGGCAACTGTTCCTGCAGAAACAAGCGAGATAATCATCAAAAATCCCAAAGTTACAGATCTAACTTTGGTCTATGTAACCCCTACCTCCCCAACTCTTAACAATGTTTTGTATGTAAAAAGTAAAGAGAATGGACAATTTGTAGTCGGTTTTACGAATCCTATCGATATTGATGTAAAGTTCAATTGGTGGATAGTACAAGTACAGTAATTGGTCTGCTGAAAAATGATCGAATCTTAAGGGATTAAATCTTGATTGAATGATACTTTAATATATCAAAGTATATATTTATATATATTTAGTTATACTTTGCAGCAAAGCGCTATTGACAATAGAGGTAAAATATTTAATACTGACTTAGCTTGGAATGATATGATTAAAGCCATAGAAACAATCAAAAAATATCTTCTTTACACCTTAGTTGTTTTGTATCCTGTTTTTGTTTTCTCTTTTGCTTCGGCTACGTATACCCTACCTAAAACTATTCTCCTATCAGTAGTTGTTGGTCTTGCCATAATCCTTTGGATGGTTGAATCTGTTATAAAAGGGTCTGTAAGTTTTAAGGCTGGAAAATTTGATATACCTATACTATTAGTGGCAACTTCTTATATAGCATCAGGGTTTTTGGCAACTCCTAATAAAATGGAAGCTTTCTTTTTCCCGGGAGCCGCAACCATTGTAGGAGCATCGGCACTTCTCTATTTCTTAATTAACCAATTAAAAGCAGAGGATAAAGAAGGAATATCTTTTGCGGTGGTAATTTCTGGAGTTCTTCTTTCTGTTGTCGTTCTTTTTGCACAAATTGGAGTGTTAACAAAAATTCCCCAACTCCCCGCTTTTGTAAAAGACGTAACCTTTAACCCCATGGGTGGAAGTTTACCTGCAGTTGTCTATATGTTAGCTGCATTAACCATTGCAGCACTATTTATTTTTAAACAAAAAGATAATGTATATAAACTTTTTGCAGGAGTTTCTGCTGGAGTAATAATTTTGGGAATGATTATTCTTGGTAAAAACATACTTCCAGGACAGCCCCAAAGTCCTAAGCTTCCAGATTTGAATACATCTTGGCAAATCGCGGTTGATACACTTAAAGTAAGCCCTATTTGGGGGGTAGGACCTGGAAATTATTTGACGGCATTCAATAGATTTAGACCAGTATCATACAATGCTTCGGATCTTTGGCAAGTTAGATTCACTACAGCCACTAATTATTACATGACAGCCATTTCCGAGCTTGGATTTGCAGGAATATTGGCTTTTGCAGTTCTTTTCATTGTTCTTTATAAGTTTGTTTCTAGGAAATTTGATATCAAATTTCTACCAGCTATTATCACCTTGGTTCTTTTTGCAATTTTCCCCATTGCCCCTGCTCTAATAACAATTCTGTTTGTTTTGCTTGCCATAATTTCTGAATCTGAAAATAAAAATGTAAATCTCTTAGCGGAGTCGTCATCAAAATCGGCAGTTGTTCTTATTTGTTTGCCTTTTGCAGTAGCTTTAGGGGTTTTCTTCTTTGTTGCAAGCGGCTGGATCAGAGCTGAGGCCAATTACACAAAAGCTCTTGAGGCTTTAGCTAAAAATGATGCTAAAACTACATACGATGCAATTGTGGCTGCTGTTAAACAAAATCCAACCGTGGACAGATATCATGCTTCCTTAGCCCAGATTGACATGGCATTAGCTCAATCTCTGGCCTCAAAAACTGAGGTCACAGATACTGATAAAGAAACAATTACCCAACTTGTTCAAGAAGCTATCAATGAAGGAAAAGCTACGGTTACATTAAACCCAGCAAGATCTGGAAATTGGGAAATACTGGCGCAAATTTATAGAAGCATTATGCCTTTTGCAACAGGAGCTGATCAATTTGCTATTCAAACATACAATCAAGCCGTTGCGCTTGATCCAACAAATCCATCCCTTAGAATCTCTCTAGGCGGCGTTTATTACGCTCTGGGTAGATATGATGATGCAATTGATACATTTAAACTTGCAGTTCTTGCCAAAAGTAATCTTGCCAATGCCCATTACAATTTAGCAATCGCCTATCAAGCCAAGAAAGATTATGACAATGCAATTACATCAATTAATAATGTTATAAGTTTGGTTCCCAATGATTCAGAAGATTATAAACTTGCAAAAAGCACTCTGGATGAACTAAATAAAAACAAGCCTGCAAAAACAAGTGAGGAAACTGACAACTTACAAGCCCCTCAAGCGATTGAGCCATCAAATGTAAAACCTCCAATTGAGCTTCCCGAAGAAGCTACTCCCCCAGCTGCAACACAATAAATAGTTTTGGCTTGACACGTTCCAAATTTTAGCATATAATTGTCTTAATTATGGGAACGTATTCTGCAACCGATATTATTAAAGTTTTGCAAGAAAAACAAATTTCTCTATTTTCATTAACAGATTTTGGAAGATTGTTTGATATTTCAAATAGTTTGAACCTATACAAAAGGATTCAAAGACTGGAAAAAAAAGGTCTAATCCAGAAATTAACAAATGGTAAATACAGTTTTTTACTTAATCCGCCAGATGACTTTCTAATAGCTAATTTTACCCTCCAACCCTCCTACATTTCTCTCGAATCTGCACTATCATTTTATGGAATAATTACTGGTTTCCCCTACCAAATAACATCCATATCTGTCAAAAAAAGTAAAAATATCAATATTCAACAAAAGGAGTTCCAATATTCACAAATAGCAAACAAGTTATATTGGGGGTACGAAAAAAAAGATGACTTTTTAATTGCCGACCCCGAAAAGGCACTTCTGGATTATATTTATTTAGGACTAAAGGGATTGCGGAATTTAGATTTTGATGAAATGGAATTATCTGGAATTGATAGGCAAAAGCTTGTTATTTACACTAGAAGATTTGATAATAAAAAGATGTCTAAGATTATTAAGAAAATCATCAAATGATTACTAAAGAACAAATAGATGCTCTAGCAAAAGACTATCAAATAGATACTTTCACTATCATACGCGAACATTTTCAGCTTTTATTCTTGAGTTATCTTTACCAAGATGCAAAAGCAAATAAAATTTATTTCAAGGGTGGAACAGCTATTAGATTGCTGTTGGGTTCCTCACGATTCTCAGAAGATCTAGATTTCTCTACCACCTACAACAAAGAACAGATTAAACAAATATTGGAAAAGTTGGAACAAGCCATACAAAAAGAGATGCCAAAAATGCAAATACTTCTTTTGTATTCTGGCAAAAACGGTATCCGTTACCGCATAAAATATCAGCCAGTTGGATTTAAGTTCCCCTTAACTATTCGTTTGGATTTTACCCAAATCAAAAATACACCAGAGATTGTAGTTTCTCCCCTAATAACCAAATTCCCAATCCCCATGTTTCCTTTAATATCACATTTTTCAAATAAGGAAATTCTTGCAGAAAAAATTGAGGCTCTTCTGGATCGAAATAAAGGAAGGGATTCTTTTGATGTCTGGTTTCTACTGGAAAAAGGAATTCCTCTTAAAAAGGATGTTAATATCTCAGATTTATTAAAAAAGATTGAATCCTATCCTCAAGCCAAACTAGATATGGATTTAACACAATTTTTACCCAGATCACAAAGAGAAATTGCAAAAAATTTGAAGAATCTACTCATCCAAAAACTGAAGTCAAAATTACAATAGTGGACTTGGGCGGAATCGAACCGCCGATTTATCAATGCGAATGATACGGTATACCACTTACCTACAAGCCCTTACTTACAACCTATTTAAAGTTCAATTTCCTTTTTGAAGAATGTTTTTAACTCATTCCAATCGAAAGGAATAAGCATATCAGGGGTCTCATCCTTCTCTGCGTCTTCAAAATAAATAAGAGCTTTTTTGATCATAATCTCACGGTCTTTAAAGTTTCCAAACTTTCTATCATAGAATTCAAACATCCCAGGAATGGAAAATTTTTGTGCCAGGAAATAGATATCTATTAAATCCCGCCTTGTTCCCCTGGAAATGACAGTGTCCAATTTCATTGCAGATAAATCTTCAAGTGAGGCTAATTTAATATTGTAATAATCCTTAGTTTTATCAATCAAGGCATGTTTATAATAAAAAAGAGAAAACTTGATATCTTGCACGCTTCCAACTAATGTCTGCCAATCTTTTTGAATCAGGTCAAACCCAATGTCTTCTTCCAACTTTTGTTGCCATTGAGTCTCATTAAATTGAGTTTGAGTAAAAAAATCCAAGTCCAGAGACTTTCTGTGGCCAATTTGAAGAGCAATTGCCGTCCCCCCTCCTAGATAGGAATCATTTGGCAAACTATCAGATTTGATTTCTTTAATAAACTTAAGACTATTGGAAGAAAGTGTATTTTCAAACATTTTGCCAGAAATTTTGAGATTTAGGTGTCAATTTTCTAGATTTTACAACTTTACGAATCTTCTCCATCCCAAAAAAAGACTTCAGCCAGCCAAAAGACTTTCTATCTCCAAACTCCAAAATCCTACTAATAAAATACTCTGGATGTTTTTTTGGATCAGCCTTTTCAATCTTAATATCCCAAAAATATTTACGAATAAACTGGGGTGTCATGCCTAAATTGTACCACAAAATCTATCTCACCACATCTTGTAGCTAACGGAGACTGCTTTAACAATTTTAAATACTCCATTTGTTGCAGCCACTGAATCATTTGCTGTAGTTAGTGTATCTGCCTTAGTAGTTGAAGTTGATGTAGTACCAGATGTTGCCTGGTCAATTGAAATAATCTTTCTAATAAACTTCCAATTTGTTTTCCCTATCTTTGCTGCCTGAGCATTTGCATCTTTCATGGCTGTTGCAAACACTTCTTTGTCCAATTTATCTTCATTCTCAACAGATAAAATAGGCTGGGCAACTACCAATGCCCCATTGGTATAAAGATCAGAAACTAAATTACTTACTCCTGTTACATGAGATGTCTTAGCAGCCATTGAAACTGTTGCCTGATATCCCCCTACTCCTTCTGTAATAAGGGCAGCAGGAACAGCAGTAACCTGAGAAACTGCAATGTCCCCTTCAGAAACCCCATTTTCCTGCAAATAGGCTCTCATTAGCTCAGCTTTGGCTTGAACTGCAGAAACTGCAGCACCAATTGACCCATCATTAGCAGACAAGGAAAAACTAACTGTGGCATTTGTAGCAGGAACACTAACCTCCCCCGATCCTGTAACCGTGACCACTAAGGGAGAATTCACATACGTCCAAATAACCAATAAAACAATGGCTATTAAACCATATGTTATAATCTTTTTAACTCCATTAGACATCGTGGGCTTAGTATCAGAAGAATAATTTGCAGTAAATCTAGACTCAACGGCAGGTTCCATATATTTAAGTATCATTTTTTTATTAGCTTGTGTCAATAGTCCTCTAATATCCATTGCTATTTTTCACGCGATTTAATAAAGTATATTTAATGCCTAAACCTGTTGGGTTTTTTGAGCGTGGAATAGCTGACATATTAAGTATTACGCTTATTGGCTTTTTAGTCTTCTCTACCCTAACCATCTTATCTGTAACAATTAATCCCAACATAAAAGAAATTTTTTCACCAAAAGCAGCTGGAACAATAACAGTTACAGATCCCATGACAGGAGCCCCCAAACAGATTCCAAATGATGCAGAGGCTATGGCAAGTTATAGAGCCCAACTGGCCAATGAAGACCCAAGAGCTATAGAAATTGATAGTAATGCCAACAAAGCAGCTGCAGAAGCGGCCAAAAGTTCCAGTAGTAATGAATGTGGTGGAGTCGGACAAAAAGAATGTGAAGAAGTTTGTGAAGGCAATGTCTGCCATAAAGGCAATGTAACTTATACCAAAACTGTTTCCACTACAACATCTATTAACAAGGTAAAAACCATCAATGGTGGTTATCATGGTCAAGATGCTGTTAACACCGAAGCCCCTCTTAATGGAGCAGGATATGATTGTCTCACAAGAGGAGGGTGCGCTCCTGGAGTAGAAATCGCAGGTTATTATCGTATCGGCGAAATTTATTATCCAATCGCAGGAACAGGCAACGATCCTAATACATATGTAGAGACATCATTAGCAACTGTAAATAAGGCCAATTATGAGAAACAAATGGCTGATAAAGCTGCAGCTGAGGCAGAAGCAACACAAAAAGTACAACAATCCAGAAATGAAGCTGCTTTACGAAGAATAGACGATATCGAAAACAAAAAACCAACAACCACAGTCACAACCACTTATGGAAGTCTGGGTGTTGCAGGAGGAGGAGATCAAGTAACCAACACAACCACCACAACCTATGACCCAACAACAAACAAGACCACACGAATAACAGTTTCTACAATTCCATCTACACAAACACAAATAGTCCCCGCTCAGGGTAAAACATATCTCGTTACAACATCTGGAAATTTAGACCTAAGTACGGGTAAATTCGTCGGAGAGACATCAACCAAAAAACAAGAAGTACCAAAAGCTCAGACAGCTTCAATCACTTCAAACGAACAAGGAAGTGTAATGGTTAAATATCCAATCGGGACACGTGTTCAATACGCTTCGTATTGTGAATCAGGATACGCATCCAATGGTATTTGTCAGGAAAAACCACCCCAAATCAATACCCCACCTTTGATAGAAACTCAAGTTGCAAAGAGCGATCAGAAAATATGTCTTGGAGGAGTTTGTAATGCCTACAATCCCCTTCCGGGAAATACAAACCAAATCGGACAAAATTTTACTACACCCCAACTCTCACAAGTTTATTTGGAAGGTACAGAAGCCTGCAAAAATAATCCAAATAGTACTGAATGTAAAAATTGGAACACCCAAATAACAAATGAGTTTAAGATTACTGCCGCAGCATTGGGGGGTGTGTTTGCTGCACCGGCTGTTTTTACTGCGGGAAGTGTTGGAAGTGCTGTGGCAACAGGATTTATGCATCTGGGAGCAATATCGTCCGTTCAACAGACCGTTGATGCAACCGTGGCTCAAGTGGAAAACCCTGGCTCGCTTGAGGCTTGGAAGCAAACAGGTCTTGCTGCTTTATCTTGGACAAATTTAGGAACAGCCAACTATTTAATAAAAACATTTTCCAATACCGCCTCCACTGTTCAATCACTTAATTTAGCACGAAGTTTAAATACTGGAGTATCAGGTATAAACTTAGTCGTTGATATTCCAACAGCCATTACCACCTGCACTCAAGAAGGAAGATCAGTTTTAGATTGCGCAGGTTCAATTGTTGCAGTGGTTGCTGATGCTGGTTTTGGGGTTATAGATTATAAACAAGGACAATTATCAATAGGAAATCCTCTCCGTAAGATATCTGAAGTTGATATTCCATCTATATCAAAGGGAATCCCAGAGATACACCCATCCGACCCATTGGCAGCAGCTGCATCAAATCCCCGTCCAGTCATGCCTGATGAAAGCCAACTTGTACCCTATGCACCCATAAAAATTACAAATAAATCTGATATGCTTTTTGCACCTAAAGAGATTCCAGCAACTTTCCCTTCCCCACTTGCTCAAGCTTGGGATAAGTCAAAAGAAACTGCTCAGAATGCACAGGCAAGGATTGTGGGTTTTGTAGATAATCTTGGAAAGCCTAAGGTTTCACAAGAACCAACTAATCCCCAACCTATCCAATTAAAGTCCTCAGATCTTACCTTTGAACCTTCAAAAGCCACAGATTCAATGGTGCCAGTCACCCTTGAACCCAACCGACCAGGTATACCTGGAAAAATAGGGACTGATACAACAACATATAGTTTGGGAAATTCTCCAGACAGCCAATTTAGAATACATGAATCATCTTTGTCAGATCCTCAGTTGGTTAAAGTCACCAAATCTAGAGATGGAGTAAGTGTTGAAAATACAACAGGAAGAACAATAATAATTGATGGAAGGTCGTGCGCTCCAGGTCAATCTGTAAAAATTCAAGCTGGAAGTAAAATTCAAGCTGATAACACTGTAAGTATATTTTATAATGGAAACCATTCAATAGGGGTGCCATCATTTAGTTATTATCTAGAAAACGCAAGGGTAGCCACTGACACCACCCCTAAAGTTCCACTAAAAAAGGTACATAAAGTTAATGGTAAAAATATTCTTGAGAAAGCAGAAGAAGCTGAAGGACTAATTGTTGGCCAAACCACTGATGGAACTTATGTTTTGCAAAGAACTAACGACAGTCCCATTTACTACTTCGATAAAGAAAATAATGCTTGGGTAAAAGCAAATAATATTGTTTTGGAGGATAATTTACGAATTACTTATAATGATAGTATATTAAGTTCTGATACAAACACTCGTCGTGATACTCCAATAGTCACTATATTCAAAGACGAAAAAGGTAAATTTAACATCAATACAGGCAAACCAATCAATAGAAATACAAATGGCATAGTTCCCCTTCAAAATCAAAACATTTTTACCAGTACTTGGAATAAACTAACAGAAACCACACAAAACATTACCCAATCCCCCGCAGTAATCAATACTAAAGGTTGGTGGAATGAAAATATTAAAGATAAACGAGGATGGCTGCCAAAATTAAGAACAGAAAATCCCACTACCCCGGTAGTTCCAATACACGAAGAGGTGGGAACATTAGTAGCTCCAGATGAACCCTATCTAGCAGTTGCACCACCCCAGATGACCAATGAAAAAACTTGGATTAATGATTTACCTATAAAAAATCTCAAGGGCGGAAAGATGGGTGATGTTTTTGATATGGGAGAACATCTTGAACGTTATGCATCCCATTGGAACGGCAAATGGAATAATGAAACAAAAAGGATAGTTTTGACCCCTGAAACAAATTCCAACATTCTCAAAAACGGCGAGTTTTTTTACGATCGCTCACTATCTGTTGTAGAAAATGGAGAAATTCAGTTCCTTGCAGACTCTGGATATAAACCGCTGGTTAGTGATGTGTATGGCCACGTTCTCGGTGATTCAAACATTCCTTCGACAATTGATGGAGAAGAACTTATCTTTAGGGGAATTAATTTTGAAGGAATGCAATCCATACTTCAAAACAACATACTTGAATCTGGACCAATTATGAAAAGTGTTGGGTATACTGATAGTATATATTTTAGTCAAAACAGCGAACGCGCCTTAGGTTATGCAGCTGAGGGTGAGGGTTATTTTGCTATGGCCACATTTGAAAGACCCTCTTATATCATATCAATTAAAAAACCATCAAATCCTGAAATTGATTTTTTGGGAGATGTAATTGTTAGAGACCTAATTCCCATAGAAAAAATTCAAAACATTTATGAGGTTCGACCTTATGCAATGACCGAAATAAGAGTACCAGCACAACAAATATACACCAACACTTTTGGTGAAAAAATATCAGAGCCATATTTGTATATACCTGGTTTGGAATCCTATCCTCTCGATGGTGTACCAAAAGCTCGGTTTGCATATCGAGAGATAAACTTAGATGAAGCAAAGGCTCTTTTCCCTGAAAAATTAGTTTCAGACGAGCCATCTGCAACATTTCCGAAAACACTAGAAACATCTGTCTCTGAAGCTGATACCAAAACTGTCCCAATTGAGGTCAAACCGACGGTTTCAGACAATCTTAAAACTTTCCTTGGTACAAGTAATGGTAAATTGGCCGTAGGGGCAGCTGTCAATATAGTGGGAGGAACAATTTTGGGAAGAACTATTTTACAAAATACAGCTAATGAAATTCCAAAAGCAATAGACTTTTCTGTAAATCTATGGCAAGGAGTAATTGACCAGATTAAATCCATCTTCCCTGCCCCATCAGATAAACTTCCTGTATCCGTTGATAAAGATCAGAATGAAAAGATAAAAGATTCTAACCAGAGAATACAAAAAGGGGAAGCGTCGGTTGAGACTTCAAAACAACAACAATTTTCTGAAGCCGTTCCAGAACTACCAAAGAAAGAGGAACCTACTTTCTCAAAAACAAATGTATTAATATTGGGAGATTCCCTAACTCAAGGCTATCTATCTGATTCACTGTATGAACAGCTTAAAGCAGCAGGCTATGACATAGAGTTTTTAGGAAACCAAAAATCAGTTACCGCAGGAACAATAACCGAAGGTCATACAGGATATTCTACAGCCGCGATTGTTAATGCATTAAAAGCTAAAGAGTGGCTTTATGATAAAAACCCACAAAAAGTAGAATTTGATAAAAATGTTAATCTGGTCGTATTACAGTTTGGAATAAATGATTTGGTTAACAAAAATGATATAGATACCAAAATAATCCCTAATATGCAGTATATTATTAATTACCTTCGTGACAATGTTAATCCTAATATAAAAGTTGTTATTACTTCTGTTCCGAAATTTTCTTACAAAGGTCTACCCTATACAGAGGATGCTGAAAAGTTGAATAATAAATTCGCGGAGTTAGCTTCACAGATATCAACTTCAGATTCACCTGTAATTATGGGGAGTTCGTATGCGAGTCGGTATGACCTTTCTAAAAGTGTTGGTAAAGACGGTGTTCATCCAAACAAATATGGTGCAGATATAATTGCTGAATCAATTGTAAACACAATTACCAATAATCAAATGATTAAAAATAATAACCTCTCTGTTGAGAACTCAAAAAACACTGTTTCTTCAAAAATTAAAACAATCAATGATAGTAAAATTGAAGTTGTATATTCAAAGAAAAAAGAAGCAGATAAAACCGTAACTCTAGAACTCTCTGGATACGGCCTTAGTCCCAATGATAAAACAAATTACTCCAAAGCATTAACCAATCTCGCCCCTTTTTCTCAACTTTTGAGCAATAAAATCAAAATTATTAAAGTCGGAGAAAATGACTTGGGTCAGGGTTACTACGGCTTAACAGGCAACGATCTCACAAACAAGGGGTCAACTCTTGAGACTAGTATTACTTTTAATAATAACTACCTCTATCAAAGTCATCTTTTGAGAGTTCCAGGTTTAGATTCATATCTAAAAAAGGAAGATGTTCCATTAGCCTCTTTAGTGCATGAGTTTGTTCATACCCTTAAATATGAAACTGATAAGAATGGAAAATATGTGAACGGAAGCCTACCAGCATCATTTATAAATTACTTTTACAATGGAAGAAATGATCAACTTCTAAACGAGAAGCCCCCCACTCCCTATGCACAAAGTTATGATAAATCAGTTAATTTAACGAGAGCAGCCTGGGAAGATTTAGCAGACTCTATGGCTCTTTATTTGACTGCTCCAGAATTTCTAGAAAAAAACAGCCCCGAAAGATATAAATTTTTAGACTATATTGCGAATGGTGGTTCCCCAGAAAAGTTCACTCCAGAAACTAATTAGCTTTAATAATACCTACTTCAAATACAAAAGTGGATTTGGGCGTGACCCTCCTTTATAATGGATACGCGACTTGACAAAAAGTAATACTTTTTGTAAACTATCAATTGCAATGATATATCCCCGAAAAATATACCCAGAACTCCTCTCCCATGCTAAAACCCCACAAGTAACGGTATTGACAGGCATGAGAAGAACAGGAAAGACCACACTAGTTAAACAGCTCTTGTCCGATCTACCTAACAAAAACTCAATTTATTTGGACTTTCAACGGCTAGATATCCGAGAGTTATTTGAGGAGAAAAACTATGAAGCGATCAGAAACAATTTAATCTCACAAAATCTATCGCCTGAAAATATGATTGTTGCAATAGATGAAATTCAGCTCGCCCCAGATTCACCAAGTGCTATCAAATATCTTTACGATCATTATGGAATTAAATTTATTGTTACAGGATCAAGTTCATATTATCTAAAAAATCTTTTTTCTGAATCCCTTTCAGGCAGGAAAAAAATCTTTGAGTTATACCCGCTTGATTTTGGTGAATTTTTAACTTTTAAAAATGTTAATTTTACAGATTCTCAATGGAAACATGGCACTTTCGATAAACTAGAATATAGTAGACTCTCATCCTATTATAATGAATATATACGCTTCGGTGGGTTCCCCCAAGTAGTTTTACTGGAAAATGAGAAAGAAAAAATTGACAACTTAAAAGATATTTTCTCCTCTTATGTAAGTATAGACATAAAAAGCTTGGCTGATTTCAGTGACGAAAGAAATTTATATAATCTGGCAAAACTTTTAGCCTCCAGGGTCGGTAGTAGAATCGAATATTCAAAAATGTCAAGACTTACAGGGTTATCCAGACCGACAGTTGCAAATTATATTTCTTTTTTTGAAAAAACCTATCTTATTAGTACCATCGGAGTCTTTACAAAAAATATCGGCCGCGAGATAGTCAAATCCAGAAAACTTTATTTTTGCGATACAGGAATCGCGAATATTTTGACTGATCTAAATAGTGGTTCTCAATTTGAGAACAGTCTTTATAACCAGTTGGTAAGAAATAATCAAATTCAATATTATTCGCTTAAAAATGGTAATGAGATAGACTTTATTATAGATGGGAAACTTGCCGCAGAAGCAAAAGAAACACCAACAAGTGACGACCTTTCAAATCTAAAGAAGATTGCATCTATTGCAAATGTCAAAAGTATCCAACTAATTGGTAGAAACTTGTCCCCAAAATTCGATAATTACATTTGGGGAGGGTCAATTATTTAATATTTCTCACTTCAAATACAAAAGTGGATTTGGTCGTGTTCCACCTTTATATATCTCAAAGTGAAGGTGGATTCCTGTTGAACGCCCAGTGGAGCCCATTTTCCCAACTGCATTTCCACGAGCCACAGTTTGACCCGAAACTACCATTACTTGGCTTAAATGGCCGTATCTGGTCTTAAATCCATTACCATGATCGATAAGAACCATATTGCCATATCCTGATCCATCCCAACCTGCATACTCTACTCTTCCCGAATCTGCCGCAACCACGGTTGGGCCTGCATTATTGGCAATATCAATACCAGGATGATACCAAGAATATCTCTGAGAGATTGTTCCCTGTGTAGGCCATACAAATTGTCCTGAAGCCACTACAGTACCTGCAGAAGGGGTAATTTGACGTATACGAGGTGTAACTGCCGCCTTTGGCATAACACCATCAGGAACTATTACAGTTTGCCCTATTGCAAGCTCAAAAGTTTCATCGTTTGCAAATGTATTAAAAGGAAAGTTAACTATAGCCTGAGCTTCTGCGTCGTACTTTTTAGCAATTGAATAAACCGTATCCCCTTTTTGTACTTTATGAGCAATACCTGTAACGGGTAAGATTTCAATAGTCTGACCTACTTTTATTTTGTCCCCAGATAAGCTATTCTGCCAACGAATCGAGTCAGCAGATACTCCAAATTTATCAGCAATAGAAGAAACAGTATCACCATCCAAGACAGTATAGTTAATGATATTATCCCTTACTTTACTAGATATCTCTGTATCAAGACCTGGGTCTTGGGTTGAAGCGGAAAGAACTGCAGGAGCACTTGTTACTTGCCAAGGATTAACACTGGTACCTGGAAATTCTTGAGAAATAATAGGAGCAATCATAACCCCCAGTACTGCTAAAGCCCCCATTCCTGTATGGGTTAGACGTTGGGAAAGTTTTCCCCTTTGGCGATAAAGTGCATTGACCACAATCCCCTTTCTTTCTTCAACTTTAATAAAACTCAAATGAAGAGATTTAAGAATAAATTTAGTTAATTCAAAAAAGAAAGTTTTGATATCTTCCCAAATTTCTATAAGTGTTTGAAACGTTTCGTCCATATACGATGAGCTAAAAGCGAAAAGTGATAAGTGAAAAACAGTTTTACTTTTTACTTCTTACTTTTTAGTTGCTTCTGATCATACAGTGTGAAAACTATTGAAGCAAACTTTTTGCATGAGGAATATAGTTACTCACTCAGAAGTTTTAGGTAAAAGATGGTATCTTTAATCAAATTCTTCTTCACCCAGTCTTTTGTTTTGTTATCCAGTAGATCTCCCAATCCGTTAAGAATACTTTTGGGAGGGTCTTTTTCCAAACGGTCAATACATTTTTGCAAATACTTTTTCGGTTGCATATTTGTCCTTTTTTCCAAAAGCTCTGAATTAATATCCCAGTTGTTTTTAGCCATAAACCAAATATCAAAAATATCACGGTTAACAAGTACTTTTCTACCCAAAAGTGCTGTTAACTTGTTTGCGAACATATCCTCTTTCTTCATTATCAAAACAGGAAGTCCTAGGTAGCTTTTTACTTCATAGGATGATCCTAAATTTCTTTTTGACATCTCAATTTTTAACTGCCTTCTACCTTTTTCGTAACTGATCAACCAAAAGAGTGTGAAATATTTTTCCCTACCTTCTCTAAGCTCACCTATGTTCTCAGAGATTTCGGAAACTCTAGAAAAAACAGTTTCCTTCTTTGATTCGTCAAGAAGATCAAAATCCAGGTCGACACTGAAACGAGGTAGTTTGTAAAAGAGGTAAAGTGCCGTATCTCCTTTAAATCCAATAAACGACCCGATAGAAATATCGGAATAAATTCCCTTAAGAACATCTATCATTACCAATTTATGAGAAGCGATATTTAACATATTTTTTAAATCTTGCCTCAACAGCTCTGCTATTGTAAATTGGCAAAATTTTTTCCGCTTTTTCGAAATCTATATTATCTAAATTATCAAAATAATAATCTTTATACAAATATAAGGCATCTAAAAATGCTCTCTCCTTACCCGCAATCGAATAACCGTTTTCTGTGTTAATTCCTTCTAGATTGGTTAGTATTTCATCTTTAATTTTCTTAAAAACAATTGTAAACCCGTCCAAAACAATTTCCCTTGTTTGATAACTGATTACAAAAATGGTTCTGTCATAATTTTGAAAGGTTACACCCTCTTTTTGTAATACAGTTTCCAGACTTATATAAGAGGGTGTAAAGATCTTATTGGATGCTTCTAGAATCTCGTAGCCATTACTCTTTGCGAAAAGTCCTCTTCTAAGTTTTTTAAGTACACCTTTTTTGACATAATAATTGATCTTTGACTTAATCTTATCTAGATCATCCCATCTAAGAATCAAGGCGATCTCACGGGTGGTAAAAACAGTGTTTGGAAGGGAATATAAGCTAAAGGTAAGATTTTTCATTACCTTCAGTTTACAAAAACGTTGTTATTTTGTCAAGTCGAGGCTACTGGGCAGTTTTGAGGGAATCCAAGAACTCATCATTATTTTCAGACTTTTCAAGCCTACTAATTAATGTCTCAGTTCTTTCATCTTCATTCATTAAATCAATCATACGTCTTAGGGTATTAACTTTCTTTAATTTTTCCATTCCAAACAAAAGCTCATCCTGGCGGGTTCCTGATTTGGCAACATCAATTGCAGGATAAACCCTACGCTCAGCTAGTTTTCTTGTTAAATGAAGCTCCATGTTCCCAGTTCCCTTAAATTCCTCATAGATAAGATCATCCATTCGAGATCCCGTATCAACCAAACAAGTTCCAATAATAGTTAATGAACCTTTGCCTTCAATTTTTCTTGCTGCTCCAAAGAATTTTTTGGCGGGAAATAGTGCCATTGGATCAAATCCTCCTGAGAGAGTGCGACCTGATGTGGGAAGAGCTAAATTATATGCTCTTGCCATACGAGTTATGGAGTCTAAAACTATAACAACATCATGCCCCATCTCAACCAAGCGTCTGGCGCGCTCTAGAGCCAATTCCCCCACTCTTGTTTGGTCTTGTGGTGCTTCATCAAAATTACTGGCCGCCACTTCTCCTTTATCTTCAGTCACCGTCTTCATGGTACGTATAATATCAGTCACTTCCTCAGGTCTCTCCCCAATAAGAACGGCCATTAAATGTGCCTTTTTATAATTTAGAGCAATGCCTTTTATGATATCTTTTACAAGCCAAGTTTTACCTGCTTTAGGGGGGGAAACAATCAAAGCTCTCTGTCCAAACCCTACAGGTGCCACTAAGTCTATCATTCTAGTAGTTAATGTATCTTTGTCGGTCGATAGAATTATTTGTTCCTCAGGATAAATAACTGTCATATCATCAAAGTTAGGACGCTCCCCAACCTTATCAACATCGGTAGCGTTGATTTTTTCAACCTTTAAAAGCCCCCAGTATCTCTCATTCTCCTTAGGACGCCTTGCTTGTCCCCCAATCATATCCCCAACCCTAAGATTAAATCTCCTAATCTGAGATGAGGAAATATAGATGTCATGGTCACTTGGGGCAAATCTTTGGGGACGAAGAAGCCCACTTCCTTCATTAGCAATATCAAGTATTCCTTCCACATATTCAGTAGGAAGCCCTGCATCAGGAATCATGCGGTCATCAACCACTAAAGGATTGGAAACCACGGGTTCAATTGCCACAGGAGCTTCTGGCAACGCACCAGCGTCTTCTGGGGCACCAATTAAATCAGTTGTAGTCACTTTTGTATCTGACATGAATTTTACGGGAGAATTAACTTCTAACCACTAATCTCTAACTTCTAGCTCAAGTATAACCTATTTTGGGGTTGTGTCAAGAAGCGAGAATCTAATTTCCAGAGCTAATCAAATCTAGTTCCTCACGGGCAAAATTGACAGCCGCTGAAACCATGTCGTCAGTAGTTCTAAATTTATCAATTCTAACTGCCATTTTTCCAAAAAGTTTTTCCCCTTCATCATCCATTTCATCGCCTATTCTTTCAAAGGTGGAAAATCCAACATTTATTTTTGTTCTAATATTTGCCCTATTAAAAGATTTTTTATCGAAAACAGGTTTTTCAACTCTTAAACCAGCCTCTTCCAAAGCTTCCCTTTTAGCAACATCTTCGGCTTTATCCCCTACAAAACTAGCAAACCCACCTGGAGTTGTTAAAAACCATTCACCAGTATTAAGGGCTTTAAATTCTTCAATGTCTTTGGGGTCTGTAAGTTCTGCTGGAACTTTAATCTCAGAATCCATTGGAGCAGGTCTCCATTGCCAAAAACAGTGAACATAATAACCATCTTCTCTTTTTTCTATTGGGGCAACAACCGATCCAGGAGTGGCTATGCCAGTTCGAGTATCAAGTTTTCCATTTTCCCACAAAATTCCATCACTAATAAAATTGGTTAAATTACCTTCAGCGTCGTAGTTGACCTCTGCGTAATGTTGTGCTGATCCAAAATTTGGATTTATTAACGCTTCATCCTCCATGTCCACTTTCCAACCGATATTTTTCTTTTTATCATTCTTTGAGTTCCAATCATCTACGAAATCACGAACCCAATCACCAACTAAAGACATTGGAAGTAGAGTATGTCTTGATCTTTCTGTTGGTTCTGAAGGGAGACGATCATAATATGATACATCTCCGATTATATACACTGGCTCGACAGGTTTAACCTCTTTAATTTGTGGAGAAAATCTCTCAACTGGTAATCTAATTTCACTCATAGAAGGAATTCTATAAGAAGAAGAAGAAGAAGTCAAGTACTATAGGCAGAATATGAGGTTAGATTGGCCTGGCTACTACAATAAGTCTGTTCCAGGAAGTTCCTGGTGGGTCACAGGTTTGAAGTACTAAGCGCTCCCCACTTCCATCATCTTTCAGCCAGGAAGTGTCGTTAGCCTTAGTGGTAAATTTATCAGTAACCACATAATCATGCTCCTGATCCAGGAAATAAACAACTATCCTATCCCCCTTTTCCAGCTTTCTTAAAAGATAAAAAACTGCATTGTATTTAGCTACGTTTACTGGAGAATCAGTTGAATGGGAAAAAAGATAAACAGTCTTTCCCTGCCCTGGAAAATTAGTACCCTTAGCATGTGCTACACCGTCAGCAAGGGCTGCTAGATAGCTTGTAGCCCTTCCTGCATCAACATTTGATAAAACTTTCGACTTGGCATCAATCTTGGGAATATAAATCGAAAAATAAGGATCAAGTCCAAGTTCCTTAGCCTGGGATCTACCAATGATTTGAGCAAATTTATCAATCTGAATTTTTTCTTTGTCCCCAAACTTATATAGATATTCACTTCTAACAATTGGCCAAAAGCTAAAAATAATTCCAATAAAGGCAAAGGCAACAAGTCCCGCTCCCAATCCACGCAATAGATGATAGAGAAGTTTTTTGAAAAAAGATGGTCTTAGTTTAACTTCCCCTGAGACTGATGATTTACTTGATGCGTAAATTACTCCGTCAGGATACATAACTTTAAATTAATTTGAACTTTTTGAAGATATAAAAGCCTAACCCCATTGTACTAACCAGCCCGAATAGGATAAACACATCATTTGATCCAGTCTTTGGTAATACTGGAGGAGTTGTTGCCCCTAAAACTGGAGGAGCTGTTGGGGTGGGAGTGGGAGTTGGCGTGGTTGGTGTTGACGTCGGTGTAGCCGTAGGTGTTGCGGTTGGAGTAGGAGTTGGCGTGGTTGGTGTAGCTGTAGGTGTTGCAGTTGGTGTAGCCGTGGGTGTTGATGTAGGAGTCGCAGTTGGTGTGGGTGATTGTCCCGTTACATAGGCTTTAAAAACAACTTGATAGCTATTGTTAGCTCCAGGGGCAACTGTTCCAATATTAACTCCCTCAACATAAACATTATCAGGAAGTGAACAACCATTGGTACAACCTGGTCCCCACTTGATTGCATGACCTTCCCAATAATTTAGTTTTTGGCTAGATCCTCCTGCAATATTGATTGTAAAAGTATCAGAAACTTTCTCTACTCCCTCTGCATTAACAAAAATTGTGGGAACTATTGGATTTGCCGCACTTCCTGGAAACATTACCTTAACAATTGTGTTTTTTGCGTCGACTGTTCCTTCATTTACGACAGTTACTCTGAATTCAACAACCTGTCCAGGATTTGCTGTTACAGGATCTGCCCAAGTCACTCCAGTCACCCCCCCATCAAATATGTTTCCACTTCGAAATATAGCTTTAGTTTCTCCCCCTGATGGTGTTCCAACTACTTTTGCCTCAATACTAAGTTGGTAGCTGTTACTATCCCCAACCTCAACAGTACCCAAGTTCACTCCAGAGCTAACAATGGTGTCATCAATCGCACATCCACTAGGACATACTGGACCATACTTTTTGCCAGATCCACCTATAAAACTAAGTGAAGCCCCTGTTGGATTTATATTTACAAAATCACTTTTTTCAGAAGCACCATCTGCAGCTACACTGGCTTTGGGGCTTGCCGCATTTCCTAAATCATATTTAGCAATGGTATTTGTAGCAGGTTCAGTTCCAAGATTAATTACACGGAGCCTAATTCTTATAGTATCTCCATCTTTAGCACTAATAGGATCAATATATGAAGGATTACCGTCGGTTACATTTTTAGCATCAACTATATTTCCCCCTGCAAAATCAGCCCCCGAAGCCTTAATACTTGTAAAATAATATACTCCCGCACCAATAAATACGATTACAAGTGCAATGATAAGTGAGATTATGTTTTTAGTTAGTAATTTCTTCATGGAATTTGTGTTGAAACATCACCCTGTTCATTGTCAGGTTGAACTGGTCTATCTGGTTGATCACTCTCTTCAGGATGTTCTTCTACTCTATGCACATTAGTTGGAACTGGCGTTGGATATTCAACTGGAGGTGTGGGTATATTTTCAGGAATGTTGGGGGCGTGTGTTTGTGTTGGAACAAAAAGTCCACAGGGCAACCATCTTCCACCCAAAGAACTCACGGGGTTTCCTTCAGGAAAAACTGGATCAAGATTGGGATTTAAGGGGTCGGGAGGATTGCTTAAATCATAAGCTTCAACTCTAAAAAATTTATTCACTGGATCATAAACCATTGCAACTAATACTGAGTTGTCTGAATCGCGCCTTTTGATGGTTTCCTCTTCAGCATTATTGCCGCTTATTTCTTGATCGGGATCAAAAAGCACATTTCTAAGTGCCTCCGATTGTTCACTCCTAACACGAGCAATAACTGTATGTGTCTCACAAACTTCAAATTTGTCATTAACTGTTTCCCAGCGCTCATCTCCATCATCTTCCGCCTGCACTCCCCAATCACCATAAACAACGCTTTCAAAAAGAGCCCTTCTTGTTGCTTGTACAGAAGGGTCCATGGGAGAGTAATCGGGATTATCAATTCTTAATTTTTCATCAACCATAGCCAAAACTGCACTATCAAACCCTCTAGCATCTGTCATTATCCAAGCACGATACCTATAATCTTCTCCTCTTCTTGAAATACTTTCATTTTTATCCACCACTTCTTCAAGTGTCTTTAAATTGTCTAAATCGTTAAGTCCAAAACCAAGTCCCTGTCCTTCATTTCTCCAATCAAAATTAAGATCACGGTCTTTTAGATCATCAACAGGAAGGCTAAGCTGACCAAACATTCTGTCAAGACGTTGGATTAACCCATCTCCAGCCTCTTTTTTCAATAATCTCTGAAGAAAATAATCCTTGAATCTATCAATCCCCACCAAAGTTACACCCGTACTTTCATTTCCCAGTTTGTTTATGAAAGCAGGAAAATCACTTTTTATCCCTTCCCCGTTTCGTAAAACATTCTCAACTACAATTCCCTCATGAGATTCAGGAGTTGAGGTGGATGTGGGTATATTGGTTGGTGTTAGTTCCAAGGTGGGAGTTGGTGTCGAACTTGGATTGGGAGTCTCTGATGGAGTTGGTGTAGAAGTTGGTTCTGGTTCTAAAGTAGGATTTGTATTTGAAGAATTATCCTTAAAGAGATATCCAAAACGTTCTGCCACATTTTCTGCCAAAACACTCGTTGCGCCACAAATACCCATTAGTCCTACCGCACCTGCAATTTTTAATTCTTTCCTCATATTTTTATATCTAAATTTCTTAAGGCTGAAGTATACGACGAAAAATCCAAAAAGTCAAACTATGGGTAGAGGAACAAGACATAAAAAAACGCGTGAGTACTTGCTTTCCTTAGGAGCGCCCCAGCATATATGCTTCGCATTATGCGGGGTTTCAGTCCGATTTCCAAAAAAATATGCACCCAATTATTAAATTAAGGAGCGGGTAGAATTCCTGCCCTAAATTCCACCCGTCCCTTAAACCAACAATCAAAGTGCATATTTCAAAACTTCACTTAAAGGGGCTTGACAACCCTCTCTAAGAGATTTAGTCTAATTACGATTTGTCTTGATAGTAAAAATTGCAAGTTTTGTCCTGTCCGCAAGACAAATCGAGTGAACTAAGTATACTAATTTATACTTAGATCAAATTTTTAAAGAGCATCTCTATTCGTGGCGAGTTCCGCGAGTCAACTTCGAGGAGAACCCAACGATGGCGATGCTCTTTTTTGTGCCTTAAAGGCACCTAAAGTCAAGGTACAGAAAAATGTTAGCACTGTAAATACAATTTGTCAAACCCCATAACATATTTGTACTCAGTTTTTGATATCCCTATAGTCATATATGTACTTAAAAGGGTCGTATTTTCGGCAATTCAATTTACCCATAATATTATGTGGATAAGTTGTATATAACAACTTCACCTGCTGGTGTAACTCGTTAATAACTTAATTTATTATCAATAAACTAAATATGAGGCTTATTTGAAGAGTTGTTTAATGGCTTGACTCACAAATTTAACTTCCTTTGACCCAATAGGAACTGTAAACCCCATACGCTTTGCTTCTTTAAACCTTTTTTCTTGTGCCACCACCTCACGTATCTCCCCCAAAAGACCAACTTCTCCAATTGCAATTGTTTTACTCGAAATCGCTTTGTCATAAAAAGAAGATGCAACTGCTAGGACTATTGCCAAATCACTTGCAGGTTCTGTCACCTTCAAACCCCCCGCGATATTAACAAAAACATCATTATCATAAAGAGGAAGCCCACATCTTCGGGTAAGAACTGCAAGTAAAAGTTCCAAGCGTCTTGAGTCAATTCCTTGCGCAACACGCCTAGGAATGGCCAATTTTGTGGGCACAACCAGAGCTTGAATTTCTACCAAAAGTGGCCTTGTTCCCTGCATAACTGAAGTAACCACACTCCCAGAAACATTTTTAATTCCTTTCTCCAGGAATGCTTTTTCAAGGTCTGCGATAGGCATTAAACCGCGGTCCTGCATCTCAAACACACCAACCTCATCAGTTGGACCAAATCTATTCTTAACAGCCCTTAAAACGCGTGTAGTGAGTGTTTTGTCCCCTTCAAACCACAATACAGTATCAACTATGTGGGCAAGAACCGCAGGTCCCGCTACGGTTCCTTCTTTGGTAACATGTCCAACCAAAAACAGAGGAATATTTTTTTCTTTTGCGGCCTTAAGAAGCCTAAATGCACACTCTCTAACCTGTCCAACTGACCCTGCCATGCCTGACAAATCTCCCGTTGTCATTGTTTGAATTGAATCAACGATAATTGCAGTCGGAGCATCAATTGCTTCAACTACAGAATCTACATCAGTGCTTTCAAGAAGATTAATATCTGCTTTTTTGACATTAAGCCTATCTGCCCTAACTTTAATTTGGCCTACTGATTCTTCTCCACAAACATAAAGAACATTCCCCAAATTGTTGGATAACTGTAAAAGAAGTGTAGATTTGCCAATTCCTGGCTCTCCTGCTATAAGAACAACTTGGCCTCCCACCAAACCTCCCCCTAAAACTCTGTCAAGTTCTGAAATCTTGGTAGAAATACGCGCCGTAGCAGATGATTTGATTTCGCTTAGTTTTTGAATTTGTGATTTTGTATTTGAAGCTTGTTTAGAATTTCGGGTTTGGGATTTAGAATTTGTCGAAACTACAGTCTCAACAAGACTATTCCATGTTCCACATTCAGGACACTTCCCCATCCAGCCAGTTGATTCATACCCGCACTGTTGACATACGTATTTAGAATGAAAAGCCATTATTTTAATATCAAATATCTATCCAATATCTTTTCTGCCCAGTAGAGTTGATTATCTTTCCCCTTAAGATCAATTCCATCAAACTTCTCACCAGTTTTATTCAAAAAATTTAAAGCCACATCGACTGACCCTTTAGCCAAATAAAAAGAGGCTCTATAAAGATTGGCTATCTTGTCCGATTCCTTTGAATATTTATCTAATGCCATAATGCTTTAAAAAATATTTTAACAATCTCAATAAATACTGTCCGTCTTTGGGGGTCCAAAATTTCCATGCTTTCATTTCCAAGTCTTGGCCTTAGATTCAAAACCGCGGTAGTATCAATTATTTTGTCTTTCAAATCAATTCCTCCACCCCAAATATCATCTTGGGCTCCTCCTTTTTCCAAAAGCAATTTTTCCCCATCTGCATGAAGTATTGGGCCAACAACCATCCTTCTATTCACAATGTCTATCGTCAGTTTTACATAGTCACCAAATTCATCACGAATTTTTTGAATATCTGAAGTCGAAAGCATCGTATCAACATATCTCATACGGCTATTATAGCATCACAAAACTTATTTCCACCGCAAGCGAAGCTTACTTACATCGAAGACTAAGTTTTTTACTTGTAGCCAAGAGGAATAGAGGTAAGAACAAGTCCCAAGGCAATTCTTTTGTCATGAGCATTAACTTCTTCAATTGTACATTTTACCTCAGACCCTAAAGCTAGTTTGTGTGTAGGAGGAATCTTGGTAATGTGAATTAACCCTTCCACACCTGGTTCCAGTTCTACAAATACTCCAAAGTCAGAAATTCTAACAACCTTACCCGTAATTTTATCCTCAGCTTTATAATTATTTTCAACTTCAAGCCAGGGATCTTTAAGGGCTTGTTTCATAGAAAGAGCCAATTTACCAACATGGCTTGCCAAAACTTTTACAGACACTTTGTCTCCCTGAGTTAAAACATCACTTGGAAGATTGACTTTCTTGTATGAAATTTCAGAAACATGTACAAGTCCCTCAAGTTTTGCCTTACCCACATTGATTTTAACGAAAGCTCCAAATGGTGCAACGGTTGTAACAACTCCATCATAAACTTCTCCTTCTTTGATCTTTTTAAGAGCTTCCTTGGCAAGTTTAATATCCCCAGCTTCTGACACTTCCTTCTCAGATAGAACAACTTTTCTATTCATTTTATCTACTTCCATTACACGGGCTTTGAAGTACTTTCCAACCAAATTTTGGGCTTCTGCCAATGCATCCTTACCCATTTGGGAAGTTGGAATAAATCCTTCAACCCCCATTACATCCACCACAAATCCAGAGACATTTACTCCCTTACCCAATACTGGAACTTCCTCACCTTTTTCTTTGGCTTTTGTTAGTTCCACCCAGGAAATGTCCCGAATTGCATCTTTTAGAGCCATGATTATTGTTCCATCACGGGTTTCAGGAACAAGTACTGTTGCCAAAACTTTATCCCCCACTTTAAGGGTTTCAATGAATTCTTTAGCATCTGTATAGGCTTTTTCTTTAACAAGTCCTTCACTTTTTCCACCAATATCAAATGTAACAAGTGTAGGAGATTTTGTAAGCACGGTAGCCTCAACACGCTGCCCTTTGGTAAATATTTTAACCTTGGATTTAGCCCCAGCCAAAAGCTCAGCCATAGTCATCTCGCCCTTAGGGGATTTGGTTTCAGAAGTTGTTTTTGAGTTCACTTTTCATTACCTACTTTCTATTTAAGTAAGGGTATTATACCCCACCCAGATTGGAGACGCAAGCTGAAAGAATGGTCAATTTTGACGAAAAAAGAGACAACCAAATAAACAGAATTCCGAGCAAAAAAGTTAAATAGAATAAAGTTGGAATACTATCTATTTTTATTATTTTAAGAAAGTAACTCAAGAAAGTTTTTTTGTTATACAATCTCTCAAGATCAAATAATAATTCTGACGATGTCTTGTTTATAAATTCAAATTCAGGTTTATCTTTAGTAGCCCTAACGTCTTCTTTCAACTTCATTATCTGATCAAGAAAATACATGCCTTCATCTCCCCTGTTTCGAGCCCATAAAAATATGAAGCCAAATATGACAGATAATAGTAAGAAAAATTCCCCCACCACAAAAACCATTTCAACATCCCTACCTACACTAAGAGCTATAGAAGAACCAAAAACTGTCCCTGCCAATATCGTAATATCTTTCAATAAAACAAAATCTTGTTTCTCTATATCTTCATGGTCTTTTTTGGAAAGGACACCCATAATTCAAGTTTAGTTTATACTATTAACACAATCAAATTTCCACACAAAAACCCCTATTTCTAAAGTGATATTATTAATTAATGCCCAAAGGTCTTCTCCAATTTATAAAAAAGTTTGGAATATATGTGGTTGTTGTCCTATCCCTTGTAGCAAATGGTTATTTTCTCTTGTCAAAAAACTCTGATATGGTAGCATCCCAAGTCCATGATGGAGACACATTTACTCTCAAAAATGGAGATAGAGTAAGACTTTTAGGAATTAATGCTCCCGAACTTGGAAATTGCGGTTCCACTGAGAGTGCAACTCTCCTTAAAAGCCTAGTTTTAAATAAAACAGTCAAAATTACAGATGAAAAAAGAGATACCTATGGACGCCGCATGGGGCTTGTATGGGTAAATAGCACATTGGTCAATGAAGAAATGTTAAAAGCTGGTTGGGCAAAACCAAATTATGATCCAAATTCAAGATCGGAAGATTTAAAAAACGCATACAAGTACGCTTCCGACAATAAAATTGGAATTAACTCCAATCTTTGTAAAAAAGTAAACCCCATTCCCCCATCCCCAAACTGCGTTATTAAAGGAAATATTGATAAAAGATTGGGAGATCGTCTCTATCACCTTCCCTCATGCCGCCACTATAATCAAATAGTTTTAGACTTAGATATTGGAGAAGGATTTTTCTGTAGCGAAAATGAAGCAAAAAACGCAGGATTTAAACTAGCCCCAGATTGTTTGAGATAATTCCCCACAAAAAATCCCCCGCTGTCGGAGGATCATTAGTTTATTTGTTTACTTTTCAAAACATTGTTCTGGCGATGAGCTATTTTCGCGGTAGGTTGCCCCACAACTATCGTCACCGCTGACCCGTTTCACTTCTAAGTTCGGAAAGGGATTAGGTGGTTCCAGGTCGCACTGATCACCAGAACACTGTCTTGAAAATTTTTAAAGTTTTTTGTTTAGCCTAAAGGCCAATATTAAAAGAGGAAGGCCGCGTCCTGACTTAGCCCCGTAAACGGGGTAAATGTCTGGGATCGCAAATATCGATCTATTAGGACAAGTAGCCTTAAACCCTTACGGATCTTCCAGCGCTTGCCTATTAACCTTGTATTCTTCAAGGGATCTGATAAGGAATTCTAATCTCGGAGTATGCTTCCCACTTAGATGCTTTCAGCGGTTATCATTTGGGAATATAGCTACCCGGCGTTACAGCTGACGCTATAACCGGCACACCAGGGATTCCCCCAGGGAGGTCCTCTCGTACTGTCCCCAGCTCTCCTCAAAATTCCAACGCTTCTACAGGATAGAGTCCGACATAATTGTTTTAAATTGCATCGAAACGCTCGATTCGATGTAAACCTGTAATCGCTTACAGGATCCGACCATATCTTCGCTTTCGCGTCTGACGTATGGCCTGTGAGGATTTCTCTTTAATTTCTTAAAAAGATCTTTCCTGCTGATTGTCCGCACTTGATGCATTTTTACTCTTTCGTAAGTAGCACAAGATTCACCGGAGTTTCCAGCAAATAGTCAGATTTATTCTTGACGGGGGTCAAGACTATACTAATATAACAAAATATACTAAACCTCTACTTTCTATATAAAAATAGAAATGATTCAAAAACGTTTGTATAGTAAAGACAGCTACAGATTGTCACCATAATATGTAAATATGGTCAACTGTCTCACGACGTTCTGAACCCAGCTCGCGTATCACTTTAACGGGCGAACAGACCGACCCTTGGCACCTTCTTCAGCGCCAGGATGTGATGAGCCG
>JAGVAE010000003.1 GCA_020060565.1 Candidatus Woesebacteria bacterium | reverse complement strand
TCACTTTTTGTTGCAAAACTTTTCAGATCACTTTTTGTTGCAAAACTTTTCAGATCACTTTTTGTTGCAAAACTTTTCAGATCACTTTTTGTTGCAAAAATACTACCAAACTGTTTTTGCAGAAAGTCCGCATCTGCTTGAGTAAGTGTTCTTTTGTTTGTCATACTTTCATTAAATCACGTGGAGCATTTTTGTCAATTGATGGTTTTATTGTCAATTTCTTTACGAATATTGGCAATAAATTTTTCGAGGTCTTTGGAGCCTAAATCTTCACCATTTCTTTTCCTGACTGCTACAGCTTTGGCTTCAATTTCTTTATCTCCAACAATTAACATATATGCAACCTTCTCCATCTGAGCATCGCGGATTTTGGCTTGGAGTCTTTCATTTCTGTCATCAAGTTCTACTCTGATGTTGTTTTCCTTGAGTTTCTCCATAACACTTATAGCATATGGCATATGGCGCTCAGTAATTGGTAAAACTTTAACCTGGATTGGCGTGAGCCACGTTGGGAAGTTACCTCCAAAGTGCTCAATAAGAATCATCAAAAATCTTTCGGGTGAACCTACTATTGCCCTATGAAGCATAACTGGTCGTTTTTCTTTTCCATCAGAATCAATATAGGTTAAATTAAATCTTTCAGGTAAGAAATAATCAATCTGAACTGTTGAAAGTTGCCATTCACGTCCCAAAGAGTCTTTTGCAATCAAATCCATCTTGGGAGCATAAAAAGCTGCTTCTCCTGGGCCGTCAAAGTACTCAATATTATTGCGCTTCATGATCTTTTCTGCCCATTTTTCAGTTTTGTCCCAAATCTTGGGGTCTCCAATATACTTTTCAGGGTGTTCAACCTCGCGGGTTGAAAGTCTGTATTTATATGTAAGACCAAAAGTTCTCATTATGCCCTTAATCATAGACAGTGCTCTGTCTGCTTCTTCATCAACTTGGTCTTCGCGACAAAATACGTGACAATCATCTTGTGAAAAAGACCTAACTCTTGCCAGTCCCGAAAGCTCACCTGGTTTTTCATCACGGTAAAGCATGGCAAAGTCGGTCATCCTGATTGGTAGATCTTTATAACTTCGAGGTTTGCTTGCATAAATTTGGGTATGTTGTGGACAATTCATAGGTTTAAGAAAGAATTCCTCTTCAGAATAATTAGAAATTACTCTAAACATACTATCTTTATAGTGATCGTAATGGCCGGAAGTTTTAAATAAATCTGCCTTTGCAATTTGAGGTGTCCACACCTGAGAGTATCCTTCCTTTGATTGAACAGATTCTACATATTCATTAACCAGACGTCGAACAAGAGCTCCTTTTGTTGTATATAGAGGGAGACCTGCTCCAACGTAATCAGAAAAAGTAAATAAATCAAGCTCTTTACCCAATTTTCTATGATCCCTTTGTCTTGCGAGCTCTTGATTTCTTAAGTATTCATCCAATCCTTCTTGTGTTGAGAATACTGTTCCATAAATGCGGGTTAACATTTTGTTTTTCTCATCTCCCCTCCAATAAGCGCCTGCAACAGAAAGAAGTTTAAAGTATTTAAGATTTTTGTCGGGACTATCTATATGTCCCCCACGACATAAATCACTAAAATTACCAGATTGATATACTGTTAGTGTTTCACCTTCTTTGGAATGCTCTTCAATAAGCTCTTTTTTGTACTCGTTACCATTGAATCTTTTAAGTGCTTCCTCTTTTGACATTTCAATTTTTTCAAAAGATTTCCAACCTTTTACCAACTCATGCATCTTTTCTTCAATCTTTGGCAAATCATCTTCTGAGACTTTTACACCTCCAAAATCTATGTCGTAATAAAAGCCGTTTTCAATTGCAGGACCTAAGGTAAGTTTAGCCTTTGGCCAAAGTTCCATTATGGAAGCAGCCAAAAGATGTGCACAAGAATGCCTGAGGTGTTCTAAATATAATTTGTCGTCTTTCATAGTATTAATAATACCCTTTAAGAAGACGACTATGAAGTCGTGGTTCCACTTCTATTACTTCTCTTTTAATTAAATTTGAAACTTTTTAGGTTGGTGAATCCTAAATACAAACGTTCCAAAGATTATTAATTAACCATTATCCATTAGCTTAATTTAACTTTTTTTACGATTAAAGTCAATGTTTGGCGAGTTTTGCAGCTTTTCTGGCTTCTACTTCATCCAAAATCATTTTCCTAATTCTTACACTTTTAGGAGTAATTTCTACAAGTTCTGTATCATCAATATATTCCAAAGATTCCTCAAGTCCCATTCTATGGGGAACATTAAAGTGCTCCATTGATCCATCTCCTTTACTTCTCATATTACTCAATTTCTTTTCTTTACAAGCGTTAACTCTTAGGTCGCCCGCACGGCTTGCTTGTCCAATAACTTGGCCTTTGTATACTTTTTCTGCAGGACCTACAAAAAACTCTCCCTGATCCTGTACTTGGGTCATTCCATATAATCTTGTTTCTCCTGTTTCATAGGCAACCAACGATCCTCTATCCCTTTCTCTGGTGAATCCATCATCCGGCAAAAATTCAAAGAAAGCTGCGTTCATTATTCCCAATCCTTTTGTGTCTGTTATAAATTCGCTTCTAAAACCAATGAGTTCTTTTGTAGCGATTGTAAATTCTAAGTAAGTAACTCCTTCAGTTGTTTCCATGTTATCCATCATGGCGTGCCTCTGTCCCATCTTCTGAATTACTACTCCTGAATGGTCTTCGGGTACTTCAATATAGACTTTCTCATAAGGAGTAAGTTTCTTACCATCAACAATTTTGTTTACAACATGGGGTCTACTTACCTGGAACTCATAACCTTCCCTCCTCATGCGTTCGATAAATATTGCCAAATGAAGTTCACCACGGCCAAATACGGTCCAAGTTCCATCATTGTTATCCTCAACTCTTAATGCAACATCAGTTTCAAGCTCTTTATAAAGTCTGGCATGGATTTGACTACTGGTTTTAAATTCACCCTCGTGTCCTCCAAATGGAGAGTTGTTAACCATAAAAACCATTTTTACTGTTGGCTCCTCAATATCCAAAAGTGGAAGAGCAACAGGGCTAAAAGGATCTGCAATGGTTTCGCCTATATTAACATCAGAAATTCCAGTTATAGCAACAATGTCCCCAGCTAAGGCTTCATCTGCCTCAATTTTGCCAAGTCCTTTAAATGTGGAAAGAGAAGTAATCTTGTATTTATTTATATTTCCATCCCTGTCAATGTGTGCAATATCTTGTCCGTTTTTAATAAGTCCTGAGTGAATTTTTCCAATAGCAATTCTTCCTTTATAGTTATCACGTCCAATGTTACTTACCAGCATTTGGAGTGGTTTATCACTATTAACAACTGGAGCTGGAATGTGTTCCAGTATTGCTTCAAAAATAGGCGAAATATTGGTCATTTTGGTGATATCGGGTTCTAGTCCCGCTACTCCATCACGACCTGAAGCAAAAACTACGGGGAAGAAAGCTTCCTCCTCACGAGCTCCAAGCTCTACAAATAAATCAAAGGTTTTTCCGTGTACCCAGTCGGGCCTGGCTCCCTTTTTATCAATTTTATTTACAACAACAACAATTTTAAGACCAAGCTTTAAGGCTTCCCTTAAAACAAATCTGGTTTGAGGCATAGGTCCTTCTTTGGCATCAACCAAAAGAAGTGCTCCATCAGCCATGGAAAGAACACGTTCTACCTCTCCCCCAAAATCTGCGTGGCCTGGAGTATCAATGATGTTAATTTTTACACCTTTGTATTCAACTGAAGCGTTTTTTGAGAAGATTGTAATTCCTCGTTCTCTTTCAAGCTCATTTGAATCTAAAATTGCCTCCTGTCCCTCGTCTCCCTTCCCCATTTCGGTATGGCTTTGGCGCAACAGGGCATCAACCAGGGTAGTTTTACCGTGGTCAACGTGAGCAATAATAGCAACGTTTCTGATTTCCATAATTTTAAGGGCAAATTAAACTCCGCCTAAGCGGAGTTAGAAGCCTATGACGCTAGTCTAACTACCTATAATGTAATTATACTCCTGAGACTCAATTAATACTAGAGTGGACCCGGCGGGAATCGGACCCGCATCCTATGACTGCCAGCCACATGTCCTACCATTGAACGACGAGCCCACGTTGAACGCAAATTATAACACGTATATACTGGATAAATGAACTTCATTCATGTTTTTATTCTCTCTCTAATTGAAGGCTTAACTGAATTTTTACCGATTTCTTCAACGGGACACTTGATCTTAGCCTCACGTCTTTTAAACATAGAACCTACAAATTTTACCAAGACATTTGAAATAGTGATTCAACTAGGAGCAATCCTAGCAGTTGTTGTTCTCTACTTTAAAAAGTTGATGACTAGTGCAAATTTGCTGAAAAAACTGGCGGTGGCCTTCATCCCAACAGCTATAGTTGGTTTTATCCTTTACCCTTTTATTAAGAATGTCCTTTTGGGAAGTTCTACTATTACTCTTAATGCATTATTCTTTGGAGGCTTGGCTCTGATTGGAGTTGAGTTTTTTTTGAAAAGGTTCACGGTTCACCGTTCACTGTCCACAGTGCCTACTTACAAACAAGCCCTTATTGTTGGCACTTTTCAGTCTCTTTCAGTAATCCCTGGAGTATCCCGTGCGGCGGCAACAATAGTTGGAGGACTTTTAACAGGCCTTAATAGGTCAGCTGCAACTGAATTTTCATTTCTTTTGGCAATTCCTACTATGTTTGCAGCAAGTGCTTATGATATATACAAGTCACGAGAAATAATTTCCCAGCAAGGATTTTTAGCTCTATTTGTTGGTACGGTACTCTCCTTCTTCTTTGCACTTATAGCAGTCAAATTCTTAATTGGATATGTTAAAAAACACGATTTTACAGCCTTTGGGGTATACCGCATAATCCTAGCCATCCTTTTTTGGATTTTTATCAAATGAAATATCTACTTTTGGTTATAGTTCTTTTTTCTATACTTCACATAATACGTGACATTGCGCAGATTAAAACCGGATATAACAGCTGGTTTACAAAATTTGGACATTTTTGGCATGCACCTCAATATGAAGTTCATGGAATAGTGGTACTTAGTCTAGTTATAGTTGTTTGTCTATATTTCTTTTTTCGTTAAAAATACTCTTTAGAACGAAACAACTCTCCGCAGTATAATTTTGATTTATCAGTAAATAGATTTAATTAAGATAAAGCTTAATCCTACAATTCTGAAGAAATGCTTAAGTGGGCACACAATTAATTTATATGATTCATGCTTGTAATTTGCAAGAAATGGGATAGAATTGGTTTCAAATTGAGATGAAAGACAGGGATCAGATGCAACCGATAAAAGTTATTGATACTGTTGCAGATGATATTATTCAATATTTCAAAGAAAAATACGAGAGTGTATTGCTTCTGGATTCACTAAAAAGAATAAATAGTATTTTTTTTATGAACCCAGACAAAAGAAGAATAGAAATGTATACAGCTGCGGCAAATGAAATATCACAATTTGAGTTGCCAGTCCCCGTTGTAGAAAAATTAACTGAAACTTTTCTTTCTAGTGAGAGAATATTTAGAGAAAGAGTCTTAATTCATAATTTTTTTTCTCAGAATGGTTCGGAACAAATAGCAGAACGTTATTTTCGAGTGTCACATACCGACAATTTAGACAACCTTTGTAAATTATTCCCAATGGCTGAGAGTGTTCTGAAAAAACAATTTCTTCTTACGAAGCAAGAAGAAAAATATATAGCAGACAATAGGTATTACAAAACTCGTTTTTTAGGCTTGGGAGACATGCTTATGCAAATGAATCTTAATTTATCAAAAAAATCAAATATTAACTTTGCAAAAATGTTTACCCATTCTCTCCTAATATATGGGTTGTATGCAATTCATAGTAACATAGACAACTTTTATCTAGACGAAGAAGAGTCTTGTGAAATAGAGAACCTTGTTAAAAATACAATTTTTCAACTAGGAGTCTCTTCAGAACAAATCCAAGATATTGTTCAAAGTAGCATCGACAATATTATCTCAGGTAAATACGGAGAAGGGTATACCCTCTCTTATGTCTCGTCATTGTGTGACAGAGCAAAAAGCCTTGGGGTTGAGGTAAGGTGGAAAAATTTAAAGCCTGTACAGGTAATAAACGCCCTTATCCGTGACTATAGTCTTAACAATGATTTCAATCTTCGCAGAGAAAGCAGAGATATTCAAGAAGAGACGGAAATTTTTAAAATGAGTCTTCCACATTTAAAACGTATAGCAGAAGTGTCAGGTCTGGATATTAAAAAACTAGGTAAAAGCTTAATAAGAAAGTGTACTGAAATGGGATATAAACACGTATATAAGTTATTAATACTAAATGTTGTAGTTGAATCTATTGGTCTAGAGAAAGCAAAAGACTTGATTCAAAATGTTTTACAAGGGTTAAATAAAGAGGAATTTGACCATTTTAATCCTCTGGATGAAGAAACAGAAGACCTTATGGCAAATTATTCAAATAACTGGTCTACCAAATAATTAAGCCTATCTCCATAGAATCATTTCACTAATCAGTAAATAGATTTAATTAAGACAAAGCTTGAGCCTGCAATTCTAAAGAAACGCTTAATAAGAAGAAATTGATATATTAAATTCGGTGGACCCTGCAGGGCTCGGACCTGCGACCTCAATAACGTCAATATTGCGCTCTAGCCAAACTGAGCTAAGGGTCCGTAGCTGATATTATATTACAAAATTTTTGGCTTAGAAACATCAATCTTCTCATAATCGCAATTTTATTAAATCTGACAACGCATACGCCCATATAATTCGGGTAAGTGGCTGATTTGATAGTTCTCTTATCTTTTGTGTAAATGAATTTTTCCTTCGGAATTTGGAGCTCTTTTGACCAGAAGTTAATAACTTGGACTTCATCTTGATCGCTTCTTAAGTGAAGTTCACATCTAGCAGAATTTTTATCAATTCCATAAACAGATTTTATACTAGCAATGAAAAAATTTAGGATAAGAGGATTAGAATTTCCCAACGAAGTTGTTCCGTTTTTGGACCCCTCTCCTAAATAAAGTAATGACAAAGCCAATTCGACGACATTTTTGTTTTTGGTGTTGATTCCTTTTAATACTAAATCTGCTTGTCTTTCTGCTTCCTGTAAATGCAACTCTTTTTGGGAATTATGCCACAATATAGCCTTGCGTCTGGATTTAACAAGGGCTGATAACATTTTTGCTTTTAACTTTTCTTTTTGGACATCGGTGAGTTGAATGTTCTTAAACCACCCTGACAGAGTTGATCTAGGAATGCCAAGCTTCAATTCGATACTACCAATAGATTTTCCTTTAGAACGGAGTTTAATTGCCTTGTCTTTTAACTCGTACCACTTAGATATCACCCCCCAACCATACACTCTTTCATACTACAATTCAACTGCTTTAACCAGCAGACCTTTGCAAATAGCTTTCGCCAGAAAGAAGAAATGTGGTACCCTTTTTCTTATATTGACTCCAATAATTTTTCTTTTCAGCTCTCTTATTTGAACTTTGGAGCCAGGTAGCAGCTGAATCTATTTTTGCTCTGAATGATTGTAAAAACTTCAAAACCTTTTCAAAGAAAATAACATGATATATGCCAGGATCGTTGGGAATCTCAACCATTGCTATTTCAGTTTGTGTTGCAAGGTTTCCGGTACTAGCCGCAAGTTTACTAATTTCAACAGTTATTGCCTGAAGTTGGACTTTTAATTCCTGCATTTTTTCTTGTGACAATCTTTTTTCATCTGAAGATAGGTTGCGTTCTAGAGAAATCTGAGCTCTTAATTTTTTATTTTCCTCTTCTTTTCCAGCAAGAACTGAAGACATATCAAGAGCCTCTCCTGGCACCATCTCTCCAGACCTTTTTACTGGTTCCACCTTTCTCATGGCAAGAAGTTCTCTAAAAAAGTCTTCTGAGGTGTTTTTAAGAAGATCTGTACTTTGTTCTGAAAAATCGCCGCCAAGATCCTTAAGGGATTCAATGATATTCCTTTTAACTATATTACTCTTAGTTTTTTTTGTATCCGCCATTTGGCCCGATATTAACTCAAACTAAGTAAGAAGTCCAGAGCTTTACGTCTTTTTAAGATTGATTCAATAAGACGTTTCCTATTTTCTGGATCCTCCCCTTTTGGAGCTGATGCTTGGGACATACTAAAAGCTGATTCAACTTCTTTTTCGTCAACTGTAAGATTCTCAGTTTCTGCAATTTTATTAAGAATTAAATCAATTGAAATTGCATCTTTGGCCTGAAGTGCGTACTCAGCTCGAAGATCTTCAGCTTTCTTGTTGATTGATGCTAGGTAATTCTCAAGTGCAAGTCCTAACTTCTCAAGTCGAGCAAGAAGACTGGAAAGCCTACTATCTGCTTCTTCTTCAATTAGAATTTTTGGAATATTTATTTTTACGCTATCAATAAGAGCCTTAAGTACCACTCCCTCTTTCTCTTCTTTTGTTTTTTCTTTAGTTTCTTTTCCTGGAACAATGATTGAATCAGACCTTAAAGTGCCCGTTACAGCTTTTTTGTAATCTCCGAGTTCAACCTCGGGAAGCTCACAAGTAGTCCCTTTTATTTGCCAGGCCTCATTTTCTTTGGCACTAATAAGTTCGAACCTTGGGTAAACTGCAATTTTGAGTTTATTTTCGGTAACTGATTCACTCAAAGCCTTGGGTAGTAAATGGCTTAATGAATGTTCAATGAGAGTACTTTGTGGAATTTTTTCTTGAACCTTAGAAAGTGGTGCTGTTCCTTTCCTAAAACCAGGAATTTCAATATCCTTAGCCATCTCAGCTATAGTTTCTTCCTTGGCCTTTTCAATTAAAGAATAAGGGATGGTAAAGGTAATTTGGATGTTGCCATCAGACTCACGAGCTATTACTGAAGTAATGTTATTTGCCATGACTGGTATTATAACTGGCTCTGAAGCTATTTTCCACCCCCACCTTTGTGTTGGGTGACAAAGGTTGGACGTACTACAACTCCTTTGCCACTAAACTTCTGTGGCGCAAATCTATTCGGTTGTGGCCCAAACCTGGAAAAGCCCGAGAAAGAACTTTTGAGAGGAAGTTTAACTTCATCTACTGATGTTTTTGACTTTGTCATGCAGTTATTATACAATATTTCTCATAACAAGCTTTGTGAGACCCCCTGAGTCTTCAGGAGAGTTTACTCCAAGGTAAGAAAAAATAGATGGAGGTGAGTATTAAATAAAATGCAAAATACCAAACTTTTTGTTGGTAATTTGGACTGGAGTGTTACAGGTGATGATCTTCGTGCAGTTTTTGCAGCCGTTGGAACCGTTACAGACGCAGTTGTCTTAATGGATAAAATGACTGGTAGAAGCCGTGGATTTGGATTTGTTACCATGAGCACAGAAGACGAAGCTAAGTTAGCTGTTGAAAAGCTCAATGGAAGCGACTTAAAAGGGCGCAAAATTAATGTCAATGTTGCCCGTCCAATGGAACCAAGACAATAATTTTTAGATCGAAAATAAAGGAAAGTGAAAAGTTGAGACCTTAAAAGTCAAAAATGGAAGTACCTTTCCTTTTTTCGTGGAAAAATATCTTATTCCCTTGCCAATTTGTGGAGGAACCAAGTGACTAAAGAAAGAACAAGGGAGCCTAAGACTGCAGTTGTAAAACTGGCAATATAAAAGCCGGGAACAAGTCTGGAAGTCCCCCAAAGAAGAAGAACGTTAATTAAGAATGCTCCAATTCCTAGCGTCAAAATTGAAATGGGAAGAGCAATGAGTTGAAGCACTGGTTTAATTAGAGTGTTAACTATCCCAATAGCAACCGCCGCAACAACCGCTGTCCAAATGTCTTTCAAAACAAATCCTGGGACAACATATTCAACAACCAATAAAGCAAAAACATTTACTGCAAGTCTAATAATTAACTTCATAATATTATTCTATATGTTTTTTATAAAAATCTAAAGCATTTGATATTGCTTGGTTCCAAGTTGGAGACATATTATGGTCGCTTCCTGGGTATTTAATATATTTTAAATCTGCTTTTAGTTCAGTTAAATCTTTGGCAAATTGGTTTGACCAGATTGCAGGAACTGCAGTGTCAGCTGTCCCCTGGTTTAATTGGATGGGAGCTTTAATATTTGCTAAATATTTTGTTAGGGAAAAAAGATCTGTGTCATAGTCTTTTTCAAATTCACTTAATTTTTTGCGTAAGAACTTTCCACCATCTTCGGCGTCATCGGTGTAATAAAGGATTGAATATGGGAAGGGTTTTGTGACCGGTGCCCAAAGAACCGTTGGATAATCTAGTCCCGTTGCCTCAAGTGCGGTTAAAGCAATTTGGCCCCCATTGCTGTGTCCCCAAATAAAAACGGACGAATAGTTAAATGGTTGAATAGTTGAATGATCGAGAGATTTAAGAAGTGTTATTGCTGTTGCATACGTTTGGAAACGAGATTCGAAAATATCATCGGCTTCTTTGTCGCTTTCCCCATAGCCCAAAAAATCTGGGGCAATAGTAATAAAACCATTTGACGCAAAATATTCAGCTGCGTGAATGGTCCCATTGCCTATGAAATATTCTTTAGGGTCAACATAGCCTCTGAACATAACAATAATTGGAAACTTACCATTTCCTTTGGGAATATTTATAAGCCCTGATGTGGTTTTTAAGTTTTGACTAAAATCTGGACTAAATGTCATACTGAACTGATATGAAGTGAATTTGGGATTCTCTTTTAAAATTTTACCAATTTGAATTTCAACAGGTTTTATCTCAGCTTTCGACAGATTCTCAATTGTGTATTTTGCAAGCTGTTTAGATCTAGAGAATAATTCAACCCGCGAGGTTGAATCGGTTGAATCCGAAAAAAGGCTATAGGCAGTATTTGCAAACCAACCAATAAGGATAAAGATAACAGCAATTAGAAGATGGTAGATATATTTATTCATTCATTCATTCATTCATTCATACACTTATTATATTAGCATTTATCTATTGACTTCGTATTTTATTCGGGTTAAAACTAATTATGATGATTAATGAAAAGGTAACTGTGGGAATGGTTAATGATATCCCTAAGTATGTAGTCTGGAAGGGAAGAAGCCATACAATCACTCAGATAGGTTTGCATCACGTCTTTCGTCTTGGGACTACCCTTTATCATATATTTTCTGTTACTGCAGGAACTCTTTTTATGAGGCTCAAGTTTGATACGGATACTTTAGGCTGGACCCTGGAAGAAACTGAAAATGGAATTTAATAAAAATCCCTCAGCAGTAATGCATATTGATATCAATTCCTGTTTTGCGACGATTGAACAGCAAGCTAATCCAAATTTACGTGGAAAACCAATTGTGGTTGCTGCTTTTACAACAAACAAAGGCTGTATTTTGGCTTCGTCGATTGAAGCCAAAAGATTTGGTATAAAGACAGGAATGAGGGTTATGGATGGGAAGAAAATCTATCCTGACTTGGTGGTTCTTTCTCCTGATCCTTGGAAATATAGAAACGTTCATCTGAAATTGCGAAATTTACTTTTAGAATACTCCCCTGAAGTTATCCCAAAATCAATAGACGAGTTTGTGATAAAACCCGTAGCAAGTAGCATGCATAATGTAGCATGCGAAATAAAACGAAGAATAAAAAAAGAAATTGGCGAATGGATAACAGTGTCTATTGGAATTGCTCCAAATAGGTACTTAGCTAAAATTGCAGCAGGGCTTCATAAACCAGATGGGCTTGATGAAATTAATAAAGACAATTTTTTAGATATTTATTCAAAGCTAAAGCTCACTGATTTAACAGGAATTAAGGTGCGAAATGCAGCACGGCTTAATTGCCTTGGTATATATTCAGTTTTAGATTTTTATAATGCCCCAGTTTGGAAACTTAAGGCCGCTTTTCATTCAATAACTGGGCTTTACTGGCATGTAAGACTCACGGGATATGAGGTAGATGATATTGAATATGGTAGGCACTCCTACGGTAACTCAGTGGCAATTGGAGAGAGTTTGAGTAAAATCGAGGAGTTATCCCCAATTCTCTCAAGACTCACGGAGAAGATGTGTAGTAGAGTTAGAATGGCTGGTTATAGGGCGAGTGGTGTTCATTTGGCTATTATTTATAAAAATGGCTTTTGGTGGCATAAAGGACGTCTTACAGAAGATATTTATAAAGGTGTTTTTAGGTTACTTTTGGAAGCCAATCCTTCTTCTCCTGTTCTCAATTTGGCAGTTTCTTGTTATGGACTAACGAGGATTAATTCTTTACAGCTTAATATTTTTGAAAATTTAGAAAAAAATGAAGATTTATTTAAATCTGTTGATAAGCTAAATAAAAGATGGGGTGACTTTACAGTTACAAGGGCTAGGAGTATGGGTGGTGCTAAGTTTGTTTTAGATCGAATTGCATTTGGACAGAATCTCCTACTTTGATGTTATTGGTATCGGAAAAACCTGAGGAAACCTCCAGAACATAATCAATTGGGCGTCCTGGAGAATATTTTGGTAATGCACCATCTTTCGCATTAGGCTTGGGAACTGGAACACTTTTATCTATTTTTACAATTTTATCTCCACTAATCCAAATAATATCAATTGGAATTATCATATCTTTCATCCAAAAAATTGGGCTAACTTGTTTTGAATCAAAAACAAAAAGCATACCTTTATCTGTTCCTAAAGAAGATCTGCCTGAAAGTCCTTTTGCCCGCTCGGTTTCAGTTTTTGCAATTTCAACTTGAATAGTTTTATTTCCAATCGTAACAGTTTGAGCTGGTGTAGGCGTTGCCACAGGAATGTATTTTGATAAGTTGATGGATGATTGTTTTTGAGTGAAAATTCCGACTAAAACAATGAAAGCGGCGACTGCAGCGAGAGGTAGCAATAGTTGTTTTATCATGTAATGTGAACACTCATTTTATTTTCTACTAAGCATTAGTGCCAAAACAGCAAAAAAGACTAGGATTGGAATGAATAGATATAAAAGTGTAATTAAAGAGTTTTTTTGTTTTTTCTGAAGATGTAGAGCATTAAAAGTCATATTTTATTGTAGCATTTTTGTGTGCGAGAAACTTTACTCAGATTGAACCATTCCTCGCCTCCATTCAACTACTGATTCTAGCATATCCTAATTATAAGACCCTATTTACACACATCTTTTAATGGTTGTATCACTAACATTAAGATTTTAGGTGATTAATCTCCTTCTTTTTTTCTATCTAATTCTCTTATTGTAGGGCTCCTCTTCATGAGCCACCGTTTTTCTTTCGGGGAATCAATACTTTCAATTTTATCTTCAATGTCATCTCTTATCTTGTTTCTAACCCATTGGCCAACTTGTCCAGTACCTTCAGGGGACTTTAGTCCATCAGGTGTTTCCTCATCAAGGGGATAAAAATGTATAATTTTTTCAGTACTCAAACGTACCATTTTATCGTTTTCTAACTACTGTGCCCTCGAGAGGATTTGAACCTCTAATCCGTAAGGAATACGCTCCTAAAGCGTACGCGTATACCAGTTCCGCCACGAGGGCCTGTGAGTATTATATATCGAAAGATAGAGGGAGTGTATCGATTTTTGACACAAAGTAGTTAACCTTATTTCCCCAGGTTGTGGAAGGAGGAGCATAGATTTTAGCAATTTTGTTAATAGAAGTTGCACCCCTATCTATATATTTAGTTTTTAAGGTTTTTGCAACAATCTGAATAGAATTTGGCCAGGATTTAAAGCTATAATTACCATTTGCCCAACCATAGGCATTATAGGAATTGGCTGGAATTTGTTTACCAAACGTTGATTCAACTCCAGTAATTGCTGGAATCATTCTATAATCGATTCCATAATAATCAGCTTCAGCTATAAATTCAGCTGAATAAGGAGTTAATGGTGAGTTGTATTCAGTAAAGAACTTTCTAAGCGTATAGACTCTATAATCAAAATTGCTTTTTTCGATCTTGTTAAATTTTGGCACAGCACTCCCCTCCGCTTCTAAAGTAGCAGCCTTAAGGCTACTTACGGATGTACAGAATAATGCTAATACGAAAAGAATACAGGTTATATTTTTAATCATTTTTCTATTAAAAAAGAAGGGGGATACCTTTCGGTACCCCCCAAATATATACCCCAACGCCAAGATCACGTTTCCGTGCCCTAGCCTCGGAATCTAGAAAGTACTATAGCAAAGTATTATGGGATTGTCAAGTCTGGCTATAGATTATCCCCTTTTCTTAACAAGAATAAATATTGAGGGCCCAAAATCGATATATGAAAGTGGCTTCTGAAGTATTGTCTCCATATATACAAGAAGGTCTGTAGAAAACCACTTTTTTAAAAAGCAACTTCTTATATTACTAACAGATCTTTTTTCGACAACCTCAAATCCATAGTTATCTAAAATCTCCTTAATTTTATCAGGGTGATAATTAAGAAAAGGGAGAGTACCCCTTTTGATAGATGTTTGACTTCTTATATCCTTGGTGGCTTTATCGTTTAAAAACGAATAATTACCTCCAAGAAATGCTTTTAAACTGGCTTTACCATGTTTTTTATTAGCAAATTCAAATATAAAATAACCGTTTGGTGTTAATAATCTATGAACAATCTTAAAAGTCGTATTAATATCTTTTATGTGGTGAATTACTCGCACCATTATTATCAAGTCAACAGAATACGGTCTAATTTTAGAAGGAAGATTTTCTAATGATGAGTGTAAATATTTGATATTTTTTTTGTATCTAAAAGCTTCCCTTGCAATTTTGAGTGCTTTAGCTGAAGGATCGGATAAAATAACACTTTTAGCACGAAATGCATATGAAGGTATAAGCCGTCCATATCCTGCTCCAACCTCCAAAATTTTTTTTATCCTTTTAATTCTTTGAAGAAAAGCTTTTAAAGCTATTATTTCTGATTTGTGCTCATATTCTCGGCCTATCCAATAACCCGGATAATCAAACGAATCATATGCAGCGCTCATATCAGGCGTATTGTACTACTTTTATTCCATTTGATCCATGAATTGGGAAACACCCTTTGCCCAAGCACCCTCAGGAGAATTGGAATTGTATTTAGACATTATTTCCGGGACAGTTCTAAGACCCTTATCCAGATATTGAGTTCGTAAGCCTTTAGAAACTGCTTCAATACCTTCCTCAAAAGAATTAAAGCCCAAAGATCCCTGACTATGTATCCCCCAACCCCAACAATTGTATGATTCTGGTGGAATTATTTTGCAAAGATTACTTTCTTGCTGTGCAATGGCTGGAAGAAGTCTGTAATCAAGTTTATATTTATCTGATATTTGAACAAGAAAATCTGAATAAGGAGTAAGTGGAGAATTATAGTATTCCAGGTATTGCCTGACAATTTCGGACCTTGCATCCCTGGCCTCAATATTGTCAGAAACTGCAGGAAGTTGTGCTGGTAAAGACGCATAAACCTGTACACCTGAATATGGAGATATGGCAAGACTTTTCTGTTCTACTGTATCTTTAGCTAAAACACTTCCCTTAAAAGAGAAAAGTGAAAAAAGAGTTATTGCGAGGGTTATAGGTGTAATGCTAAAAAACACAACCACCAAAAACATATTCTTCCAAAAACCAATGTTTTCTTCCCTACTAAATTCTGCTGGTACCATATGTCAATAGTCAGGATGACACACCACAGGTATGGGTGTCAAGTTCGTCAGGATTTTGATATAATCGCATGAGGGTAAGCCGAGGTGCTGAAATTGGTAGACAGGCACGCTTCAGGAGCGTGTGCTCGCAAGAGCGTGCGAGTTCGAGTCTCGCCCCCGGCACCTTTTGCAAAAAATATGTGTATGAGCGCGGGTGGCGGAATGGCATACGCGCATGTTTAAGGAACATGTACCGCAAGGTGTGCAGGTTCGACTCCTGTCCCGCGCACAGTTGGTTTACCGCGTTTTAAGCGGTCGCTTGGCTCAGTTGGTTAGAGCGTCTCGTTTACATCGAGAAGGTCGGGGGTTCGAATCCCTCAGCGACCACTACCTGAAAAATATTATTGTATTTCGATATACATTAGTATAGATTTAGGTATGAACCTTAAAATATGTTCTAAGTGTAATAAGAGAAAGCTATTAAAATCTTTCTATTTTCGTAAGAAAGGATTAAGAAGAGGAAAATATTATGAAAAATGCAAAGATTGCATGAAAACTCGGGGACGTTTATATTATCACCTCAATCAAAAACGACAGTTAAAACTAGCGATTTTGAGAAGGAATAAAGCAAAAAATAAAATGAGAGCCTATTTGGCAAAGATAAAAGATAGACCCTGTGCAGATTGTGGCAAAAGATATCCAACATATGTTATGGATTTCGATCATAGAGATGGAACCAAAAAAGAACACGATATTGCTACAATGATAGTAGGTGGTTGGGCAAAGGAAAAAATTGAAGAAGAAATAAAAAAATGCGATATTGTATGCTCAAATTGTCACAGAATTAGAACATATAGTAAATGAGCTGGGTTAGCCAAGGTGGTCAAGGCGGGCGCCTGAAGAGCGTCATATTTCAGTTCGACTCTGAGACCCAGCACTGGAAATTCATAATTATGCGGCGGTAGTTCAGTGGTAGAATGCTTCCTTGCCAAGGAAGAGGTCGGCGGTTCAAATCCGCTCCGCCGCTCTGTAAGCCCTTGTAGCTCAATGGATAGAGCATCTCCCTTCTAAGGAGGAGATGAAGGTTCGATTCCCTCCAAGGGCACAATTTTTGTAGATGTAATCTGTTACAATTTGTTTAGATGTCCAGATTATTTTTATCATTTGTTCTCTCAATAATTTTTCTTTTTACCTCAACAGTATCAGTATATGCAGTTGTTGATCCTAAGGATGTACCCAATAATAAATTTGGAATACATATTTTTAGTGAGAGAGATTTAGAGAATGCGGCAAATTTAGTAAATTCAAACGGTGGTGACTGGGGTTATGTAACTATAGTAATTACTGAGGCAGAACGTGATCATGGCCGTTGGCAAAAAGTATTTGATCAAATGCGAAGACTTCACTTGATCCCCATAGTCAGATTGGCAACTAAAGCGGAAGGTGATATGTGGAATGTTCCTCAGGAAGCTGAAATTGAAAATTGGGTGGATTTTTTAAATTCATTAAATTGGGTTATCCAAAATCGATATGTTGTAATTAATAATGAACCAAATCATGCTGCAGAATGGGGAGGAAGAATAGATCCTGAGGGTTATGCAGTTTATCTAAAACAAATATCCCAAAAATTAAAGGCAGCGTCTTCTGATTTTTTCATTCTTCCTGCGGGGCTTGACCCTTCTTCAGTGAACACTCCAACTTCAATGTCAGAAATTAGATTTATGGCACAAATGAAACAAAAAGAACCAGACATATTTAATTATATAGATGGCTGGACTTCCCATGCCTACCCAAATGGAGGTATTGATGTTTATAATTCAGAACTCTCTTTTATTGGGAAGAGATTGCCAGTATTTATAACAGAAACTGGTTGGCCGAATAATAAATATTCAGAATCACAGATTTCAACAAATCTTGTAAGGGCCTTTACAAATACTTGGAATGACACAAGAATTGTTGCGGTTACACCATTTATTTTGGATTACACCACACCCCCATTTGATATTTATTCATGGAAAAAAGACGACGGGACATTTTATAATTTTTATTCTGATGTTCAAAAAATTCGTAAAGTTGCAGGTTCTCCCATCCAAATTGAACATGGTCAATTATTTGCTTCCTTTGCCCAGCCAATAATCTTCACAGGAATTGATTTTGTGGGTGCTATTTTGGCACAAAATACAGGCCAAACTATTTGGACAACTGGGAATATTTCAATAGGTAACGAATCTGGGGATTTTACTTTAAAAACTTATTCTATGAATGACATAGAACCAACAAAATTGGGAATGATTTTTTTTAGAGCTTCTGAGACACAAAATAAGGGGGTATATACAAACTCACTATTTTTGGAAGGAACCAAGGGTAAAAAAATTACGAATAGTTTTTCAATCGAAGCCTGGATAACAACTTTAGATAAAGAAAAAATCTCCAATTTTTTCAATGGGATGTTGAGAAAAATGGTTAACTTTCAGTGAACCACATTCTCACTATTCCGAACGATTCTATATCTAAATTTGTAAACGCGGTGAGTGACTGGAAATTAACATTTGATGATAGTCTCGCCAATCGCTACCTCACCGTTTGACGGTTCTATAAACAATTCGCACTTGAATCTTTAAAAATGTAGGAAAATACGCTACAATACTCGCAAAATGGAAAGACTGATGACAGGAAAGACATTGTCAATTCTAAACTCGCTACAAGCAGAGCTTGATAGACAAATAGCTGAAATGGGTAGTCAATCCGATGGGGGGCATGCACGATCAAGTTACCATGACGATGCAGGGTTTGAACTTCTTAAAAACCAAACTTTAGCTGAGCGTGTAATGGTTGGCGATTTGGCTGAAGCTAAGATAATAATTCCTAGAATAGAAACGGATGTCGTTGGGATAGGAAATAAGATTAAAATAAGATTCGTCGAAGAGGACTCAGAAGAAACAGTATATTTATTAGGTCAGGATGACGTTGTTAGAAGAAAAGACCTTAATGGAATAATTGTATCTACATTAAGCCCATTAGGTATATCTATAAACGGAAGATCTAAAGACGAGACGGTAGAAGTTAAGGTGGGCAAATCTGATAAGATTCATGTTAACATATTAGATATAGAGCCTGGAGATTTTTAAAAAATGAAAGGTGTTTATCTAATAACAAAAAATCAAGGTAAAATAATGGCGGCGAAAAGAGTATTCGACAAATACGGAATCGAACTTAAAAATACTGATCAGGAATTTCCAGAGATCCAAGCGGATACGAGCCTGGAAATTGCAAAGCACACAGCTCTCGAAGCCACTAAAGCTACAAACTTACCAGTGATTAGAGAGGATCATAGCCTATTCATAAATGCTTTAGGGTTTCCAGGGCCATACATGGCTTTTATTGAGAAAAAACTATCTCTCGAAAAGCTTTTTAGAATTTTAGATTTATATGGTGATAGATCTGGGTATTTTGAAATAAGCACAGTTTATGCGGATCCAAAAGGAAGAGTTTTGGAGTACTCATATCAAGTGCCAATCCACTTTAAAAAGGAGGAAGTTGTTAAAGATCCTAGAGGTGGTTGGAATGGAGTTATTTGTCTTGAAGGAGAAGAGAGAGCCTTTACAGAATATCCGGAAGTGGAAAGATTAGATAGCTGGAATAAGAACTATGTAAGAATCGCCGAAGAACTTTCTAAGGATTAATTAGTTTGAACACACCCCTCATAACATCTCTTGTTCCTACTTCCATATCTCGTGTGTAGGTAATTACTTTTCCAATCTCTTTGAATCCATACTTTAACAACAATTTTTTAAGATCATCTATCGGTAAAAGAATCATTGGTAGTTTATCTTTTGTGGCAAATATATATTTTTCTTCATTTTTTGTTAATTGCGAATTATTTCCTCCATCGTAGAACATATTCAAACAAAGAGTTCTATTGGGTTTAATTATGCGAACAATTTCAGACAATGCTTTTTTTAATTCATTTAAAGATTTGGCATTGTGCAACACACCATTGGATAAAATAATATCAAACTTGTTGGTCTCAAATGGAATTTGAATCATTTCTGCTTGAACAATCGTTGCGTTTAACTCTAGATTTTTAATCTTTTGTAAAGTTATGTTGACCATACCTCGATGTAAATCAAACGCAAATGTCTTAAAACCCATTCTTGCAAGCATTTCTGTATAGCGTCCACCACCACAGCCAAAATCCAAAACTGTTTTTTTATCTTTATTTTTAATTGGTGCAAAAAAATCTACCCAATAATTTTGTACCTGAGCATCTTTGAACTCAGTAATTATTTTTTTGCTATTCCAGAACTTTATACTTGTATTAATCAATTCAGTTTTTAATCACCTTATACATCCCATTTTCTATTTCTGTGATAATGGTTCTCATATTATTTGCCTCAAATTCTCTAACCACTTTTTTAGTATTACTTGTAATTGCAAAAAAGGCAGGTCCAACAGAAGAGAGGGATAGTACAGGTGTGTCTGTATTATTTTTGAGATGCGCAATCTTTTTGGCAATCAGATTCATCTTGGGATATGAAAATGAGCAATTTTTGATGCTTCCCATTTTAAAACGGTAGTCAAAAATCAAATTACCCATTGGTATAAGGTTTTGATCAAACATTCCAGGTATCGCTTCATGCAACATTCTGTACGCGATTTCACCGCCGTAATGCTTACCTGTATATAAAAACTTGTCCAGATTCCTCTCTTCAAGCCCCATCATCTTTTCTGAATCAAGCGGTTTATAGTCATCAGGAATTCCAATAACAACTTTGTATTCTTTTGGCACTTTCATAGTTGATATTACTTTGCTTTTACCAGCGATTACAATTAACCCCCCTTTAATGTTACCTGAAGACGCAGAGCCACCAATACATTGCACTTGTTGAATATGAGAATCATCTGACTCAATTTCTTCCCCATGGTTTTGTGCAACATATTCAACTAATTTTCTATTTGGAATAGGTTTACCATAAAGTTCATTTATTGATGAAGTAACTCCTGCGATTAAAGCACCACTGCTTCCAAGTCCAGAGTGTTTTAGTTCGTTCTTGTTGTCTATTGATATAAATAATCCATCATTAACTTTCAGCGCCTTCTGAATTAATTTTGCCGCGTGGATAATTAATGGTTTACGACACGATTCGTTAGAAATTTCGATTTTATTATTCTCTTTTACTAACTTTACTAAAATATTTATATAAATCTTAACTGAAAACACAACCTCACCTGGGGTAAAAATCATGTTTTCGTTTGAGGTAATTTTTGATGGGTCGATGGCCATAGCATTCAACCTGCTAGGAAATCTTAATTTGACTAGCTTATATTTTTTAGAAACGAAATATTTGCCATTGAGTGGATTAAATATTGTTCCTGGTTTAAATTTTTTAAATATTTGTTTAGTCATCTTTATTTAATTAACTTTAGTTTTTCAATAAGAAATTTATGTTTAGTGGGTGAACCGTGTATGGTCAAACGTACTAGGCCTTTTTGCGTAATTCCTTTTTGGCAGTCAAGATCTAAACCAAAAATTCCTACCCTATCAAGAATTTTATGCAATTCAAATCCATGTTTTGAAAAGCAATATATACAATTGTTTAATGATGGCATTAAACCAATTTTTTTGCTTTTTTCAAGCAGTTTAAAAATTTCACCCTTATTCTTTAATATTCTTTGTCTTACAATTTTTGCAAAAGAACTGTTTGAGATAATATTATTTACAATGAAGGCACTTATGTTTGAGATCGGAAAGGTTTCTTGACCAAGTTGCAACCTAGTTAAAAGTTCTGGGAGACCAGTTGCAAATCCAATTCGTTGTCCAGAAAGACCGAAAAATTTACCTAACGATGTAATAATTAACAAATTATTATTCTTATTTATTTCACTTGTTAAAGATATTTGTTTCCAATTTTCTAAAAATAAAATTGATGTTTCATCAATAATAAAAATTGTATTAGGATTTTGTTTAATAATATTTAAGATGATTTTCTTAGAAAGGTTTTGGCCGTTTAGTGCATTTGGGTTTACAATAAAGACGTAGTCAAATCTCTTATAGTCTGTATTCTCAATATTATTCCAATCTATTGGTGTGAATTTATGAAGATTATCAGTTATACGATAAAAGGTTGGTATGACAACCCCTAATTGATATTTGCTTTTACTAATCGATTTACAAATTTTAATAATAAGATCTTCACAACCAGCCGAAAGAATTACGTTTTTAATTTTAAACAATTTTTGAATCGATCTTTTTAAATCTTCATATGTCTGTGTTGGATAATTCGCTGATAAATTATAAATTTCCTTATTAGATATTTTTGGGAAAAATCTTACTAATTTCTCATCATAATTACTTGACATACAATAATCATGTTTGCCACGTTTATCGGAATCTCTTGATGCTTTTAAATAATCTTGGTTCATATTTGGTTGGGAATTGTTTTCAATTTATCCATAAGATTTTCAAAATTTTCTAAAGAGATTTGCTGCTTGGAATCTGTCATCGCAAGATCTGGCTTTGGATGAGTTTCGATCATTAAACCATTAAATCCAGCAGCTTTGACTGCCAATGCCATCGGCAATATTAAATCTCTTCTACCAGCAGCATGACTTACATCAATAATTACTGGTAGACCTGATTCAATTTGGGCCAGCTTTGCGGTCTGTAAATCTAAAGTATTTCTTGTGCATTTATTAAATCCCTTGATGCCTCTCTCACACAGGATTACATTTGGGTTATGTCTCCTTATATAATCTGCTGCACCTAACCATTCATCTAACTCTGACCCCATACCTCGTTTTAAAATAACTGGAACTTGTTTTTCTGAGGTTTGCTTTCCAATCTCGTCTAATAATGGAAAATAAGTTGAATTTCTTGAGCCAACCCAGAGAATATCAAATTCAGCCTTTAATGTTGCTTCAATAGTGCTAGTACTGTTTGCTTCAGTTGTTATGGCTATCCCCGTTTGTCTCTTGGCTTCTTTCATCCACTCTAACGCTTTTTCTCCCGCTCCTTGCCATGAGTCAGGATCTGTCCTTGGCTTCCACAAACCTGCTCGTAGGACTTGCGCTCCACTTTTTGCAACCATCCTACTGGATTGGACAATTTGCTCTTCAGATTCAGCAGCACAAGGCCCCGCAATTACCGTCCAATTGTGATCAATCTCGTGTATTTCACCTAAAGTTTCTATATTCATAATTATCCAATTTCCCTTCTAATTATTGGGGCTATACAATTTCCACCTTCTTGCAGTCTTAGATTTCCTTCAACTTCATCGTATTTGGAACCATCTTTTACAATTAATTTACCTTCACTATGAAGTTTTAAAGCCCATTGTTCACAATATTTTCTTCTTTTTTCATCACTATGATTTGATGGAAAATCACTCATAAATCCATATAAAGCCTTATTGTCAATATAAAACCACTCTTCAGCCCTTAAAGATGGGTCAATTCCTAAAAGACGTATCAAATTGCCATCATAACTTCCTCTTTGGTATGCTCCAACAGTTTCGGGTAACCATTCTGCGGGCTTTGACCTTCCTGAAATTTTAAGGCAGTTAACTCCTAATTCTTTAAACATTGATTGATCTTCTGGTCTGATAACACCACCTGCCAACAGAAATTCAGAAGGGTTAATAAATTTTCTTGCGTTACAAACAAGATGAAATGGAGAGTCGGCCATTCCGCGAGCCAGGTGTTCATAATGAGCTACTCTTGAAGGACATTGATATAAACAACTTTCGGTTACAAGTAGTTCGGTTTTAATCCCATTTGTTTTTCCAAAAGAAGTAAGTTCAGCAAGATCTTTCCAGTTTTTACCAACGTCGTGATGAGGAACCACCCCATCTGGTCTGGCGTCCATGTAATTCTGCAGGTCTCTAACGTTCTTTACACCTGCAATAGTGGACACATGTATCGAAATGTCTCTATCTATCGTTCTGACATGTTTCATTAATTCGTATGATGATATGGTTAGTGCGTCAGGTTTTAATTCTCCTAATACCCAGCCCAAATATGCATTAAGATCCTTTAATTGGTTAGCGTCATCTTTAAATTTAAACGGCGCATTCAAAAGATATGTAAATCTTATTCCAGAATCTCTAAGATGATTTCTAAAATCTATAGCTTCTTGTCGTGCAACATTAACAACGGCATCTGATGATCTACCATGTCCAACGGGCCCACCATCAGCTAAAACACCATACACTTCAGCAACTTTGGTAGTTGCTGTGTCGTTTTGACGCAAAATCTGGTCCATGACAGGTTTGTTCCAATGGCAGGGGACTGTTAGCTCAGTTTTTGCAGGATTACTCATATTATTCAATCTCTCTTCCTCTACGATTACCTTCGATATTTGAATTTGGAAAGACATATCCTCTCGATTGTAAAAATGAGAATACTGTTTCCAAACAAGAGTAAACTTCACCATTATTACAAATGACAATGTCAGCAGCCTCTTTAATCTTTTCTACCCCCATTTTTTGATCGTATGCTAATACCTCGTCTCTAAATCTTTGTAAGGTCAGCCCTTGGATAGCTCCGTCAGGTCTACTCATATGGCGATTAAAGAGTGTGAGTTCGTCAGCTTCAACATAAATTATTAAGTTTTGTCTTAAGGGTGGAATTTCATTAATAAGATAATTGATTCCACCAATCTGCCTGTTTCCTGTAACAACAATATCTTGATATCTTCCATTCGACCTTTTTATCGCTTGTTCGATCTTCACAACGGCTTGTGCGATATATTTGTCAAAACAATGGTTTTGTCCAATTGCCCACTCACCAAAATTTGTATCTGGAGCCATCTCTTTATGCTTAGCTTTTACAATAGTGCTGGTTTCAATATGCAAAAAACCGAAATCCCTCAAATAACTGGCGATAGTTGTTTTTCCAGCGTCATGTGGTCCAGCTATAAATATCATGTCTGGATTATAGTACGTTTTTAACTATGGCGCAACGATGGCGCCATGATATAATTATGTATGGGCAAAAAGGTAAATGTGTATTTTTCTGCATCATCTTTGTACAACCAGAGTTTTGATTTGTATCGGAAAATTGTTGACTGCATTGAATTAGCAGGGGGGAAAATTTTGTTCAATTGGCTTCAGGATAAAAAAATACTTTCTCCACAGCAGGTCTTCGATGAAGCAATAAAGGCTATAAAAAGTGCGGATGTCTTAGTCGCTGAAATAAGCACCCCTTCGACAGGAGTCGGTCAACAAATAGCTTATTCAATAAATAACAAAGTACCTGTAATAGCTTTAGTCAACGAAAATGCCAAGGAACCCTCCAGGTTTACTTTGGGTACGGAATCAGAATTACTGAATATTGTTAGCTACAATGAGACAAACCTTACGGGCAAGCTAAAAATTAATCTTGATAAATTACTAACACGGAAATTTGCCAAGTTTAATTTTATATCAACGAGAGAAATTAATAATTATTTAGAAATTGAAAGCAAAAGGAAAAATATGTCAAAATCACGATACCTCAGAATGCTAATAGAAGAAAAAATGGGTAAATTAGAATCAAAAGACGAGTAAACTAGGCATTTTGACAAATAATCAATTACAACTAAAGACTTTTCACAACCTTCCTCAAATGTAAGTAGTCTTCGGCAGAATTGTTTTCTAAAAGTGAGCTCAGATGGATTCGAACCATCGACCTTTTCCTTAAGAGGGAATTGCTCTACCGCTGAGCTATGAGCCCTTACGCAAGGCTATTTTAACACATAATTTAACTTAAATCTGAAATTCCCGTTTGGCTATTAAGTAGTCAATATTAAAAATATCCTCTCTCTGAACTTCATATGTAAAAATAATACCTCGATTGGGATCAACTCTGCCTGAACCATAACCCAATTCCCCTACAGCATAAGCAATACCACGTTCTTCTCCGAATGCACCTACGCGTATATCGTTAGATTGCAAAAGTGGTTTATTGGTTTGAAGGTCGACTTCGTTTGGATCGGCGTTGCAAGATGCTACAAGTTCTATTTTTGGTAACTTATGTTCTTCTGCAAATTCATTGTAGGCCAGAGTTACATCTGGGATATTTTGCCCATCCTCAAAATACCATTCACTGCCTCCACCCCTGCTTATTCCATGGGCATATATAATGACACATTTTCCAAGATTGAGAAATTTACCGTGTTTGTCCCCTTCGAAAGTTTTAGATTCAATTGTTCCTAAAGCTTCGCGATCTATCGCCTTATCAACGGCTCCACCAATTCGTCCCTCACGAACCATAGTGATGTCAGCCTCAAAAACATAAGGACTGTGTGGTGGAAAAAATATATTATTACTTTCTATCCGAGGTAATCCTAAATTTATGTGTAACCCATTATTGAGTCTTATCTCAGTTCCTGGGCGTTTCAGTTGAAGCATTAGGTCACTGTCTAAGATATCTCTATCAACAATAGTGATTTCTGGTTCTTTTTGTGAATCAAAATTTTTAATATCAGCTTCTTGAATTTCTATGGCATCTTCAGACATATTATAAGTACTATAGCATTATTTCCTGACTTAAAAAAAGTTTAGATACTCCACTTTGCCCAGATGCCTGTGGAAAGAAGTCTGCCCCCTGAAGTTTCTTTTATGGTAAGTTCTCCATTTTCAATACTACCTTCAAGATCACCAAATATTCCTTGAAGTGTGTTTGCCAGAGTTATTGATGATGATGAGATTGCATATGCGTTTACTAAAACAAATAAAGGTTTCTCAGTTAATATTTTTCTGCAGTTTTCTAGAAGTTTAGGAAAATCTTTGTTAAAGTCCCATGGCTCTCCATTTGGAGCGTGACCATATACAGGCGGATCCATAATAATTGCATCGTATTTAATTTGTCTCTTGGCTTCTCTTTCAGTAAATTTTAGAGCGTCGTCAATCATCCAACGAATTGGTGAAGATTGCATACCATTCAAATTGCGATTTTCATTGGCCCAAGTTACTGCTGGACGGCTGGCATCAACATGGGTAACTTTTGCTCCTGCTTTTGCAGCAAAAAGAGAGGCAATTCCAGTATAGGCAAATAAATTAAGAAAGTTAATTTGCAACTTTGAAGAGTTAAGTATTTGATTATTGATGTACTCCCATTGTCCTGACTGCTCAGGAAAGATTCCAGTATGTTTAAAAGGTGCTAATTTTGCCCAAAATTTAATACCATTGTGATCCATTTGCCACCTTTCAGGAACATCTTTGTTAATCCATTTATCAGTAAATTTAGCATTTGCCTTTTCCCACTCCTTTTCTTCCAAATCTTTATTCCAAATTATTTGGGGATCTGGTCGGTCAAGTATATAGTCGCCAAAACGTTCAAGTCTACGTCCTTCACCGCTGTCAATTAATTCGTAATTCATGGTTAAGAAAGAAATCTTATTTGCATTCCTTCAACAACTTTAGTGTCAAAAGACACTTCTTGTCCAGGGAACTTTGCAGTCGTCCCCCAAATTTTAACTAGTTTCTTGCTACTTGCAAAGTCTGAACCAATTTTGATAGAAACGTCACGCAATGTTTCACCATTTTTCATAACGATTGGGTCGCTAAAATCAGGTTCAATATCAGGTTTAACTAAGTATACTGTAACAAATTTTAAGGCCTTCCAAATCTCATCAATTAAAGTATCCACCCCCATTTTATTATCTGCGCTTATAGCAACAAAATCACCGTCTATCATTTGCTTATAATTTGGCTCCATATCTATTTTGTTTATTACAAATATTGCGGGAACATAAACACGATTGGGAGAAAAGGCGTCAAAAAGACGTTTTTGGCTGATCCTTTCTTGAAGAGTAATTGTTCCATTCTTTATTCCGAATTCACGGGCAATTTCTTTGATGGTTTCTTTATCTATGGGTTGCTTAAAATTAGAAAAGACTTCAAGTCCTCCACTTATTTTTTTTTCAATTAAAACCTTGGGAGGCTCCTCGTTGATTCTAATTCCTGCGCCGTCTAATTCCTTAACCATGGAGGCAAATGCACTAACCCGTTTAACATCAGTCATAATTACGAGAAGATCTGCTCCTTTGGCAACTGACAAAACCTCCCGTCCCCTTCCCTTTCCCTCCTTTGCTCCTTCAATAAGACCAGGAATGTCTAATATTTGGATGTAGGCTTCATTATGCTTGAGCATTCCAGGAACTACCGTAACAGTTGTAAAAGCATATGGGGCCACCTTTGATTCTGCATTTGTTAGTTGGTTAATAAGTGTGGATTTCCCAGCTGATGGTGGTCCAACCAGTACAACTGTTGCATCTCCTTGTTTTTTAACAGTAAATCCTCCTTGTCCGCCGGAGCCTTGGCGAAGAAGGGCGCCACCGTCCATTTGTTTGTCCCTCAATCTGGCAATCTTGGCTCTCATAGCTCCAATGAATCCATTTGTGGCTTTATGGTGTGGAGTTTTCCTTAAAACTTCCTCAATTTGTTCTATCTGTTCGTCAATTGTTAGCATCTAGGGTATAATTATAGCGTAATTGAGCACCCATAGCTCAATTGGATAGAGCGTCCGTCTTCGGAACGGAAGGTTGCAAGTTCAATTCTTGCTGGGTGCACAAATTTTTCCCCTTGACACTCCTTCACTTCATAGAATAAATTGTTCTATCTTGAAATATATTTTTGTATCAGGAGGAGTTGTTTCAGGTCTTGGTAAAGGCATCACAGTTGCCTCTTTGGCCTTTCTTCTTAAATCACGCGGTTATAAAGTTACAACCACAAAAGTAGATATGTACTTTAATGTGGATGCGGGAACCATAAGGCCACAAGATCACGGTGAATGTTTTGTAACTCACGATGGGATGGAATGTGATGAAGACTTGGGACACTATGAACGTTTTACTGGTGAAAACCTAAAAAAAGAAAACTACATTACTGCAGGTCAAATTTATGGTGAGGTGATAAGAAAAGAAAGAGCTTTTGAATATAGCGGGGACACTGTTGATGTTATACCCCATGTAACAGATGAGATTCTAAGAAGAATTGAGGAATCAGGAATTGTAGCCAAGTCCGATATTGTTATTGTTGAATATGGTGGTACTGTTGGTGAATACAAAAACGGAATATTTTTTGAAGCCTATAGAATTCTAAAGTTAAAACATCCCAAGGATGTGATTCATTTGCATGTTACATACCTTCCATATCTTGCCAATGTTGGAGAACTTAAAAGTAAACCCGCCCAGACCTCTGTACATGTTTTAAATAGTTTAGGGATTCAGCCTGAAATCATTGTTGCACGAAGCGAGATTTCAATTGACCAGAAAAGGCTTGATAAATTGGCTCTTTTTTGCAATATTGCTGCAGAGAGAGTTTTTTCAGTTCCCGACCTATCATCTATTTATGAGGTTCCACACCTTTTCCATAAAAGCAAACACCACTTAGCTTCGACCTGTTTAAAACTTTTAGGATTAAGACTCGGTAAACATAAAGATTTGAGGGATTGGCAAACGATAGTTGCAAAAATTACCAAAAAATATTCAAAAGTGGTCAAAATTGCCATGGTTGGGAAATACTTTGCTACTGGAGAATTTCAATTAGCAGATTCATACGTTTCTGTCATTGAGTCTTTGAAGCACGCAGCAGGGAAAATTGGAATAGGTCTGGATATTGCTTGGATTGATAGTGAAGACCTGGAGAAAAGCAAAAAAACACTTCTAAATTTTGACGGAATAATAGTTCCCCAGGGTTGGGGATCCCGTGGAATTGAGGGAAAACTAATGGCAGCAAAGTATGCAAGAGAAAGTAATATTCCCTATCTTGGTCTTTGTTTTGGAATGCAAATGGCAACTATTGAATTTGCAAGGAATGTTCTTGGCTTGAAGGATGCAAATACCACTGAGGCCAATCCCAAAACAAAACACCCTGTTATACATGTAATGGATTCTCAAAAAGAATATCTTGAAAAACACCAATATGGAGGAACAATTAGGCTTGGGGCTTGGCCTTGTGTTGTTAAGAAAGGAACTAAGTTGGAAAAAGCCTATCGGGATTATGGAAAAGTAAATAATGCTCCTTGGTTTATTCCAAGGGATAAGCCATTAACCATTAGCGATAAGTCATTAGTTGTTTATGAAAGACACAGACACAGATATGAGTTTAATAGTCTTTATAGAAAAGATTTTGAGAAAGCGGGACTTACCATTAGTGGGACTTCACCCGACGGAAAACTGGTTGAGGCGATTGAGCTTAAAGACCACAAATTTTTTGTAGGAACACAATTTCACCCTGAATATATAAGTAGACCTCCAACACCCCACCCAATATTTCTTAGCTTTATTAAATCTTTATTGTAATTATAAAAATTTAATAATTTTGAAAAATTGTCTTCCAAGCCATTGTCCCAAGCAAATGACAAATCCCAAGGCTAATGCAAAATAAAATGCACTTATTCCAAATCCAGAAAGGAAAGAAACTCTGGCTATAAGCCAAATACCCACAAAGTTTACAAACCAGTAGATTCCAAACATGATGTAGTGGCTTCTTTCGGTAACAATTATTCTTTTTATAATAGGTTTAGCTGCTCTATCAAAAACCATAAGCAAAAATCCTGCGAATAGCCCTGCGTAGATGGGAGGGATGACTGCATTTCCCAAGACAAAATTTGATGGCCAGAACTCACTGGCTAGCATGATAATACCTGAATTTATTATAAAAATGATTAAATATCTTACGTATTGTTTCAATATACTCACCCCCTTGGTATATTTAAAGTTAAAGTAATTCGAAAGCTGTGTCAATCTGTATATCTGAATATAAAAATGTTAAAATACAGATTCAAGCCGAGGTGGCGAAATGGTATACGCAAGGGCCTTAAGAGCCCTCGAGTGCATAACTCATGCGGGTTCGAGTCCCGCCCTCGGCACTTAATCGGAGTGTAGCGCAGCTGGTAGCGCGCTTCGTTTGGGACGAAGAGGCCGCAGGTTCGAATCCTGTCACTCCGACACATTCGAACCTTAAGGTTCTCGGTGTAAACTTAAAACATGCCCTATTTTGTTTACATCATTAAATGTGTTGATGGTTATCTTTATACAGGTATAACCTGGAATGTTAGGAAGAGAATAAGTGAATACAACTCAGGTGTAAAAACAGTTTTGAGAAAATCTCAACTTCCTGCTAAACTTGTCTACTGGGAGAGATTTTTGAATAAAATAGACGCAGCCAAAAGGGAGAAAATGATTAAAGGTTGGCGTAGATCTAAGAAAGATGAGTTAATAAAGAGTTTACATTAGAAAGTGAGTTTACACTGAGCAAGTTTACATTGAGGAACGAAGTGACGAAATGCGGGTATGGTTCAATGGTAGAATAGGAGCTTTCCAAGCTTTTGATGGGGGTTCGATTCCCCCTACCCGCTCACGAGTAAAACGAGTGAGAAGGCCAAGCTCCGCTTACCCGCTCCGTAAAGAATTAAAAAGAAGTTTATTTGGCTTTTGTGCTGCCTATAATTACCTGTACACTATCTGCTGAAGAGGTGGCAAGTGATTGTTTTGTATCCACTTCATAATTTTTGCCTAAAGATTCTGAAAGTTTTGTAATGAAATCTTCTGGCACATCTACTTTTGCTTTAATTACAGTTTTTGTGTAGTCATAACTTGGAGCATTTCCAGTTTTATCAACTTTAAACCCTGCGTCTTCCAATTGTTCCTTGACTGTTCCTGCAAGTCCGGGTGTTCCTGATCCATTCATTACATTTATTGGATATTCGGTTAAATCAAGTTTTACTTCAGGAATTGTTGTTGGTGAAGGAGTCACTGTATTGTTGTAATTTGGAGTTGGTGTGGGCTCACTATTTTCCTGAGACACTTCTTTTTGATAAAAAGCAATTCCACCCAAAAGTGCACCTAGTAAAAAAATACCAGGAATTATTATGGTTAGAGGGTTAACTCCACGACTTGGTTTAATTTGTGGAGCTTGGGGCATACTAGTCTCCTGAGGTTGATTATGAAGTTTTTCTGTTTTCTCAAAAGATATGACTTCTTCTGCAGCTTTGGCTAAATCTTCCTGAATATCAGCTGACTTTTCAACAGATTCGGAAATATCTTCAGTCAATGTTTGCAACTCCTCTACTTTTTCCTTAATTTCTTCCACCGGCTCTGGACTAAGTGATTCTGGATTCGTTTTTTCAGAAGCAAACCCTACTTCCTCTACTACCATTCTTTTTCTTGTTTTTTCTTCGGGCATATCTAAATACAGTATATCAAATTATCAAATTTTTCGTAATACCTTTTTAAGATCCTCTAAACTTGGAAAGTCGTGAATAGAAACAGAAATGATATTTTTAGCTTTATTATTTAGTGTTTTTATAAGCTTTTGTATAGTTTCAGCATCCACCATATCTGTTTTTGTGAGGATTATAATTTCAGGCTTTTTTGTAAGCTCGGGTTTAAAATCTGATAATTCCTTTCTAACTGTTTTATAATCCCTGAGTGCGTCTTTTGTTTCTAACGAAATGCAATGAAGAAGTGTTGTAACTTTCTCAATGTGCTTTAAGAATGCTATACCAAGTCCACGTCCACCTGAGGCTCCCTCAATAAGTCCTGGAATGTCTGCAATAGTTTTTTCTTCAAATACTCCCAGGTTTGGTTCAAGTGTAGTAAAGGGATAATCTGCTGTGATTGCTTTGGCATTAGTCAATTCATTTAAAAGACTGCTTTTCCCTGCATTGGGTAAACCAATAAGTCCAAAGTCTGCAATTAAACGGAGTGAAAGAATAAGTCTTTTTTCCTCACCACGCTCTCCCAACTCTGCGGTTTCTCCTCCCCATCCCCCTTTTCCTCCTTTGCAAATTAATATTCGTTCGTTAACTTTGTTAACTTCCACAATTAATTCCCTAGTTTTCTTATCGTATACACCAGTTCCCACAGGAAGAAGTATTTCAAGGTCGCGCCCATCTTTGCCAGTTTTGTTGCCACGTGCGCCCATCTGACCATTTTCTGCAACAAAAGTATCTTTCTCACTAAACTGATTAAGAAGATTGATATTGGATGAAGTTTTAATATAGACATCTCCTCCTGCCCCACCATTTCCCCCATCTGGACCCTTAAGTTTATTGGGCATACCAGCCCCACCATGACCCCCACGAACAGTAATCTCTGCACGATCAATTAACATATGAAGCCATTATAACAGCTTTGGCCTGTTACTAACTTGGCCATTTCTCTTGGGGATGATAAAATACAAATGTTCTTGGTGGCTGTAGCTCAGTTGGTTCAGAGCGTCCCCCTGTGGAGGGGAAGGTCGGGAGTTCAAGTCTCCTCAGCCACCCCAATATCCCATAACTTGACTTTAATAATTTATTAAGATACACTTCCAACCGAATGGGAAAAGAAGATTCAAGAAATCTCTTTCGCACCTTGCTGAGTAGACGTACAAACGAGCTTGAGGTGGTGAAGAGAGAGCAGTTAAATCGACATCTTGATAATAGGGCTAAGATTTCAACATTGGTAGCCAAATTTGACAGAGAAGTTGAGCCAGCTTTAAGAAAAGTAGAGGAAGCTTTTCTAGAACAAGAACCATTTTCTTCTATTGTAGGTATTCTTGAAGAAGCTGCTGGGTCAATTGAGGCTAAAAGTAATATAAAATTGTACAGACAGAAACATTTTAATATTGAAGTTCTTGGTATCCATCCGATAACAGATTATGATTGGGATGTTCATAGAGATGAAAGGATTAGGGCAAAGGTTTTTTTTACAGAGGCCATTGAGAAAGGTTTACCAATAAATAATGTTATTACAGAAATGTATTTACAGTTTGGTAGTAGTGAGTCAGGGCACGCATTTCTTTTCGCAGCGTTTAAAGGAGTTCAAAAAGGACCTAAAAATAGGGAGGTAGATATTCAAGTGGGCGGAAAAACCAGCAATTTTAAACTCGACAAATTTGATATAAGTAACTTTGCCAATATTCTAGCCACAAAAATTTCACAAGGAGATTATTTTACACCACCTCTCGAACCTTGGAGTATAAATTAAATTTGAACAATAAATCCAAATCGTAAAAATCCTCAGCTGTGATCTCAAATTGTATTCTTCGAGTTCTAAATAAGTCTATCAATCGACCCCAATTAGCCTTAAAATGCTATACTAACTAGATGTATTCTGTTAAAACATTGGAAGATTATAAAATCGCAGTGAAAATTGGAGATTTTCTTACTGGGCCTTATGCTTTTGAACAAACCTGGGCTCCAAACGAAAAGGCCTTAGTTAAAAAGGCGGTAACTGATAGCATAACAGGTAAGAATCACCGATATTGGTATGTTGAGGACGATGGAAAAATCATAGCAGCAATTGGTGTTAGAGAAAACAAATATGGTAGTGATGGATACGAAATGGACTTAGACTATATAGCCGTTCACAAAAATTATCGTAGAAAAGGAATAGCCAATAATCTACTAAAGACTATGGAAAAATATGTAAAGACAAAGGGGGGTAGATATATCCATATTCTAACTTGCGACATTGAATCCTATAAGCCAGCAAATATATTTTATGAAAACAATGGTTACAAAAAGGTTGCAGAAATACCAGATTATTATGTTAAAGGCGAAGGTAGAATTGACTTTTACAAAAACCTTCAAACTTTCTAGTTCAAAATAAGTGTACTAACCAACTCCCAATGGTTTATTTTGCTTCAAAGGATGAATGCTTCTTGCTTAATAAGATTCTGCCTAGTTTCTCAGCACTAATTTTACTTAGTATTACCTTTTGAACCATGTTTATTTTTCCTTGAAAAGTTAAGCTAACTTTTTCACCCTGCTTAACAGATATTTTCATGATATCCCCCCATTTCTATCAATACTTATTATAAACAATCAAGCAAGCTGAAGATTTGGGCCAAAAACAAGGGCATTTGCCTGATACTAAAAGAATTTGTATAATGCCTAATATGCTTAAAGATAAAGGACTTGTTATTGGAATAGTTATTACAATTCTTTTAATTGCTGGGGGTGTTTTTTTGATGACACGCAATAGTGGAAGTTCTTCACAGGTTGTTGAAAAAGTAAGTTCTGAAATTTTGGTTCCTAGTAGTGCCACAGTTACTGGAGGAATGGCAGATGGTAAATATTTGGCTGCAAGTACTTCGGCAGAAGTGACATTAGTTGAATTCGGTGATTATGAATGTCCTGCATGCGTTTATTATCACCCCATGATTAAACAGCTACTATCTGAGTTCTCTGGTAAATTAAATTTTACTTTTCGGAATTATCCTTTAGATTATCATACCAACGCTCTCGTCTCAGCATATGCGGTAGAAGCCGCCGGTCTTCAGGATAAATATTGGCAGATGCATGACAAAGTATATGAATCTACCGATGAGTGGGTAGATATAGTTGATGCTAGGTCTATTTTTGTTGGTTATGCAGAGAGTCTTGGTCTTGATGTTGAGAAATTTAAAATAGATATAGATTCAGAAGTTGTTAAACAAATTGTGCAACGTGATACCAATGATGGAAATTTGGTTAAGCTTAATGCCACACCAACTTTTTATCTAAATGGCATAAAAATCGAGAGGTTGAGTGGAAGCTATGAAGATTTGAGGAATTTGATAAATACCGAACTTAACAAAGATTAACTAACGCTTGATTGTATAGGTTGTTGGATAGTAAAGAAACATAGCTGGAGCATCTTCAACTAAAAATCTTTGAAAATCTTGGTATATTTGTTTTCTATCTGCTACGGATAAGATGGTTCTACCGTCTTCAAGTAGTTTATCTATCCTGGGGTTACTATAACGAGTGATATTGGTTTGGGTTTGGGTTGAGTGCCAGATTGAGTATTGATCAGGATCTTCTGGAATATCAAAGATGGCAAGAAGAGCTTGGTAGTTTGTGGGGATATTCGACATTACCTGTATAGTAGTTTTCACACCAACTTTCTCCCAATCTTTTTGAATAAGCTCTGCTTGGGGGAGAAGAAGAGGTGAGGTAGTTAGTATAATATTCAAATCATTTTTAATTTCGTTGGGCAGTTCATCGATCATAGTTTTTGCTTTTTGAGTGTCATATAAATAGGGTTTAACTTGCGGATTATATGCCCAAGAATTCTCAGATATAGGACTTATAGCGCGGGTGTTTCCAAGTTTGTCTTTGTCTGTTGCGTATGAAAGAGCCTGTCTTAGACTTTTATCTCCCAAAGCCTTATCGTTCATACTAAAAAAAACTGCTACATATTCCCCTTTACTTATTTCCTCTTCAGATTTAATTTTTGACCATGAAATGATTGGTTTGGGATCAATAAGATTTCTAATTTCATCAACTTCTCCAAGTTCAAATGCTAATTTTAGACGTTCTTCTGTTGGATAAAATTTATATGTTATTCTTTCTTTCTTTTCACTTTCTAAAGTTATCTCATCAACGTATTCACTAACCAAGCTTAGATTTTTTACCTTCCATTCACCAGTTCCTAAAAGGCCTGACCTAAATACGGGTGAGGAAACTACTGAAGGAAAAGCAGAATATGTGTTTTGTAGTGTGAATGTAATAGTTTTGTTGTCAGGATATGATACTTGAGCGTCAGAAAAATGATACACAAGATTTTTTGATAAGACTTCACGATCGTCCTGCCAGGTAAGTCCGTCCTTTAATGTAAATATCCATGTTTTGCCTTTATCGGGAGTGCTCCAGCTTGAAGATAGGTTTGGTATGACATTTCCATTCTCATCAAGGGATGTTAAGCCGTCACCTATCATTTCCATAATACTGTTAGGTAGTGTGGTTGGTGTATAACGGCCAAAAAGGCCTACTCTTCGCTCTTCCCACCCTCCAAATTTTGGAATAATTATATTCAAAATCAAAAAAAAGATTATACCTATTCCAATGCCAATGCCAATCAAAACTTTAAAGCGGGAAAGAAAAGCCCCCGTAAGACGGATTAAGTATCTAATACTTGGCATAATTAAATGACTAGCTGTAGGATTGAGATGACAAGAAAAAGACCTACGATAACGAAGGTTAGTTTAAAAATAAACTTTTCCAGCCCACGTCTTGAAAACGAGGTTCCTGCTCCACCTCCAAATGTTCTACCCAATCCAGTTCCTTTGGCTTGAATTAGGATCAGAATAATAAGCACTATTGAGATTAGCGTCTGAATAATAGTAAGTGTTTTACTCATTCAGGCTTAAGTATAGCCAAAAATCATTTAAATATCCAATTAAAGATGGAGGATATTATGGAGATGGAAAAAGAAAAAGCTATAAAAGCCAATATTCCTGAAAGAGTAATTGCGGGAATGGAAAACCAATAGGAAGTAAAACCACTAAAAACAAACTGGCCTATCTCAAAGCCAGGGACAACAAGGGTAACGATATAAAGAGTTATAGCATAAGTTACCCATTTAAAAAGTCCAAATGTAATAAGATTTATTGGCAGAAGAAGAACGTTTATAATAGGCTTTACCACTTTAGTTGCTAACATTAGAACAAAACCTGCCAAAGCTACTGTATAAAAACCTTCAACAAAAATAATTCCAGATACGGCCAATGAGATTAAATAAAGAGCAATAGTGTCTATCAGGAAGTGTTTAATTATGGTTCTCATAGATATCTAACATTTAGTGTAGCATAAATCCCTAGAAGTGGTAAAATAGCCGAAAATACGAAATAATATGGAAAGGTTAAATCTAGATCCAAGTAAATATTGCACAAACTGCAATTTTAAAGAATTCTATGGCATAGATTTTAACGATGACTTTAAATTGCAAAGACCCTCTTGTCAATTTGCACGCCAACATAGAGAGTTTCTTTTGGGTAGTGGGGTAGATTCGGTAGTCTATAAATCTGAATATGGAATGAATGTAATCAAAATATATCCATATTTAAGTAGTAGAAATATCAATATTTACAAAAGTGAGATTGATAGAGTTTCGCGAGATTTGTCAGGAAAAAAAAGGATAGTGGGGCAAGATTACAATCTCGTTTTTATTCCAATTGATAAAATTTATAAAAATAGATTTGGTAATCGGTGCATAATGGCTGTATCACACTATATTGAATATCCAAACTTTGCTGAGTATAGAAGAAAACATCCTGACACCCCCGATTTATTGATTCCCATTGAAGATATGTTTACAAGGTATTACAAAAAGCAAGTCTCTGAATCTGGACGTAAACTTACTTGGAGATTTAATCTTAACGATATGAATTTTAAGCTTGATGACAAAACGAATACTATTTATTTCACAGATATTGCAAGCTCCATTTCTGTTTTCTTACATATATACGTTGGTGTATAAAGATATAAAATTATATCTATTTGGAGTAATTAGTTATCTCTTTACTTATTAGTTTATGATGATAACGTCTGGCAAATCTGTGGGCTTCGTCGCGCATTCGAGAAACTAAGTTAAGTACAGGTCCTTCCAGTTTTATTTTTTTGTCGTTAACAATTAACTTATCAGGGTTTTTAACAATTCCAACAACAAGTATTCCTCCTATTTTGTCTTTAAATGCAGAAACTTGTCCAACTCCCCCATCTACTATTATGAGATCTGGAATCCCCCAATCGTTAAAATGAAGAGCTCGTCTTTTGGCTACTTCCCTCATTGAATCGTAATCGTCTCCCCTTTTTGCTTTTTTAATTTTAAAATGTCTGTAGTAATTTTTGTCAGCTTCACCACCAACAAAAGTTATCATTGAGGCTGTGGCATATGTACCTGCAAGATGGGCAATGTCAAAACACTCAATACGAACTAAATTATTAATTTTTAATTTATAATTTTTAATCAATTTTTCTAATTCTTTAATTTCTAATTTTCTTTGATCTTCATATAGGTTGGGGTTTTGTATATAAAATTCAGTAGGCATTTGTGGTCTTGTAATGTATTTAAGATTGGTTAGTTGATTGCGTACAAGAGCTGCATTTTCAAAGTTTTCTATTTTTGAAAAACTGTTCATTTCTTTCTCAAGTTCTTTGGTTACTTTATCTATTTTGCCATCTAAGATTAATTTAAGGTTTTTGATATTAGATTTATATTTTTTGATTTGATATTGCTTAATTATTGGATCTTGGTTATTGGATATTTCATTGGGACAGGGGTTGCAAAGCCCTATATGAGAATAAAGACAAGGTCTTCTCCCAATTTTATGATCTGAAAAAGGAAAAATCTTTCGCAGCATTCGTAATACCGCGTAAACAGTTCTTGATGAAGGAAAAGGACCGTAAGTCCCATCCTTCCTGGTTGTTATTATCCTTGGAAATTTATCTTTTGTTATTGTTATATAAAGTGGGTGTTTATCATCTTTTGAAATAACATTGTAGTGAGGCATATAGGACCTTATGAGTTTCGCCTCCAAAAGTAAGGCTTCAAGTTCTGAATCAACTTTAATAAAACTAAGGCGTGTGGCCTCCTTAATCATTCTGGCGGTTTTACTCTCTAGATCCAAATCAAAATATGAAGAAACTCTACGCTTAAGATTGATTGCCTTGCCTATATATATAACTTTTGAATTTTTGTAGAAAAAATAAACTCCAGCGGTCTCAGGAAGGTTTTCTGATAATTTTTGCATACGTAGACGCTATTATACCCATAATTTTGGTTAATTTTAACTTTTTAAGTTTTACAAGAACGATGATGACTACAATGATAAGAAGGGCTGAAAGTACAAGTAAACTATTGGTGACGACCTGAACTTTATTGGTAGAAAGATCTGCCTCGGCCCTATCTGCAGTTATTTTTATGCTGTCTGGGGTATTTTTTCCTAGAATACTAAAAGGAACCTTTACCTGAAAGTGGTGGATAGCAAATGGAGGCAGGAGCTGAACAAATTCTCGCATATGTTCTTTGCCATCAAAATAAACTGTTGGATATAGGTTATCCAGAGATGCTGGGCCTGGATTTTCGACCTTAATATCATATATGGTATCCATAAAAGGAATGTTACGAATAATTGATACTTTGATTTCAGGTGTACTATTTCTTTCTTCGGGGAGCTGCCCAAAAGAAACATAGACGTCTTTTTGTGGATTGGAACCTAATTTGTATGACCCAGGAGGATAGGGTTCTTTATCGTGTATCCCGTGTATTACAAAAGTAAAATGTCTTAAATCTAATTTATTAAAAAAATCTACTCCACTTGTTGACCCCCAGGTGGGATCAATTGGTATCCAGGTCCCCTTGTCTTTGTCATAATATTCGGGCCAGGCATGAAGAACATCATTTACCAATGAAAGTGGTTGAAGTTCTTTATTTTCAGTATAGGCATAGCCATTAATTTCTCGGGCTGGAATTCCTGCTGCTCGTGCAATAGCAATGAATAGATCGGTAAACTCCATACAAATAGCTTGGGTGGGGTTTTCAAGAGCTGCAATGGCTCCAATTCTTTGAATATTTGGCTTTACTCTAAAAGTATCATATTTTAGGTTTGTTGAGACAAAATCATATATAGCTTGCGGGGTTTTGAGACTAGCTGCTAATAGTTTAATTTTTTCAGAATCTGATTGCCAATAAGTAGTCGCCTTTAAATTTCTGTCTATTATCTCCTGAGATGGTCTTGGAAAATGACGATAGCTGGCGAATATCTGAACCGATCCTACTACATCTACATCTATTCTCTGGCGTGGAGTTAGTTTATAAATGGCTAGCCAATTGCCATCACCATCTATTTTAACCTCAGATGGTTTGGGCTCAAGTTTACTGAAATATACTTTTTGAAATGCTGTATCGGGAGGCAAGGCAATTTCTGTTTGGGAATTAATAGCTAGTGGATTTTCTAAATGATATGCAAGACTAAATGAAAAGACCTGAAATTCTCCAAATCCTGCAGTTACACCTGTTGTATTTATATTTTCTTTTGAGAAGGTGTAGCTTTTAAAACCCTCAATATTATTCGATAGTAGTGGCTGTGGGGAAATGTAAGCTTCTTGTCCAAAAGAATTGGGAACAAGAAGGGTTACCTGGTAGTTCCTATATGATGAATCTTCAGAAAGCCTTGGAATAGAAATCTCCCAAACTTCACCTGTCTTGGTTGCAAAACCACTGTTTTCGTATGAGATTTTAAAATGGCGTTTTGAACCGCGGCCAACAACATTGTCTTTAAATAGTAATTTTAGATTTAGTCTTGAACCATCTTGAGTTGTTTCTACTTGAACTATCTCACCAGTGTCGTTTGCAGATGATATGTTTTGGGCCCCAATATTTTCAAGGGAAAGAGTGTAGGTTGTGGCGTAGAGGGTGGAAAATAAATTCTCAAGTGTTATGTCATGAGTAACAATAGTTTTGCCATTATCCTCAACCTTGTAAGTGACGTTAGCATCAACCGCAAAAGCTTCATCAGCCCGTGTAGTAGGAGGAAAAAGATAAAAAATAAAAGTTAAAAGTGTAAAAATTAAAAGGGAGATCCTAAGTTTCATTGACATAGTATATCAAGCCAGGTATTGACCTGTATATGAAGACTTTACCCTTTTAATATCAGACACTGTTCCTTTGGCAACAATTTTCCCTCCACCGTCTCCCCCTTCAGGACCCAAGTCAATTATGTAGTCTGAGTTTTTAATGACATCTAAATTGTGTTCTATGATAAATACAGAATTACCCTTTTGAACTAAAAGCCTAAGGACTTTCAAGAGTCTTTCCACATCTGCAAAATGTAGACCCGTTGTGGGTTCATCTAATATGTAAACTGTGTGGCCTGTTGATTTTCTAGATAGCTCTGTTGCCAGTTTTACTCTTTGTGCTTCTCCTCCCGAAAGAGTTGTTGCAGGTTGCCCCAACTGCATATATCCAAGGCCAACTAAACCTAATGTTTCTAATTTTGTAAGTATTTGGGGGTGGGCATGAAAGAAATCTTTTGCTTCATCTATTGTCATATCCAGTACTTCCGCGATATTCTTTCCTCTATAAGTTATCTCTAGGGTTTGAGCGTTATAGCGTTTGCCATGACAAACATCACAGGTTACCCAAATATCACTCATAAATTGCATTTCAATTTTTATCTGTCCCTGCCCTTCACAGGCTTCACATCTTCCTCCTCGGACGTTGAATGAAAATCTGCCCTTTTTAAATCCTGCGGTTTTTGCGTCCCGAGTAGCAGAAAATACATCACGGATTGGATCAAACATTCCTGTATACGTTGATGGGTTACTTCTGGGAGTTCTGCCAATTGGTGATTGGTCAATTAGAATTGCCTTGTCGATGTTTTCTAACCCTTCAATTGCCTTGTAGCCTCCAGACTCGCCTCTATACATTGGATTTAGTTCTTTTTGGAGTGCTGGGAAGAGAGTTTCGACTAAAAGAGTAGATTTTCCACTGCCGGAAACCCCAGTAATAGAAACAAGTTTACCTAATGGTAATTCAACATCGATATTTTTAAGATTAAACTGGTTTGCACTAATAATTTTTAAATAATTAGTACTAATAGCTAATGGCTTATGACTAATTTCTATTTTCCTCTTGCCGGATAGGTACTGACCTGTAATGGACTTTGGATTCTTTTGAATTTCTTTCGGAGATCCAACTGCAATGACTTCCCCACCATGTTTTCCTGCACCTGGTCCAAAATCTACTATGTAATCACTTGCTTGCATCATGGCAGCATCATGTTCGACAACAACTACTGAGTTATCCAGATCTCTTAATTTTTTAAGAGTGTCAATAAGTTTTTGGTCATCTCTGGGGTGGAGTCCAATTGTAGGTTCATCTAATACATACAAAACACCAGTTAAACCTGATCCAATTTGACTAGCTAACCTAATACGCTGAGCTTCCCCACCCGAAAGAGACCCTGCAACTCTATTAAGGGTTAAATATTCAAGACCAACATTTAAAAGGAATTTTAGCCTGCCTTGGGTTTCTTTTATGATTAACTTACTAATTTCTGTTTCTCTGGAGTTAACTGCACTTATTTTGGTTAACGATGTTACCCACTCAAGAGTTTGTGCAATTGAATAGCTTGTGACGTCTGCTATGGATTTGCCATCAATTGTTATGGAGAGAGCTTCCTTTTTAAGTCTAAGGCCAAGACATTCTGGGCAAATTTTTTCCCTCATGTATTTTTTTATTTCTTCTCTTGCCCAATCACTTTCAGTTTCTTGGTATCTACGCTCTAAGTTATTAGCAACTCCTTCAAATCTCTGCCAAATTAGGGTTTCTTTTCCAAACCTATTTGTTCCTTCGACTTTATATTCCCTTGATCCTGTACCAAAAAGTAATATTTTTTTCTGTGCCTCCGTTAAGTTTTTAATTGGGGTTCTGGGGTCAATATCATTATTCTCACAGACTTTTATTATCGTTCTTCCATACCAGCTGTCGTGTTCAAGCATGTTGGCAAAGGGTAGAATTCCACCTTCATTGATGGTTAGCTCTGGAGAAAAGATAAGGTCTGGTTCTACTTTTAAGATCTTTCCCAGTCCCGTACATGTTGGGCAAGCTCCTTGAGGGGAATTAAATGAAAATGATCTGGGTTCTATTTCAGGCAAACTTATATTATCAACTGGGCATGAAAAACGCTCTGAAAATAAATGATCTTTAAATTCCTTGGGGCTAACGGGCATGGAGAAGTCTTTATCTAAAACCTGCGCCATGACAACTATTCCTTCAGATAGGTTAAGAGCCTGCTGGATTGAATCTGCTAGACGGGATTTTAGTTCTGGGGAAGTTCCAGTAATTCTATCTATTACTACATCAATTGTGTGTTTGTTGGTTTTAATTAGAACTATATCTTCGCTTAGATCATGAATATATCCATCTATTCTTACTTGTCTGTAGCCTTTAGCTTTAAGGTTTTCAAATAGTTGAGAGAATTCTCCTTTTCGATCTTGTACCATTGGGGAAAGGACTAAAAACCAAGCTTTTTTATTTTGTTTAGCAGTTTCTTCGATAAGGGAAAGAGAATGGCCAACTATTTGATCAAGTGTCTGATGGGAGATTTCTCGTCCACATGTAGGACAATGTGGGTGTCCAATTCTAGCAAAAAGAAGTCTTAAGTAATCATATATTTCAGTTACAGTTCCTACTGTACTTCTGGGATTGTGGGAAGTTGTTTTTTGGTCAATTGAGATTGCTGGGGATAATCCTTCAATTGAATCCACATCTGGTTTTTCCATGATGCCTAAAAATTGTCTGGCATATGAGGAAAGTGATTCAACATATCTTCTTTGGCCTTCTGCATATAGTGTGTCAAATGCCAAAGAACTTTTTCCACTTCCTGATACGCCAGTGAGTACCACAAGTTTATTCTTGGGGATATCAAGATCAACATTTTTTAAATTATGCTGTCTGGCACCTCTTATTTTTATTACGTTATCCACAGAAAACTCCCGCCGGTTTTAACCGGTGGATTGGAAATTATAGCATTAAGGCTGGTTATTGTATAATCGGCAAAACAAAATGATTGAAATTAAGCCAAGTATCGCGTATCTCGATTGGATCAGAACAGAAGACGATTCAGCAAATGAGATGACCGAACAAGGAGCGTTTACTAATTATTTGCGTGGTGATCTTTCATTTGATGTTATCCTGGCAAATTATCTGAATGAGAATCCGAACGATTTATCGAGAATATTAATTGACGATGCTTACAAAAAAGGCTTATTGTGCCTATTCATTCTAAAAGAGGAAGATTATGATGATAAAATTCATCAAATCAAGCAAAGTGTTAATAGAATAAGGAAGAATTATAGTAGTGAAATACCAATTTTAGTTATACCTTATGTTGATAATCACGATGAAAAAATCCACCCAGGCTACAATTTAGAAAATGTTTTTATTTCAAAAACATATTCCAAGCCACTCAAGGAATTATTGTCTAAACTCAAAGAAAAACACAAGGACAATGTTTTAAATGAGATAAGGAGATTATCTCAAACAGAGGTAGAAATAATGTCTCAAGTATATGACGCAAACTATCCCGATGATGATTGTTTGACTTCTTTAGATAATAATTCAAAATCCGTAATTGAATTTATGAGAATAAATTTGCTGCCATCTATTTGGCGTAAATCAGAATTTGATGATCGTTTGCCAATAAAAATTGCAACACTTACTTTATCTACATCAAATGAAAAAGAAAAAAATTTTAATGAAGATTTTTACAGGATAAAAACCATGGATGGATCTCAACGTCAAGAATTTATTGACAATGTCAATTTAAACGCTGGGTACAAAAGAAACAAAGAAACTGGTGATTTTACAGTAATAAATATATCTGCAGGATCTGACATCTCTGGTTATGCAATAAACACTACTACAAAAGAAACCTTATTGTGCAGTTCATTTTCAAAGCACAACTTGGCAGGACCACTACTAGAACTGAGAGAAAAATATATCGAGTCTATTCGGAAAAACAAGGGGTACAATATACAAATCTCTGGGGATTGTTATATCGCAGATCCAAATATCGTTACAGGACTATTTCATCATTCAAACAAATACCTCCCCGATATTAAAACGCCAATTCTTCAAATGTTTGTTAGTGATCTAGGTAGTGACAGTAAATTAGAACTTGGTAGATATCTGTTGCATGAGAAAAATGTTATTCCAATTGACTCACGTGGGAATTTATTGTGTGAGGAAATTTAAAAAAACGTACACATGTTGACAAAATAACGTTTTGGTATTAAATTTCGCCTATGTCTGTAGATTTTTATAAATTCAGTAAAATAAATAAGGAGTATGCACGTCATGCTGCCTGGGATGAGGCTAAAAAGGTTGGTATTCTAAGGTTTTTTGAGGTAGGTGATAGACCAAATTTTTTAGTTAGCATTAAGAAGAAGGGGGGAGCTGAAGAAGACCCATCTTTATTGTGCGTTCTTATTCCCGGCTTAGACTTGAATAAAGGCAAAATAATAATTCCTTCTGGTGCGGATATGTTTCCAAAGGATCGTGAAAAATCCTTTGTCATATCTGAAATTGCTAAGCACAATTTTAGGGTTATTGACGAAATTAACTTCAGTGGGCAAAAATAAGATGGGACTTTTGTAGTTAGAAGCTTCACCAGTGGTTGGCAAACTCTTGAGTTGGACAAAGATAAAGTTGCTCAAGGCCAAAATAAAGGCTTTTTGGTTGAATCGTTGGCCGAAAGAATATCTATTGAATTTGGAATGTCATTTCCTAATCTAGAACTTAATCCTTTTAGATTGCCGAGTTCAATTTACGATAAGCTTTGTTGTCTATATCCATATGCTTACTAACATTTAGTTTTAGCTAATTTCTTTTATCTTGTCCCTAATGTCAGCTGCTAGTTCAAAGTTTAAGTCTTGGGCTGCAAGTCTCATTTCAGTTTGAAGGTTTTTAACTAATCTTTTTACCTCCATTGGTGTCATAGCATCAATTTCAAGATGTGGAAGGGATTCAAACACTCTTTCTTTATCTGTAAATACCCAGGAGCCTTTTTCTTTTGAGTCAAACTCTATAACACGTTCCCTTCTTGGTTTATCTATGCTTGTGGGGGTTATATGATGCTTTAAGTTATATGCTATCTGGTATATGCGGCGACGTTTAACCTCATCCAGTGCTCTTTCCATAGAACCAGTGATTCTATCGGCATACATGATTACACGTCCCTCAACGTGTCTGGCGGCCCTACCCATCGTCTGGATAAGGGTCACATCGGATCTGAGAAACCCTTCCTTATCTGCATCCAAAATTGCTACCAAGCTTACCTCAGGGAGATCTAGTCCTTCTCTTAGAAGATTTATTCCAACTAAAACATCATACTTCCCTGCTCGCAAGTCATCTAAAATATCAGTTCTTTCTAGAGTTTTAACGTCTGAATGAAGATATTGAACTTTGAGCCCTTGTTCATTTAAGTAGGCTGAGAGGTCTTCTGCTGTTTTTTTTGTTAGGGTGGTAACTAAAGTTCTTTGTTTTTTAGCTGTAGTTTTTTTTATTTCAGTAATAACATCCGCAATTTGGTTTTTAACTGGCTTAATTTCAACAAGTGGATCTGGAATTCCCGTTGGTCTAACTAATAGCTCAGTTACTTTGTTTTTACTCATACTTACTTCCCAATCATTGGGTGTGGCTGAGGAAGCTATAAAATTGGGTACTCTTCTCATGAATTCCTCAAATCTTAAGGGTCTATTGTCTAAGGCAGAAGGAAGCCTGAAGCCATAATCAATTAGGGTTTGTTTCCTTGCTAAGTCTCCATTATACATTCCTCGTATTTGTGGAAAAGTCATGTGGGATTCATCAACCAAAAGCATCCACTTATCTTTATATGGCTCATTAAAGTAATCAAGCAGGGAGAATGGTGCGTCTCCTGGGTTTCTGCCATCAAAATATCTTGAGTAATTTTCTATTCCTTTGACATAACCCATTTCCTGAATCATTTCCAGGTCATATGTAACTTTTTGTGCAAGTCTGTGGGCTTCTAATATTTTCTTTTCTGCTTTTAGTTTTTTAACTTGTGTATTTAGGTCATGTTTTATGTGTTCAAATACTTCTTTATAGTTATCGGGGTTAGTCATGAAGTGTTTGGCTGGATACAAAACATAATTTTCAATTTTTAATTTTAAATTTTTAATTACAACACCTGTCACTGGATTGATCATTTCGGCTTTTTTGATATGATCACCCTCTACTTCTATGTGGATTCCCTCATCTAAGTATGCTGGGTAAACATCAATTGCATCTCCCCTTACCCTAAATGTTCCTCTATTAAATCCAAACTCACTTCGTTCGTATTGAAGATCCACTATTCTGTCAATTATCTGTTCCCTTGTTATTTTCATCCCTTGCGCAAATTCAAATATAAAATGTCCGTATTCTTTGGGAGAACCAATGTTATAAATACAGGAAACTGAGGCAACAACTATGGTATCTGGTCTTGTAAGTAAATTTGCTGTGGCTGCAAGTCTAAGTTTATCAATTGTTTCATTTATGTCTGAATCTTTTTCTATATATGTATCAGTTGAAGGAATGTAGGCTTCTGGCTGGTAATAATCATAGTATGAAACAAAATAGGAAACAGCATTATCTGGAAAAAGCTCACGCATTTCTTGATACAGTTGGGCTGCTAAAGTTTTGTTGTGCGAAATAATCAGTGTTGGACGTTGAACTTTTTCAATAACTTTGGCCATAGTGAAGGTTTTTCCACTTCCAGTGACCCCCAATAGTGTTTGATATTTTTCTCCACTAAGTATCCCTTCCGATAGTTTATCTATGGCTTTTGCCTGGTCAGGAATTGGAATGTATTTTGATTGAAGTTTAAACTGCATATTAGTATTGTATCAAAAAGATCTAGTTGACGCGTTCGGGTAATGTTCGTATATTTAACTATGGCATTAATCATCTACAAAAAGCAGCGACAAATCCTTGATTTTATTAAACAGTTTATTCAGAGTAATAGCAGTGCTCCAACTCTTAAACAGATTGCAGAAGCTATTGATGTTTCTTCCCTTGCTACTGTTCATGAACACTTACAAGCATTGGAGGAAAAAGGGCTTCTTAAAAGGAAGCATGGGAAAAATAGAAGCATGGAGTTAACTGAAGCTGATGAACATTTATCTTCTGATGGTTTTGATGCTCCCATCTTGGGATTTATCGCGGCCGGAGCTCCAATTGAGCCCTATACTGACCCTAATGCTACCATGAATATCCCCTCTACCTTTGTAAGTGGAAAAAGAAGAACTTATGTGCTTCAAGTTAGAGGGCAAAGCATGATTGAAGATCATATAAATGACGGAGATTATGTAGTTATTGAGCAGACTGAAATGGCTCGCGATGGAGAGATTGTTGTAGCACTTCTCGATAATGGAATGGCTACTCTCAAGAGGTTTTTTAAAGAAGCAACTAGAATTAGGCTTCAACCTGCAAATTCCAACATGCAGCCTATTTTTGTTAAGAATGTTAGGATTCAGGGGAAAGTTGTGGGACTAGTGAGAAAGTATAAAAATTAATCTTATTTGTTTTTTTTAATGATGTTTATTTAAACAGGAGAGAGTTTTTATGTCATATTGAGCAAAATTTAGTGTATTGATTCCCAACCGAAAAAGACTATAACCACAACATATACAAAGGAGTCGAGTAAAAATGTGAAAGTTTTCGTTAATGATTCCAGTTGTACACGACAATAATGACGCTGAGAGAAAAAGGTTTGATACGGCTCCCCAAGCAACGGATGATGAGCCGAAACTCTCGACAGCACTCTCTATGTAGGGAAATTCAAACCTAAAGGAATATTCAGTTGGGTGTAGGTTATTGTCCAATTCACGTTGTTCAATAAATAGCATTCCTTTAGCTGTTGACACACTAACACGAACGTCATTTATACCAATCAGCTTTTCAATATAATCCTGATTTCTTTCTATCATAAGCTAACACAATTTTGAGTATTATATGTGATTATTGAGGAATATTATAGATTTTAAATTCTTTTAATAATTCTCTTTGTTAGTTTAATTCCAATAGGGATGGCCATGGGAAGAACTGAAATAATAATTACAGCAAAAATTATCAGTGAAAAGTTTTCCTTGACAAAGGAAATATTACCAAAGAAGTAACCTGCAAGGCTAGCAACAACAACCCAAATGATTCCTCCTATGATGTTATAGGAAATAAAGTGTTTGTATGACATTTTGCCTATGCCCGCAACAAACGGAGCAAAGGTTCTGACAATAGGAACAAACCTTGCAAGAATTATGGTTTTGCCTCCATGCTTATCAAAAAATTTCTGGGTTTCTTCGATATGGCTCTTGTTTATAGGTACTTTTGGATTGGCTACTAGCTTTTCTCCAAAAAAATGGCCTATCCAATAATTGCAGGTGTCTCCTAAGATTGCTGCAATTATTAAAAGTATTAATATTGATACTATGTTTAAAGATCCCAGGGCTGCAAATGCTCCTGCAGCAAAAAGAAGTGAGTCTCCAGGGAGAAATGGAGTAAATACAATACCAGTTTCTATAAATATTATAAAAAAAAGTATTGCATAAGTTGCAAATCCGTAAGTGGAAATAATTTCTCCCAAATGAACGTCTATGTGGAGAATAAAATCAATCAAAAATAAAATTATATCCATATTAGGAAATAGTATAGATTGTATTACAAAATATCAAGGAGATTTCTTCCTGTCATACTTGCGGGTACATTTATTCCAAGTATTTTCAGTACGGTTGGAGCTATATCAGCTAAAATTCCAGATGTAAGAACTTGAGATTTACCCAAAAGATTTTTTGAGATGGCAATAAAAGGAACAGGGTTATCATTATGTTCGGTTTCGATCTGTCCAGTTCTTGAATCAATCATTTCTTCTGCATTCCCGTGATCTCCTGTAACAAGAAGTGTACCACCATATGCGAGTATCCAGGATGCTAGCTTTCCTAAACATTCATCAACAACCTCACAAGCTTTAGCAGTTGCTCCAATGTTACCTGTATGACCCACCATATCAGGATTAGCAAAATTGACTAAAATAAATTTATAATCCGTGGAATCTTTTAATTTTGCCAAAATTGCATCAGTTATTTCAATTGCGCTCATTTCTGGCTTAAGATCGTACGTAGCTACTTTTGGTGAAGGTATTATCATTCTATCCTCTCCATCAAAAGGAATTTCATGCTGACCATTAAAATAGTAGGTTACAAAACGCTCCTTTTCACTTTCTGATACTCTAAGTTGCCTAAATCCTGATTCAGATATTACTCTTCCTAAGGGAATTTTTACCGATTCTGGCGGAAAAGCGACTTTGGCTCCTGCCATTGTTATCTGTTTACTATATTCGGTCATGGTAACAAAGAAGAGATTCTGAAGCTTTTGCCCTCTATTAAAGGGTTCTTGTGTATCTTTTGGTTCAATTGGAAGGTGCGTTTTTGTATATTTTACTTGGTAAGGATCAAATCCAGCAGCTACGTTTGCAGTTTTAAAGTCGTCAAATACAAAAGCTCGAGACAGTTGTCTAGGTCTATCAATTCTAAAATTAAAAAATATAACAGCATCATTATCCTTGACTCTAGGAAGTGGTACACCTTTTACGTCTGTTACGATTGAGGGATCGATAAATTCGTCGGTTTTACCTTCTGGGTAGGACATGTCAATAGCTTCCTCAGGTGTCTTAACTAGATGGCCTTGCTCTTTTGTTAAAGCAAAATAAGCTTTTGCTGTTCTATCCCATCTTAAATCTCGATCCATAGCCCAATACCGTCCCATTATAGTTGCTATTTGACCAATTTCTTCTTTAGCAAGAACTTCTCTAATTTGGGATAAATAAACTTTTGCTGCTGTTGGTGGGGAATCTCTACCATCAGTAAAAAGATGAAGGTAAAGCCTGTCGAAATTTTGTTTTTTAGCAAGTTCGATTAAAGCGTAAAGGTGTTCAATGTTACTATGGACCCCCCCGGCTCCCATTAATCCCATTAAATGAAGATTTGATTTATTTTGTTTAGCATGGTTAATTGCGGCTATTAGAGTCTCATTTTGAAAAAAAACTCCGTCAGCAACGTTTAAATTAATACGCAGTAAATCCTGGTAAACTATACGACCCGCTCCCAAATTAAGGTGTCCTGTTTCAGTATTTCCCACCTCTCCTCGCGGAAGACCGACCGCCTCTCCAGAGGCTTCTAGTTGAGTATGGGGATAGCTTGCCCAAAACTTATTTACATTCACTATATTTCCTTGAGATATGGCATTACCTGGACCAGGAGCTGCCAAACCCCAACCATCAAGTACTACTAAAAGAACAAGTTTTGATGAATCTGGGTTCATGTTATTTTATACTTGAAAGCTCCAGTTCAATTGAGGATAGTCTATTATACTTTGCTACTCTTTCCCCCCTTGCTGGAGCACCTGATTTTATGTAGTCAGCCGCAACACCAACCGAAAAATCAGCTATGAAGCTATCGTTTGTTTCACCTGATCTATGCGAGACCACTATTTTCCAACCAGCATCCTTTACCATTTTGATTACATTTAATGTTTCTGTAACTGTACCTATTTGGTTTGGTTTTATTACTGCCGCATTACAAGCTTTTTCTGAAATAGCTTTTTGAACCCTTTTAGGATTTGTAGCCAACAAATCGTCCCCTACCACAAGTAGTGAATCTCCCATTGAGCTGACCATCTTTTTCCAACTATCCCAAGCATCTTCTTGATATGGGTCTTCAATAATAGCTAATTTATATTGATCGTATAAACTTTTGTAATATTCTAAAAATTGACTATCGTCCATCGCTGCATTTTTATCTTTTATCACATATTCTCCGTCTTTATAAAAAGAGTTAGAGGCAACATCAAGACCTAGAAAAACATCACGTCCCAGTGAGTAATTGGTTTGCTTGATAGATTCAATAAACACTTCGAACGCGTCTGCGTTTGTGAAAAGGTTTGGTGCATATCCACCTTCATGTCCAACTGAATGAATTGCACCACGTCTTGAGAGATTCAAGCCTATTGTTTGGTATATCTCTACCCCTATTTGAAGACCTTCTGCAAAGCTTTTATTGCTAGCAGGAACTACCCAAAATTCCTGAAAGTCTAGATTTCCCGCACCATGTAATCCACCATTAACCATATTAAAAAGAGCTGTAGGAATTTTTACATTTGAAGTAATTTTATTACGAGACGCCAATTGATATATCCAGGCATAAAGGGGTTGATTTACTGCAGTTGCCCCCCCCTTTAAAACAGCTTCAGAGATGGCAAGTATTGCGTTTGCTCCATATTTACTTTTATTCTCGGTTGCGTCAACTTCAATTAATTTATTGTCTATGGTTTGTTGATTAGTAGGGTCCAGTCCTATTAAGGAACGTCCCAATATTCCATTTACGTTTTCTACTGCTTTTAACACCCCTTGGCCAAGATATCTGGGATTGTCAACATCACGAAGTTCAAGAGCTTCATGGCTACCAGTTGATGTTCCCGCAGGAACTGATGAAACTGATACTCCACCATTATCCAGCATGCATGCAGCCTCAACTGTTGGAATTCCTCTGGAATCTAATATTTCCCTAGCCCAGATGTGCTTGATTTGCGACATTTTTATACTTCCTCCTCTGCCTTTTTTACTATTTCTCGAGTTCTATCTATGGTATCTGGATTAACTGAGACGGATGTAATTCCCCACTTAACTAGCTTTTTTACCAAATCCTCGTAGGTTGAAGCAGCCTGCCCACAAATTGAACAAGTTACACCCATCTGTCCACATTTTTTAATAACTCTTTTCAATGCCCAAAGTACACTTGGAGAAATTTCATTATATTCTTGAGCTACATCAGCATTGTCACGATCTGTGCCAAGGATTAGCATTGTTAAATCGTTTGAGCCAACTGAGACTCCATCTATTCCTACTTTTATAAAATCCTCTATCTGAATTACGTTCGTAGGTATCTCACACATCATCAAAAACTTAAAAGTTGTGCTTTCAAAAAGCCCTTCTGAAGCCACCAATCTTCTCACCTTAGCAAGTTCTTCGGGAGATCTACAAAATGGAATCATTAAATGAAGATTGTCAAATTTCTCTCTCACTTTTTTAATAGCTTCAAGCTCTAAACTAAACACCTCGGGATTATTTACATACCTAAACGCACCCCTAAAGCCAAGCATTGGGTTGGGTTCAACTGGCTCCCAAAATTTTCCACCTGGTAGACTTCTATACTCGTTGGTTTTAAAGTCGGTTGCACGGTATGTAATAGGTCTTGGATAAAAAGCTTTACAGAATTTTTCAATATCTCTCGCCAGTTTTTCTACAAATTTTCCTTGCTCTTTTCGTTTTATTGCTTCTTTGGGGTGGATACCTATGTTGGCTATCATAAACTCAGCCCTTAAAAGCCCCACTCCATCTACATGCATTTTGGCAATTTCCTCAGCCCTTTCTGGCTCCCCCAGGTTTACATATACCTTAGTTGCAGTTTTAATCTTATAGCGTGTTGGAGTTTTCTTAGCTTCTTTTACATTGGTTTCTGCGACTTTAGCTCCCATATAAATGTTACCAGATGCACCATCAACACTTACAATCATTCCATTTTTTAGGGTTGTGGTTGCAGTTTTGGTGCCAACCACACAGGGAATTCCAAGTTCGCGACTTACAATTGCAGCATGAGAAGTTTGACCACCTTCATCTGTTATTATGGCAGCCGATTTTTTCATTGCAGGTACATAATCAGGAGATGTCATGGGTGCAACTAATACGTCCCCCTTTTGCAGCATGTTTATTTCCTTGGGACTTTTTAAAATCTTAACAGGACCCGTTCCTACTCCTGGGGAAGCTGAGGCTCCACTTAGAATTGGAACTTCTGAAATTTTTAAATCCATTTTATCCATTTTTACTGTCTTATTAGTTTGAGCAATTGTTGTAATTGGTCTTGTTTGAACTATATACAATTCCCCCTTTTCCTTAGCCCATTCGGCGTCCTGTGGAAAATAATAATGTTCCTGAAGTTTTGCAGCAATTTTTGCCAGTTTTATTATTTCTTCATCCGTAATCTTTTGCTTATCGCGAATATTTAGAGGGACTTCAGTTTCCTTGTTTTTTCCACCTTTTATTCCAACCAGTTGAATAGATTGATCCGAGACTTCTTTTGATAGAATATCAAATGTTCCTTTTTGAACTACATATTTATCAGGAATGACTGCTCCTTGAACAATCATTTCTCCTAATCCCCAGACGGATTCGATAATTATTCTATCCTTATCGTTTTTTGAAGGATCTATGGAAAACATAACTCCAGAGACTTCACTTTGAACCATTTTTTGTACAATTACTGAAATCTTAACTGTCTCGTGTTTAATTTTATTTTCAACACGATAGTAAATAGAGCGAGCTGTAAAAAGTGATGCCCAACATTGTTTAACACTCATTAATAAATTTGCCTCCCCTTGAACATTAAGAAAACTTGCTTGTTGGCCCGCAAATGAGGTACTTCCTGAGTCTTCCGCGGTTGCAGAAGACCTAACAGCTACCAAGGCCTTTTTAAATGCTCCCGAAAGCTTCTTGTAGGCTTTAATGACATCCTGGACTACATCATCGGGGATTTTACATAACTCTATCATTCTTTGGATTCTCTTTGAAGCGCTTTCAAGTTGGGCTGGATCGTTAACGTCAGTTGTTGCTAGAATGTCATATATTTTTTTTGATACTTCATTTTCTTCTAAAAATGAGTCGTAGGCGTTGATTGTAATGGCAAAACCAGATGGAACTGGAAAACCTGCTTTAATCATTTCTCCCAAGTTTGCACTCTTTCCTCCAACCAGAGGTACATCATGCTTATCAATATCTTTGAAGTTAACTACAATTGGGTGGACAGTCATACTTAACTATACCATTTAGTGAATAGGTTGTGAAAGTAATGTTTTTAATTTTGGTATCCATGGCTCAAACCAATACACATCCTGGGTATATTTCTATTTCAAATTATAAGTTTTGAAAGAAGTGGGAACGTTCAACTCTATATTTAGACGTTTTGCTATTTCTAATTTCTTAGCTTGAGTTCGTGCTAATTCCTTTTGACTTAAATCAATGCCAGGACCTCTATACAAATCTATAGTTCCACCCCCAAATATTCCTCTATTGTAGACTACTTCATCTCTTATTCCGTTAGTATCTTCTTCACTCAGCAATCTAAAATAAGCTGAATATCCTCTATTGTAATTCCGGTGTATAACTGCAATAGTAATTCCGTCTACACGAGCCTCCACTCTCAATCTTTTTTCCTCGTAAGATACATTAATTTTTTTATTTTTTATGAAAAATGTTCCATTATGCTTAAGATCAATCCCCTCGAAAAAACGAATTACCGCATCTTCAACTCCAACACTTGTTATTAAATGTTCGGGAGTTTGTGTTTCTGATTCCATTTCATGCATGGCCACTTTATAACATCAAAAGTTTTTATAGTCAAGATTATTTGTTAATTTTTCCTAATGCACTGGTTGTGAAAGTGATTCTTTGAGCTTTATTATCCAAGGTTCAGGACCTGGATCCTCTCCCCTTATCATTGAATAGTGAAATCCCAACCAAGCACCAAAATGGGCAAGCTCTAAAGACTGTGCTAAAAATGTTGAACCTTTAAGGTTATATGACATGTGGGTTAAGCCTTGCTCTTCCATTAGCTTTTTTGTTATCTCATATCTTATTTTTATTCTTTGATTATCAAAATTGCTTTCAAAAAATATATATTTATTCTTTTTTGCTGTTTCAGGACGAGCCAATGCTTCTATTAAAACATGATTCATTTCTGGAAAATCATAAAATTGAGTATAAACGCGTCCTATTTCACAACAACCGTTACGTGCAGCATTTAAAGGACCCAAGAACGGCCTGGCAGCAAAAAACACTGGCAAACAGTCAGCTGACCACTTTGCAATTTCCTCTACATTCCAAGTTTCTCGAATTTTAATTACTTCATCCAGTGCGCTGTAAAGTTCGTCTTTACTAATTTTTATCAAACCAACTTTACTTAAAGCTCCAAAAAGCACTCCAAATGAAAGACCTAAGCCTGATTTTGGATAGCCTGATGGATTTGTATCATTTGCTGTTACAATCGCTCCTTTTATTTCACCACTATTTATCATTTCAGCAACTTTTCCGCCAGTTGTTACCCCAATTACCTTGCAGCCGATATTTTTAACAGCCTCATATGCGGAAAAAGTTTCTTCGGTGTTTCCCGAATATGAATTTAATACAACAAGAGTTTTCTCATTAACCCAAGCTGGAAGTCCATAATCATTAAAAATAAAAATGGGTTTTTGAGAATCTTTTTCAAGCAAACTCTGAATGATTTTACCTGCATTGCTGCTTCCACCCATACCTGAAATTACAACATTATCAAATTCCATGGGTTCTATGTTTGAAGTTAGAGACTGTTCGTACGTGGTTTTTATTTGTTCCGAAAAAAGTGTTAGGGCTTTTCCAATTTCCATTGAATCAATATTTTCGTTCATATTATTTCTTATACTTTTTCCTTTCCACCCATTGCCTCGATTCGATCGACTAAGTCTTTGATTTTAAATTCAACCTCGCGGGTTGAATTTGCCTCTATGTTTAGACGAAGAAGGGGTTCAGTATTTGAAGGTCTTACATTAAACCACCAATCATCAAACCAAATTGAAATACCATCTAGTCTATCAATCGACTTTGCTGTAGCTTTATATTCTTCCTCAAGCTCGTTCATAATGCCATCTTTATCAGTTACTTCAAAATTAATCTCATTTGAAGCTTTATATTTATCATATTCGTCGTAAAGCTCAGAAAGTTTTTTATTCGTAACTGACATAAGCTCACTAACCAATAAGGCAGCTATGATTGCCGAATCGGCATAGAAATTTTGTTTAAAGTAGTAATGGCCAGAATGCTCCCCACAAAAGACTGCATCGGTACGGCGCATAGCTTCTTTAATTAAAGTATGCCCAACTCTTACTCTTTCTGATTTGCCTCCATTTTTTTCAACAATTTCTGGTACGATTCTGCCCACAATTGCGTTATACAAAATTGTTGCTCCAGGGTTTTTCTGGAGTAAGTTTTCAGCTATCATAGCCGTTGTTATGGTTCCAGCAAGAGTTCTACCTTTTTCATCAATCATAAAAACTCTATCACCATCTCCGTCAAAAACCATTCCAAAATCTGCTCCAGTTTCCTTGACTTTGTTTATGCAATCTAAGCGATTTTTTTCCTCAATCGGACTTGGAACATGGTTAGGAAAAGTACCATCTAATTCATAAAAAAGACGTGTTACTTTCCATGGAAGTTTTTCTTCAAGGCTCGGCATAAAATGTCCAGCCATTCCATTACCCGTATCAGAAACTACATTAAAGCCTTTCATTTTATTTAGGTCAACAAATGTTAAAAGGTGTGTTATCCATTCATTCATTATGTTTCGTGAAGTTAGTACGCCTTTCGTCTCACTTTTAACGTCAAGATCCTCATTACTTATTGCCAAATCTCTAATGTCATAAATTCCACTGTCTCCACTTATCGCAATAGCCCCTTTTTTAACCATTTTCATTCCGTTATATTCTGGTGGGTTATGTGAGGCACTTAGGGTGAGCGCCATATCCTCTGGATAAGTGCCTGAGGCGAAATAAAGCATATCAGTCGAAACCAATCCTAAATCTGTAACATTTACACCGCAGTCAAGCATGGTATCAATAAAGGCTTTCTGAAAAACTGGCGACGTTATACGCATATCACGTCCCACTTGAATACTTTTGGGTTTGAAGAATTTTACAATAGCTTCTGCTATTCTTTTTACACCCTCAACATCTAATTGTTCATTGGCAACAGCTCGAATATCATAGTCTCTAAAAATTGTAGGGTCGATTACCATTTGTGTGTTTTATGTTTTCATTCTAATTGTTTGACCATGAGGAGGTCAAGCTCTGTTAATAAATCAGCTTTACTTGTTTTAACCTCAATATCAATATCGCTTAGATTACTGATTATTTGCTTAAGTTTTTCTATTCCGAACTTGTCCGATTGTGATTTTAGTTTTGAGAGGCGCCAGGTGGGGTATTGATTTGTTTTTGGATCAATGGAGGCTACATACAAATCTTTTAAATGTCGTGCCAACATGAAGAAGGTTAATTCAATTGGTTGCGTTTTGGTTAAATCGTGAAGAAGTTTGATTGTTTTTATTTGATTTCCTGGATAAAAAGATTCAAGAAAGGAAAAAAGGATGCGAGACATCTCAAACTTTTCCATTTTAAAGTCAGCTGGCATGAGTTTTATAAATGTTTGAGGAAGGGGCGCGGTGTGATAAACAACTAAGGTTCCATCAAATCTATCAAAGTTTTTTATATCATTTTTGCTTAAAAGTGTATAATCTCTATAAATTATTAGTCTTTCAGTGCCAAAAAGAGAGGGGGTATTGGGAAAACTATCATATATGATATCCCAGGATCTTTTTTTTGCCGTTGCCACAAACTTCATTAAGCGTTCATAGCTTTTTACAGTATCATCACCGTGAAGTACGATAATCTTCATATAATTGTCTGAGTTTATCACGAAAACTTCCCTTTTTTCTGTGTGTATGAGGGACTAGTGCACCTGAAAAGTTATGGGGAATGTGGGTTAGCTCGTGAAGAATTACTTTATCTTGTTCTCTTTGGTTTAATTTATCAAAATGTTCTGCTAAAACTTCAATAATATATCCTGGTTCAACGTTAAGGGATCTTTGCCAAAGGGCTGGAAGTCCCCAAGTTCTGGCATATGCGCGTGCCTTACTGTAGTTTGATCTATAGAAGAATAATCTGTCAAATAAAATCCAATCCATTTTAAGATCTGTTATTAATTTAAGAGATCTTTTTGCAATATCAGGAGCTTCGTCCCAATTTACACCGATATTTGATCGGGATTTACTCTTTAAAGACTTCCGCCCCAGTTTTAACCGCTTCATTAGTTTTTAATCCTATCACATCTCCGCTAGAAGCGGAATCTAGTTTTTTGTGTTCAACCTGAATAGATTCTACAATTTCGGAAAATAAATCTTCTCCATTTCTAACAAATTTTATTTTGTCTCCAACTGAAAGAGTGCTGGTAAGTTCAATTATGGCTACGCCAATTTTATCGTAATAGTGGGTAACTGTACCTATTTTAAACAACTTTTATCACCCCCTTTTTACCTTCACCTATTTTAAATGCATGTGTCAAGGCAATTGCAAGAGCATCTGCAGCATTATCAAAATGTGTTTTTTTATGTTTTGCACTTTTAACGCGACTACCTAAAATCTTTCTTATATGTTCCTGTACCTCTTTTTTGTTGGCACGCCCATTACCCGTAATCATTTTCTTAATTGTTCCTGGGGCATATTCTTCAACATGTGTATGTGTTTTACTTGCTGCAAGAAGAATAGCACCCTGAGCTTGACCCACAGCAATTACAGTTTTTGCATTATTAGAAAAAAATACTTTTTCAAACACAAAAACATCAGGCTTGTGAATTTTAAGAAGATTTAGAGTTTCTTCAAATATGAAATCTAATCTTTTTTCTTTGAGAAGAGTTTTACTTGTTTCAATAAGCCCCCAGGTAACTACTTCATTACCCTTGCCATTAAGCCGTACCACACCATAACCTGTTGTGGCAGTACCAGGATCAATCCCTAAAATAAGCATCAACTAATTATAACCTTATTTCTTTTTCTTTGGAGCTGACTTTCCTTTACTTAAAACAAATATGTAAAGAATGTCCAGTATTCCTATGGTGTTAACCAAAAGTAGAATTATAAACCAGACTTTACTTTCAGCATGAGCAGCTTTCCAAAGTGCCCATCCTTTCCAACAAACACTCCAAATCATTAAGGGAACAAAAAAGATTCCCATCCAAGCTCCAAATATTCCATTTCCTAAAGCACTAGCATTCATTAAATTTCCATACATCATAATTATCACCTCCTTACCATCACTATTAACTATATATTAGTTATTTATTTTTTTGAAGAGCGTTTCTTGACAGTAGAAGTTTTGGCGGCATTTCTTTTGGCAGCCCTTTTAAAGATCATTTCTACCTCGGTTGGAGACTTTGTTCTGGTGTAGTAAAGCTTGGCACGCCTAACTCCTTCTACTCCATTTTTAACCACAATTATCCTATCTAATGAAGGAAGTTCTAGAGGAAAAATGCGTTCTATTCCTATTCCAGCTTCTCCGATCTTTCTTACAGTTATGGTTTTTCCCGGAGCTCTTCCTTTGATTTTTAGGACCATGCCCTCAAAAAATGCTTCACGGAATTTTTCTCCATCCTTAATTTTTTGAACGACACACACTTTGTCTCCTACACCAAATTCAACATCTTTAAATGTAATTGTTAGTGCCATAGTCAGTTATTATATCGCATCTCCAGGCACTCAGCAATGGCTTTGGCTAAAGACTCATTCCAAGCTATTTTGAAGGATAATTTTACTCTCTTGCCTCCTTCAAATTGAAGATATGCAATTTGATCTCCCATATTCGAAGTTAAAAGCTCTTTTAACTTCTTTAAAGTATTTGTATCTACAGTTTTTGGAATTTTTATGTAAACCTCACGTTCTTTCTTTTCACTGAGACTAGTCATAGTTTCGATAGCCTCTACAAGAAGATTTGGCGACTCGTCTCGAACATCAACTCTTCCCGTGATTAGTAAGGGTTGGCCTGAAACCCAAAAGTCCCTTGTGTTTTTAAAAATCTTTGGAAAAACCACAAGTTCTAGAATTCCAGTTCCATCCTCAGCCTTTGCAAATGCCATCTCAGCTCCTGTTTTTTTTGTCGTTATAACTCTGACCTCAGTTAAGACTCCCGCAACTTTAACTAAATCTGTATATGTCTCATCTGCTGATATTTCAAATATCTTATGTGTTGATTGAAATTCCAGAGGCCCAATCACTTCACTTATTGGCTTTGCAGAAAGAGAAAAACCCAATAGTTGACGTTCAAGGTTCTGAAGTTCATCCTCTGTAAACTCTTGAATACTTTCAATGGTAACCACCTCAGTTGGCCCCGCATTTTTTATCTCAGTGACTGCAAATAAACCGGGTTGGTTATCATCCCCTTTGGGTTTGACCATTTTTTCTCTAATTTTATCCATTGAAGCAAGAAGTGCTGCACGACATCCATATTTGGAAAGTGCACCTACTTTAATTAGACTTTCTAATACCTTTTTGTTTACCTTTCGTGCATCGACCCTGCCTACAAAATCGGAAAATGATTCAAATTTTCCCGTTTTTCTTGCCTCAAGTATTATTTCGATTGCAACCCCCCCTACATTTTTAACAGCCGAAAAACCAAAACGAATAGCTTTACTGTTTATAGAGTCTTTATCTTTAATGATAGTAAAACCTGTATCACTTTCGTTTATGTCTGGAGGAAGAACCTTAATACCCATGCGTCTACATTCATTTATAGCTGCTGAAACTTTCTCTGTATCTCCACTTTCTGCAGTCAAAAGAGCGGTCATGTATTCCACAGGGTAATTAGCTTTCATATAAGCTGTATAATATGCAACTATCCCATATGAGGCCGCATGAGCTTTATTAAATCCGTAGGATTGGAACGGTTCAAATAGTTTCCAAAGTTCCTCTGCAAATTTTTCAGTTTGTCCATTATCGATGATTCCTTTTACAAATTTATCTTTCTGGGCTGCCATTTCCTCAGGAATTTTCTTTCCCACAGCTTTCCTAAACTTATCTGCTTCTTCCCATGTATAACCTGCTAGATCTAATGCACAGAAAAGGAGATCGTCTTGATAGACAATAAGACCATAACTGGCTTTTAAAAATCTCTCCATTCTTGGATCCAAATATTTAACAAGTTTTGGATTATTCTTTCTTTTAATATATTCAGGAATAACTGCAATGGGGCCAGGACGATAGAGTGCAACCATAGCCATGAGGTCTTCAACTCTATTGGGTTTAAGTTCTTTTAAGTACTTGGTCATGCCACCACCCGCGAATTGAAATACTCCCATGGTTTCCCCCTTGGCCAACATTTCAAAAGTCTTTCTATCGTCAAGTGGAATCTTGTGAAGATCAATCCTAATACTGCTAAAATCTTCACTTTCCTCAACAATATCAATAGCAGCTCCAAGGATAGATAAGTTGCGAATTCCTAGTATGTCAAATTTGATAAGTCCCACTTCTTCGCACGTGTGAAATTCGTATTGAGTAATTATTTTTTCTCCAGATGGCTCTTTTTGAATCGGAGCAAAATCTGTAACATCAGTTGGGGCAACCACTAATCCTGCTGCGTGGACCGAAACATGACGAGCCGAGCCTTCAACCTGCATAGCCAGATCTAATACCTTTTTAGTATCAGGATCACTATTGTATAAACTTTTAAGATCGGGGACTTCTTCCATGGCTTTACCTATTGTTATTGGGAACCCTTGTTTTGGAGGGGGAATTATTTTGGCTATTCTATCTCCTACATTATATGGGTAACCCAAAACACGAGCTACATCTCTAACTGCGGCCCGAGACAACATTCTTCCAAAAGTACAGATTTGTGCTACTTTTTCTTTACCGTATTTGTTTGTAATGTAGGCAATAATCTCATCACGTCTATCGTCCGCAACATCAAAATCGATATCTGGAGGGCTGGGACGGTACGGGTTTAGAAATCTTTCAAAGGGAAGATAATATGTTAGTGGATTAACTGTTGTAATTCCTAAAACGTATGAGACTAAACTTCCTGCTGCAGAACCTCTAGTATTAGTTACTATTCCTTGAGAAATGGCCCAGTTTGCAAGATCTCTTACAATTAAGAAATATGGTGAGTAACCTTTCTGACAAATAATTCCAAGTTCATGTTCAAGACGGGTTTCAGCTTCTTTATCAGCATTTGGAATTTTTTCTTTTAAAGCTTTATGTGAAAGATTTCTTAAATGTTTATCTGCGCTTACCCCCCTAGGAAGTGGAAATTTTGGAAAACTCCAAACTCCAAGTTTAATCTCTAAATTACATTTATCTGCAATTTTGACCGTGTTTTCTAGAGCATCTGGAAGATCTGAAAAAAGAAGCTCCATTTCTTTTGGACTTCTAACATAATAAGTTTGTGTATCAATGTATCTCATCCTTTTGGTTTCACTCATGTTTTTGCCTGTTGCTACACAAACTAGGGCATCTTGAGCTAAGGCGTCTTCCTGTTTAATATAATGAGCATCGTTTGTAGCCACTATTGGTACACCTAATTCACGCGAGAGTTTAAGTATACCTTCATTCCATTTGTTTTCATTGACAGAAAGCTCTGAAACTAAGTTTTTTAACTCCGTTGTGGCTGCTTTATCTATCCATTTTTCTGACTCGTGACGCTGCATTTCAAGATAATAGTCATCCTTAAAAACATCTTGATACCACTCAACTATTTTTTTAGCTTCTTTGTAGTTATCATTTATTAAACTTTGTCCAACTTCACCAGCAGGACAAGCAGAGGTAACAATCAAACCTTTAGAATATTTTTTAAGAGTTTCCCTATCAAAGCGTGGACGGTAGTAAAAACCTTCCAGGTGTGCAATTGAGGAAAGTTTCATTAAATTATTATAACCTTCTATATTTTTCGCCAAGATTAAAAGATGATAATTCTGAAGTGTGGTACGCTCAGGACGATCATGAAGGTCTCCTGAAGTAATATAACCCTCCATCCCAAGTATAGGCTTTATGCCTTGTTTTAGACCTTCTTTATAGAATTCAATTTCTCCATACATGACTCCATGATCTGTGATGGCAACTGCATCCATTCCTTGTTCTTTAACATGAGCAAAAAGCTTCTTTATATTACTTAGTCCATCAAGAAGGGAATATTCTGTGTGAACATGAAGGTGGACAAATTTAGACATTATTCCTGGATTTTTCTCATCTTCTTATTTTGATAAAGTTTATTATCTGCTTGTTGGATAGTATCTTCCAATGTTGATCTACCGTCCCATTTAACTATTCCTATACTAACCCCAGTCCCAATTTTGTTTGCAAGTTGATCTGAAATGTCTTTCTCTTCCAAGTCAATATCTTCAGGATTGAGTAATCCTGTGGTCAACATAATTATTGCTTCATCACCACCATATCTCCCACATATATCACCTTTTCTAAATCTCTCTTGAATTGATCTGCCAAAACTTTTTAATACATTATCTCCATAAACATGTCCCTTTGTGTCATTAATTCCTTTAAAATTATCTAAATCTAGCATGGCTATCCAAAAACTCCCTCTAGTACGTTTATAGTAATCATAAAATTTATTCATTTCGTGTTCGTAACCCTTTCTGTTTAGTAATCCTGTCAGCTTATCAACCATTGACTCTTGCGCAACTTCGTAAGTTCTCAAAGTAAAAGCACCTCTGTCTGTACCCAAAACTCTCTTTCCTCTATCTTTTACAATTTCATCATCCATACTTACTTTTGCTTCTCCAAGATGAAGATTTGCTAAAGTTGCTGCTTCATATTTAAATTCTGATCCTTTATCTGTCATTCTTGTAATTTTTTTAATAATTTCTCACGAACCGTTTGTGCATTGCCTTTTCCATTTAATTCTTTTTGTACCATTCCCATCAAAAATCCAATAACGTTGCCGTTTCCTGCCTTATAATCATTAACTGCTTTTTCATTCGTCATTATTACACTTTTCACGGCATTATCAACCTCTTCATTCGATGAATACTTTACGTTCGAGATTTCCAGTATTCTTCTAATTAGTCCTGCTGGTTCTGGAAATTCCTTGTCTAGTTTTTTGTTTATCATTAAGTCTGCAACCATCTTTGCAGTTACCATTGGTTTACCCTGAGCTTGGCGAAGGGCTTCTTCAAAATACTTTGCTCTCTTTTGGTCTGATACTAAAATATCTGCGAAGTCTTTAGATAGACCGTATACTTTTTCAATCTTTTCTCTTTTTTGACTGGGTAGTTCTGGAATCTGGCTTCTGATATTCTCTACCTGATCTTGGGTAAACCTAATTGGGGGAAGGTCTGGTTCTGGGAAATATCTATAATCATTAGCTTCTTCTTTAACTCTTTGGAGGTAGGTTGTTTGCTTTATTTCATCATACCCTCTGGTTTCTTGAGAAATAACCTCTCCCTTAAGAAGTAGTTCCTCTTGTCTTAGTATTTCTGCCTTTATAGCCTTATCAAGAAATCTAAATGAGTTTATATTTTTTAGTTCTACTTTGTAATTTGGCAACCTATTCGCTATTCGCTCTTCGCTATTCGCTAATGATATGTTTGCCTCCAATCTCATGCTACCCTTTTCCATATCAGCATTACTTATCCCAAGGTATCTGGCTATTAGCTGAACTTCTTTTAGGAAGGCTACAACACTTTCTGTGTCGTGGAAATCAGGTTCTGTAACCATTTCCATGAGAGGAACAGAGCTTCTATTAAAATCAATTAGGGAACATTTTACTCCATCTATTGTTTCATGTACAAGCTTGCCTGTATCTTCTTCTAAATGAACTCTTGTGATTTTTTTGTTATTCAGGCTTCCTCCTACACAAAAGGGTAAATCGTATTGAGAAATTTGATAGCTTTTAGGGAGATCTGGATAAAAATAGTGTTTTCTATCAAATTTACTAAATAAATTTATCCTTGACCCCATTGCAAGTCCAAATTTAATCGTTGAAACCACAGCATCATAGTTTGTGCAAGGTAATGCACCAGGAAGACCCATGCAAACAGGGCAAACTTGTGTATTGGGCCTCTTTGCAAAGTGATCAGAGGAACAGCTGCAGAAAAGCTTTGTAATAGTAGAAAGCTCTATATGTACTTCCAAACCAATTACTGGTGTATATTTACTTTTGTTTTCCATTTGAGTTTAAGTGAGTAACAATTAAAATTTGTCCTCTTTTTTTAGAATAAAGAAATACAAAAAGGATTCCTGCGGCCATTAAAACTAAAAGCGTTTTTACACCAAATATTTCTGAAATGGCTCCTGTAAAAAGAACAGGAATAATACTAATAATGGAGGTCATAAACCAAAGATTTCCGAATACTCTACCTCTAAACCATTGGGGTGTAGACTCCTGCAAAAAAGTAAGGGCAGGAATATTTATTGCTACAAAGGCGATACCTGTAGCAATAATCAGAAAAGACGTAAACGTTAACCTGACTGCTATTGGTAGGAGTGGAATTCCAATGGCCATGGCTACTAATGCAATAACCGTAATAATCAAACCCGCATCTATTAATCTTTTCTTTCTCCACCCTTTTTTAATTAAGCTTGGAATATAGGTAGCTCCCAACAAAGCACCAATTCCCGCTGGAACAACTAAAGAAACTCCTGAATAACTGACTGAGATATTTAAAATTTGTGCAGCAATTACGGGTAAATTTACAAGCATAATAGCTAGGGTTGCTTGAATACCCAGAAGAATAAGTAAGGGAAATAGGACGGTTTTATTAGATTTAATAAATACATAGCCTTCGACAATAGTATTAAAAAATGTTTTTAATACCTTTTCAAACTCGACAGGTAGTTTTTTCTTTGGTTTCACTTCAGTCAAAAAACTAACACTTACAAAGGCCAAAAACAGAAGTGTTGTTGCAAGAATTAATGTGCCATTAAATCCAATCAGTTTTTGTAAAATTCCTGCAAATCCAAAACCTAATATGAGTGCTGCTTGGGAAGTTGTGAAAAAAAGACTATTTGCTCTGGCTAACATTTTCTTACCAACCGTACCAGGTAAGGTGGCGAGTTCGGCTGGGCCATAAAATTGATTTAAAGATGAATAAATTAATGCAATTGCATAAAGAATAAAAATCGATTGTTGGTTTATAAATATGTATACAAAAACTGTTAAAGCCTGTAAAAGATTAGCTATCATTAGAGTTTTACGACGACTCACAAGATCAACGCTTGCGGCTCCAATTGGTCCAATAAAAAGAGCAGGAAGAGCGTATGCTACCCAGAGGAGGGATGTGGCTATAGTTGAATTTGTTGCTTCATACAGATGAGCCAAAAGCAAAAAATTCAACATGTGTATTGTTACTTGAGAAAATATTTGAGACCCCCATAAATACATAAATCCCGGTTTTTTAAATATTGATTTAAATTCAGCTATCATGGTAGTTTTGGAACATAACTGACCGACTTTTGATAAAGTTTTCCTAATTCAAAAAGAGTACTTTCGCAAAAACGCGGTGCCATAAGCTGAAATCCTAATGGAAGATTTTCTGAATTAAATCCTGAAGGAACCGCAAGACCTGGAATTCCTACTAGGTTTGCTGATACTGTAAAAATATCAGCTAAGTACATTTGTAAAGGATCAGCTGCTTTCTCTTCTAGCTTAAATGCAGGGGTAGGTGAAACGGGTGCTATTATCGCATCAACTTTTTCAAAAACATTATCAAAATCCTGGATTAGAAGTGATCTTACCTTTTGAGCTTTGAGATAGTAGGCATCGTAATAACCGGCGGATAATACGTAAGTTCCAAGCATTATTCTTCTTTTTGCCTCTGCTCCGAACAAGTCACGGCCATTTCCATATCTTATTCCATCATACCTACCTAAATTTGAAGAAACCTCAGCTGGCTGAACTATATAATAAACATCAATGGCGTATTTCGTATTAGGAAGACTAATATCTACTAGTTCTATTCCATTATCTTTAAATACTTGAGAAGCTGTAAGAACCGACTTTTCTACTTCACGATCTAACCCGTCGATAAAATATTCCTTGGGAATTCCAATTCTAAATTTGCGATTAGTAATTAGTGATTGGCCATTAGTAACGGTACTGTCAAAGCCGTCTGGACCTTTAACAACATTGAAAATTGTTTCAACATCTTCTACTGTGTGACCAAATGAACCAATACTATCCAGTGATGAGGACATTGCAATTACGCCATATCTTGAAACTGCTCCATATGTGGGCTTAAATCCTACAACTCCACAGAAATTTGCAGGTTCTCTTATTGATCCTCCCGTATCTGTTCCTGTTGCAACAAGTGATAAACCCGCAGCAACTGAAGCGGCTGAGCCACTGCTTGATCCACCTGGAACATGTTTTTTATTCCATGGATTTTTAGTTGGACTGAAATCAGAATTTTCTCCACTTGCGCCGTGAGCCCAAGCATCACAATTGGTTTTGCCGATCATTATTGCACCTGCTTTTTCCATTCGCTCAACCACGGTAGATGAATAGGCTGGAACGTAGCTTTCCAAAACTTTTGATGCTGCTGTAGTTCTTACTCCTTCTGTTAAAAATAAATCTTTGTGTGCCACCACCGTTCCCAAAAGAGGTAAATCTTCTAAATTTGATTCAAGTTCTTTGGCTTTTTTATATGCAACTTCATCTGAAATAGTTAGGAATGCGTTAAGATCTTTATTTTTTTCGATACGTGAGAGGTATTCGTCAACAAGTTCTACTGCAGAAAACTTTTTAGCTAGAAGCCCCTCTTTTGTCTCTCTGATTGTAAAAGGTATTGTATTCATTTGTCACTCCTTCCTTCTAAGATTGCTGGGACTTTGAAATAACCATTGTGGGTTTTGTCTGTTCCTGATAGTGCCTTATTTTGATCAATTGAGCTTAATTTTATATCATCCCCCCTAAAAACATTGGTAAGTCCAGTGGTCTGGCTTGTTGGTTCAATATTCTTAGTGTCAACTTTTTCAAGCTCACTTATATAATCTACAATAGAAGAAAGCTGAGGAAGAAACTTTTTAATTTCATTATCTGTTAGGTTTAATTTTGCTAGTCTTGCAACATGCAAAACATCTGCTTTTGTAAGCCTTGCCATACTAGTATCTTAAAATGAAACACGCTCTGAAGCAAGAAGATCAAATTAATAAGCAAACTCAAACTTCCAGGGGTTTTTCTTGTTAGTTGTATGTGTAGCCTTAATTACAGATTTTTCGCTAGATTTGATATTTTCCAACAGTTTAGTGTTCATTTCATTCAATTCTTCATTCCCTTCTACAAACAAGACATAGGAACTCTCTCCATGTTTTTTAAGTAGGGATGGGTGGCTAGAAATATAAGCTGTAAGTTTATCTGACAGCTTTAAATTTGTTTCAAATTGTACCTTTTTAGACATTTCTATACTAATAATAACACCTAGTACAAATTTTCCAAAATCTTACTCTTTGAATAATTGCTTCGCTTGAGAAATCTTTTCTTGTAATTAGTATAATTTAACGAAATATCCTTAATAGCCCATTTTAACAATCTTCTAACTGTGCCTTTCTGCCTTATTCCAATAGATACTATCGAATCAGATTTATCTTCAATCGACAATCTTTCGTGTCTATGTAAACTCCCATGGACATTGTCGTAATAAACAATTGTCTCCCAGTTTGCTGATATGTTTATATCCAAAGAAACACAAACTACTTCAGTTATCTTACCAGTTTCTATCTTTTCATATACTCTCGTAACCCTATTGTTTTCTGATAAATAGAAGTGTTTTCCAAAGATTCCTTTTTTATGATCTTTCCTTGTATAGGAGGTTCTAAGATACTTAATGAACGACGCTGTTTGACGCTTTCGTTTACTCACAAAGCCATTTTACATCATATTTTGAAGTGCCTTAATATGATTATTGAAAACTAATAATGGTGTAGTACAATGCGCACATGGAACCAGGTATAAGACATATTCCAGAAGAAGTGTCACAAGGACTTCCCGATATTTTATTTTTTCCTGGATATAATAAAAAAAACTGTAATCTATGCGGAAGAACTAGCATCTATCTTACATATAGACCCCAAAAGAATTTGCACTGAAAGCGAATTAAAAGACAATATTTTCAGAAAAAAAATGAGTGAAATTCTTCCTTATGAGCACCTAGGCGACACAGATCGGTTTCTAAAAGCTTTTTTTGAATTTAGTGACATAGATATGGCAACAGATGCTTTTAAACAAAATAAAAGTGTTCTTGCTGTGGTACGTACAATATTGGTAGACCTAGATAAAAATACACATATCAACAAACTAGTTGACCCTACCTATTTCGATAAATTTGTAACACTTAATGGGTATTTCTCTGGAAAACCATTTCTTGGGAGTAAAAAAATTAAGCCTGGTGACCGAATAGAACATACATTTATTTCTATTTACACCTTTTAAACTCCTTTAACTCATTTCCTGAAGCGTTTTAATTCTTTCTGCAAGGGGTGGGTGGGTATTAAACAGTCCTGCAAGTTTTTCTACAGAGCGACCTGATTTATCTTTAAATGGATTAACTATGTAAAGATGTGCAGTTGCTTTATTGGCGGCTTCCAAAGGTTCATGGTCTTCTGAAATTTTTTTGAGGGCTGAGATTAGTCCTTGTGGTTGTCTTGTAATTTCCACACTTCCCGCATCTGCTGTAAATTCACGGCGTCTTGAAATGGCCAGTTGGATTAGTTGAGCAATTAAGGGCGAAAGAAGGGCAAAAACAAGTCCCAATATTAAGAGTATTGCACCCAATCCATTGTCTTTGCTTTCACGGCTATTTCCACGCCCTCCAAGCCAGGTTGTCCTTAGAAACCAATCCCCAAGAAGAGCAATTAAGCCAACCATGACAGATACTACTGACATTAAGCGAATATCGTAATTTTTTATATGGGAAAGCTCGTGAGCAATAACTCCTTCAAGCTCGGTTCTATTAAGTTTGGTAAGAAGTCCTGTTGTTGCACAAATTACTGCATGGTCAGGGTCGCGTCCTGTTGCAAATGCATTTGGAGCAGAATCCTCTATAACATATAGTTTTGGCCTAGGAAGTCCTGCTCCAATACAGAGGTTTTCGGATACTGAGGTAAATAGTTTATCTTCAATTGGGTGAGCTTTTCTAGCTCCTGAAATCCCCAGAACTATTTGATCTGAGAAGTAATAACTAACAAAACTGGATACTCCAGAAACAATTAGTGCAACTCCAAAGTAGCCAAAGCCACCCGGTTCATAACCTATGTAATATCCTAAAGCACGGGTAATTATGTAGGCTGCAACAAAAACAAACACAACAAACAGCACAACAATCACTGCGCTTTTAATCTTATTACTCTGTCGAACCTCGTAAATGTTTTTCAAGTTATTTTGAAAGATCTAATTAAAGATCAACCTTGGGGGTTTTCATTTCATCCTCACTCACATTCAATGAATTTTCTGAGTTTGGTGTTTGTAAACCCTTCATGGCTTCAAAGTGAAACATTCCCGCTACAATACTACTTGGAACTGTAACTCTTTTGACGTTGTAGTCAGCTGTTAAATCAATAAGTAATCGTCTGGCATACATCACTTTGTCTGATGTATCGCGCAAATCATCCATTAAGCTTTTAACAACTTCACTTCCTTTTATTTCGGGATTACTCTCAACTACTACTTGAATCTTGGGTAATACGTCAGAGAGCATTTTGCCTGCATCTGCCATTTTACCTACATTACCTGATTCAACGGCTTTTGAAATTGCACGCCTGGCATTGCTTAATTCATCAAAAATTCCTTTTTCGTGAGCAAGATATCCCTTTGCTGATGAAATTAGGTTAGGAATAAGTTCAGACTGACGTTTAAGCTGATTACCAATTTCTTGAATGGAAGCTCCAATTCTTGTTTTTGTTGAGACAAAAAAGTTATAAGTGGAGATAATCCACATAACAATTATTAAAACGACTGCTAAAATTGCGTAAATCATTATTTATTCACCTCCCTCCGAACTATTATATTAACATTTCTTCAAATTCTTTCAAGGTTCTAGTATTAACTATATCTTTCTTTTCTGACCATCCGCGCCTAGCAACTGATACTCCCCAGACCATGTTGTTTAATCCATCTTTATGATGTGCATCGGTTCCTAGTGTTAATTTCACACCAAGTTTCACGGCTTCATGAACTAGAGTGTCGGGAAGATCCAATCGCATTGGGTCACAATTAATTTCAATCCATTTATTCCTTTTTAAACAAAAATCAAATATCTCAGGCCAATTTAGCTCTGCTCCTTCTCGCTCGTTAAGCTTTCTACCTGTGGGATGGGCAAAAATTTTTGCTTTGGGGTGGGCTAGGGCAGTCAAAACCCTTTTTGTTTGAATGCTACGTTCTAAATCAAAACTTGAATGAAGTGAAACCAAAACAAAATCTAAAGTATTAAGACCAGTTTCTGGAACTGGTAGACTCCCATCGGGTTTGATATCAATCTCAAGGCTATTGAACACTTTTTTTACACTACCAATCCCCTTCTCTTGAATTGAGTAATTAAGTTGATCTACTTTTTCACGCTTTCTTTTGAGTATTTCCACAATATCATTATCTGTGTGTCCTTTTTGACTTGGATTATGTTCAGTAAATGCTAAATACTCATAACCAAGTTCACTTCCCTTTTTCACAAGGTCTTCCATGGAACTTTCTCCTAAATCATGACTTGTTTCAATATTAAAATCTGAATGGATTTGTAGATCCGCTTTAATATCCTTTAGGTTAACTAGATTTGGTAAGGTATGATTAAGTGCTGAATCTAATTCATCACTATCCTCGCGAAGCTCAGGCTCTATGTAATCAAATCCAAGATAATTATAAAATTCTCTCTCTGTTTTAAAAGCTTTTACCTCTTGCCTTTTACCTTTTAACTGCTTGATCCCATACTCACTTAGACTCAATCCTTTTTTAAGAGCATATTCCCTGATGGCAATATTGTGGTGTTTACTGCCTGTAAAATGCTGAAGAAGTGATCCATAGGTTTCTTCGGGCTGAACCATCATATCTACCTGGACATTGCCTGGAAGAAGAATTGAGGCTGCGTGCTCCCCTTTTTCTATTATCTTTTGCGTTTCTGGATACTTAGTAAAATGATTAAGTGCGTCTGCCCCGTCATCAGTTACACAGGCTAAGTCAATATCCCCAACTGTTGCAGCCTGGCGTCTTAAGCTTCCTAGTGGGTCTACACGCTTGATTTTAGGATTAGTCAGCATCCAATCAATTATCTGGGAAGCTACATGTGTAGCATATGGAAGAAGGTGGCGTTTGGCAACTTTTGATCTTTCTTTAACCTGGTCTAACAATTTCTCAACTTCAGAAGGTTTACCCTGAGTGATTAATCGAAGGGCGGTTTTGATTCCAATACCTGGTAGTTCCATTAGTTTGAAGGCTTCTTTGGGAATTCCTTTCATTAAATCTTCAAAATGTTGAGATTTACCGTTTTGAAATATCTCACCTAAATGCTGGGCTATACTTGGACCAATTCCTGGGACGTCTTTCAGTTTTCCATCATCCCAAAGGTCTTTAAGTTCACTTGTGGCGTGTTCTACTGCGTCTGCTGCTCTTTCATATGCAATTATTTGAAACTTATACTTGTTATCGTCCTTAAGTTGGTATGAAGCTGCTACATCGCGAAGTAGTTCTGCAATTTGAAGATTGGTTGCGCGATTTCCCAACATATATTCATTATATAACGACAAAGTTAACTCTATAAGCTGGGTATTTGAAGAGTATTACGAAGCGCTTCTCTCTGCTCCAATTCTCGATCCTTCTACGGGGAACAAATCCTCAATAATTTCTATTTGTCCACCATAAAATGCTGATTTTCTGGCTTCATAAAAAATGGTCTCTCTCATATCTTCTATACTCTCAAATATTTGCGGTTCAAGCACTATTGCTGGCTTACAATATTCAGGTTTTACTCCCATAAAGACCTCAACACCGAGAGTTTCTTTACTTATTCGAGAGAAATAGTCATCATTTTTACTAAAATGGTCGAATCCATGATAGCGAATCCCAGAATGTATTACAGGAGGATTTTCTCCAATCATCACATATGAAGCCTTCCCGTCTGAACCAATTTCTTTTTTAAATAAACCAACTGTTATATCCATGATCTATGTTAGCCAGGATTATAGGTAACTCATTAGCTTAAGTCAAGCAATTATTTAACTAACTCGTATATAACATCCTTTTTTGCTAAAAAGTTGTCGTTTGGTGTACCCAATACTAGAATCCTACTTTTGGTACCTGCCATAATAACATCATATGGTTTTCTTTTCCCATCATAGGATGCTACATGGGATATATTATTTATGAAGATTTCTGGTTTTTCCCAAAGTTCATAGAAATTTGGAAATTCTAAAACCTGACCCGTAAAAATTGAGTGATTTATGCTTGTTTCATCATAATGTGGATCAGATATTAGGTCAATTTTTTCAACATTACCCTTTTCATTAAATCCTAACCCCATCATCCAAGGAAAGCTTTCTTCTGAAAACCTGACAATTTCTAAAACTCTAAGAACTTTTTCAAATTTCGATATCTCCATACCCTTTTGGGACAAGTCAATTTCCAACAGAAATGGCAGTAGCTTTTGGCATTCAGCCATATGATCCTGCTCACCACCTTTAAGGTTTATTGTTCCAAACTGTTTAGGTTTCTCTGTGTCTAACATGTTGGTATTATACCACATAACTATAAGATAAAGTCTATGTTTGAAATGTTTTGTTGAGGCTTGGTAAGTAAGGTAGTCTATGTTAAAATACTTTGTTATTGGGGTCGTAGCTCAATGGCTAGAGCGCTTCCCTGTCAATTGTGGCAGCGTCCCGCAGTAATGCGGGATGTAAAACCAGGCTAATTCGGGGAAACCTTTAAAATGGCAATCCCGAGCTAAAGCACGAAAGTGTAAATGTGTAGAGACTATATACCTGGCCCCGTAAGGTGGTGATAATTTCACCCTGCGGGTGATGAGATAGTCCGAGCTTTTTGGAAACAAGAAGATTTTTTCGCACGGAAGAGGTTGCGAGTCCGAATCTCGTCGATCCCGCCCAATTAAGCTTCAATATTTAGATTCGCTTGAATCTTCAAAAATGTGTGTTAAAATGCTGCCAATGTTTAACGAAAAAGAAAGATTTAGACACCGCTTTATCCGATTAATTGAAAACTTCAACCCAAGTTGCTTGCAGGGTGATGAAGGGAAAAATTATTCAAATCCTCCAACAGAACAACTTTCATATGAATTTATTGAAATACGCAAAGCAGTATCGGAAGTTATAACAGGAAGAAAAATTTTTGGTTTAGAAAGTGGAATTCAGGGTAAGATGGATGATTTAAGTGGACTACTAAGTTCTGAGGGAAAATTTCATGGTAAACAAGGTCAAAATGAACTAACGATCAAGGTTTGTGGAAAACTACCGACTAGCACATCAAAGCAGTGTTTAGATATCACGACATTTTTTACCTTAAGTAATGGAAGAATTGGAAAACATATTATTTACGGAAGAAATAATTTAACCATTGAAGCTCTGTATTATAAAACTCCTAAAGATTTTTTTCGTTTAATGCAGATCATTGACAATGATGGAAATGTCTTTGGAGTAAAAGAACTAAAAAATATTCGAAGCAAAAATCGAGTAATCATACCAAATACAAACATCTGGATTTTAAAATATCTAAACAGAGAACAAACATAGTTTTTCTTCCTATTGACTTCAAACCAATCCTAATATAAATTGAGGCTGAATAAAATCCAAGGTGGCTTGCCCCTCCGAAGCCTTGGCGAAGGGGGGTGAAATATATTGAAATTTGATTTAAAAAAATTCCTCAAAAATTTAAAGCTTAATGAAGAAAGCATTAGTATGGTTTTGGGAGCACTTGTTATAGTTATAGTTGGAATATTAGTTGTTAATTATTTTAAAGACAAAAGATCTCAAACTACACCTGAAGCATTAACCACAACAAATCAATCACAAATTGGTAAAGTACATACAGTTTCCGAAGGTGAAAGTTTGTGGTCAATTTCTGAAGATGTATATGGAAGTGGTTATAACTGGACAGATGTAATGTCTGCAAACAAACTTGAATCTGAAAGTCTTGAAGTAGGCCAGGAAATATTGCTTCCAGAAGTTTCAGCAAAACAACCAACTGCAACAAAAGAAGTTGTAACAATCGAGTCCAATACTCAAGCTATTACAGCAGATTCCTATACTGTAGTTCATGGGGATAGTCTTTGGAATATAGCAGTTAAAGCTTATGGGGATGGATATAAATGGGTTGAAATTGCAAATGCAAATAAACTTGATAATCCAAATGTAATTCACCCTGGGAATGTTTTGATGTTACTAAGGTAGCTTGGAATCCTAAATGATATAATTATCCCGTATGCGCGGGATTAGTTAAGCGGCCTAACGCTACCTTCCCAAGGTAGAGAAACGGGTTCAACTCCCGTATCCCGCTCCAATTTCACCTTTTTACTTATCATTATCACTATATGATTGATGGATAAGAAGGTTAAAAGTGATTGTCCTTGATTATTTATTTATCGAGTCCATTATCTTGAAGAACTCAACAGTTTTGGGGTTTGTAAGGCTATAAAAAGCATTCTTTCCTAATCTTCTTACTTTTACAAATTTTAAATACCTTAGAAGTGCCAGGTGTTGGGAGACATTAGCTTTTCTTATCTCCATCGCATTAACCAAATCAGTAACTATTTTTTCTCCACTTCCCAAAAGGCTTAAGATTTCAAGTCTTTTGGCATTTGCCAAAAGCTTATAAGTTTCTGCATATCTTTCAAATTTTTCTCTATCTGTATTCTTTTGTTTAGCCATGTGGGGGTATAGTATAACACACAATGCAATCAGATTTTAATACTGTAAATTGTGATGGTAGAATATATAAAGTGAAATTAATACTTATTAAAAAGGTTGATGAAGCTAAAGGAACCAAGTCTTTTTTCTTTAAACCTGAAAAATCTATTTCCTTTTCCGCTGGACAGTATCTTTATTACACTCTTGCCAAATTAAACTATCCTGACGCCAAAGGCGCTACGCGACTTTTTACAATAGCTTCCTCCCCAACTGAAACTGATTCAATTAGGCTAACAACCAAAATCAGAGAAGAATCGGGGTACAAGAAAACGCTTGATGAGCTTGCAATTGGAGAGGTTATTAAAGCAGATGGACCAAATGGAACCTTTCTTTTTGATGAGAATGAGAAGGGGTCTCATGTTTTCCTTGCGGGAGGAATTGGAATTACGCCATTTAGAAGCATTATTAAGTATGTTGTTGATAATAAATTGGCAAATCCTATTTATTTGATTTATTCCAACTCTGATAACGACATTGTTTTTAAGAGAAAGTTTGATGAAATAGTTAAAAATAATTCAAACATTAGAGTTCATTATGTAATAAGTAGTACCGAAGGCCACCTTGACCAAATTAAAATAAATGAATTAATTAAAAATTATAAATTAAAAATTAAAAATTGTACCCTATGGGTTTGTGGTCCTCCAGGATTTAATGATGCAATGGAAGAGATTTTGGGAAATATGAAAGTGCCATCTGGGCAGATTCGGTCTGAGAAATTTACTGGGTATTAACCCTTGAAGTGGTATAATTCAACTTATTGCCGAGGTAGCTCAGCTGGTAGAGCGGCGGTATCGTAAACCGCAGGTAGTGGGTTCGATCCCCACCCTCGGCTCAAATAATATGAGATTAAGATACTCGAGATTAGAATCAGTAGAAGAAAAAAGGAACTTTAGAAATGCGGTTCTTCTTATTCTTCTTTCTATTGCCGCCGTTGCTGTTTTAGTTATTGTTGGTATTCCTGCTGTTGGAAAGGTAGCTTCATTTGTCTCAGACTTAAGGGGAGGAACAACAAGTTCTCAAAATGACAAAACTCCTCCAGCTCCTCCTAAGTTTGATATAGTTCCCGACTATACAAACAAGCAAAGTATAGGGCTAACAGGAACTGCTGAACCAGAAGCCACCGTTAAACTAACATTTAATGGGACTGAACAGGAAGTCTTGGTAGATAAAGATGGTAATTTTACTTTTCAAAATTTGGGATTAAAAGATGGAGATAATAATTTTTCTGCAATTACTCAAGATCCTTCAGGTAATGTAAGTCAGAAAACTATTGAAAAGAAGGTTGTATTTGACAACGATCCTCCAAGCTTAATTATTGATAGTCCTTCTGATGGAGCAAGTTTTAATGGCTCTGAACAGCGCCAAGTGACAATTCAGGGCACTACAGATAGTGGTGCTAGTGTCACCATCAATGACAGGATAGTTTCTGTTGAGGAATCTGGAAAATATCAATACACTTTAACTCTTAATGGTGGTGAAAATAAATTTACTATTAAATCTGTTGACCAAGCAGGAAACTCAGTTGAGAAGGAGTTTAAGTTGAACTTCAGTGAGTAGAACTTGCCAAGGAAAGCAATATCACCATCCATCCCATTATCCATGGGTAAAACATGGAGTTGCCAAAAAGACTATGGACTAGAAGGGCTACAAAAGAAGTAGCAAGTAGTATGTAGTATGTAGAATGCTTAGCACTATATATTATTTTTTTCGAAGCATAAATGAGGACAATTAAACCAGAAATACCTGTTGTGGCCAAAACGAACAAAATGCTTGAATCCGAACCTGAACAAGCATGTGAGGAAAAATCCTGAGGGCCTATGTATTTCTGGTATGCAATACACATGTTGTTATAGCCAACTCCAAATACTGGTGACTTTGAGAATAGTTTTATGGTTTGTTTGTAGTTTTCAATTCTAGAAACTGCAGAGAATGTTCTGAATAGCTCAATACTCTGATTTTTTGCCGTTGGAAGAATGAAAGCAATTACAACCAGCCCCAAAACAAGAAAAATTAGCTTTTTAAACTTCTTTTCAAAATATATAATCGCAAAAACTGCCCCAATAAACGCTAGATAACCAGCTCTTGAATAGGTAAAGGCTAGAGAAAGCAAAAGAAATAGTGTAAAAAACCATTTTTTTTGCAGGATTGAAATTATTGATCCAAAAACTATTATTAAGCTCAAAAATGTTGGGTCAAGAAAAGTTCCTACAATACGAAATAGATGCATATCCCAACCCCAAACAAAAAATGGTTTTATATCAGGTAGTATCAAAAACTGAATCCAACCTAAAAAGGCTGATACTATGGAGATTGCTAAAAGAGAATTAAGAAGAAGTTTTTTATTTGAGTCTTCCTTCTTAACAAAATTCCAAACATAAACACTAAAAAATAAGTAAGCAGCAAGTCGAAATAGATATAAAAGGCCATATACTACCTCAATATGTCTAAAAATAAATATAGAAAAAATCCATGAAGATACAGCTATAACCAGAAATACTTTAAGATGTTTAAAAAACTCTGGATATTCAAGTTTTTTAATAATTGTATAAAGCATAGCTGCTCCAACTACTAAATCAATTGGGTGAATTATTCCAATCCTTATGATCTGACCGAAAGGAAAAAGGATTAAGAAAAGAAAGACAAAAATGCAGTCTGGTGATATTATTTTTTTTATATTCATGTATTTTGCAGCCTCCACACCTTACTCCAAGCTAAAAATGAGTGAAATGATTGCAACATGCTCATAACAAACCCACGCCCCATTGCCATACTTTGAATAAACTTAAACATTGGGTAGAAAATAATTTTTGCAATATTTGATTTTTTCCCACTTTCTATATTTTCTTTTGCGTGAAGCGTTGAATAGTTATCAATCTTGCCTATAAATTCATACAGATTCTTTGCAGTGAGATGAATTAAAGGGTTTTTAAGTACTCCAACTCTACCTTTTATTTGCCAGGTTTCGTGAACTCTACGTTGCCATTGTCCTTTGCCCCTCCTTCCCAATCTTAGTATCTTATCTGTTCCTACATACTGCCCTAAAAAATAATTTCTCCTGTAAACGTAAAATCCGTTATAATTATTGGCTATTGAACCATTTAACCATTCAACTATTTCGCGTTTTAGTTTTTCCGTAATCGTTTCATCTGAATCTACAAAAAAAACCCAGGTTGCTTTTGATTTTGCCAAAAGAAGGTTTCTTTCTTTTGCAAAATCAGTAATAGTGTCTTTTTTTAGAGTAATTATTTCAAAATCATTTTTTAACACTTACTTCTCCTTTCTTTGAATCTTCGGTAATTGTATAAGAATTAACTGAGCTATCAATAACTTGGCCGCCTTTCCAAAGAACTAAGTACTTATAATTCTGAGAGTAGTTTTCTGGAAAATAGTCAAAAGCTCCAACTCTTTTAATTGACACTGGTTTTTGATTTGCACTGGCTACAATAAAATCTGCTATAACATTTTGAGTTGCGTAGGAAACCATATCACTGTTTTTAACAAGACCTGTAAAATCCTTATAAAAAATTGGGTCATTTTGAAAAGCTACAATATTAACAACTGTTACGAGAGCTATTATCTGTGGCCAAAGTTTCACTTTTGAAAGATAGAGTCCAACAAGAATAGTCTGCGCTACCACCATTGGTAAAAAGTAATGAATAGGTGGGGCACCGTGTAAAATGTTTGCCAAGAGCATTAATGAAATTGAAGAGATCAAATAAAAAGGAATGAATTCTTTTGCAAATTTATGTTTGTTTTTTATGATGTAATAGATAAATATTGCTAGAAAAATAACAGAGCCAATTATCCAAAGACGGCTGTCCCAGAAAATTGATTTACCCAAATATTCATTTAGAAGTTTAATAGTCTCAATCGGATTTTTATTTGCAATGTTTACTACTCTATATGGAAGCCAAAGAAGTATATTTCTATCCTGCCAAAGGAATGTAATATTGGGGATAATAACTCCAAGTCCAAACAGTAACCAATGTTTTATTTTATAAACGTTTCTTTTAATAACAAATAGTAAAGCAATAACTCCTAAGAGTGGAATCTGGCTAAAATGGAAACTGAATAAAACTCCAAATAATAGTCCTGTGGGAATTATCCATTTCTTTTTGCCGTTCCAAAGAAGATAGGTTAGATATGTAAGGCACGGCATGATTAAAAAAAAGAAAGTGTGAAGCTTACTTAGTCTGGTTTGCAGTATCAGAAATGGAGAAAATGCGCCAATTGCAGTTGCAACCAATGCCATTCTTTCATTTAGTATTCTTTTAAAAACAAAGTAACCAACAGTCAAACCAACTAGGCTAACAACTAAGGAAACCCAGAATAATATAAATGGGTTTCCCCCGAGAGTATTAAAAATGGGAAGCATTATCCAATAATAGAAAGGTCCATATGAAAGCCATTCATGGGAAGTTCCCATTCCAACAAGGGGTAAGGTGTGGCTCTCTGCATACTGACGGATGTAGAGTAGTTCTTTACCTAGTTCTCCGCTAAAATAATAATTAGGTCCAATTTTGTAAATACGCAGTAAGGCTCCTAAAACTAAAATTAAGATTAAGGGAAGATATTTTCTTACAGTCTTCATTTAAATATTTTGAAAAGATAAATAATTACAACAGGTAAACTGCAAACAAAAGCAATTATTGTTGAATAGCCTGCTCCTATTATTCCAAATTTTGTTACCATTGGATATATTGCAATACACATGCCAACTATTCCAGTTAGTTCTGAAAGCATCACAATTTTTTGCATTTTAAGAGCTAAGAAGACTGAGTAGCTAAAGTTAAGAAGAGATTTAAGTACTCCAAAGATAGCAAGAATTTTAAGTACTGGTTCAATTACCAGCCATTTTTCCCCAAGGAAAATTAAGATCAACGTATGGGAGAAAAAGAAAATGAGAGTGCCAAAGAAAACCACAAGTAGAGAAATTAGTCCCAAGGTTTTTAGGAAAGCTTTTTTCAACCTTTCTTTGTCTTCTGATATTTTTACATATACAGGAAATGTTACTTTATTAAATATCTGCCCCACCTCAGAAACTGGTAAGGTGGATATGCTATATGCCTGTTGGTAGTAGCCAAGTGATGTGGCTCCTAGGAATTTTCCAACTACAACATTGTCTATGTTTTGAAAGATATAGGAAAATACACCAGCTCCTGTTATCCATTTACCGCTTCTTATGACTTCTTTAACTTTCTCAACCTCCAGCTTAAGCTTTGGTCTATCTTTGAATATTACAAAGCTTAGTATTACCTCAACCGCCGTGGCTATTAACATACCTATTATCATGGCTGACTCTGAATGAGTAATTATTCCGATACCAACCGCAAAACCAGCATCTACTAAGTATAAAAATCCCTGGAAGAAAAACTCTTTCATAAAATCCAATTTTATTTGAAAAATTACCTTCATTGGGTTAATGAAACCTCGAAGAACTGCAACTCCTGCTACCATAAAGAGTAAGTTTTTAACTTCTGGAACCTTGAAAAACCAAACAATGATAGGGGAGGCTAGTATGATAACAAGTGCAATAAGAACTCCCCTAGCAATTGAAACTACCCAAGCTGAGTCCAGGTACTCCTTCGTCTTATCTTTTTGCTGGATTAAAAAGACGTTTATTCCTGTTTCTGTTAGAACTTCTAAAAATCCCAGTACAAGAAGAGCTATGCCGTATATTCCAAACTGGGAAGGAGAAAGAATTCTAGCTAAGATTGCAATTTTTACAATTGCTACTCCCCTGGTCATGACTCGGAGTGCACTCATCCAGGAAATTCCTTTTAGGGTGTCTTTAAAATAGCCCATTATCCGATTATAGCAGTCCTGAAGCAAAGCCGCGTATAACTGCAAAATCGGAGGCGATTTGGAGAACTGGACCCCAAATGGCAACTTTATACTCCCCGAATGCTAGAAAAACTTTTCGATAAGACCAAAGCAAATAAAGTAATAAAAGTATTACAAGTAAGTAGAGTAGAAGGGGATACCAAAATGAAAAAATTAGTAAACAAAGCCCTACTAGATACCTAAGAAATATAGAGAGTGCCTTGATATTGTGCGACGCAAGACGTTGAGTTGGATGCCACCAAATTCCATACCGTACGTCCCATTTTGCATACTCTGAAATTTTAAAAATAAAGTCTTTTAAGGTGTGGGGCATCCCCCACTCTACTATAGCTGTTTTCACGCGTGCGTATTTGAGGCCAATTTTAACAGCGTGAAAGTTAAAGTCTGTATCTTCTGCTGAGTTACCTTTGCCTTCTGGGAATCCCCCAACTTCTTCCCAGGCTTCCTTTCTAAACGCCATGGATCTTGTGGAAGGAAGAAAATTCATTCCAAATTTGTTTGGAGTAACCCCTAAAAATACTCCCATAGCACGACTCATTGAGGTTTTGCCTGTCATTGTGTAAAAACCTGCTGCAATATCCACCTCTTTGTGTACAAATGGGTTTGTTATCTCTTCCAGCCAGTCTTTATGGACAATACAACCTGCATCCGTGATTGCAATTATTTCATTTTTAGCTACTTCTATACTTATGTTTCTACCTTTTGCTCTTGTGCAGTGTTCTTTCAGAAGTTTGATTTTTCCAAAGCGTTTTTGATAATGGTTAATTATTTCAACTGTTTTATCAGTTGATCCACCATCAACAATTACGATCTCATCAGGTTTTCTTGTTTGAGTAAGGAGTGAATCAAGAAGGCCTGCAATAGACTTTTCTTCGTTAAATACTGTTATACAAACTGAGATATTCATTTGCTGTTTTTTCCCAATTAAACCTATTGTACTGGCTCTTACCTTGGATGACCATATTATTTCTTAATTCCGTATCAGTTAGTACCTTTTCCATAGCTTCTGAGATTTGAGTAACACTATGTGGATCAATTAAGATGGCTCCCCTTCCTGAAGCTTCTGGAATAGCAGAGGTGTTGGAGGAAATAACGGGAATTCCCAAGGCAAAACTTTCAAGAATTGGAAAACCAAATCCTTCTGAAAGAGTTGGATAACATTCCATAATTGCATTTTTTATAATAGCGCTTAGTGTCATATCATCTACATAGCCTGTAAAAATTACTGAGTCGTCTAGTTTTAATTTTGAAATTAGTTTGGCAAGATCTGCCTTTATTCTTTTATTTTCTCCAGTAATTACAAGGTTAAGCTGGGGATATTTGGCATGGGTAGATGCAAAGGCTTCAATTAGTCTATCTAGGTTTTTTCTAATATCCATTCCTCCATGATTTAAAATATATTTTTTGCCCACAAGATCTTTTGGGAGATTTCCTGGCTGTACAACTTCTGGAGCTCCTGAATAAATTACTTTTATTTTTTCCTTATTTATTTTAAGCTTTTGAATAACTTGAGTCTTTACATAATTTGAAACTGCAATGATTTTATTAGCGTTTTTCAAAGAAGAAATTAGCCTGGTAGTATATGAGAACCTTGAAAGAAAAGGTAAAGGGGAATATGAAAAATAATCTTTTATTTCCAGGGGAATAATATCATGAATTGTAACTATTGCAGGAATGGGGCAAAATAAGGGGACTCCAATATTACCCAGTGCATGATACATATCAACTTTTTCGCGTTTTAAAGCTAGGGGTAGTAATATTTGCTCAAAGATATAGCGATTTTTAAATCCCAAAACAACAGATTTAATATTTTCTCCCTCTATTTTAATTTTTGGAGGGCTGGAATAAAAAATTACACACTCAATCCCCAATTTGTCTAACTCAAGCAAAATATTTTTTATATATTTCCCCACACCAACAAGATCACCCTCAGCATATCTTCCATCAAATCCTATTTTCATACTTTTTTAGCGGTCACAATAATATCTGATTCTCCAAATACAAGTAATAACTCATCTATAATACTAAGAAAATCTGAAACGAAACTAAAACGATTTGCCATCTTAATAATTAATTCTCCAAGTGGAAATATAAACAAAGCTTCTCGTAATAACCCCTGCACTTTTCTGCTATCAACTATTTTAAAACCAGCTTTCCTTAGAAGTAATAGTAAGTTATCATTATTATACCGTCGCAGATGTCCAACTTCCTTATCGTGGTTTCGAGCTAGACCTAATTTATATATTGGCGAATTTATAGACGGCGAAGACAAAACTGCTAAACCACCAGACTTAAGCAATTCAAATATTTTATTGACAGCTTTGGAATCATCAACTAAATGCTCTAAAACTTCCGAACAAATAACAAGGTCATATTTACCTTCTATTTTATCGTGAGGAAAGTGATTGATATTAAATTTTGTCTTTAAAGCTAATCCAAAGTTTTTAGCATTTAACCTTGCGTTTCTAACAGCTTTTGTTGATATATCTATTCCAACTACCGAAATTCCATTATTAGCTAAATAAAAATCAATGGCACCCGTACCACAACCAATATCTAAAACATTTCTAACATTTTTCAATCTGTTTTCCAGTACATTGATCAAATATCTGTACGTAAAGTTTTTTTTAGTTAAGATACGTTTCTGAAGCATTCTTCTATTGTGATATTTTTCATATAGCAATTTATTCTCGGTTAGTTCAGTAGTAATTTTCGTTTTCATAAATGAATTTTAGCATACTTAGTTATATTATTTAGTTGCGAAACTTGACATGTATACAAGAGTGTGTTTTACAATGAATGAATATCATGAGAGGTGTATCTAAAATTCTTCTTAGAATATTAAGTGTTGTAACTTTCCTGTTCATGTTTCTCTTCTCGACAAACAAAATATATGCCTCAAGTTGTACCTATCAGGCAGCTTTTTCTCAGAACCACGCAGATGTTTTAGTACAAACCAATGGTGGCGACCCAGCAAATATTAACCTCTATGTTTCAGGTGTGACTATAACCAATTGGCAAGCTCCTGGTGGTTCTTGGGACAGTACAGGTTTTAACACATTGTACACAGACTACAATGGAGGATGGTCGTATTTTAATTGGAGTCTTGTCGGTAATGGTGTAGTAGGCTGGGATGGAAATACAGCCATTGTTTTCTTTTACTATCCAAACAGTCCTCCCACTTATTCAATACCACGGGGTATTTACCGTATCGATCTAAGTGGAAATATTTCGAACTTTAGTAAGGTTACGGCTTACCCTCCAGGAGAAACTCAAAATGTTATTTGTTCTTACGATGGTGTCTTATACGAAGCTCCTATAAATAGACCAGAGCTTACAGTTATTAAGCGTGTGATAAATGATGATGGGGGAAGGGCTAAGGCTGAAGATTTTACTATTAACGTTACTGGAACAAATGTTTCAACTCCAACATTTACAGCTTCGGAATCGGGAACCATTGTAAATCTTGATGCTGGTTCATATTCCGTTACCGAGGAAGTTTCTGAAGGATATACAACAACTACTGAAGGTGATTGTTCTGAAACTATTACAGATGGCGATACTAAGGTTTGCACAATTATAAATGATGATATTGTCCCAACCATTACTCTTACAAAAAATGTCATCAATGATAATGGCGGGACTTTAGAACCAAACGATTTTGGTATAAGTGTGGGAGGCAATCTTGTAACTTCTGGAATTGAAACAAAAATCAAAGCCAATGAACCAATTACTATTAATGAAAATTCAGTTGATGGTTACAGTTTTATTTCTATTGAAGGAGATGGTTGTCCAAGTGGTTTAGGAGAGTCAGTTACACTTTTGCCTGGACAAAATATTAGTTGTGTTATTACTAATGATGACATTGCTCCTCCATCTGTCACTAAAGTTGTAGTAATTCCAGGACTTGGGGCTAGTTGGAATGTTGATGCTTTAATTAATTGTAAAAATACTGGGTATAGTGGTGGTTGGACTTTGGCTCCATACGCAAAGGACATTTATAATCCCCTTTTGTCAATCTTACCAACACAAGGTTGGACTCCTATTCCTTTTTATTATGATTGGCGAAAAGATATTAGGGACAATTCTTCAATATTAAACGATCTAATAAATTCAAGTGTGTTGGGTGATGAAAAGATAAATCTTGTTGGACATAGTATGGGAGGGCTTATTGGAAGGAATTATATAGAAAGCCAAAATGGAGGTAAGACCTTAAAGTTTCTTGCTGTAGGAACACCAAATCAAGGCTCTACCCTTGTTTATCCAGCCATAGTTAATCATGAGGTCTGGACAAATGATTTAGTACAAAAAATTGCAACCACATTACTTCTTAATCACTGTGGCACACCCAATTCCCTCAAAACATGCTTCCCACTTATGATTATTTAAGAGATAACAAAACTAAGCAACTTAAGTCAGTGTCTGATATGAAGACCAAGAATAATTATTTACCTTCTAATTTTGTAACTCCATTTTGGAATGTAAAAGTAGGCACTTTGGCTGGAACAAATAACCCAACTTTAAAAACAATCAACGTTGTTCGTGACTTTAGATGGCCAGATGGTAGACCTGTAGGAAAAGAATATTCCGACAGCGGTGATGGAACTGTGCTAGTTGAAAGCGCACAGATTCCAGGTGCTTTTTCTAATGAAGTAATAAATCAGTCTCATGCAGGAATAATTGCTTCAGATGAAGGAATAGACAAAATTCTAAAATTTTTTGGCTCCCCTGGAATTAATGATCCTCCCTACAAGGAACCTAAATCTGCTTTGATTCTAGTTGGTTATCCTGGAAGTTTTTCTCTAACAGACAAAAATAATCATGTAATTAATTCCGAAAATGGAATGATTGCTATCATGGATCCTATAAGTGGTGATTATCAATTACAAATCAACCCCACTTCAAGTACTACTACTTTTATAATAGGTCAGTTTTTAGCAAACGGAAAATTTGAATATAATGAGTACAAAATTAGAGGTCTTACACAAGAACCCAAAATTATTGAGTTTAACTCCAAAAATATCAATAAAAATCCACTACGTGAGATAAGAGAATATAAATATCCACGTTTTCCCAAATTCTGGTTTAACTTATGGAGATTTTGGATTAAATTCCATAAATAATTTAACTATTTATCCACTTTTTGTAAGTATTAAAAAGGTTGGGAAGTTTGCGAATGATTGTATATAGAACCAATAGATAGGCGATTATGGAAAAGTAGAAAAATGGCTGTGTCAGATAGTCAGTTCCTAATAAATATCCATGGATTCCAACAATTAAAAATGTTACATAATTAAGTACATGGAATTTTCTCCAGTTTGCTTTCATAAATGGATTTAATGATCTAAAAAATCCAGCCAATACTCCTACTGTTAATAGCCAAAAAGCAATTCTTCCTAATGTGTAGTAGAAATCCAATTTTGTTTGACAATAAAAACAAAATCCCAGGAAAACAAAAATTGGATCCATCCCAATTCCTAAGAAATACCTAAAAAGAACAAGAGCTAAAAGATGTAAAAATATCAGTGAATAAATAATAATACCGTTTATAATATGAAAATTAAAAACCCATCCCCCCAGTTTATTTATCCATTTCTCCATATTAGAAGCCAACATAACTTGCCAAAACATTAAAACAAAGGCAGTAAGACCTAAAAACCTGATGGCTAAACTCGCAACCCCTACAGGAAACTTTAAGGCATATGAGAGATTTATATTTGGTAAAATAGTTAGAGGAACTATACTTATTAAAGCTATTAGAATCCCAAAAAATATTAGTTTGTTTTTCATTTTTGTGGTCGCGCCTGGGCTCGAACCAGGGACCTTACGAATGTGAATCGTACGCTCTAACCAGCTGAGCTACGCAACCTTATTTGTATTTTACCATGTTGACAGGGAAAAATTTATTTACTAAAGTTAAACGTAATGATTCATATCATTACACGATATGAATCAGATAATTCCTCTCGGTCTTTCTTACGATGATGTTCTTTTAGTCCCTCAGTATTCTGAAATAAAAAGCAGAAATGATGTTGATCTTTCCGCACAAATAACACCCAGGGTAAAACTAGAACTTCCTCTCATAAGCATCAACATGACTGATGTTACAGGAGTTGAAATGGCCGTTACTCTTGGAAAACTTGGAGGTTTGGGATTTTTGCCTAGGTTTGCATCAGACGAGGAACAAGCAAATATGGTTGCTGCTGTTAAAAAGGCTGGTGTTGTTGCTGCAGCTGCCGTTGGCTGCCGTGAAGGTTTTTTAAAAAGAGCTGAGAAACTAGTTCATGCGGGGGTAGATATATTAACTCTTGATGTAGCCCATGCACACATGCTTCAAGCTCTTGAAGCAACATCTGAATTAAAAAGAATGTTTGGAGAAACGGTTGATATTATTTCTGGTGTTGTTGGAACTGAAGATGGTGCTGATGATTTATTTAAAAGAGGTGCTGATTCGGTACGTGTTGGTGTTGGACCTGGAACAATTTGCATTACAAGAATAGTTGCAGCATCAGGTGTTCCACAGATTACAGCTGTTATGAATGCCTCCAAAGCCGCAAGAAGATGGAAACGAACAATACTTTGTGATGGAGGGACAAGTAATTCAGGTGATGTTGTTAAAGGTTTGGCTGCTGGTGCATCCGCTGTTGTCATTGGAAGCCAGTTTGCAGGCACTGACGAAGCACCTGGTGAAAAAATTGAAATTAATGGTGACTGCTTTAAAAAATATAATGCTTCCACTTCACTAGCAGAAAAAACCAAACACATTAAAAATCAAGGTGAAAAGCATGGCAATAATTACACTAAACAAATTGAAGGTGTTGAGAGCTTAGTTCCTTGCAAAGGGCCTTTGGCTGATGTTTTAGAGGGAATGGTTGCAAATATAAGGTCTGGTTTAAGCTATTCAGGAGCTAGGAATATTGAAAAGTTCTGGAACAAAGCAAGATTTATTCAAGTAACCAATATGGGCCGCAGTGAAAGTGGAGCTCATAATGTTATTGTTAAGTAACTATTGTAATCATCTCTCTTCCCTCAATATAATGAATGTATGTTCAAACGTCTTGGGGCGTTCTTTCTTGATGTTTCTGAAGTAATTGTTTTTGCAATTGGAATTTTTTTCTTTGTCTATCTTCTTATCATGCGTCCCCACAAAATTGAAGGTGAAAGCATGATGCCTAATTACCAAGATTCTGAATATTTACTAACTGAAAAGGTCACATACTATCTTAATAAACCCCAAAGAGGGGATGTTGTTGTTTTGCGGCCACCTAAAAGAGTTTCTGAAAGCGACGAGTTTATCAAAAGAATTGTTGGTATGCCTGGCGAAACTGTAAAAATACTTAACGGACGTGTATATATTGATGGTAAACTTTTAAATGAACCATACATTGCAAACAGTGTAACAACATATGGAGGATCTTTTTTAACTGAGGATACAGAGTATAAAATACCTGACAAACTTTATATTGTAATGGGAGATAACCGTGAACATTCCTCAGATTCCAGGTATTGGGGACCTGTTTCACTTAATCTTTCACCCAATGGCGAGCGTGAGGGAATCAATGGTCGGGCCTGGTTAGTTTATTGGCCAGTTACTAAAATTGGAGCCACACAAAATCCAGTCTATAGCTTCGGCAATTAAAAATATTTTATTTAAGAAGTAACGGACTTGTATACCCTTTGAAGTTTATCTTCTGTTTCTTCCAAACCACCTTTAAAAATAAAAACAAGTCTAGTTTCTCTTTGAGATCTAATGAGTTTTACATTTACTTTCTTGCTTACTCCATTACTCTCTGAATCTTGTGGGATAAATGCTTTTTGCATATCTTCCTGCATTTTATCTATTTCCTCAGAGATTACTCTAATATGGGGTTGGTCTCCTCTTTTTGCCTCCTGTTGGGATTTTACTTTCATTCGTCTTGCTAACTCCTCCGCCCTTCTGACTGAGCCTGATTCTCTTAACACTATCTTATATGCCTCAATCATTAAAGACGGGTCGTCAATGGCTGCAAGGGCTCTTGCATGACCTTCAGTGATGAGTCCTGAGAGAAGTCCGTCCTTAAGTGCATCTGGAAGAGAAAGAAGTCTTAAGGAGTTACTTACATAAGCTACTGATTTTCCAATTCTTACCGCAATCTCACTAGTTGTTAAACCAAACTCGTTCATGAGGCGCTCAAAACCTTTAGCCCTATCAAGTGCATTAAGATCAACTCTTTGGACATTCTCAACTAGGGCCATCTCAAGCATTCCTTTTGGAGAAGTCTCACGTACTATTACGGGAACATGTGTTAAACCTGCAAGTTTTGATGCTCTCCATCTTCGCTCTCCTGCAATTATTTGAAATCCTGCTGGGGTTTTGGCAACCACTAGGGGCTCAAGTATTCCATGCTCTCTTATTGAATCAACTAAATCTACTAAGCTTTCTGGGGTTATGGCACCACGGGGCTGAAGTGGATTGGGTTGGAGCTGATTTACTTCTATTTGAATTATTTCTTCTGCCATATATTTTCTAATTACGCACTGACTACGGAAATTACCTTTTTGCCAAGTTTTGTTCCAAACTTCACAAGTCCGTCAACCATTGAATACAATGTATGATCTCGTCCTGCTCTTACGTTTTTACCTTTATGAAAAGTTGTTCCCCTTTGTCTAACCAAGATAGATCCAGTTTTGACTTTTTCCCCTCCAGAAACCTTAACTTCAAGGCGTTTTCCTGCTGGACTTACATGTTGTGAGGCTTTTCCACCCGCTGCTTTGTGTGTAGACATCTTGGAGACAATATAAATTATATTTTCACGCTTGTCAAGAGCTCAGAAGGTTATAGATTGATATACATCTTTTACAAATCTAGGATTGATGTTATATTCTCCACATGTCAGCCGAGGCTTTAAATATAAATAGAAATAGAACCAATCAAGTTATAGATCTTGCTCTATCTCACAGAGAGAAAAATGCTCTCACTTTTCCTGAAGAGCCGTTTGTTCAACGACTTAAGAACTATGAAGCGTTGCACAATGTTGACGGCTTTGCTGCAACGGCTCTATTTTTTACCACAATGTTTATAAGAGGTGGACGCACAAAAGACTCCTTTGATTGGTTAATAAACCAAGATTTAGAAGAAAATGCTTGGCTATTTATGGGCAATATTGTTTCACAAACTCCAGAACAACAAGTAAAGTCATCCTGTTCACTCTTTTTTAGACCTCCAGGATATGCTGTTGATGGGGTTAAAAAATGGAAGTACAACCTAGAACTCCTTAACAGAAGATATGGAAACAATATTATCAACTTATTTATAGACTGTAATAACAGTGCCAACGAATCTATAAAAAGAATACATCTGTATCATCAGGCAAAAACCCAGAAAAAAATCGAGGCAAAAACATTTTTGGGGTATGACTTTAAATTAGCTCAGCTTGCTATTCAGTGGATTCATAAACACGGATTATGGAAATTTCATGATATTGAAAAGTCTGGCTTTCCACAAGATTTTCAGGTTATAAGAATTGCCCTTCAAACTGCCATTCTTTCTCTAACGGAAAGGCGAAATTTAAAAGCAGTAGGTGTAAATACACTAGTACCTCAATTAAGTAAAATTTGTGAAGAAAGGAAGATTGATCCCAGATACTTGCAAGAAACTATTTGGCATATTGGTAATAAATACTGCAACAAGAACCTTCATAAAGACTGCCCCTTACTATCCAGGTGTATCGGTATTGTTAAAAGTACAGGATCTCAAAATGATGGTAAATTCGGCCCCGAAGATATAAAGGACTTTAGAAAAAGCGAAAGTTAAGCAATTTTTTCAACCAAAACTCTGGTGTATTGGGGGCGAAAACCTGTATGTTTCTTATACCTACTTTTGGCTTTGAAGTGATATACCTCTATTTTCTCTCCTTTTTCAAAATCCTTAACTATCTTGATGCTAACTTTGGCATCTTTAACAAGTGGTTTACCCACCTTTATACTATCTCCATCGGCAACCAAAAGAACTTCGGGGGTGACTTTCAGGTCGTTCATTTTGTCGACCAAAATTTCCTCACCCTCAGAAACCTTGTACTGCTTTCCTTGTAGTCTAATTACTGCGTATTTGCTCCTAGGTGTTTGTTTTGCCATATTAGACTTGTATTTTAATCGAAAAAAGGTATATTTACAAGCATGATTGATAGAATTAACAGGCTACAACTGATCACTGATGAATTCGATAAACACGTAGGAGAAATTTTGAATATTAAGGGACTAATCAAAACTCTTGGGTTGCCAGAAAATACAGTTAGAAATTGTATAAATATTTATCTATCTCACAGACTTGAACCTGAAGAAGGACATGAAAGAATGATTCTTCCTTCCGACGGAGAATCAAGTCCTTTGAGTTCTATACAAACAAGAACACTATCAAACAATAATGACAGATTAAACATCAAAACAGGAGCAATTTCACAACCACATAGACGGCAAAATTTAGAAGAAATCGAAAACGACACTGGTAGATACTAATTGTTTCTTCTATAGGCTCCGAGTGCAATCCCTAATGCCATCATTGTGGCAAGAAGAGAAGATCCTCCCGCAGAAACCAATGGAAAGGGAATTCCTGTTACTGGAAAAATTCCAATGTTCATCCCAGCATGCACAAATACTTGAACTAGGTAAATAAGGAAAAATCCACTAAGATAGGCTCTGGCTGCAGGTGAGGCTGAGTTTTCCATAAATTTTGTAAGTCTAAAAAGAATCATGAATGTTACTATTAACATTAGACCAGTTCCAACAAAACCAAGTTCCTCCCCGACTGCTGCAAAGATAAAGTCAGTCTGTTTTTCTGGAAGAAATGATAGTTGTGTTTGAACCCCTCTTCCTAGTCCCCTACCAGTTAGTTCTCCTGCACCTGCAGCAATGGTTGATTGAATGCTGTTATATCCCGCACCCAAAGGGTCTGACGTTGGATTTAAAAAGGTTGTTAGTCTTTGTCTTTGATATGGTGCCATTACTTGCCAAAATATTGGAATAAGAAGAAGGCTACCAATAGCTCCTACCAATAAATATTTTTTATTAAATTCTGAGGCAATTAGGACGCCTAAAAACCCTATTATTGTTAATATTGATACTCCTAGTGAAGGTTGTATAAAAATCAATGCTGTAGGAACCAATACAAGAAGCATAGCTTTTAGGAATCTTTTAAAAGTTACTTTTTCTTTAGTTAGATATGTTGCAAAAAATACGAGCAAAAATGGTCTGGCTATTTCTGATGGTTGAAGAGTAAATGACCCTATTGGAATCCAGCGGACTGTCCCATTAGTCACTTGCCCTATAATTAGTGTTACAACCAAAAGAAATATTGAAAGAATATATAAATGAGTTGAAAAAAGAGAAATTATTTCAAAACCTATCAATGAGAAAAACCAAAATGAAAGTAGAGCCAAAACTATGTAAATTATATACGACGGAAAGATTGTGGGAGCTACAGAATTGAGGATAAATACACTAAGTGCTATTAAAAATATTACTGAAATAGATAAACCTATATCTTTAAACATTAGGGGGCTTTTACCACCTTAAACTTTCCTACCTTCAAATTAGCTATCTGTGCTTTCTTATTCATCCAAATAACAAGTTTAGAGTTGGTTGGTAACTTCTCAATTGTTACATCAGCTTTTTGTGTAAGATCCAGTCCCAATTTTTTTCTTTCGTCTTGAATCTTACGCATAAGTTCACGAACCGATGCTTCTTCTTCTAGCTCTTTAGTAATTTTTGTGTCCAGTTTATCGGTTTTAGAATTCCAAGTTAAATTCTTTACGTTTATTTCGTCCTTTATTAAATATTCAAGATTTTTTGAAATTGGTTTTGTAGTTGACGCATATGAATTAAGAGGCTGACGCACTGCAATCATTTGTTCTTTACGTATTGAGTGGGCTTTTTCCACAAGATCTCGGGCCTTTTGCATTTCCTCTATTAACTCTTTATTTATTTTTACTTTTGAGCTAATTTTTGGCCAATCTACAAAATGAACTGAGGCTTCCTTTGTTAGGTTTTTATAAATAGTTTCAGAAAGATAGGGCAAGAATGGTGCCAGGAGTTTTGAGAGGGTAACTAAAACATAGTAGGTTGTAGAATAAAAGTTGTTCTTATCTTTTGGCGATTCCGCAGCAGGACCTACTCTGTCACGAGAGCGTCTTATGTACCAAAGTGATAAATCATCAACAAATTTTTCAATCTCACCACTAGAACAGTAAGCATCATACTTTTCAAGACCACTGGTTACTCCTGAAATTGTTTGATTAAGTCTTGATAATATCCAACTGTCTAGAACGCTTTTACTTTTTACCTTTAACCTTTCACCTTTAGATGGTTGAAAACCATCTAAGTTAGCATAAGTGACAAAGAAATTGTAGACATTCCAAAGCTTAAGATGGAATTTTCTTCTGGTTTCATCAGCTACTCTATAACCAAAAAGAAGATTTTCCGCGGGGTTCTGTCTAACAAACAGCCATCTCATAACATCTGCTCCAACTTTATCTGCTCCTTCATTAAACTCAATTGCGTTTCCCCAACTTTTGTGCATGGGGCGCCCATCCTCACCAACCAAACTTGCATAACCTAAAACATTTTTCATAGGAGCTGTATCTTCAAGAACAGTGCTCATTGCAATCATTGAATAAAACCAATTCTTAAACTGTCCTGGAAAGCTTTCTGTAATGAAATCTGCAGGAAACCAATTTCTCCAAGATTTTTTATCTGTTAAATATAAAGGTTTTGTTTTTGTTGATTCAAAGTTACAGGCTTCATTGTTTTTACTAACTGTTGAGAAGGCTACTATTCCTGCATCAAGCCAGGGGTTACCCACTGGTTCTATTCTTGAGGCCAATTCACCACACTTTGAACATTTTATCTTTACCTCATCAATCTGTGGTTTATGAGGGGTTTTACCTTCAAAACTTTTCCAGCCCTCAACTGCCCTTTCTCTTAATTCCTCTTTGCTTCCTATTACTTCAAAGTTTTTGCATTTAGAGCATTCCCAAATGGGAAGTGCTAGACCCCAATATCTGTTCTTTTTACTAATCAACCAATCGTGCATATTGTTAAGCCAATCCATTTCTCTTTCTTTACCAAAAGAAGGTACCCAACTAATTTTGTCAGCAGCAGCTTTCATTCTTTCCCGCAACGTTCGTGTATCAGATACGCCAGGCTTATCCATGGCTATATACCATTCGTCAGTTACTTTCCACACAAGTTCAGTTTTACATCTCCAACAGGCAGGATATCTATGGGTGTAGTTTTCAATCTTAAGATAGAAATGTTTTCCTTCTGAATCCAATTTTTTAAGATAGTCCAAGATAAGTTCAGGGTGCTTTTTTGCATTTAATCCTGAAAATTCCCCTAAATTCGGCATATATGAAGCATCGTCTTCAATTATGGGAATCATGGGAAGATTCAACCTTTGTCCCAGTTTAAAATCTTCAGTTCCTGCAGAAACTGCAGTGTGAACCATGCCTGTTCCCTCAGTTGTTGTAATTGGCATAATCATACTGTCAGTGGCAACCACTACATGGAATCTGTCATTCTTCCCTCTTGCAACCTCACTAACTTTTGGCAAATCATCAAAAGCTCCAGTATATTTAAGACCAACAAGTTTTGATCCTCTTACGGTTTTTAATACTTTGTGTGGAGTTCCTGCTAGTACTCTGTCTTTTGCATCCTTTGCTATCCAATATTTTCTTTTTCCAATTTCTACTTGTGAATAATCCAAATCCACATCAACAGCAATTGCAATATTTGCTGGTATTGTCCAGGGGGTTGTTGTCCAAACCATTAAATACTCATCAGTTTGCCCTACAATTGGAAACGCTAAATAAACTGATTGATGGGTCAGCTCTTTATAATCTTCGGTCAGCATCTCGTGCTGGCTTATAGCTGTTTCACACCTTGGGCACCAAGGAACTGAATCTGCTCCTTTATATATCCAACCTTTATCTGCACAAACCTTAAGAAAATGCCAAATCATATAGTTATTGTCATCACTCAAGGTGTAATAGGAATGATCCCAGTCCATGAAGCTACCCAATCTTTTTGTTTGTTCTGTTTGGATACCTGAATATTTCTTGACACGATCTTTACAAAGTTGGACAAATTTAGCTACTCCAAATGTTTCAATGTCTTTTTTGAACTTAAAACCTAATTCTTTTTCAACTTCCACCTCAACCCAAAGTCCTTGGCAGTCAAAACCATTTTGAAAAGATTGCCTATATCCTTGCATGTTTTTAAACCTGCGCCATAAATCTTTGTAAGTCCTTCCCCAGGCATGGTGCACTCCCATTGGGTTATTGGCTGTAATGGGACCATCAAAGAAGGAGAAATATTTTTTGGAAGCAATATTGCGCTCAAGATACTTTTTGACAATACCTTTCTTGTACCACTCAGAAAGAAGCTTTTTTTCAAGCTCAGAAAAGCTCACATTAAGCTCAACTGGATCAAAATAGGGCTTGCTCTTGGCCATATGAAGCTATTCTACTATATAATGATGTGTTTGTTAACCGCGTCTGTCAACCGCGCAACCTCCTCCACGATAAAAATTGGGGTCAATTTCTGTATGGTAATAGTAATCATCAGCGGCCACTGACCTATAGATTCTTGCATGTCTAAGTGAAACTCTCCCAAATTTTACCAAATCACTAGCTACATAATTTCTTATCTCATTAGCTGTCTTTGTACATATTTTTATTCCCTTTTTTACCGTTGTAGTTTAAAGTTTACAAGTCAACTAGTTACAGCTTTAGTTTCAGCTATTATAAGGCTACGAAGTACGTCAATGTATTTAAATGTTGGGATATCATCTGAACTTATTGTTATGGGATCGCTCATACCTACATCCTCTATGTAATTTCCTGTCTTTGTAATCTTCCTAAGCTCAAAGACATTACAATTTTTGTTATTTCTTGCAGTCAGGAAAAAATTAGGGTTATCCTTCGTAGTTTTTGTTTTACTCCTATATCTTACCGCAAGTACTTCTCCTTGTTTATCCGAATAAAAAAATGAGTAAAGAGGTTCGACTACTCTCAAAAAATCACCTGAAATCATGACCCTACCAATAGAACATATATTAAAATCTCCAGGTTTCAGTGATGAAAAACCCAATCTATTTTTGCCTTCAGCTGATTCATTAGCCTCCAAAAAAGATTGTGCAGATTGAATTAGTTCAACTTCAGTTATTGTTTTAGCACCTTTTATTTCTTTGGCTGGATTATGTCTTTCTATTGTCATATTTAGTGGATTTTGCGTAGGAAAGCAGGGATTTCAAATTTTTCTCCAAAAGTGTCATTGTCATCACTCCTTTGATTATCTAGTTGGTCATTTTTTGTTTCTTCCTCTTGTTCTGTTACATTATTATCTTGTCTTATTGGCTCACTAACCACCCCTTGGACTATTGGAGTTTGTGTGGGCTGTCTCATTTGAGCAATTCTACTTCTGGTTTCATCAAATCCAGTGGCTATGACTGTAATTCTGACTTGATCGGTTAAGTCTGATTTAATAACTGCTCCAAAGATAACGTTTGCATCGGGGTCTGCTGCCCCACTAATTATTCTTGCAGCCTCATCAACCTCAAACATTGTTAGATCATTTCCGCCTGCGATATTAAACAAGACACCTCTAGCTCCTTCTATTGAAAGATCAAGAAGTGGGGATGATACAGCTGCTCTGGCCGCCATTTGGGCTCTATTTTCTCCAACCCCCGTTCCAATTCCAAGAAGAGCGCTTCCTGCATCTTTCATAATGGTTTTGACGTCGGCAAAGTCAACGTTGACAAGTCCCGCGGTGGTAATTATGTCTGCAATTCCTCCAACTGCTTGACCTAATACCGAGTCAACTACCTTAAACGCTTCAATAAGTGTCATCTTGCGATCAATAACATCCATCAATCTTTGATTTGGTATAACTATTAAGGTATCCGTTGTTTCTTTTAATTTTTCAATTCCATCCTCAGCTGCTACTGCACGCCTGGTTCCTTCAAATGCAAATGGTTTTGTCACAACCCCAACTGTTAGGGCTCCTGCTTCTTTTGCAAGTTGGGCAATAACTGGAGCTGCTCCTGTTCCTGTTCCCCCACCCATTCCTGCTGTAACAAAAACCATATCGCTATCAATTAGAAGTTCTTTTATTTTCTCTACTGATTCCTCCGCTGCTTGAGTTCCTATTTCAGGATTTCCACCAACTCCAAGTCCCTTTGTTAATTTTTCACCTATCTGAAGTTTTGTTGGGGCTTTACTCTGAAGAAGTACTTGGGCATCCGTATTAATTGCAATGAATTCAACCCCACTTATGTTTCCCGAATCAATCATGGAGGAGATTGCATTTCCACCACCACCACCCACTCCAATTACTTTTATTTTTGCTATTCTTGCGCTATCTGGTTTAACAAGTGCCATATTTATATGTGTCGCCGCATTGTATCTAAAGCAGGAGTAAAAAACAAGCGAACGATACTTTGGGCAGAAGATTTTATCCTAAGGCAATAAATCCTTAATTGACGAAATTATTTTTCCAAACATTCCACTGGCCGCACCTGGTAGTTTTATCTTTTTTGTAAATCTTGTCAAGTTTTCGTTTTGAGGTATATCGCGCGCACCATAAAGAATAAGTCCCACACATGTAGAAAAAGATGGATTTATCACATCATCAATCAGTCCTGTTACACCTGTTGGGATCCCTGCTCTTACGGGTAAACTTAACATTCTTTTTGCTGATTCAACTGCTCCTGCGGTTTCTGATCCACCGCCTGTGATTATCGCTCCTGAAGGAATTCTATTTGCAAGTCCTTCCCTATCCAACTCCATTCTAACCATTGTAAAAATTTCATTCATACGCGGTCTTATAATTCCTTCCAAAAGAGTTTTCCTTGAAATTTTAGTTACTTCAGTTACACCAAGACTTACCAAATCCATTTCATCTGACTCTTCTACTTTCTTTTTAGAAGATAGTGCTAATTTTATTTTTTCTGCGGTTTCTAAAGAAACCCTAAGACCAATTGCTAAATCATTGGTTACATTTTTTGCCCCCACTGGGATTACTCCTGAATAACTTAATGATCCATCAATATATGCAGCTATTGAAGTTGTTCCGCCACCAATATCAATTAAAACACACCCTAATTCTTTTTCTGTTGGTGAAAGTACTGCTTCTGCCGAGGCAATTCCTGAAAAAACCAAATCTTCAATTTGAATTCCTACTTCATTTACCGCTTTTCTTACGTTCTTTATAGCTGATGCACCCGCTGATACTATATGTGTGTCAACTTCCAACCTTACTCCATTCATGCCCACTGGGTCATGAACCCCTGCTTCACCATCAACCACATATTCTCTCGGTAAAACGTGTACGATCTCACGAGAAGTTGGCATGGATACTGCTGATGCGGCCTCTATTGCACGATCCACATCATTTTGATTTATCTCACCGTTTGGTTCTGAGATGGCAACAACACCATGACTGTTTTGTGAATGAATGTGGGCTCCCCCCAAAGCAATATAGGCTGATTCAAGGTTATATCCCGCCATTCTTTCAGCTGCTTCAACCGATGAGATTATTGCCTCAACTGCATCTTCAATATCAACTATCTGTCCTTTTTTAATTCCTCGAGATTCAGAAGAAGCTGCACCCATAATATTAATTGAAGTCTCCATTGTAATGGGGTCAACCGCAACTTGGGAAATTAAAGTAGCAATTTTATTTGATCCCAACTCAATTCCTGCAATAATTCGTGATTTAGTCATATGTCTTTTTACTTACAATACTACCTTAATACAGGATTCTTGTACCTCATGTCAATCTCAGAATAGACCCCTGCATATTCTGTCGTAACTTTCGAATATATTAATCTTAATGCACCAAGCAAAACCTCAGGTTCATCACCTCTTACTGGAAATATTACTCTAAGTCCATTAGGTATATCAACAACCAAAGCATCATTTACTATCGTTCCATATCCTACTTGATACATTTGATATATACCAAGCATGAGATTAAGTGTGTATGTATTTATCATCTGGTCATTTTGTACAACCATAGGAAGCGTGGTTGATGATACTTCAGAAAGAATATTTCCAGTCGCGTCAACCGTAAATATTTTACCCAATGACGCATCTTTAATTGCAAACATAGGCTTTTTTACTAATAGATTAACTTGAAGAATATTAGGAAGCTTGTATTGCATTGAAAAATCAGAAATCAATGAATCTTTTTTTAAAATTTTTGCAATTTCTGATTTTGTCTGCCATAAATTCTTAGAGTTTAGAATTTCGAGTTTAGAGTTTACTTCGAGTGGACATTGTCCAAATTGACTTAAGCATTCTATTTTTACTTTAATCAAAAACTGGGTTATTAAAAATGGAGATAAAACTAAAACCATAACAAAAACTACTGCAAACCATGAGAAAAATTTCTTTATCATATATAAGTAGAAACCAAGTCTACTACTTTCTTTGAAGCATTTATGTCAGGGTTATCCTTACCGTTTGCTTTCTCCATAATCTTTTGCCAATCTGCCAAGAGTTTGTTTATTTCTTTAATAATTACCTCAGGGGTAGCTTCTTTCTCAAGAAAGACGAATGAAAATCCAAAGCTCTCGGCATATCTGGCATTTTTTACTTGCTCCCCCATGAAAGTTCTAGGAAGTGGTATTAATATTGTGGGGCGTCTTGCATAAAGAATTTCCGAAATGGAATTTGCCCCCGATCTACTAATGATTATATCCGCCTGAGAATAGTAGCTTCCCATTTCTGTAGGATTTATTGATAAATAGGTTTTGTAATTTTGTTTCAAATCTTGTGGAAGCGTTTCTTTAAACTTTTCAACTTTTTCAAAATCCCTCATTCCTGTTACATGAATTATGGTGAATTGGGAAAGAAGTTTGACTGCAATATCAGTTATTAGCTCATTTAAAAAATTCGATCCACGTGAGCCTCCAATGACAAGGATTGTGGGAGATTTGCTTGGGTTATCTTTAGGAACAATATTTAAGATATTTGACATCAAGGGGTTACCTGTAACAATTGATTTTCCAATTGGAAAGTATTTTTGGCTTTCCGTTCTAGCCAGTGCAATCTTTGTTGCAAAAAAGGCGGAGGAGATGGAAGCCCGTCCCGCCGCAACTGTTTGTTCATGCAGTATTACGGGGATCCTAAAAAACCAAGACCAAAGAACTATTGGAAAGGATGAATATCCACCAAAAGAAAGGACAACATTGGGTCTGATTTTAAGTAAAAACCAAAATGCCTGAATGAGCCCCACTGGGATTTTTAGAACTGAAGGAATTGTATGACGAGTAAATTTAGTTTGAATTTTACCTGCACTAATGGGGATGAAGGAAACTCCAATTCTTGGAAATATCTGAGATTCCATTGTGGAAATTTTCGATCCTTCAATCGCAGTTTGGGAACCAACCCAAAAGATTTCTAAATCTTTTAATTTTTCTGTTTTTCTAATTTCTTCAACCACAGCAATTCCCGTTGTAGCCGCATGCCCACCAGTAAGGAGTATTCTCTTTTTATCCATATACTTAAGTATATCAATTGTGGACTACTAACCCAATACAATTTGATATTCTATGTTTTACAGGACTTGAAAATGATGATATCATTCAAAACTATGGGCATCAGTCCTGAAACATGGGTCGGAATCACCCCTAAACCAAAAGGGCAGCCAAAAACAATTAGTGAATTACTTGACAGAAATGTCAGAGGAAATTTAAATACTGAACTATATCCTTATGAGTTAAGAGAGGAAGAAACCTCGTTTGTAATGAGTATTGGATCAGATGGGAAACCTATAATTGATAATTCCCCAGAAATAGAATTATTAAAGTGGGTAGAATCTAACGCCATCCTTCGTAATATTAAACCCCAGTATCCGAGAAAAATATATGACGGAGATTAGTGTTTAGCTTCCTTTGTTGAAAACTTACTGATATTTAAGAGTATACCGCATGCTATAAGGATGGTCACGAGACTGCTTCCTCCATATGAGAAAAATGGCAAAGGAATTCCAGTTAGAGGAACCACAGCAACCATTGCTGCAATGTTTAGAAATGCCTGTCCTCCTATCCAGGCTACAATTCCCGTTGCCAACACTTTCGAAAAGGTATCGGGAGCTCTCATTGCTATAACCATTCCTTTATATATAAATAGTCCAAAAAGAATAATAATTGCAACAGCTCCAATTAGCCCAACTTCTTCTGCAATTACTGCAAATATGGAATCTGTTGAAGCTTCAGGTAAAAATAAATACTTCTGACGGGAAGCCCCAAGTCCTACTCCAAATATTCCACCTGAACCAAGTCCTAATAGAATCTGACGTATATGGTATGAGGAGCCCAGGGGGTCACGCTCCATCTGAAGAAATGTTAGAAGTCGTTCTTTTCTATATGGAGAGGTCAGTATTAAACCCACTACACCCAATGCTCCCGCCACAATTCCTCCTGCAAAGTGGAGTAGATTTACACCAGAAACAAATATCTGAGATAGTCCCAAAATTGCTACAACCATTGTAGTACCCAAATCAGGCTGAAGCATGATTAGACCTGCCACAACTGCAAGGGGAACAAAATATGATAGAGTGTTTTTCCCTTTTGAGGCAACTTTGGCCAAATACATAGTCAAACCTATTTTAATAAGTTCTGATGGCTGAATACTAAATAATCCAGTGTCTATCCAACGTCTTGCACCCAAAGCTTTATATCCTAAACCCGGCAGAAGTACCACTACAAGAAGTATGAGACTAAAGAAAAAGAAAGGCGTGGCTACTTTTTCCCAAAATTTGTAACTAATTTTTGAGGTAACAAATAAAGCAACAATCCCCACCCCTGCCCACATTAACTGTTGCTTAAATAGATAAAATTTATCTCCAAACATGTTTTGGGATTGAGGAGCAGAGGCATCAGCAACAGCAACAAGTCCAACAAAAACAAATATTAAAACTAAAACCAGAAGACTCTTATCAAATGCAATTTTTTGTTTGGCAAGTTTAATTTTTCGCACATTACTAATTTAACTATATTGTTGAAAGCCAAAGACCAAAGACAGAAAGCATAATCCCCAAAAGCCAGGCTCTCATAACAATTTTGGGTTCTTCCCAACCTTTTGCTAAAAATATATTGTGTGCTGGTGCTATTTTGAAAAATGGTTTATTCCTAAATTTCCAAGACAGCATCTGGATTCCTGAGGATGCAACCTCCAGAATAAATATTCCACCCATTACAACTAATGCAATAATACTTCCCGTCAAAAGCCCAATGACAGCAAGTGTGGCTCCAAAAGATAAAGCTCCAGTATCTCCCATAAAAATTCTGGCTGGCCAAATATTGAAATATAAAAATGCAATAAGTGCGCCCATCCAGAGAGAAATAAAAAGTGAAATGGGTGTGTCAATATTACTTGCTACTATTACCGAAAACGCAGCCAAGCAAATTAGAAGAAGTCCTGTAGCTAATCCATCTAACCCATCTGTAATATTGTACGCATTTGAGAAAGATACAATTACAAAAGCAGAAAGTGGTACATACCAAACCCCAAGATCTATAACTCTACCAAGAAATGGTATGTGAACAATATGAATTCCCAAGTTGTTATAAATAAAGTATCCAATTATAAATGCCAAAATCCATTGAAGAATAAATTTTTGTCTGCGCCTCAGTCCAAACCACAGACCCAAAATTCCTTTTGTTGGTTTGGCAAAAAGCTTCATGGAATCGTCCGAAAGTCCCAAAAGACCGAATGAAATAAATGTAAAGAATATTACAATCAATTCCCATTTAAGGTTATAAGCGGCTTTTATATAAACCCCTAAGTATGAAGCCAAAGGAAATAGAATAGCAAAAAGAACACATACTAGAGCAATTATAAGTACTCCACCACCAACTGGAGTACCCGCTTTTTTGTCATGCATTCTATCAAACAGTGGAATTTTCCCATGTTTTGGGGCTTCTTTACGCCTGGTAAACTTGAGTTTATAAAGAAGGTTAATAAAAGGAACTATAAGAACCGAGGAGATTAAGAAAGAAAAAATTACAAGTCCCAGAGCGAGCGGCATTAGATTGGGTGTATTCATATCTTTCTTAAGTTCAATTATACGAGGGCGTCCACCAGTTTATCAAGCGCAATAGAACGGGAACCTTTGATTAAAACATAATTGTCGTCCTGTAAATATGGAGAAATTACAGGCAAAACATCTTCTTGTTTGGCGACAAAATAGGTTTTTGTATAGTTATTACTTCTATTTATCTCATCGATCAGAAATTTAATTGCGCTCCCAACTCCAATAACTGCTTGAAAATTCATCTTTGAGATTTCCCGTCCCACCTCTCTATGAAAACTTTCTTCAAGTTTCCCAAGTTCTTTCATGTCTCCCAATACCGCAATTTTATTATGTTTACCAGCTATATGGATAAAGAATTTTAATGTTTTTGAAAGCGCCTGGGGATTACTATTGTAAGAGTCGTCTAAAATAACCGTACCTGTTTTTAACTTAATTATTGAGAGACGGTGTTTAGGCTTTTGATATTGTTTCAATCCTTCAAAAATTTTATTCTTTGGTACATTTAAAGAGTCTGCAACGGTGGCTGCTGCAAATGCATCTTCTGTTAGTTGATCTTTATTAGACTCAAACCATTGAATGTTGGCTTTCAATTTAGAAGCTATTTCTTTTAACTGACTGTCTCCAGAATTTAGAACTGCAGTATCTTCTTTACTCAAACTCAAAACTAATTTAGATTTTTCTTTCAAAACCCCTTCGACATTCCCCAGAAACTCCAAATGCGTTGGAAAGATGTTGGTAATGACTCCAATGTCTGGTTTTGCCAACCAAAGATAGAAATCCATTTCTCCTGGATACTCAACTCCCATTTCTAAAATTAAATATTTTGTTCCTATCGGGGTTCTTAGAATAGTTGTTGGGATGTTATAAATTGGATCAATATTTTCTTTTGAATAAATTGTTTTTCCTTCAAGTTTAAGAATAGCTGCTAACATTTCTTTGGTTGTAGTTTTTCCTGCACTACCCGTTATTGCTATTACTTTAATACCACCATGACTCTGGAGATATTTTAAATACCATCTAGCAATCCTTCTTTTAATTGGATGTATTAGCCATTTTTTAATAAAACTGGTTTTATCCCCCAAGTGAATTAAAGGAAACTTCGGTGTCAACCACCATTGAATAATTGGATTAGTTTTTTTCTGTTGCATATTTAATTATTGTATCAAGAAGTTCGGGATAATTTATACCCGCAGCTTTTGCTGCCTTTGGCAAAAGTGATTCTGAAGTTAGACCTGGTACTGTATTAATCTCCAATACAACTGGGGACTTTCTATTTTTAATAATAAAATCTACTCTACCAAAACCCCTGCAACCAATTGCTTTATAAACATCAATTGAAAGCTTTTGAATTTTTTTAGTTAATGACATTGAAACACGAGCTGGTGTTATTTCTTCAGAACCGTGTCCGCTATATTTTGACTCGTAATCAAAAAAATCACCTTTAAGTGGATGTATCTCAGTAATAGGCAAGGCAATAGGCTTGTCATTTCCAATAACAGCACATGTAACCTCCAATCCTTTTATGTATTCGTCCACCAAAACCATATCACTATATTTAAATGCTATCTTTAAAGCTCTCGCTAAATCTTTTTTTGTTTTAACAAATGAAGAACCAACCGAAGAACCTTGATCAGATGGCTTTACAAAATAGGGAGGTTTTCCTAACGATTCAAAAATATAGTTTTGCTTATCATTTTTATCAACCACCACATATTTCGGTATATCTATTTTTTCAGCCACCATTACTTTCCGAAACATCGCTTTATCCATCCCTAAAGAAGAAGCTAATATTCCTGACCCTGTATAAGGAATTTCCGAAGCTTCAAGAATATCTTGAATTGTTCCATCTTCTCCGAAAGGCCCATGTATTGCTATAAAAACAACATCTATTCCTTTTTCTGAGGATAAAGATTCTTGCGTAAGTTCTTTTTTATTTTGTATAACAATTTCAGTTTTTGTTCCTTTTAGATTGATTGGATTTTTCAAAGACAGGATACTTTCAACACTGGTCAACTGCCACTTTGTTCCATCTTTTGATATAACGACTGGCAAAATTTCATATTTCTTTTTATTAAGATTCTTAACTACTTGCTGACCTGATAATACAGATATCTCATGCTCTGGAGATTTTCCTCCCATAAGAACGGCTACTTTAATTTTATTTTTCATAGGATTACTTTCTTTATATTGTTTTTAATTCTATCCCCCAAAAACATTTCAGCAACTTTTATAAAATGTTCTGTGTAATCTGTTACAAAGTAGCTTCTTTTGCCAATTGTTTTTTGACTATTTAACATACTATTTTTAATCAAATAATCTGACATTTCCTTTGCAACGGACTCTCCAGGGTTAACTAGATTAATTTTTGTTCCCAAAATGCTTTTAATTATATTTTTAATAATCGGATAATGAGTACAGCCCATTATCAGAGTGTCAATTTTTTTATTTTTAAACTCCGAAAGGTATTCTTTTGCTACTATACGTAAAGCTTTACTGTTTACTTCTCCTTCCTCTATAAATGGTACAAAGAGTGGACAAGCTTTTGAAAATGAAGCATTATATGCACCACTATGAATTGTTGCACTTGTCCCAATTACTCCAATTTTTCTCGTCTTTGATATTTTTTTAGCATCTTTTATTGCTGGGGATATCACATCAAATATGGGGATATGAAATTGTTTTCTTAACTCACTTTCTGCCAATGCTGTTGCGGTATTACATGCCATGACCATACATTTAACTTTTTTATAAAAGAGAAACTTAGCATCTTCTAAAGAAAACTTTGTAACAGTTTCTTTACTTCTTGTTCCGTATGGAACTCTAGCAGTATCTCCCAAATAAATAATATCTTCATTAGGTAAAAGCTTAATTATTTCTTTAACTACAGTGAGGCCTCCAAGTCCAGAGTCAAAGATTCCAATTGGTCTATTGTTCATTCTTAATTTTCTCCACAGCTTTTTTGAATTGAAGACCGCGATCTTTATAGTTTTTAAACATATCAAAACTGGCAGCCGCTGGAGATAAAATTACCACACCACCCTTGGGTGTTATTTCATACGCTTTTTTGACTATCTCTATCATAGAAATCTTACCTAAATTTATAACATTTTTATTTCTGAGTCCTTCTCCAATTTTTGTTCCAATTTCACCTATTAATATAATATTTTTTATATTCTCCCTTTTTTCAATTTCTTCTCTTAGTTCTTTATAATCCAATCCCTTATCACTCCCTCCCAAAATAATTGTTTCAGGTTCGCAAAAAGAATTTATTGCCGCAATTGTAGGTTGGGGACCTGTTGCAAACGAATCGTTATAGAAAGTAACATCATTTATTGTATCAACCAGCTCCAATCGGTGTTCAAGTCCTTTGAATTCTTTTACAACATTACTAATTGTGTCTTCATTAATACCAACAACTTTTGCGACTGCAACCGCAGCGGCAATGTTTTCCAGATTGTGTTCTCCACGAAGAAGTAAATCTTTTTTAAATTTTGACTCAAGGTTTTGTTTTGAGAATTCTATTAGTTTTCCTTTTCCTAAACCTTCAAAGCTTTTTGGTGTTTCGTATTCAGAGTTAATAATTGCAAAATCATTGGAATTTTGATGACTTACAATATTTTTCTTTGCATTTACGTATTCCTGTCTATCTTTATGCCAATCCATGTGATCAAGAGTAATGTTTAGAACAACAGATATATGGGGACTTATATCTAAATCAATCAATTGAAATGAAGACATCTCCATCACCACCCAACTATCATTTGTTATTTTTGGAAGTAATTCTAAATATGGTTTGCCAATATTACCTGACAAAATAACTTCACGATTATCTGCCTTTAAAATCTCATAAATTAATGTTGAGGTGGTTCCTTTTCCTTTAGTTCCTGTTACTCCAATTATTTTTCCTTTACACTCTTTAAAAAATATATTAATGGGAGAGGTAATTTTTACTCCTTTTTTTTCAGCTTCTACAATTTCAGGTAAAAATCTATATACGCCAGGTGAACGAACAATAATGTCATACTTAGATAGTTCTCTTAAGTAATGTTCATTAAATTTCCTATCGAGAATTGTGACCTTAGCACCTTGAGATTTGAGAAATTTTTCTGCATCTTGTCCTTCAAGCCCATAACCCAGAACTGCTACATTTTTGTTTTTAAAATTTGTCATATTTAAAAATTTATTAACTGTACTTCTCTCTCCAATTTTATTCCAAACTTTTTATATACATCAGAAATTATTTTGTCAGAAAGTTCTAAAACATCTTCAGCCTTCGCTTTACCATTTTTATTTATAAGTATTAGAGCGTGCTTAGACGAAACTGATGCTGATTTATATTCCTTTCCTTTCCAGCCACAACTTTCTATTAACCAGGCCGCAGATACTTTATACCTATTTTCAAAAGAGTAAATAACAACTCCTGGATACTTTGAAATAATCTTTTCTTTTTGTTGTAAATCAATAACTGGATTTTTGAAAAAGGATCCTGCGTTCGGGATGTTTTGTGGATCTTCAAGTTTTTCTGATCTAACTCTTAATATTTCTTCTCTAATATTCTCTAGGGTTATATCTGTATCTGTGTATCTTGAGAGTTTAAAAGTAACTTTTGTAATTATGAATTTTTGCCAATACTGCGGTTGTTTAAAAATACTTTCTCTATAACCAAAATTGCAAGCTTTCTTATCAAAAGTTACAAATTTTCTTTTTTCAATATCGTATGCCACTAATTTGATAAATGTATCTGCAAGTTCTTGACCGTAAGCCCCTATGTTTTGAATGGGAGATGCTCCAACCGTTCCAGGAATACCTGAAAGACATTCCAAACCCGCAAGATCACTTTTTACCGTTTCCTCTACTAATCTATCCCAACTAGCACCTGCGTCAGCAGTTACTATTCCATCTTCTCCAACTAAAATACTACTTGATGTATATTTAATGACAACACCATTAAACTTTTTGTCTGAAGCCAATATATCACTACCTCCTCCAAGTATAAAAATAGGAAAATTGTTTTTGTCTGCATAATCTAAAGCGCCTCTAATTTCTGATTCATTTTTAACTTCAAAACATTTCTTTATTTTTCCTCCAATCCTAAAGGTTGTAATGTCAGAAAAGCTAACTGGCAATAGTCCTACAATTTCTTTTGCCCAATAATTACTTTTTCCAGCACCCATGACGACAACTACATTGTAATTACCAATTATCAATTTACAATCTTCAATGACGTCTTCAAAACTACTAAATCCACTTGCGTTTTTATGACCTGATGCCTTGGCTACTAATTCTGGCGTAATCGAATTATCTACTTTATCACGAGCTGGAAAAATAGGACCAACAATCACTCTATCTACATTATCAAAAACCCCATTATAGTTTTTTAAAAGTGCTTTTGTTCTTTTATATCCATGCGGCTCAACTATTGCTAATATTTTTGCCTTAGGATACTCACGCCTTAAACCTTCAAAAGTTGTTTTAATAGCAGTTGGGTGATGTGCATAATCATCATAAATTTCAATTCCACCTCTATCTACAATTAATTCTAATCTTCTACTGATTCCTTTAAAATATTCCAGAGACCTAACTATATCCTCATCCCTAATTCCTAATTTCTTTCCCAATATGTAAACCATATTGGCATTTTTTTGATTGTGTTCACCTAAGAGTTTCAGATTGAATTTTTTGTTTTGACTGTCCTTCTCAGTTATTAATATTTTTTCTCCTTTTAAATTCTTTATAAATTTATCAAAACTAGCTCTTACCTCTTTTTCATTTTTGAAAAAATCTGGATGGTCAAATTCAATGTTATTAATAATTGCAATGTCAGGATTATAGAAAAGAAAGTTATTGTTGAATTCATCGGCCTCAACAACTGCATATTCACCTTCACCGTATCGGGAGTTACCATTCCACTCGGATACTTTTGCCCCAACCACAACAACTGGATCAAATCCGTTGTCTATTAATAGTTTTGCCGCCATTGCAGTTGTGGTGGATTTACCGTGAGTTCCAGCAATACAAATTAGTTTTTTATCTTTTAATAAAACCTTTCCCAAAAATTCCTCCCATGTCATGAGTTTTTTTTGTTTTTTAGCTTCCAATATTTCTGGGTGGTTGTTATTTTGATAAAAAACTGCAGGTGTAACGATTACTAAGTCAACATCTTTAATATGGTCTACACTGTGTCCACCCATTTCTAAATCGCAACCAGTTACATTGTAGCCAAATTTTTCAGCTAAACTCGCAACACCAGATATTCCACTCCCCCCAATACCAACAAAGTGAAGTTTCATTTTATTCTCGCCTCCATTTTTTGTTTAGCTTTTTCAAGTTCTTCTGGAGTATTAATTCCCTGCCACTCAAGATCGTTGGGAAGAGTATATGTTGCCATTCTATCTCCTTGATCAATTGCAAGTTTAATTAAGTCCACCAAGTAGTACTCTCCTTGCGGTCCTTTTTTGACTTTTTGGATGTTTCCATCAAACCATTTTCTATCAAATACATAAAGGCCATCATTTACTTCTTTAGTTTTTCTTTCTTCAGAAGTCGCATCTTTTTCCTCAACAATTTTAGTAATTAAACCATTTTCTCCACGTATTACACGTCCTAAACCTGTGGGATTGTCTTTCATTAATGAAACGAATGTTAGTTTTCTTTCTCTTTCTCTATGAATTTCAATTATTTTCTTAATAGTTTCTGGTGTATAAAAAGCACTATCGTCCCCATTGATAACAATTAATGTTTTGATATTAGCTGACACTTGGGAATAACCTGTTTTTGCTGCATCCGCTGTTCCACCTTTGGGGTTATTCTGAACTGCAAATTTGACTGCCCCCTCAATTACCTTTATAACTAAGTTCTTCTTGAATGAAACTACTGCAATAATCTCTCCAACCCCACTTCCTCTTAGGTTTTCCAAAGTATATGTGATCATAGGTTTTCCACAAATCTTATGAATTACTTTGGGCTTATTTGAATGCATACGCGATCCTTTTCCTGCGGCAAGAATAATTGCTGAGATTGTCAGATCTCTTTTCAAATAATTCCTGATAGCTTTTTGATCGCGCCACAAGTGTTCAAAACCATCATATGCCATACTGGTCTCATGTCCTTTTCCAAAGAATGCTACAGTATCTCCCTTCGTAGCTTTGCTTAGTGCATATGCAACTGCCTCTCCCCGTTCGGGTACGCAAACGTAATTTTTTGCATCTTTTTTCATAAGTTTAAAAATATCTGTTAACTTTTCACTTCTTGGATCCTCTGCAGTAAAAACTGAAAAATCTGCTAAATCACTTGATATTTTGCCCATTTTTCGACGTTTTCTATGATCCCTTTCTCCTGCACAGCCAAAAACTGAAAATAATTTTCCTTTGGTTTCCTTTCTTAAATGAGTCAAGGCTGCAAAAAGTGAATCGGGAGTGTGGGCAAAATCAACAATTATCTTTATACCCAGTTCATTCTTTATTTCCTCAAGTCTTCCAACTGGAAGTCCAAATGATTTAAGTGTATTTTGCGCTTTATCTTTATCAAAACCTAAAAGTTTTACAGTTTTTATTGCTGCTTCTGCATTTAGATTATTAAAAAATCCAGAAATTACTTTTAGATTTGTTTCTGTAGGAGCTATTACTTTTTGTCTACATGAGTCAATAAAGGACATTTTTATTCTTTTGTATTCTTTTAAGGTTTTGTGATAATCAAGGTGTTCTGGAGCAATATTGGTTAAAACCCCAACTTCAAATTCAACACCCTCAATTCTTTTTTGATCTATCCCGTGAGAACTAACTTCAATTACTGCATATTCACAACCTGCCGTCACCATTTCTTTTAAAAATTTGTGAAGTGAAACCACATTAGGGCTTGTGACATGAAATCCAGTATCAACTTCGCGCTCTCCAATCTTTGCTGCAATAGATGAAACAAGTCCGACTTTTTTTCCAAGTGAAGTTAGTATGTGATAAATTAAATGGACTGTTGTAGTTTTACCCTTAGTTCCTGTAACTCCTATAATTTTTAGTTTTTTACTTGGGCTGTCGTAGAATTCAGAAGCAAGCTCACCAAGTTTTTTTCTGGAGTCTTTTACTTTAAAATAGTTGGGATAAGAAAGGTCGCGTTCTCCATAAATCTTAATTGCTCCCCTTTCAATTGCATCTGGAATAAAATCGTGACCATCAGCATTTAGACCTTTGACTGCGACAAATGCGTAGCCTTTTTTTACTTCCCTGGAATCAGAAGTTACTCCTTCAAATTTTTGCATCTTCCTCGGATCTCTTAATTTCCGCTCCGAGCGAGATGAAGCGTTTTTCAATGTTCTCATATCCCCGCTCAACTACTTCAATGTTTTCTATTTCGCTTCTGCCATTAGCAGTTAGAGCAGCTAGGATTACTGATATTCCAGCCCTAATATCTTTACAGAACAATCTATCGCTCATCAGAGGTGTTGGACCACTAACAATGACACGGTGGGGATCTGCTATAAATATTTTTGCCCCCATTGAGATTAAATCATCTACAAAGAACATTCTCCACTCATACATCCAGTCATGGCAAAGTACTGTTCCTTGGGTTTGGGTGGCAAGGACTATAAATGGACTCATTAAGTCTGTTGGGAACCCTGGCCATGGACGAGTCTGGAATTTACCCCGTGTTGAAACTAATTTAGAGGGAAGTACCGTTAGAGAGTTCTTATCTTCTTTAAAGTTTACCCCCATATTCCCTAGATAATTGAGAATCATGGGGTAGTTTTCTGGTACAAAATCTTCAATTTCAATCTTTCCTCCTGTTATGGCTGCTGCTATGGCAAAAGTTCCCCCTTCAATATGGTCAGGGGATACTTTATGTTCAGCCCCACCAAGTTTTGATGTTCCCAAGATAGAAAGGGTATTTGATCCCCTTCCTCCAATCTTGGCTCCAAGCTTAATTAAATAGTCTGCAAGGTCAGTAACGTGAGGTTCAGTGGCCGCATCCTCTATAATAGTAGTCTCATTCAGGCTGGAGGCCATCATAAGACCCATTTCGGTTGCTGTAACTGAGGTTTCCTCAAGAAATATCTTTGAAGACTGACGTTTTTTCCATTCCAAGAAAAACCTGCCATCCTTTCTTTCAATTGTAACTCCCATTTTTCGAAGTAATGAGAAATGGGTATCAAGCAGGCGCTCTCCAATCTGATCTCCACCTGGAGGCGTGATTATAGCACGGCCAAATTTAACGAGAAGAGGTGCTGCAAGAACTACTGAAGCTCTAAACTTTGAGCACAAATCAGGATCTGGATCAAAGGAATTTAGGGTAGTAGGATCAATACTTAAAACATGGTCTTTGTATTCAACCTTGACTCCCAGGCTTTCAATAAGCTTAACCATTACTGAAACATCGGAAATGTCAGGCACATTGGTTAAAACCGAGGGACTATTCCCAAGAAGTGCGGCTGGAATTAGCTTCAAAGCCGAATTTTTATTACCTGAAAGCTTTATCTTGCCTTCCAGTTTATGTCCTCCTGTAACTATGAATTTAGACATCTGATTGATATTGTACCATTTTTGATCAAAAAATGACCAAAAATAAAAAACGATTTAATCTGGCTGAACTCCCATATATGGAAAAAGATCTCTGGCTATTGAGTACCACAATGGAGCTGCCGTCTCAGCCGCCCATGGTGATTGGGTTGGAGAATGAAGAGTAACCATCATTACAAACTTTGGATTTTTAACTGGTGCAAATCCAATAAATGAATGGTTAGTATTTGTTGGATCATAATGTCCTGCAACTGGAATTTGTGCCGTTCCTGTTTTTGCTGCAACTGTAAAACCTGGTATTTTCGTCCATTTTGCCTCTCCTATGTTTGCTGCTGCCACCATCATTTCTGCCGTTTCCTCAGCAGCTTTCTGACTTATGATACGAATTGGAGCTGGTGGATCAATTTTTTCCTGCCAACCATCTCCCTGAATTTTAGTAACTACGTGTGGAGTGGGTAAATAACCTCCATTAGCAATCACTGATACTGCTCTAACCATCTGTATCGCTGTGACAGCTATTCCCTGACCAAATGTGGTTGTATCCAAGTCCACATTGCTCCAAGTTCCCCTTTTCCTTAAGGCAGGAGCAGCCTCACCCTGCAAATCAATTCCAGTCAAGCTTCCAAAGCCAAACTTCTGAAGATAATCATATAGGCCGTCAGCTCCCATCTTTTGTCCCACAAAGCTCATTCCGACGTTATCCGAATGAACCAATACATCCGTCATTGTAGAACCATCTCGATATTCATTGTTCCAGGTTTTAATTTGATAACCGTCTACGTTTAAAGGCCCAGCACAGATATCGCATTTTGTTTCGGGTGTAATTGCCCCCATATCAATTCCTGAAGCCATGACAACAACTTTGAAAGTACTTCCAGGTTCAAAAGAATCAGAAATCACAGGATTTCTAAAATAATCATTACCATACTTTTGATATTTATCTGGATCAAACGATGGGCTTCCCACCATAGCTAATATTTCACCAGTATGGGGATTCATTATTGTCACAGTTCCCCCTATGGCTCCATATTTTGCGATTCCTTCTTCAAGTTTTTTCTCAGCAACAATTTGAATTCTTTTATCTACACTTACTGTTAAATCAACCCCATTTATGGCAGTTACTTGCTTACTTCCCCCAAGAAGAATTGGTATCCCCTTGGCATCCTTCTCCTGCGCTACAAACCCTGGTTTTCCACTTAGAGGAAGGTTATAGTAGCCTTCAATGCCGAAATAGCCAACATTTTCCCCTGCTTCATCTTTTCCCACAAAGCCCAATAGTTGAGCTGCAGAGGATGCTTCTGGATAGAATCTGCCCTCCTGTTGGATAAAATCAAGGCCAGTTATACCCATTGCCTGAATGTTTTTCTTAATTCCATCTGAAACTTTTTGAGCAATGGATACCCAAGAGACATTCTTTTTGGACAGCAGACTGTTAATTCTAAAAACTTCAGCAGAAACGGAAGCAACGTCATCAGGTTTTTCAACCAAAAAATGAGATACCCTTTCAGCTATCTTTTCAGGAGAATCTTTAATAAGTTTTGGGTTTGCAGTTATTTGCCAAACATTATTTCTAAGTACCCAGAAACTTCCATCAGGAGCAAGTATGTTTCCTCTAGGAGCAGAGGTTACTGTTGAGGAATCATACTGACCTTGAGCTTTTTGTGACAGATCAGCTCCTCTTATTACCTGCCAATAGGCGAGTCTAGCCGTCAGTCCCAAAAAAAGCAGAATGAAGATTACAAGAAGTATTCGTATTTTGACATGCATTTTTTATCGTTTTACGTCTCTATTGTCCGACGTTAACATTGGGCAAACTTGCAACAGGAACGCTAGACGAAACATACACTAAATTTCCAACTTTTGTAAAGCCCATTTGAATACTTTTTTCTTGTAGGGAATTAACTGACAAACTTTCTACTAAAGATTCTTGCAAATCTTGTCTCTGAGTCAAAAGTTGCGCTTCTTTCTTTTGAAGTTCGGCTATTTCTGCCCCACTTGTGGCAGCCTCAATAGTTAAGAATATGGAGAAAACCGCTAGTATTGCACAAATTCCACCTAAAACATAAACCTTTGAACTTTTCAGGTTTAGCTTTATTTTATCTGTATTGTTTGTTTTATTTCTTAACATTTTTATTTATTTACTCTTTTTTCTATGACTCGCATCTTTGCACTTCTGGCGCGTTGATTTCTTCCAATTTCCTCGTCAGACGGTGTTAATGTTTCACCCTTCTTTCCAAAAAATTCATTTATTATTTCCTCTTCTTTTGAGTGAAAGGTAAGAACAATTAATTTTCCACCTTCCTCTAATAAGTCATATGCCTTAGGAAGTGCTTTCTTAAAATTATCAAGCTCACTATTGACTGCAATTCGTAGTGCTAATAAAGGTAGAGTTGCTTCGTGTAATTTCTTTTTGCCGGTTTTGAGTCCCTTGCAAATCTCAAGTAAATCTCCAACCGTTTCAATCTTTTTTTCTTCTCTTTCACTTATCACCCTACTACTTAGCCATCTGGCCGCGCTTAGATCAAGTGTCTGGGTAAACAGTTCAATTAATTGGTCGCGTCTTAAAAGATTCAATAAATCTGATGCTTTTACTCCTTGTGCTTCCTTGTTTAATCTCATGTCCAGTTCTGCCTCAGGGTTTTCAAAAGAAAAACCTCGAGAGAGATCTTTTAAGTGGAGATTTGATACTCCTAGATCAAAAAGTATTCCTGATACTTGGGTAAATCCGTTTTCCTTGGCAATTATATCAATGTCGATAAAATTACCATTTACTAATTTACAATTCTTGCTCTTACCTACCCTTTTCTTTGCTATGGCCAACATCTCAGGATCAGCCTCTATTCCAAGTACTTCTGCTCCCGCTTCTACAATTGATAGAGTGTGCCCTGCAGTTCCAACTGTTGCGTCAATATATTTATGAGCTTTTTTAAGGTGCAATTTCTCAATTACCTCACGGGTCATGACTGATTCGTGATAATTACTGTTTGTCATTTTTCTTGGCTAAATTTTCTATATAACTGGCGGCATATTGAGCTACTTCTTCTTCTTTTTTCTCCCAAACTTCTTTATTCCAGATTTCTACCCTATCTCCTATTCCTAAGAAATAAACCTGATCTCCCAAGCCTGCATATGAGATAAGTCTGTCTGGAAGAACTATTCTTCCTTGATCATCAACTTCAACCTCAAAGGCTGATGCAAATATAAAATGTTCAGTTTGCCTTATGGGCTCAATGATCATTTTTTCGCCACCTGTTATACGTTCTAAAAGTGCATTCCAAGACTCACTACTTACCAAAACCAAACAATTCTCGTACCATTTGGCAAGTATTAGTGAATTTCCCAGTTTTTGACGAAAGATAGAAGGAATCGAAGTTCTTTTTCCCGAAGTTACACTGACTAAATATGTACCTACAAACATTTTTGTTCATCTGGGCAGATGAGTGAGAAACTACCATTTCTCACCATTACATACCATTTTGATATTATTTCACGGAGATGTCAAGCCCCAGTGGGACAGTTTCACGCTTTTCACAAAAATTACTCTGGATAAAACAAACAACTTGTAATACTATTGAGTTGTAATTGTTATGTGTACTCTAGCCACGAAAAGGATAGATAATAAATGGTTTTTAATCAAAACACGCGATCCTGTTCCCTGGATGAGAATTGATGATGAAATAAAATTATTTGATACCGAAGCAGATAAATATAAAAAGTTAATTATTCAGAATCCAAACCCTAAAGAAGATGGTTATTACGGCGGCGTAAACGAAAAGGGTGTAGCATTTGTCGCTACATTTGTGCCTGTTGCAGAAAACCAGGTATCATACATCAGAAGACCCTACGTCAGACTAATACTTGACGCCTCTTCTGCTAAAGAAGCTATCAAAATTATTGAGTCTTTTAATCCAAAAATTGGAGGAAATTTCTTTGTTGCCGATAAAGATGAATGTTATGATGTTGAAGCTGGACTAGATGAATATTCTATTAAAAAAATAGACAAACCTACTGCCAAAACTAATCATTTTTTGCGCTTAAAGCATGAAAACCTACAAATGTCTATTCCTTGGTACAAAAAATGGACTTTAAATAGATTAAAAAGAGCCCAAGAATTAATAGACGAAGCCAAAGATTTGGAAGATTTGGAGAATATCCTAAAGGACAGAAAGAATTCGGACACCCATACTGCAATATGTATGATCAATGGAGAGTCAGATGTGACTCCTCCAACCGCATCAGCTTTTATTGTTGATATAGGAACCTCCTCTATTTATTACTGCCGAGGAAATCCACTCGAAAAAGCATTTGAGAAATACAGCTTCAATAAAAATTGGGGGTCAGGAAGCTAAATATTTATCAACCTTACCCTTAAGCTGATTAAATTCATTCCTTGAAGGTGTGTTGGCAATATCAACAGTCAAACCTTTGATATCATCTTTTACGTATGATAATTCAGCCTCAACTTTGTCCAATCGTTTATCCACTCCATCAAAACGCTGATCTAAATGTTTGTTCTGATTTACAAGTAAATTATCCATTCCCTTTAAAATGGTATCAACAGCCTCATCCAAAGTTTCGTTTGTTACAAATGCCTTAGAATCCTTTTTTATCATTAAGTTCATACTATTCCATGCAAATACCTCCGTCAATATACACAAGCTCTTGAATAAAATTATTGACTCGTTGTGCCTGCGTGGGCTTTACCATCTGAAGCAAATACACCGTATCCATTCTGCCAAACTACATACATTGAAGGGTCGGTTGGTTGAACAAAAGTAGGCATTGTTACAAAAAATACTCCTTTTGCCACTTTATCTAAATTATAGGTAAATTTTCCATCAACTGAAGTTAAGATTGTTTCATTTGACTGCAGATGAAAATCAGTTGTAAGTTTACCTAAGGTTTTCCCATTTCCATTTCTAAATGTGATTGTTATTGTTCCCTGACTCACTCCTGCATCAAACCTAAATTTGCCTGAGGATTCTGATCCTAAAAGAAGATTTCTTTCAACATCTCCCCCAGTAAGCTTCACGGTTCCTGGAACTCCCTGCTGTCCACCATCACTTGTACTGTATACCAATAGATAATCCATCGTTTCAGCTCCTGTGATCTTAATTCCCTGCACTTTAAGACCAAGCAAGTGTCCAAGAGAGTTTGGGATCTTATCATCAGTAACTGGGGTAAGTGTTATTGACGGCCATTGAGATTGGGAAAGTTCGGGAACATTTTCTACTTCATCTTCAGAACCTGTTGTACCTCCACTTTTGAGACTTCTTATAACTACAAATACTGCCAAGGCAACTACTAACACTCCTGCACCAATTAATATTAATGGTAGTTTGTTTTTCATTGAAGTTAATTATCTAAGTTCATTTTGAAAGTATTCTGAGAGTTTGTCAATGTTTATTCTCTCCTGCTTTCCAGAATCTCTGTCACGTACTGTGACAGTCTCATCTTCAAGTGTTTGGAAGTCAACTGTAACGCACCAGGGGGTTCCTATTTCATCTTGAGCAAAGTAACGTTTTCCAATATTCCCCCTGTCATCCCAGGTAACTACTAATTCTTTTTTAAGATCTTTGTATATTCCACGAGCTTTTTCAACTAACTCAAGTTTATTGGCAAGAAGAGGAAATACTGCAACTTTATAAGGAGCAAGTTTGGGATTGAGTTTTAAATAAACCCTGTCTCCATCTTCTCTATAGGAATCAACCAGGAAAAATAATGTCGCTCTATCAACCCCTCCCGAGGTTTCAACTACCCATGGGGTATATTCCTCATTCGTTAGGTTGTCGTTGTACTTTAAGCCATGGTTTCCCAAATCATAATCCCCTCTATGGTGTATTCCCTCCATTTCACTCCAACCAAAAGGAGCTTCATATTCAATATCTGTTGCATATTTTGCATAATGCGCACGTTTTTCAGGTTCATGATCATGGAAGCGAAGTTTCTTTGAATCCATTCCTAAATCTTTATACCAATTCATACGAATTTCTTTAAACTCTTCAAAAGTTTTTTCACTATCTTTCTCGTCAGGTTTTACAAAATACTCAAGTTCCATTTGTTCAAATTCACGGGAACGGAAAGTTAAATTTCCTGGAGTAATCTCATTTCTGAAAGCTTTTCCAATCTGCCCAATTCCAAATGGGATTTTAACCCTAGTTGAATCAACTACATTTTTGAAATTAGTAAAAACTCCCTGTGTAATTTCTCCCCTAAGGTATGATTTTTCTTTTGGTTCTGTAGTTCCAAGAAGAACTTCAGTCATCAAATTGAAGGTTTTGGCATCCGTCCAAATATCTTTCTCATCATTATGTATATTTTCGTGATCTTTTATAATCTCTTCGTTATCTTCCCTAAATCTTTTGTGACAAACTCTACATTCAACTAAAGGATCTGTAAAAGCTTTAAGATGACCCGATTTTTCCCAGACTGTTGGATTCATAATTATTGCAGCATCAATTCCAACCACATCTTCTCTACCGTAAACCATTGTTTTCCACCATTCGCGTTTCACATTATTTTTCAGTTCAACTCCCACAGGACCATAATCCCAAAAACCTTGATAACCACCATAGATCTCACTGCCAGGGAAAATAAAGCCACGTCTTTTGGCTAGCGCCACTATTTTTTCCATCACGTTAGTGTGAATATTCACGTCCATATATGAAGAATTATATCAACTTTTTCTCTCAACTGTGAGAGTGCATTCTGTAACAAGTGCTGCAATAGCTCCAACTGCGGCTAATACGGGAGCAATAACAGCTCCAATTACTCCTAGTGTTAGAGGAAACGATATTAGTTCTTTACCCTTTTTATCTGAAATAGTAATACGTGTAACATTTCCTTCCTTAACAATATCTTTCACTTTTTTAAGAAGGTCTTCACCTCTAATTTCATATTTTTCTTTTTTAACTTTTGCCATGGAGCAATTATAACACCACCATTATCTATTTAAAAACCATACGGAGAAGTTAAGAATTGAGGCAAAGCTCACCCAGGCTAAGTATGGATAAAGAAGGTATGAGGCAAGTTTATCAATTTTTGCAAAAGCTTTTATGGTTTTAACTATGTAAAACCACAAAGCGATAATTATAATAAGTGCCAAAAAAAGCGCGTGTGCTCCAAAAAAGACTGGTGACCAGATTGTGTTTAGGATTAGCTGTATTCCAAAAATATATAGTGCTGCTTTTACATTTTTATTTTTAATGCCTTTATTCCAAATTATATAGAGAGAGATACCCATCATAATATAAAGAATTGTCCAGACGGGGCCAAAAAGATAGTTTGGAGGGCTAAATGATGGTTTAACCAAAGTTGCATACCAGGAAGGGATTGCAGACACTGTAAATATAGACCCAATTCCAGCTGCTAAAAAACAAATTGCTATTGATGAAGCTAGTTTTATGAAGTTTTTCATTACTAATTTCATAATAGACCTAATGTATAATGGATTTCAAGTGCTTACGTATATTAAAGTTCATTGGCAAAAAATCCTATTGGGACTACTTATGGCTGGAATATTTGGACTAGGATTTCTTATTACATATCTTTCTCTTAAAATGTCTAATATTTTTGTTAAAAACCCATTTGCAACTCCTACCCCCAATGTTTATTCCAATGCTTCACCCAAGCCAATTGATGAAACAAATAAAGAAAAGGGGGTGTATAACTTACTTCTTTTGGGTCATGGAGGTATGGGACATGAAGGATCCCTCTTAACTGACAGTATTATTGTAGTACATGTTAATACCAATTCTAAAAAAATTACCTTTATCTCAATCCCTAGAGATTTGTGGTATTTGGGTGACCACAAGATAAACGAAGAAGGAAATATTAATGGATTTAGTAACGTGGGAGTAGCTATCAAAAATGTAACAGGACTAACCATTAACTATTTTGTTTCAGTTGATTTTGGTGGATTTATAAAAATAATTGATAACTTAGGGGGAATTATAGTTCAGGTTCCCAATACCTTTGATGATCCTTTTTACCCCATCACAGGACAAGAAAATAACTTGTGTGGCAAATCTGAGTCAGAAGTCTGGGATCTTAAAAATAAATATACTGGTTACAATTTGGAAACTCAGTTTACTTGCAGATATGAGCATCTGCATTTTGAGAAAGGTGAGACGGAATTAAATGGAGAGACAGCATTAAAGTTTGTCAGATCTCGTCATGGAGATAGTGATTTTGGTAGAAGTCAAAGACAATTTGCGGTTCTAGGCGGAATTGCAAACAAACTGGTATCGTTCCAGATGGCTAACAAATTTGATGAAATAGTAAATACCATTAGTCAAATTGTTAAAACTGATTTAGATGCTGGAACAATTAAAAGTCTTGTGACAATTTTAGCAAATCCCAATTCATATACCACCTCACAAATCCAATTAACAACAGATAATGTACTCAATGAAGGCAAATCTGCAAATGGAGCTTATATTCTTACCCCAAGAGCTGGCAATTTTAATTATTCAGAGATTGAAATTTATATTAAAAGTAATATAAATTAATAAATAATAATTGGGTGTGAACGGGGCAAAACCATACCCATCTTTTTTAGAGCTTTTGAATGGTTGGGCTGATGAACACAAGATCTCTCAAAATGATCTGGTTTATTATAAGAAGGTAGTCCATCAGGTTTGCAGTAAGCATTCCAGTCTTCAAAGTCAGTCCCTCCTAATCTATTAGCTTCATTATCAAAATTCATTATCTTGAATTTCTAGAATTGATTATTGGCCTATGAAATTTATTCCAACAGTCAACCAACCTTTCCTTGGTATCTCTTCTTGGCTTCTCGGGAATTCTAAATTGAAAATTATCCGATCGACCAATTTTAAATTTCTCCTTCACGGTAGATTTATATCTTAAAAGACAGCCTATAGACAACTACTAAAATATTTGTAGAATGAGGGTTGGGTTAACTAATCTTGAAGTATATAGATGTCTTGTCTGGTATCACTTGTTCCTACAAACTCCCCTTCTCCTTTTAATATTCGCTCATAAGGTCTACAAGAATTACAACCTCCATGAGGACAAGCCAGTTCATTCTTCTGCCTGGCTTTCTTAATCTCTTTGGCTATATCTAAAACTTTCTTATATGACTCTTTAGCGTCAGGTAGTTTTTTTTCAACAATTCCTTCATCTCTATTTAAATACCAATATGCTGCACCTGTAATGTGTTTTGTTTGGGTGTTTTCTGCAAGAAGTAAATATATTGGTAGTTGAAGTGAGTCTTCCTTTTCTTCATGTTTACCTGTTTTAAAATCAATTATATGAACAGAGTCAGTTTCTTCGTCGTATGAAAGCCAGTCAATTTTTCCACAAAGAATAATTCCTTCTTTTTCACTTAACCAGTAATGAGGTAATCCCATATCAGATTTTATTTTTATAGCTTTTTTAAGGAGAGGACCTGGATCTTCTTGTAAATTCATAAGCATTTGAACCGCACGCTGTCTATATTCAGATTCTATGGTGTAATTTCTAAATCCTCCTTTTTTACCTGTTACTTTTAACCAAACAGGATCCAATCTCTTAACAAGTGATATTTTCAGTCTCTCCTCAACAGGCAAAGTTGCAAGAGATTCTATTACTTCATGTACAGCTTGTCCTAGAGCTAGTGGGGGCGTCATAATAGTTCTTTTATGTCCTGTCTTTGGGTCTTTATAAACATTCCTTAAAAAATAAGAACGTGGACATTTGAGATAGTCGGAGATTGAAGAGTGGGAAACCCAAACTGCTGAATACTTGTCAGGTTTCATCTTTTTATCAACCCGTTGGTTGAAGCGTCCCAACATTCTGGAATCATATTCTTAGGAAAAGTTGGATAAGAAAGAAGACTATTGCACATAATTACTCCATTTCCATCATATACAATCTTCCACTCGTTATTCACTTTAGCAGCAAACCACATTCCCCCGCCACCTGTGCCACTAACAGATCCTGAAGCATAATTTCCTTCAACTTTTGTCAAAGAATAATTCATATTGAAAAAGTCTTCTCCATGTTTTTTAATCATGGCTGCTTTAACAGCTAAAAGTACTGCCTCATTACTCTCTAAATTAACTGTTGCTGAAGCACTGGCTAATTCTGATGGAATAGGAGATGGTGTTGAGGCAACTTCTTTATTAAGAATTTCGGTGTTCTGAATTGATACAGCTTGAGGTTTATAAAAAGTAACCGTTGGGAGCCAACCTTTGAAGTATGCCGTCACCCCAAACCCTACAACTAGAGCCGTCAGAAATATTGTAGCTATATACTTCATTTCGAATTATTATACTTTGGTTTCTTAATAAAAAACAAGACAACTCCTAATGGTAGCATTGCAAAACCAATAATCTGCAATAAATGAGCTATTTCAGTAATTACTGGAGGAATCATTGTTCCCGCAATAACCGCCGCAATTGATGGACTGCTTATTAACTCATTTGAAATGATTGTATTAATACTTGTTACTAAACTAACAACAAAAAACATTAATCCTCCTGATAGCACGAAAGCTACACCCATATATAGAAATCTTTCTCCACTTTCTACTAAAAGAAATAAAAGAGTAAGTATTAAAAGAATGAATAAAGATACTCCAATAAGTAAATAAAGTGCCATCTGACCAGAATTAGCAATATTCTCAAATCTTAAATCTTCCCGATCTTGATAATTAAATTTAGTTAAAAGTTCCTGCAGAGTCATTTCGGTCTTAAGTCCTGCAATGCTTTTTGACAGAAGGTCTCTTGGAATTTTATCAATTGGCAAATAAACATTCACTTCAGACTCTTTACCATTTGCAAAACCCAAAAAGTTTTTCAGATTTTTATCAACTGTTTCTTTTACATTCGTGGGGGTGATCAGATCAGTCAAAATTCTGACGTCGTCTTTGTTTCCACCTTCTTTTGTGATTTGATGCTCAAAAGAGTCTTTGCTTACTGTTGCAAGATTTTGATAGACGTTATGTTTTTGAAAAGTAGTGTTCCAAAAATTGTAGTTAAGCAGTTGAAATTTCAATGAAGCCGTAACAAGGCCAAGGAATAATGTTATTATAAAAATTATTGTTAATAAGATCTGGGCGACAGCTCTCATTGTTTGATTATAACTTAAAACAAACTATTCTGGGCAATGGGGTCGGTTTTAGGATAATCAAAGTCCAATCTTACTTCATGTGTTTCATTCCAAAAATCTATGTATTTTAATAGCTTATTATCTCTAGCATGATCATAAATTCTGGTAGTAATTTTTACGTCCATTTCACAATATTTTTTAAGTTTGGTAAGTGCATCAGGAGTACCCTGCATCCAATACTTAATAGCATTTTCTCCACTGTCATTTTTTTTGCTACCCAATGTTGCCTTAGCTAGTGAATCTAAGGAAACTCTTTTTCCTTCAACTTTTTTTATCTCGTTCAAAATATCAAAATGCTTAAGTTTTGGCCAATGGGAAGGAAGATAGGGTGAGAGTGCGGGTATATCAAAGCCGATTGAGTTAAAACCAACTATTCTATCCGCCTTTTCAAACAGCCTAAACATGTTAGAAAAATCCGCTTCCCAAAATGACTGCATCTTGCCCTGGACTTCATGAAATGAACTATCCAGGATCCTACTATAAACAGAGCAGATCGAAACCCCAAGCTTAGAAGCATCATAACCTGTTGCTTCATCAAAAAACTTTTTTGTTTCAGTGTCAAAAATCACCTCAAAATATTGCATAATAGAATATTGTACATTAATTATATATTGCCTGTCCCATAAAGCTTTATTGCAATTGACAGTATGCATTCCACGGTATTAAATAGAAACATGGCAAAAGACACCAAAACAATAACAATTCCCAATTTAATTTCAGCCATGAAACGGGCTGGGTTTGTAACAAATGATAGCTTAGAAAAACGGTTAGGAAAATTCGGCAAAGGTCTTCGGAAACAAATAAACGATGATCAATTTGAAGCTAGATCTGAATTTTATACGAAAATGACAAAACCAGAAATTGATAAAGTTAACAACAAGCTTGATAAAAACACCGAAAAGCTTTCATTTGAAATTTCTGAATTAAAAGATGATCTAAGCGGCTTAACTGCTGAATTTTCTACCCATCACCACACCAGCGCTTTAAGGAATTAAATAGTTATTATTCTTTAATATAAAAATAGTATCTATCAAACTGATTGATTTGTTTCAAATCCTCCACATTACCATTATCAGTCATAATAACTACATTTTTTAATAAACTTTTTACATCCCCGTTCCAACTATTTAGCGCTGTTTCAAAATATATTGTTTTTGCAAAATCACGGGTCGGATTAAGTCCTTTTAGGATCACCTCATCGACATATGGTGTAAATTCTCGTGATTTTGATTCTTCTTTAAGCGTTTTAAATCCCCCATCAATACACTTGAAACAGAAAAAAATGTTTTTTGTATCATTTGCGTAACTTCCTAAGTAGTAATGAATAAAGTCAAAATAATTTATTGCAAAAAATACTGCCAAAATCCCAATTAGTATCTTTGATTTTCTTTGCCAAAGATACAAAAATCCAGATCCAGTAATTAGTGCATATAAAGGAATAAGTGGTAGAAGTCTACTTGCCCTATGGATTTCTCCAATGTAACCAAACATTAAAGGACCCAAGAAAAATGAAGCAATTATTAACTTCCAATAGATACTTTTTTTCCAAGAGGTGATAAGTCCAACAACAAAAAATGGAAGTGAGGCAAGCAAATACATTCCATGCCTACCCGTGGAATGAAAGAGCAATACGTCTCCTTTTACATATAGAAATGAAGGATCAAAATTTGAGAAATAAAAACTGACAAAAGTGTAAATACTATTAATCTCAGGATTAATTTTATTGAGAACAGCCCCAGCATATAAGTATTCCAAAACTGGAATCACTGCAAAAAAGGGAAGAATACTAAAAGAAAAAAATAAAATTGGTTTAACTGCTTTTTTTAGATTTTCTTTGGCCAAATAAATCAAACTTAGCAAAGTCCAAATAGGAACGAATATCCTCATTGATTTATAAGAGTAGTAACTAATTCCCAATGCAACTGCAGAGATAATTAGCCAATATTTTTTCTTTGATTTTGTAAATAAATACAGACCTAAAAGCCAAAGGATTACAAAAGGAACTGGCGCGATGTTATCAAGAGCAAGGTGGGAGTGAACCATAAATATTGGAGTTGTTGCAAGAAAGATGGAAGAAACTATTGCCCCAACATTTCCCAATAAGTGTTTGGCAAGAAAATAAAGAAGAAAGATGGAAGAAACGGCTATAACTACGGTTACCATCTTTAAATTCATCAGAGATGGGCCAAAGACTTTAAAAGTAGCCGCTGTTAAATATTGAGTGACAGGTTGTCTCCAATCAGATCCTCCAATAGATAAAACAAATATGGGAAGCTTTCTATTGTTTTCATCATGAAGTGTTCTTGCAAGAAGTACTCCATTGTAACCAAATGAAGCCTCGTCAATTGTGATACCAGACGGAACAGAAGTTAGTTTGTATGAGAAAAATAAAACAAGAGCAAGCGCCGTAATCAAAAATAATAATATTTTCTTGGTATCCATCCTAACTATTTTAACACTCTCTTACCTACTCTTACGGAGGAAATTTGTTTTTCAATAACTTCTTCTAAAACCTTATCTGGATTTGTCAATATTTTTTTATCCGGCCAATAGCCCATTAAAACTAAAAGTTTTCCAATAAATTCATATCTAAATTTTTTGAGTTTTGTTTCATCTTTTAGTTTATTTAATGATGAGAGAATTAAATCAAACAGTTCCTGATTTTTTTCGTTCTCATGAGTTATCTTTCCTACCACTTCCATAAAATAATAGGCCAGAGAAATTTTAGGAAGACTTTTTCTAATTTCCTTGAAATCATCTGTAATATCTGCTTCCGTCATTAAATCAATTCCATGTCCAACACTTGCTTGAAAGTTAAAAAATGAGAATATTTCCAGATGTCCCCTTTTTCTGCTCTTGGGACGCCTTATCCCTTTTGCCATTAAAGAAATTCTGCCATGGTTTTTGGAATAAACTGAAACAATCCTGTCTGCTTCACCATAATTTTTTCTGCCAAGAACAATTCCTTCTGAAGTATAAGAATGTGGTTTCATTTAGAGACCAATTTTAATCTCTTTATCTGTTTTTAGGAAGAACTCCTGAGTAGTTTTACCTACATTCAGAGTATAAAGATAATCCTTTGCACCTGGTTGTTTTTGAATCATGAGAGTGTATTGACCTTTTACTTTAAACGGTAATTTATATTGGAGAGTAATTTTTGAAACCCCTTCTGGCCTCAATTGGAAATACCCCGCATACACAGTTTTATTTAAATCTTCATATGGTTCTGCTTTGGTTTCAAATCCGTCCGCGGCAACCAATGTACTCCCTTTTGGAACGTAAACCCGAACCCAAGTGGGTAAAACAGAATTAAGCCAACCATCCTGTTTTTCCGGATTCTTATAAGTAATTGTTACTGTCTTGGTTACTGTTCCATCTAATGCCACTTTTACATCTTGTTGTACTTCTTGAGTAGAATATAAATTGGATTTTCTTCCACCCAAATTGGCATCGTTAATATGTAGATAGTCTCCATCATAATCTCTTATTACTCCGCTTATTCCAAAGTCAGCTACTGCTTTCTGAACTTTTTCATCATTAAGATAAAATAAAACATTTTTTTCCATTACTGAATTGAAAGCCGCCGAAAAAAGAGGAGCTAATTTTTCCTTTGGCTGACCCATGGCATTTGCTAATATAGAATTCATCAAAGGCCCAATAATTTTCTTTCTATTCTCAGAATTTGCGGGGCGTTGAATTATCTTTCCAGTTAAAGGATCCCAAATAATTGGACCTTCAACATCCGAATAAGCTTCAAGTGCGTGTATAACTTGAGAACAATTACATTCAGGGTCTATCTCAGTACTGAAATTCCCAAAACCTGGAACCCCAATTGGCCCTATCACATCAAGAAGACTCTCAAGGACTTGTGTATCAACTGCTATTATCCCATCAATATCTTTTACGCCAGCCTCTGTTAGCGCAGGAATAACCATTTCCATACTTTTAACAAAGTCGGGTGACCAGTTCATGTCTCTTAAGCGTAAATTCTTGGATAATACATAAGGCCCTTTTATGTATTTAACAATTGGATCCGGAGCTTCTATGCTGGGTCGATATTTTGCGTCCAAATTATATATATCATCGCTTATGGTTGGATCAAACTTTGCTTTATCAACATTCATGATTGCATAGGCAGTCATGAATCCTCCGGTTGGGCGCAATTCTTTATCATTCTGGAAAAGAACAAAATAAGTCCTTGGGGAATCCATTCCAAGAAGATATGGAGCATTTTCAATAACAGGCTTACCATTTACTAGTAAGTTGGATGCTTGATCAGTTAAATCTTGTGCAGTCTTAATAGAGTCTCTAACTTTTATACCTCTAAACTCGATAGGATATCTTTCCGCATCAATCTGTAAGGTTTCACTCTCTACTATTTTCATCTTCTCTGCAATGTTATCTATTTGGGGTAGAAGGCTTGGCAAACTCATAACAATAAAGTCAATTCTATCTTGAGCGGTTTTTGCTCCATCTAAATCTTGTGCAGCCTGTTGACCTTCTGCACCCTTTAATCCAAGAAGGTCGGCATATGGTTCAATTGTTGTCAAAACTATTGTTCCAGCCTCCATCCCTGCTTCTGCTGCATTAATAGTATGGCCCAAGTCCGCTACATAACTTCCAATAAAGGGAATTATTTGCGTCCAAGATAAAAATTTGTAAGATGATTTTAATTCCTTGAGTGATTTTTGAGTGGATATGATTTGAGGTTTGATTTGAGACAAATCCTGTGATTTTGCAGCCACTTGCAAATTCTTGACTGATTTGTAAAGAACCATTCCTTTTTGGTATGTCAAAAATGCAGGAACTCCAGCTGCCACAATTAGAAAAACAATAAATGCTAGAAATCCAAGTGCGATTTTTGTAGCCAGACTACCCGTTTTGTTAATTGGTTTATTCATTTGGTTTACTTTCTGTTGCGGCACTTCCCCACCCATTGCACCCACCATTTCCCCTTTTGTTTCCATTTCAGGGACTAATATAGATTCAGATTTTTCCTCAGGAATATCGATATGGGGTATTTTTAATTCGTCGGCAGTCATTATAATATATGATACACATTAAACAGCGCCTTTTCCACTGATCATTACAAATGGAGTTTTGAGAATAATAAAAATATCCATAAGTAGCGACTTCTTTTTTGCATACAAAGCATCCATTTCTATTCTTTTATCAAAATTTATGTCACTTCTACCTGATACCTGCCAATAACCAGTAATTCCAGGTTTAACAGTTTGGGTGTCGCGTACAAACTGTTCTGTTCCTGAATATATCTTTTGCTGTTCAGTCAACTCATCTGCATGATAAGGCCTCGGTCCTACCAAACTCATATCTCCTTTCAAAACATTAAAGAACTGAGGAGTCTCATCGATTGAGTATTTTCTTATGAATTTCCCAAATTTATTCACACGAGGGTCATCATGAAGCTTAAAACTGGATCTTTTGTATTCACTGTAAAGTTTTTTAAATCGAGGATCGTGTGTCAGAAGACTATCGGCATTAACTGGCATTGAACGGAATTTAAAAAGTCTAAAAACCTTTCCATTTTTTCCAATTCTCTTCATGTGTGCGTTTGTTGGCTCAACAAGTATTGGGCCACTTGACGTAAGTTTTATAATAATTGCTGTAACAAACATTATTGGAGAAAAAAGAATAATTAAGAAAGTTGAGGAGACAATGTCTATTATTCGTTTTACAATGAGATACATATATTTTAGAGAAGATCCATTCTTTTTTCTTCCTTAAGTTTCTCGACGACCTTCTTAACGCTTTGGGCGCGACTTTTTGTTGTAACCAGAAGGGCATCTTTGGTGTCAATAATTATAAGATTGTCAACGTCAACGGCAGCAATAACACGTCCATCTGTGTGGATTAATGCATCTGTTGAATCAATGTTAATTACTTCTCCTCCATCTCCGGCGGTTGAGATTATCACATTTCCTCGGGAATCTTTTGGCAGATTTCCCCAAACTTCTTTCCAGTCTCCAATGTCTGTCCAATAAAAATCAGCAGCCACAACTAAAAAACTCTTTTCTTTCTCAGAGATTGCGTAATCCACTGAAATGGAAGGCATTTTTTTATATTGTTCTTTTAAAATGTGTTCTGCGTCTTTGTGAAAAACGTGAGGTTCTATATTTTTGAGAACTTTGTAAATATCCGGTGCATTCTTTTCAAATGAGGTAAGCAGGGTATCAGCCCTCCAAACATACTGTCCAGCATTCCAAAGGTAGTCACCTGATTCAGTATATTTCTTAGCAAGCTCAGGGGGTGGTTTTTCAACAAATTTATCAAGTACAAAGAAATCTGTACCTCTAACTTTCTTATGCTTTTTACCTTTCTTTAGGTGACCCAATCCCGTATGTGGATAGCGTGGTTCAATCCCCATAGCAATTAAAATCTTTTCCGAATAAGCAACATTGGCCGCATCCAGTAAGGTATCTAGATATAAGGGTAATGGACGCACAATTCTGTCTGCTGCTTCTGTAATAATAACTGCATCTGGATCTTTTTTGTAAATGTGAATAGCACCTAGTCCGTGCGCCGGTCCTGTCTCACGTCTTGCGGGTTCCACTATAATGTTTTCTTTATGAAATTTGGGAATCTCTTTAAGTATTTCATTTTTGTAAGCATCCGAAACGGTTACAATAAATATTCTGTCTAAAGGTAGTATTTTCTGAAGTCTGGCAACTGTTATCTGAGTAAGAGTTTGATTATTAAAAAGTTTTAGGAACTGTTTAGGGGTTTTATTTCTGCTTACCGGCCAAAGTCGTGTCCCTCCTCCTCCTGCCAATATTAGAGCATACAAGTGATCTTTGTAATCCTTTTTTGAAAACCTGGAAAGAATGTCTTTTAGCATTATTAATTATTATTCTCTCACTAAAACGCATTTTAGCAAATTTTTTAACTGCCTGCATTAAGCTATTTATATTTTGCCTGTCAAAAAGCATTCCAGTTTTTCCGTTTATTACTGTGTCTTTTGCTCCACCTTTACCAAAAGCTATGACAGGAACTCCATAACTTTGAGCTTCCAGTGAGACTATTCCAAAATCCTCAATTTGGGGCATGATTAGTGCTTTGGCATTCATATAAAGATTGTGGAGTTCAATGTCGTTAACTTGTCCCAAGAATTTAATATTATCCTCTGCCATTCTTTTTAGTTTTACCTCTTCACTTCCAGAACCAACTATATAAAGGGTGAGTTTTAATTTATTGAAAGCTTTGATTGCTAAATCAACTCTTTTATAGGGAATTAGTCTATTTACAATCAAAAAATATCTTCCCTGTTTTTTGTTTTTAGATATTTTGAGGCGTGAAGATGGAATATCAACAGGGGGGAAAATAATTTCAGAGTCTCTTTTGTAATATTTTTTAATCCTGTCTTTAACTTCATTTGAAATTGCAACATATTTGTCGGGTCGTTTGGAAGCTTTGATGTCCCACTTTCTTAAGAAATATATGAATGGCTTGGAAAGTAAATTAAAAAAGGGTATAAAACCAAACTTACTGGGAGGGTATTTAAAATAAAAGTTTCTCCCGCTC